>CAZCLW010000001.1:0-104109 GCA_964499685.1 uncultured Planctomycetales bacterium
CTCGCGAGAGCAAGTCAGAGGCCCGGGAAACCCGGCCATAGAAGCCCGTAGTGGTTCCAGCTCGCACTGGTTGCCGCGAGCCTTTGGGCACGAATCAAGCTGCAGCACGTAAGGTAGGCCACGAAAACGATGAAAAAACGTTTCAAAACGATGTACGGACAAAGCCTAATGGAATATGTCGTTATCGTTGGCGTCATCTCATTGGCCATGATCGCCATGAGTACCTACGTGTTTCGTTCTGTGCAAGCAACCCAGCAGATGATTCAAACGGAATTCGAAGATTAAACTGATTTAAGCTAACGCCGTTTTTATAGTTCAAGGAGGAACTTATAATGGTAAAACTGCAAACTAAGAAAAAGAAAGGCCAAGTTACGTTAGAGTACATTATCTTGGTCGCCGCTATTATAGCGATTTTCGTTATTTTTCTTAACCCTACGACTGGCGTGTTTTCACAGTCATTGAACCAGACTTTGAAAACGGGCACCAACCAGATGATCAATATGGCAGGACGTCTGGCCACCTCCCAACCGCCTGCGCCGTAAGGTGTAGAAAAATTAACGTTAATTCTTGCTTAACTTTTAAGGAGGAAACAACATGTTTAGAAAGTTAGTTAAAAATAAAAAAGCGCAGAATACAGCAGAGTATGCTCTGCTTATTGCTTTAGTCGTTGCTGCGGTCATTGCCATGCAGACGTATGCCCAGCGTACTTTGCAGGCTAGAATTCGCGGCGCATCAGATTATTTGGTAGGCCAAACTACTGCGTTGGGAACCACCTCGCAATATGAGCCTTACTACTTATCCAGCAATTACGAGATCACCCGTACTGGATTCGAAGAAGAAGGCTTGGGTATCAATGAGGTTTCCCGCGTGGGGAACACGCAACGCGGCCGCGCCAAGGGCGGCTTCCAAGAGCAGGCTTATCAAACCTCTTTTGGTTTGGTCAACGGTATCTAATGCATCACATTCAATCGCAAAGATGGTATAAGGAGGAATATCAATGTATAAATTCTTGAAAAACAAAAGAGCCCAGAGCACCCTGGAGTATGCGATCCTGATCATCATCGTCATCGGTGCTTTGTTGACTATTCAAGTCTATATTAAACGCGGTGTGCAGGGCCGTCTGCGCCAAGCCACCGATGATATCGGCCAGCAGTTCAAGCCGGGCAGCACCAATTATCGAAAGACCATGACCACCAACAGCAAGACCCAGGAAAGTTTTGCCAGCGGTGTTACACGGTCTCAGATGATCGAAGCAGATCAGACGACAGAAGTATACTCCCAGAACATGATCGACGTTGACAACGACTTCTGGGGTAAGTAATACATAGTTTTAAGATTCTCCAATGCTGTTCAAAGATATGGCTTACTCGGGGGAGAGGATTACCGGGTAAGCCATATCTTCTTTAAGCCCCAAAAATTTGTTTTAAAACCTGTGTATTTTAAAAGTTGTACGTTATAATTTATATATAAATATAACTATGTTCAGGCAAAGACATAAAAGGATCGGGCAAATAACGGGCGAATATGTCCTGACCCTCTTTATTGTCGTGGGTGCCATTACCGCGTTGACCGTGTATGTCAAGCGCGGGCTCCAAGGGCGCATTCGGGACGCCGGCCAAGCAACGATCCAAACGATCCGGGACTACAGTTATTTGGACCTCGGAACGCCTCAAGGGGACATCGTCAGGACCTTTAATGGGATCCTGTGGAAGCAATATGAACCGTATTACGGGAACCGCCTTTCCCAGGTCCACGTTCTGGAAGATAATGTCAAGCAATTGTTGCCCGGAGCGACCAGCGGTATTTACCGCGAGACCCTTGATGAAAGGACCATGGCCACAACGGTCAGCAGCCAGGCGCCACCCGGACAGGCCCAATAAAGGATGAAGAATTTTCTTTCACATAAGCGGCAGGGGCAAACGATCATGGAATATGTTTCGCTGATTACCATTGTGCTGCTGGTGCTTGTTGCGATGTCGACCTATATACGCCGCGGTGTTCAGGGTTTGGTCAGGGTAGCCGCGGACCAGATCGGGATCCAGAAGAATTCCGAACAGGCTTTTGACGATAGCGGGCACTTGGTCAATTCCACCACCAAGGACCGCAGTAAACTATCCAAAGAGCGGCGGGAACTTTTAGGCGTTGTCAATTATGTGCACGATGACCGCATGGTGGTCGATTCGTTCTCTTTCTTGAATGCCGGGTTCACGCCGCGGTAAGAGCAAAGAGTAAAGATCGGCAGGAAAAAAATGTTCAGAAAAAAAGGACAGACAACGATAGAATACGCGGTCCTACTGATCATCATCATGGGCGCTTTATTGGCCTCGGGCAATTATATCAAGCGCGGTTTCCAGGGCCGCTGGCGGGCGGCCGTCGATGAGGTCGGCGACCAGTACGATCCGCGCTACGCGAATGCCTCGATCAAACATATTTTAGAAAGCAATTCGGTGACCACTGTTTCCGTATACAATGTTCAGGGTGGAGTGTGGACGTTCCGGACCGATGCCAGCAACTCCATTGAGACCAAGAACGGTTATATGGCCGTGGGGGCCTATTAATGAACCTAAAATATTTCCGCGCTCAGACAGCGGTCGAACTCGCCATCTTCGGCGCGGTCTTGATGTTCATCATCGGGATCATGGTCCGTCAGGCGCATACGTCCAATTTGGCCCAGAACCAGGCTTACCGGGCCATGCGCTTGGCCCTGACAAAATCTTATCTCTCTTCAGAAGCCGGCTCTCCCGCGCGTAACGTAGGCAGTGTCCTTATTATCGAGGACAGGCTTTCTCCTTCTTCCGACAAATACGGCCCCCTGTCGCGGTTCCCGGTCATTATCAGCGGGACAGGTTCTCATACCCGGGAATTTTTCCAGCCCCCCACATTCGGCATCGACAGTGAACTTCCCCGTGTGGACCTCTACATCAACGGGCAATTTTTCCCTTTGACCATCGCGGCTTATAGAACATATAACGGTCTGGATCAGCCGCCCGGCTGTTGGCCGGGAAACTGCACCACCGAGTGGGACCCGCAGTGTGCTTACCGAACAGTCAACTCGGTGAACCAGTATGTCGGTTGCCGTTTATTTTATCGGATCGTCCCCAATTACATGGCTGATGAAGATAAAAATGAGTTTTGCTGCGCGGATAACAATGTTAATATCGGCCCCCCCTTAGACCCAAAACTTTCCTGCACAAGTGCGTTAAAAAGAATCTGTGATCCTTCCAAAAATTTGGGGGCCAATGCCCGCTTTGATCTCGACCGCTGGCAATCGGGCGTGCCTGTACCCGGACCGGCCTCTCAAGGCAATCCCACACGGAATTATTTCGGCTGGCAGTGGTATCTGGTCAAGGGATTCGACCCCAACCGTTCCAGCGAGACCCCGCCGTATTCCACTTCTTACGGCGATTTTTTGGTGGTCTATAACAATGACGACGAAGTCTCCAAAAATAAAAACACGGTTTTGGATGTCGACAGAGATTTCAAGGAAGAAGTCACGCTCAAGGCCTCCTACAACAGTTCCGGCGTTGTGACCCAGGTGAAGGTCATAGATCAGCAGAAGGGCGATTTGGACCTGACGCACAATGCTGTATCTTCAGGGCCCAAGCCGGGGCTCCTGGATGACCTGCAGATGTTCTCGTTTTCCAAGGGCGGACCCGGCGGAACGCGTCTCGTGCTTTTAGAATATGATGGGGCCGGCGGTCAGAATCGGTATACGCGCAGCACGCAAAAACGCAATCGTCTCGACATGATCCAGCGCGTTTTACAGTTGAGCAACAACACGAACCGGTTTTGCGACAGCTCGGGGGAGCCGACCAATGATGTGGATGGGTCTCCAAACCCCGTTGAATACTGTGTCAGCGGCCAAGGGGCTGACACGTGTTTTAATTTTGGGCGCGAAGACAAAACATGCATGGACTTGACCACCAATGTTATTTACGTCCGCAGCCGGCTTAAGGATATCGGAGGAAGAAGGTGGGTTACAGAACACTTCCCGATAAAGTAAAAAGACGGAAAAAAAGCGCGGAGGGCCAGGTCCTCCTGGAATTCACTTTTTCCATATTCGTCATTTTTTTATTTGTGTATGCCTTCATAAAAGTGTTTCAGTGGACGGGGATAGGTCTGGCCGAGCGCGGCCAGGTGCACCAGAAATTCCTTTCGCGCAATGATGTCGTAGAGAATTGGGGCAACAACACGGACGGGCCGTTGCGTCAGATCGACCCGTATTTTTACAAGCCTCGCAAAATAAGGGCGGTGTGGGGAGAATGATCCTGCAAAGATTGAACAACTTTTTTGACCGTATCCGTTCCTCTCTGAGGGGCCCGCGCCGGCTGCGTTCAGAACGCGGTCAGGTGATCCTGGTGTTGATCCTGATCGTGGCCTTTGCCTTCATTATTTACGCGGTCATTTTGAATCTCGGGAAGATCTCGCAATCCAAAACCACGGTAACGATTGCGTCGAATTTGGCGGCGTCTTACATGGCGTCATTCGTGGCCAGTTACGGCGAATCCGTCTTCCAGGTAAGCTTGGGCGGTGATGAAAAGAAATGCGGCTGGACCGGTATTTTTGCGGCCATATTGACGGTCATCATTGTTGTTGTGGCCGTTGTTCTGGCCTTTGTGACCGGCGGTTCCTCGCTTACCCTCTTAACACAAATCGCATTGATCGCGGCCGTCGCGGCTTCTGTTGTCGGTCTCGCCTTTGCCATCGCCGCCGAACACGGCCTGACCGATACCCTCAATAAATTGTTGAGTAAACAATTAGGCCCGTATGATCTTGTCGTTGAACAGGGAATCTCCACAGCGCTTAACAACTCGATCGACGACAGTCATATGATCGAAGATAAGCACGATCTCGATCAAGACCGCAAGTTCGGCTTAACCGGGGTCACGCCCAACGATAAGATCGGCCGCTTTCATTGGCATTATCTGCAGCGGCTAAGGACACTTAAACCGCGCGATGTGGACATACAGTTCTTTCTGGATGCCTTGAATGATTTCCTGTATGTGGAGGATTCCGGCGATTGGGGCCTTTACGATCCTTATCCCCGCCATCCCAACGTAGATTATCCCCCCGGTCTCGGTATCCCTGATCTCTACAATTGCGGGGTGGGAGCCAATAATTCTCCTAATACTCCCTCCATATGCGACCCGTGCTGTTTGCCGGACCAGATCGATGACCCGGAAGTCGGCGGTAATATCGACGTCCGGCCTGAGTGCTGTGATACCGGTCCCGAGGGGTGCGGTTCCTCCCAGGGTTGCGGTTCGCGTTCGGGTCTTGCAGGAGCGGCGCCGGCGTATCCTTACAACTGGGCCGATCCTTTTGATAGCGGCAGTCTTTTTTATCAATGGATGTATAGGCCATATGAAGATTTTTATGGTAATAATGACGGCAACTGGGCTCCTGGCGGAGTCCCTCTCATCGATTGGCTCTCTTTCCGCGAAAAGCTAGGGGTCGACGATGAATCGGCCAACTATAATAAAGATGAGTTCAATCCCAACGGCGTTCAGACGTATAGTGCTCAGCTTAATATCCGGTTGCAGGATGTTACGGGGTATTATCGTTATCCTTTATATGGAGCCACCCGCGCGCAAAGCCCGGACCATAAGCACGGCATCTATCAACTTTTTTACAAAATTCGCGATTGGCGGACAAATTTACGCAACATGGGCCCGATCTATAACGGTTGGGGATGCCATTGGTGCGATCCGGAATTTGTTAAATATCCCCCGGGCCCTTATTTACCTCAATATGAACCGCCCCCGTGCGTTCTTCATTCCAACTGCGGTCTCAATCCGACATGTTATTGTTTGACAACATGCTTGGCGCCGCAAACCATTGACAATTATCGTTTGGATTTGATAGTGCCGCCGGTTGCTTGGCCGCCGGTAGGGAATGCGGCGTACAGCGGGTCGGGATGCGTGGACGGTGCTGATGCCGGCACCCTTCCTCAATTAGCAGGTTACAGGGCTATTTCTCCGGATAAGATCGAAGAGCCCAACCGGTACTTGCCGGGTGGTCAGATACAGCTTCTGGTGGGTTGGCCGAACCCGACTATCGAACAAACATTTTGTTCGAGTCAGCCGTCAACGGATTACAATTTATGGAAAAGGGGCGTAGATAATTTTTGCAAAACCGCGGGCCAAATTTCTAATCCGCCTCATGCCGGTATCGGCGAGGGCTGGCCTTATGCGGGGAGATGTGATAAACAGTTTCAATGCGCCGCCGGCGGCCCTGAAGAAATTGATAATTGCACATGCGATGACGCCAAAATTAATTACCCTGGGACCTTTGATGCCTCCGTATGGAAAGATGATACCCTAGATGACATCATTAACGGTATTTTGGAATTCGCTGCGTGGGCCGAGGAACTTTTAGCCCAGGACCCGCAGCAGTTGGCGGATGACCTTCCCAATTGGTATCCCAAGGCCGCGGAGTGGATCGAGGATATCGGCGGGTTTACAAATCGCACCGAGCCCGGCGGGTTATGGGAATGGCGATATGACATGGACAACTGGCATGCGACCATCGGCGCATGGCTCGGCGCGGACGAAACCGGGACTTCCGGCGGGACGGATTACATAGGCGATGATGAACAGGATGTCTGGTGCACTCCCGATATGGACCAAACTTCGCCGAACGGCCCTATGTTTATGGCCCAATGGGAGGAATTGTTTATTCGCGATAAATGTCTTACCGGCTGGTGCTGTCTTGAGAACGATGATGCCCCCTCTAATCCGCTGTGTTCACCTCTTCCGCCGGCTACACATATCCAGAAAATTGATGAGGTTATTTCCTGTTTGGATTGGAATGCGAACCACACTATTCCAAGTACTCCCTGGTGGCAGGGAAAGCGGGGGAACGCGGACAAATTCGAGACCTGCGGCGATCCCAAGCGGTGCACACAATATTGGGACGTTCTGTGTAATCCCAAAAGACTTCCTCGCATGATCACCCCGATCGCTTACTTTAATCAAAGTGTGGTGCCGGCGACTGCCCCCAATACATTTATCAAGCGCGGCGCCTGGTGTCTGGAAGGAAATCCGGATCCTTTTATCCCTCCCGAGAATCCAGGCTCAGTGCTGGCCTGCAACCCTCTAACCAATTTCCCGACGGTTCCAAACCAGCCGTCATTTGTAAACAATCTCCCATTTTACGACGGGGCGGGAGGCGGTTGCGGTCCATTTGGCCAGAATCCGCAAGGGACTTGGAACGCGGGGTGCGATCCGCTGGGTTATTATCCACCGGCAAGCCGGCCATGGCAGACCTGGGGTCCCTGGCAGGCCAGCTGGGCAACGGACCCAGGGCCCGATCCAGTGTGCCAGGCGTACAATATTCTTGATCCTGTCGCCTGTGCCAGTCTTCCCGGTCTGACATGTCCTTCCGATGCCTATCTTGCGGCGCGGTGTTGTACTCCCGGACACATCGGCGGAAAGCGCGGGCCATGGGGGCCGACAAACTGGCGGTATCTTGACATGGATAAAACCTGGGAATGCGAGCTTAACTATTCCAAGACACTGGGCCCGCCGCCGGATTATCCTTCCGGAGGATTATGTTATCAAAATACTATTCCTAACGGGGCCCAAACCAGTTATACGCTCGCAGCTCAAGCGCAGGTCCAGCAGGCAAAAAACCAGGTGGCAAAATTCAGAAAGCGTCTTGAATATCTCATGGGAAGATGCACCATGCCGCAGCGGCATCTTTGCAATAATCCCGGGAACTGGAAGGGGATCGTCTATTTGGCAAAAGATTTTTACGCCATCCTGCAAGAGGCCATGGCGGCGTTTGATGCGTTTTTAAACGGTCCGGCCGCTCAGCTTGAGGACATAATGGAAGACTGGGGGCCGATCAAACCACCGCTGCCTCTGGAGGTCATGTATGCCTGGCAAGGGCCTGCGCCGAAGAACGTTTCGGGAGAGCGGGCGAACCGGCCGGAGCATGAACAAGGCTATTGGCACATTGTGCGCATTGACGTGCGCACGCCCGGACGGTGCAAGGGGCCGCTGCATCAGCCTGATCCCGACGAGCCGGCCTGTGCTTCCGGACAGGCGGTCGGCAGCGACACGGTTTGGCCGGATATCAAGACCTACACCAAAAGCTGGGGATTGCGACGCTGCTACGAGCTTGATCACCGCCGGGGTGTCGTCAAAGCAAGGGTCATGCGTTACGATGAGAGCAAGGATGCTTCGGCGCTCAGGCTCCCCATGGGGGAAACGATTTGGAAGCCGCAGTTTACCAACCCCAATGCCGGCAGTATCGGGGGTTATGGGGCCAACACCGTTAATGAGAATATGAACACCGAATGCGGGGCTGTCATGGGCCCGCCCACCGCAGGGAGCGGCTTGCCGCCCGAACTTGAATATATCAATCCCCTCGACGGGCGCGCGGTCATGTTAAACACGAAGTGTCCTCACCCCGACCCTGAACATGATCCTCAGGATTGCAGCCATCATCCGCCCGAGGAGGCTTGCTGGGAAGTGTTGAATGCTTACTTGCGTCAGGGGGTTTATTCCGAAACTTGCGCCGAATATTACTTCAAGAGCAATGCGCCCAAAGGGTTTTATCTGAAATTCATTCCGTGCAAGAATTTCGATTAGAGATAAAAGGACGGCCTTAGTAAATGTTCAAAAGGACATCCAAAAGAAGGAAGGCGCAGGCAACGGTCGAGTATATCGTGCTGGTTACTCTTCTCATGGTGGCGCTGATCGTGTTCGGTAAATACATCAAGCAGTCCTTCGCGGGACGGTGGCGCACGACCGGCGACACGTTCGGCCAAGGCATGCAGTTCGATGCCTACAATACGATCCAGTGCCGTTTCGATACGTATTCCAATACGGGATTGTACTTCGATATAAAATGCTATGAAAACAGCGGCTGCGACTGCCATTCGTCGCAGGCGACCATACAAAGCTGTTATGATTGCGTTATGTCATGCCAGCGCTGCAATGACAACTGTCCGCAGCCGTATGTGCCGTGTTTTCCTTGATCGCGCGGAAAGGCACCATGACAAGCCCTGTTGGGCGTGATATAATGACAACACATACTTTTATCCGGAAAAATTTATGATCCTCGCGATATTCCTGGTTTTTTGCACGGTTGCCCTGCTCGGCTATTCGGTCATCCCCATGGCCTACAACGCCGGCGTTACCTACGGCAAGAAGCGCGAGCAAAAACTGGCCACCAAAATGGACCGGCTTTTGACGCGCAGCGATGCGCGGAAAATGGCCAAGTATTTTGTCTTTGCGCCTATCATCGCCCCCGTCGCCTGCTATTTTCTGTTCCCGACAGATTTCAAGTTTTTCGGCGTCCTGATGGGCTTTTTCGGCGGTTTGATCGCCCCGGGTTTTTACACCAATCTCCTGGCCCAGAAGAACAGGGCCAAATTCGAGAACCAGCTCATCGATGCCTTGATGATCATGTCGAGCTCCTTCCGGGGCGGCCTGAGCCTTATCCAGGCCTTTGAGGCTGTCGTCGAGGAAATGCCCGATCCCATGAACCTCGAGATCGGGACGGTCTTGGGGGAGAACAAGATGGGTGTTTCCCTGGAAGATGCCTTGACCCATTTGTACAACCGGATGCCTTCGGCGGCCATGCAGCAGATGATCACGGCGATCCTGCTGGCGCGCGAGACCGGCGGCAACTTGCCCGTCATCTTCACGCGCATCGTGAACAACATCCGGGAAAGGAAAAAGATCCAGCAGAATCTGGACACCCTGACCCTGCAGGGAAAGATCCAGGGGTTTGTCATGTCCTGTCTGCCTTTGGGTTTTGCCGCCGCCGTTTACACGTCGAACCCGCATTTCTTCGATTCTCTTTTGTATTCGGACATCGGGCGCAAACTTCTCGTCGTGGCGATATTCCTGGAGCTCATGGGCGCGTTCTTCATCTTTAAAATAAGTTCGTTCAAGGATTTCTAACATGGTGATATTGACCCTCATATTGTGGGCCGTGTATTTGTGCGCGTTCAGTTTTGTCCTGGGCCTTTTCCCGGTGGAGTGGGAATACCGGCCCCGCCTGAGGACACTGGACTTCGAGGCCGATAAAAATAAAAAGAGCACGCTCAACGAAGCTTCCCGACGGGTGTTTCGAAGCCTTGCCAAAGTAAACACGCCTTTGTGCAGCGGGTTCATGCGCCAGCGCCTGACCAAGGACCTTTCCATGGCCCAGGTCAATATGACCCCGGAAGAGTTCTTCGTCCTTAAGGAGATCGGTATTGTCGGCGCGCTCATCTTGACTTATCCGATGATCAATCCGGAATTGGTGCCCTTTTGGCTTCTGATGAGCTTTGGCGTCGGTTACATGATGCCGGAATTCTGGTTGAAGGGGCGCATTAAGACCGTCAAGGCCACCATCGTCAAGGAATTGCCCGACGCTATCGATCTGTTGGGGCTTTGCGTCAATGCGGGTCTCGACTTCATGCTGGCCTTGAAATGGGTCATCGAAAAATCCCCGCCGTCGGTGTTTATCAATGAATTGAACATCGTCCTTCAGGAGATCAACGTCGGCAAGACCCGGCGGGATTCCCTCAAAGACCTGGCGACCAAATATGAGCTGCCTGATCTTTCCACGTTCGCCCGGACCTTGATCCAGGCGGATAAAATGGGTACGTCTGTCAGCGAGGCCTTGAACATCCTTTCTGAGGACATGCGTCTGGCCCGTTACCGAAGAGGCGAGCAGATGGCCTTGAAGGCGCCTTTAAAGATGCTCGTGCCCCTCTTATTCTGCATCTTCCCCGTTGTCGGTATCCTGGTCGCCGCCCCCATTATGTTGGATTTCATCCAAAACAATCCCATGCAGAAAATGGCCGGCTAAGATAAGGGGACGTGTAACGTAACCTTATCTCCTCCACGGCCCTTTCCATGTCTTTTTAAGATTGAATTTTATGAGATAGTGCGCTATAGTTATCCCGCATAAAAGCCTTGTCCTCCTTTTCCCCTCGAGAATATGAAATTCGAAAGGGGATTTTTTATGGCCAGATTAGCCAGGGTCATTGCCGTCGGAGAGCCGCACCATATTGTCCACAGAGGCGTACGCCGCCAGAATGTCTTTATTCTTCCGGAAGACAAGGCCAAATATTTATCAATTTTAAAATTGCAGGCCGAACTGTTCGGCCTGAAAATTTGGGCCTATTGCCTCATGGACAATCATGTCCATTTGATCGTTGTGCCCGAGACAGAAAAAAGCCTACCCCAGGCCATTGCCGAAACACACAAGCTCTACACCCGGCTGATCAATTTCCGCGAAGGGTGCAGAGGGCACCTCTGGGAGGGGCGGTACAGAAGCACGGTCATGGATGAGCGGTATGTCTATGCCGCCGTGCGTTATGTTGAAAGGAATCCGGTCCGCGCCAACATCGTCCAAAGAGCAGAGGAGTATCAATGGTCAAGCGCCAAGGCACATACCAGGCGCATACACGCTCCCATTTTAACCCCGTTCTATTTGATGGACGAAATAAAGAACTGGTCAAAATATCTTGCCGAAGAAGAAAGAGAGTTGAGTATTATCCGTAAGCATAGCCGCACGGGCCGTCCCTTGGGGTCAGCGGAATACATACGACAATTAGAGAAACAAATGGGGCGGCGTCTCCTCAAGCAAAAACCCGGGCCGGTAGCGAAATAAGGTCACGTTACACGTCCCCCTAATTCCACTTCAGTATGGACATTATTTAATGTCCAAACATGCATTTTAGAATGGACATTGATAATGAATACCTATGACCGATGTGTTTTTGCGAAGAAATTTCCCGGTGAATTTCTTTAAAAACGAATTTTTGAAAAGGTTCCCCTGTCCTTAGGCAAAGAAATGCGCGATTTTTAAAATGATCACGATCAAGTTCGCGGCCGCGAAAAACAGCGGAGAGCGGATGCCCATGGATAGATCAAGAATTCAAAACGATGCGGATATGTGCCGTATTTTCATTCATCCGGTCAAAAAGATTTTATCAAAACGAATTATTTTTAGTATAAGTATAACTTATTGAAATATAATGAGATTTTTTTGTAAAAAGAATGGTCAAAACCTTGTCGCTTATAGTATATATGTTATACTTGTGTTGTCATTCAATTTGAGTACCGAAATGAAAAACGCCACGGGAAAAAATGAACAATTTGAGCTTTCTTTAAAGAGAGATCTTCTCTCGGGCTACCAGTCCAAATTCCGTGGTAGCCCATTTTTTTTCACCTTTTTCCCACGCCTGTGCCACACCCGTTGTGATCGTTGTGTTAGTCTTAGATTGGACGTTAGACTGGACATTAGGTCTATATAAAGCCCATGAAAGACAGACTGGACAAATATAGCGATTCCCAAAGTGCGACTAGTAGCCCTAATATTAGTCGCCAAGAGGACCGTACGTTCCAGGACCCGCATAACATCGAACTCCCGGCTGAACAGATCGCGCAGATCCAAAAAGCGCAAGAACCGCCTTTCCGCAGCCGTTATAAATCCTGGATACGCGCTGTGGCTCTCGTTGTGGTCATGGTCTTTGTCCCGGACCAGATCAGCTGGGCCTTTAATTACAACCCGGCTGTTATTTGGGGGGACAAGAGCCAGGCGAATGTTGTCCAGTCGGCTTCTGTTGAAGACCTGACTTCCGCCCGCATTGCGGCCAGCCTGGATAAACTCTTACGCCAAGTCGCCTACAAAGAAAATACCCAACTCCAGATCAAGCTTCCCGGGACCTCCGACCGCGTGTATTTTGAAGACCGTTCGCTCTTGGTGCGTTCCGACCTCCTGCTGACTAAATACATGATCAACGAGGTCGTGCGCTGGTTGCATGACCCCAAGATCCATCCGCTCAACTGCGGTGTCTATGCCCTGCGGGACCTTCTGGCCAGTCAGGACATTGACAACAGCCTGGAAGAACTCTCGGTCATGACCATTGTCATTGACTTAATGAAGAACATCATCAAACCCGGAGAACCGACCTTAAAGACCTCACTTTATTCCATCAAAGAAGTCGTCAATGCTTACGGACTGGAATACAAAGCCGCCAAAGTCGCCTCCGAAGAAGTCTTCAAGATCAGGCCGCCGTTTATCGCCAATTTGAGCGATGAGCACTTTGTCACCGTCACTAATACGGATTCAAACCGCATATATGTCATCGACATTGGACAATCGCGTTCATTGTCCAAGGAAGAATTCCTCCGGAGATTTACCGGGTTTGTCTTGGCCCGGGATTTCCAAAATATTTCCAGCGGGAAGATAGAATTTGTTTCGGACACGGCCACCTCATTTGTTTGGGGTGATGCCTGGACCAGCAAGGCCGATGAGCTCCCCGGTTTAATGAGCAGCGGTGATATTGCCCTGCAGGTTGGTCTCCAGGTGGCGGCCGCCGCGCTTTCCTTTGTTCTATTCGGATCCGGGAATTTCTTCGTCTCTTTTGCCATCACCATGAGCGCCTCACAGTTAGGCAGCGGCATTTCCCGCTGGTGTGTCCAGGAAGGAAAATGCAGTGAGCAAGGCGGCATGCTTTTGGGGATGGCCATCACGACCGCGTTTTCACTTGGTATGAATGCCATGGCCGCCGCGGGCGGCGCCGGTGGTTCTGCGGCTGCAGAAGGTGGGGCGGAGGCAGCGCTCGAAGGCGGCAGCGGCGTGCCTAATGTAGAGTTGGCCACGATAAAAGTCGGAGAACTTTTGGGGACGAGTTCGCTGGAGGCTGCGGCAGCCCAGCAAGTTGGCGATCAATTTGCCAATCAGCTTATGCAGCGCGGTGTCAGTCAGGCCCTTGCTGAACAGGCCGGTCAACAGCTTGCGCAGAATCTGACCGCCTCCATGTCGACAATTTTAACGGACGTTTTGATAAAGACCATTGAAGGCTTTGCGGTCGGTGCTTTGAAAGGATATGTGCAGTGGGAGTTGGCAGAGCTTTTAAGCGAACGGATGGGCGATGATGTCAATCCTATTGTCCGCCAAGCGATCATCGGGGTCGTCACTTCCGTGGGCGCGGAACTCGCCACGTTCGGTGTTGTCAGTCTTGCCGATGCCGCTTTTAATACCAATGATTTCGGCTCCACGTTTGATCTGGCTGGAACGCGCAATGAAGGCTTTTTAGGGAACCTGGCCGGCAATATTTCCAATAATTGGGGCAAGATCGTCGAAACGATCACCATGCGGGTGGTCTCGGCCGCGGCCAGCATCGGCGCGCGCATCATTGCCGCAGAAATTTCTCCGAAATACGCCGGCGAAGATTCTTTATTGTCCCAGGCCATCGGTGATCTTGTCGGCGGTATCGTGGCCAATATGGCGGCACCGCTTATCAATCAGATCGACGACGGCTATAAGGGCGCTTGGGAAACCGCCAAGAACGAGGACCCGCACTATTGGGAAAAGACCCTGCTCAAAGGCCTCTTGAGCATGGCATTGGCGTTTGGCTTTGATGCCTTGGAAGAAAAATACACGGAAGGCGACCGCGCCGGTGTTCTGCAGACCGACCGGGCCAAGCTGCTTTTGGTGAGAGGAATTTCGTTATTGTCGAGCGCGCTGGTCGAGGCCAGCTTTGCGGCTTTTGTTGCGCCGGCAGACGGCTTAACAGGTGAATTGAAGTTGGCTGACGGCTCCAAGATCATTTCTGAATCCGAGGCGCTCAAAAATAATGTTCAAGGACAGGCGCTTACTTTACAGCAGGACAGCAACGGCCAATTATTTGTCATGGCCGGCGATGAAAAAATAGAAGTCTCCGCAGAATTGGCTCTGACCAATCAGTGGGAAGCGGGCCAATCTTATACATTCTTCATATCGGAAGTCGATAAGCCCAGCATTTTTCTTTATTCTCTTGAGACCAGGGCGGAAGAACTTGCTCAGGGAGTCGTTGGGCCCCTCGCCGGGAAAGCTGTTGACGTTACAGTTATGGATCCGGAGACCGGGAAATTAGAGACCGAGAAAGATTTTATTCTTGGATATTTTGACAATCCGGAAGCCGGTCAAACGGGCTTAGGCGCTTTCATCGCGCACAATGATTATATGATGTCCTTAGGCGGCTGGTCGATCGGATCTGTCCTGCAGATCCTGGATATAAAGAAACAATTTGCCGAACCTCCCACCGAGGAAGAATTGGCTGATTCCGATGAAACCCCGGAAGAACGGGCTGAACGTTTGGCGTTGCAGGAAAAAGTCGCCATTGCGACTTTTCTCAATGAACAGGCCGCGTGGGCCATGGTCGATCAATTCAACAGTGTCTTGGGAAGCATGTTGATCTCGCCGAACAATCCGATTTCCACGTCCGTGGATTATGCGGTGACCCGTTTGGTGCACGATAAGATCACCGATCCGCAAGCGGTAAAGGATGTTGTCTTTCAAACCGAAACCGTTGAGGTTAATGTCGGCGGGGAAGAACCTGTCAACGAAACGTTGTATCTTGCCGCTGATGGCACAAAACTTGTCTATGATCCGCAACAGCGTGATTTTTATCCGGTTGTTTATGATGAAGAAACGAAAACGATCACCTCTCTTAATAAACAGGAAGACGTTGCTTATCTCCCGGCTATTGCGAGCGGAGGAGAATTCAGCGGCGACATTGAGCTTGTCGGGACTCCTCAAGAAGAAGGCGATAAGATGGTGGGTAAAGTCAGGGACGTCAGTATGGCCAAGATGGTCCTTTCGCTCGGATTTACTTTACGCAGTTTCGGCTATTATGTTCCGCAAGGAAAAAATGAAGCCGTTTTGATCGCCTTGGAAACCGGCGAAGATAAAGACGGACGGCTGCTGGATCGCGGCCAGTTTGTTTCCATTGATGATTCGGCCCAGCCCGAACTTGTGGGCAAGAACGGGATCTTGCGCATATACCGCGATCATTTATCGCCGGAAGCCAAGCTCGCCCTGGCCTTGACTTCCGAAACCATGGCGATCTCGACTGAAGAAGGGACCCGTATCGCATTAGCGGAGCTCCCGGGCAGCAGCGACGAAGTCAACGCCAAGATCGCCAAAATAAGAGCCGGGGAAGAGCCGGTTTATGAGGCGGGCATCGACGCGAAGGCTTATGAAGGCCAATTGGCTAATAACAGAGTTGAATTTTATGATCAGTTTAAATCGGACGAAGGACGTCCGCCTACGGCCGTATTGGACGGCGGCGCCTGGACAGAATTTGATTACGCCGATGAAGTCGGCGAAGGGCTCTTTAGCGGCGGCCGGCTGAACATAAGTCAGGTCGAGGCCAAAGGAAAAGATGTCATGCAGGTGGCCTATGTTCCCTACCGGTCAAAACAAATAATTTCCACGAATGCAGAAGGTAAGGAACAGCTCCAAGAAGTATTCAAATATGAATCACAGCGCATCAGCCAATTTGACGGTGAAAAGGTCGTTGATCTTCCGGTGCAGGAAATTTTGCGCGGGAATTTCGCTTCTTTGGAAAAAGCCGAAGCGATTCAAGCCGAATTTAATGAAGCCGTTGCCGGCGACCGTGCCAAAGTTTTAGGCGAAAAAACCAGAGCTCTTGCCGTGATGGCCGAAGTAACCGCTGCGATGGGTCTAACGGATGTATCC
This sequence comes from uncultured Planctomycetales bacterium, assembly GCA_964499685.1. Classification (GTDB taxonomy): domain Bacteria; phylum Omnitrophota; class Gorgyraeia; order Zapsychrales; family GWA2-47-8; genus CAZCLW01. The sequence goes on from CAZCLW010000001.1 coordinate 16,477, forward strand.
GAAGGCTTTGCACAAATGGCCGAATCCGCCCGGCAGGAAGAGAAGGCAGCGCTCCCCGGGATCGCGCAAACAGTCCTCGGGAAAGGCGATGAAATATTAGTAGAAGCAACCGGTGTGCCGCAAGCCTGGATCGGGGAAATACAGGCGATCCGCGGACAGAGTTTAAAACTTATTTCAACAGTTGATGAAGAAAGCGATCATCGTGTCGGGTTCAATCTGGTGCAGCAGGTCGGTGTTATCGGCTCCAAAGAAGATCAAGACCTTATCACTCTGGCCCAATTCGCGGGAAGCCGGCCGGCCAACAGCGATGCGTTTTCAGCCGGATTGACATTTGCCGATACGTTAGTGCAGTACAGCGCCCAAGGATTGTCAGCTTATGATCTTTATGCCGGCACAGGCTTTGATGCCCAAGTAGTTCTTCCTCAAAACACCGCTAAGAGTTTGACGATCGAAACATTCGATCAGGCTCTTTCCGCCGAGGATTTCGCCGGTGAAGCCGCACCTGCAGGAGAAGGCGTTATTTATACAGCCTTCCAGGGCGGTCCGGGCACGTTCGCGAAGATTGAATCCAAACCCGCCTTTTTGAATGCCATAGAAGAGTTGGCCCAGAATGAAACGATCATCGGCGAGTCCAATGTCGATACAGGCATCACGACCTATACCGAAAAAGCGACCGGCCTGGAAGTTGCCCGCCTTGAGAACAACCAACTTGCATTCTTAAATGAAGATTCGGAAGCCGGTAAATTAATTGCCCAGGCCATTGAGGACGCCAGCCCGTCAGGTGTTACGCAACAGACCGTTGCCAAGCGCGAAGAAATTGTACGCAATCCCGACGGAAGCACGCCCTTTGTTGAAGACCTTTTAGTTTTGGGCAGCAATACTCCTATTAAATTTGATGAAAAGACCGGTCAGATGCATTTTGAAGGCATCGGCGTGGGCGGAATGCTGGAATATAATCCGTCCGGCGGCGGGGTCGAGCGCTTCACCGCACCGATCGGGCAAAGAGTTGACCTGGTCAAAGGTGCAGTGCTGACAATTGGCAATGCTGCAGGCGCAAGAGCCGTAGAAGAAGCAAAAAATGAGAATCCTGATCTTACCGAAGAAGAATCCGGCAGGATCTTTGCCGCAGCCAGCGCAAAGGCCATTAATGAGCACTTTGCTCCTGCCAGAAGGGCCGGGTTGGAAGCTATAAAAGCAGAACAAGACGAGAGGCTCGCCGAGATGGATTGGACCCGGATCTATCAAAGCGCCTATGAGAAGTCATTCAGCGAAACTGGAAGTGTCGTGGAAGCGGATGTTGCGGGAAATGTCGCGGTCGCCGCCGCTAAAGAAAGCGAACGCGGTCAGACCCTTACGATCCAAGAAGCCGGCCAAATTTATGAAGAAGCCTCCGCGCCCATCGTTGCTGAGCTCGTTAAAGAATTCCAGTCCGAATCCGCCGAAATAGAATCTTACGCTTACGGCATAGCTGTCAGCGGAGGCAATGTCCAGAGCAATCGCGGTATTTTTGTATACGGCGACGGTTACGGGTTTACACCTGCGCAAGACGTAAAGGCCCGCAACATGGTCGTTAGATACAATGGTGAATCGCCGATCATGAACATTTATCTTCAAGGTCAGCCCGGCTATTTATTAAAGGAAGGGAGATTCACCAAGATCGATGAGGATGAATTCCTGGACCAGGCTTCGCAGAACGGCCGTGTCGTTTTAAAACAAAAGACTGAAATTTCCGGAGAAGAAACGCATTTGGTCCAGTTGTCCATGAATAACATGGGCACTGCCGCCGGCGCGGCTGTTCCCTTTGAAATGGAGCTGGCCGTAGTTACCGGCGCTAAGGTTGCTACCGTATCAGGCGAGGGCTCAGTAGATACGTATCGCGTGACATTGTCCCGTGTGAATTATGGACCGTATTTGCAAGGATTAACCCAAGATCAAAAGATCGCAGAGATCGAGTATCAAGGCACAGTTGTTTATGAGGCCGATGGCAGCCGCAGTTTCAAAGGGGTTGACCCGCGCACTGTTTTTGATGTACGTTTGACTTCCTCCGGTTCCGAAGGGATTATGCTTCAAAGTCAGGGCGCGCCGCTGAGCGAAGAAGAAGGCCGCATATTAATGGCGTTAAATTATGGCCGGCAGACAGTAGCCGATGACACTGCTGCTTTAGGTGTGGCCGGCAGCGAAACTACATCGCGCCAAGACCTGGATGTTATGGTACAGATGGCGAGCCCGGTGGTCGGCTATAAAGCAGTCGTTGATGCCGACGGCAATACGAGCTATATCCCTGTGCACTATGTCCGGACTGCCGGTACAGATGAAGAAGAAAAACAAGCTTTTTCTGTTTTGACACGCTTCGGTCCATTTGGCATGTTTGGCGGTGTACGTAATGAGGAATTGGTAAAGGAAGCCGGCGGCGAGCGCCGTATTGTCTATTCAGATAATCCTTGGGTCGGGATAGATCAGCAAGGGACATATGGAGTGCTGGTGAGCGGCGATGCGGCCGCCCTTGAGCAGAATATGGACAGTGTAGGCGTTTCGATCGCGCAAGACAGCGGCGTCGATCGATTGACCCTTAGCTCAATCGTGAGCCCAACCTTGAAAGACGCTTCCGGCAATCCACTGCTTATTGAGCAAAAGACCATCGATAATAGGGGAAATATATTTGGTTTCGACATCCTAAGTGGGGCTGTCTATGTTCATAACGGCACACATAGCTCCCAGCTTGTATTTGCAGGGCCAAACTCTTTAGGGTTGCCCAGCTACAGACAAGATGAAGGTTTTAGTGAAAATAACCGGCCGCGGTTTTTAAGCAGCCACGGCTTTAGGGATGCCAACATCAGTCCCTATCTTATCGGAGATTGGACTTCCTATGCCCATTCAGGGGAAGAAAACCAGCAAAGACAATTCTATTTTGATGCCAAGAATCCCGGAAACATTCTGACCAATAATGCCCGCATCCGTTTTGAGATAAATCCCGAACAGGTTGTTTCATCGGATGGAACAGCCACTACATTGCCCGAAGGGCTGGCATTTACGACGAGTATAAATCCTGGAGAAGGGAATGATGCAAATCGTGGCGGAAATTACGATGCCGAATTAAGGCGCGTGACGGCCTTCCTGCCGGAGTCTTTTGATTTCGTGCAGACCTTTCCGGATATGTTTAATTCCGCATCTCTTCCTGAGGAAGCAAAGACCTTGTTGTCCACGTGGGGACAGCCGCCTTCAGGAGAAACGCTCAATCTTGCCGCGGGACCGAACGATGGCTTGGGTACCGGTCCGGCGGAAAGGGGCATAATTACGCAGGATGAAGATAAAGGGTTAAATAAGTTGTCGGGCAAGTTGACATTCGGTATCGGTTCCTATGTCGCCCCGGCCAATTTCATAACCGTAGCCCTTAAGAATAATTCACATAGCCAATTGGTCCAGGCCTTTGTAGCGGCAGGGAAGTCCGCGGCCGAGGCTGAAGATTTGGCGATACGCGCTCAGACGTTCCGCAGCAGTAATGATCCGTCTATCTTTGATAGTGCGGCCGCTATGGCTACACATCTTGTGGCTCAGGATCCTGTCCTGGCTCAAGCCTTAAAAGAATCCGCTGTCTTTATGGAATTGGCCGGATCCGTCAATCCCGACGCCGGCAAGCTTGTATTGGGACCGTCGCTGACTCCCCTGCACTATCAAATAAATAATTCGCAATATTCTTATCTGGACGGTCAGGAAACAAAAGACAGTAACGGTGTGTTTGTGGTAAGCAATACATTACCGTTCATGCGTGCGGAAGACAAATCACAAGGCATACTCAGATCACAGGATATAGTGAGGGGTGATTTGGTCGTCCAAGGCGGCAATCTTGTTTTAGCCCAAGGCACCAAAATTTTAGAGACATTTAATATAGAAACCGGGGCCCTCCTTGCTTCTCCGGTCAACAGGCTCGGTGGTAGTGGGCGTAAGGCTGAGCTGTTAGGGTTTGTGGGCGACAGCGGACTCTTAAATAAAGTTTATCAATTAGACACCAACTTTATCACACTCTATCCCGCCCTGGCCAAGGAAGCTAAAGTAGCTTTGGGTGAAGAAGGCCGTTATGTTCTGCAAACCCAGGATGAAATACCTGCTTCCGGTACCGGCACCGCCTTTATGGATTATGATGGAAGCGAATTGTCTGTCGCAGAAGGTGTTAATGTCAACGTCAATGAAAATGTCAGCTATGTCAGTCAATTTGACCGCCGAGGCCCTGTTGACAGAGTCGCATTGGATACATTTATCCGCGGCGAAGACGGCAAGCTGGCTTCAAGCGCTCTGGAAGGTTTTGGGACCCGCGCAACCGCGGAAACTTCTTCCAGTTATTCTGAGCCTGAGGAAAGGCCGGAAGGCGCAACCGAACAAAAAACTTCTGCCGAAGGAAGGATCGTGTTGGAAGTCCCGCGGGGCGAAGGGTCCTTGCTGGTCGCCAGCCCCGAAGTTGTTAATATGGCCCAAAGCGGAACGGTTAATTTCGAACATAATTCAGAAGAAACAAAACAACGCACACAAGAGATCATAGGGCAGGGCATTTCCAAGCTTACCTTTAATATAGGCGGCGACTACGGTCTTAATTTTAACCCCAATGCCATCGGTATGTATCTTTTTGATTCCAGTGCGACCCTGAATAATCCTTTCAGCCGTATTGTCCGGGTTGACCGGGAAGGAAATCAAACTTCTTTAAATGCGGATCTCTTTAGGCTGGATGGGACCCCGGAAGAGCGCTTGACGGGTATTATCCGCATGAAGAATGGAGAGAAAAGATATTTCGGCAATGCCGATTTAAGAATGGGCATAAAAGAAGGCGATATCCAAAGAGTAGTTTCTATTACCGGCGAAGAAAGAACCGAAGCCATTCTTTTGCATTTAACTCAGGACCTCGGGATCAGTGAAACTGATGCGAGAAATATCATTGCCGGAAAGACCAGAAGGGTCCATCCGTTCCGTCCCTTTGTCTCTTATGATATTTCCCCCGATGCTGCTGCCAGGTTAGCCCGGGCCGGAAAGACAGTAGAAGACTATTCAGAAAATCCGACCGGAGATCTGACCATGAATATGAGGGGTCTGGTGCGGATCGATGAAAGAGGCGGTATCTTGCGTCCGGTAGCAGACAGTTCATATTCTATTAGAATGAAAGCGTTAAATGAGCTTGGCATTGCGCCCGCAGAAGTAGAAAGAATAATGGGAACGCTTTATCACAATATAGTAAATTGGGAAGAAGGTATCAAAGGATTTGAAAATTTGTCTCCGGAAACCCTTGCCAAACTTGAAAAGGCGGATCAAGAGGGTGTTATTCGGTTCGATAGAGAGCGGGGCAGCCTGGAAGTCCGGAATGATTTTTCTTGGTTTAGCGGGAGAGAAGGGAGCATGGAAGAAACCAGCGCCTTAGTAAAATATGGCGGATTTGAATTGAGCGCCAATTTAAAAACAGAGTTTTCAGACGGCAGAGAAGTTGTTGCAAGCACGGGCGGCAGGTATACCTGGGGAGCTTCCAAAGATGATTGGTTTGTGGTTTTCAGCAATGGGAAGACCGTCGTTCCCATGTCAAAGGAAACCCTGGTGCAGTTGCGAAGCAATGCGAATATCAACCCCGGCGACCAGGTGACTATAGTCGGTGAAGCAAGCGGCGCGAGCCAAGGAAGTACCGGTAAGGGCCCAGCCAGCGCGCAGAACCTCTACGGTGTCGAGGCGCTTGATACAGATAACGGCCTCATGCTCGTTGATATTAGCGGCGCTATTATCAATCGGGATGGCAAAAGAGTGTTGGAAGACACTCCCGGCTCACTGGGCATTCAGTTCACAGGCGATCTTTTTGGCCCGGGTGAATTGTATGCTGTCAAGACCCGCGATGCGGTCGGTTCGCATATCGAAGCGGATTTGGGTGTTATTCAGCAAGGGGAAGCTTATTTAGAGAGCCTGGGAGCCGGACTTTTTAAATCCACAACCGCCCAGTATTTGGTCTTGCCTAATTCTCCCGCCGCCAAAGCAGTCTTACAAAATTTAAGAGAAGCTCAAAGAAATCAAGACCCTGACCGCTACCGATCTGAGCTTGTTATCGATGATGCGACCGGGGACCTCATCAGAGTGCGCAGTGATGCTCTCAGCCGTTCAGGAAGAGAGAAAAACAGAGTTATCGTCCTCAACCGGGATGGTACAAGAAGTGTTATGTACCTTGACCGTGACTATGACCGCGACATTCCGGAAAGAGGATATGCAGACCCCTCGGCGGAAGCGCCTGAAGAGGCCAAGCGAAAACCAAGGCTCTTGGCGCCAGAAGATATTACGATCCGTGAATATCGCGGTCAGGGCATATTTAATTATGCGATCAACGATAATATTGTTGAAAATTTTGGGATGGCGCCTTTCACGCTGGATGGTAAAAATGCCAAGCCTTTAATAGATTATATTCTTGCCAACACCGGCGATCGCAGCGGTTCTTACGCCGCTTTGGGTGATTTCTCCAACGAATTAGCCGGCTTGAACAGAGCCGCCAATATAAAAGGCGGTATTGACATTGGTCTTGCCGTGCTGACAGTTGTTACTTTGGGCTATGGACTTATTGTCGCGATACCCGCAAAAGCAGGTGGTGTTGCAGTTGGTGGGGCTGTAGCTGAAGCCGCTGCTCAGCGTGCCATTGCGCAAGGCGCGGCTCGGGCATATTTATCCAGGGTCGGCGCGGAATTGGGCCGGAGATACTTAACTACCCGGGCGCTTGGTTTTGTGGCAAGTTCAGTCGTTATCGGTGAAGGCATAAGTATGTATAAGGGAGAAGGCTTGATGTCCTTTGAAGATACGGTAAGGGCAGCTGTCGGCGGTTGGGTTTTAGCTGGTGTATTTCCTGCCAAGATGGCCGTGACGGCTACCGGGGCAACAGCGGCAGGGACCAGATCCTTGACTTTGGCCCAGCGCATAGTGGCCGGTGGTAGCAGGTCGAGGGCTTTAGTAGATGCGAGCGGCAAGTGGGTTGGCGGACGCTGGGCCAATGCCGGAGTTCATGCATTGGAATTTGGCGGTAGATACGCCGCCAGCGCAGGTGTTATGGTCGCCGCCCCCAACATTGCTTCTTATGCCGGTTCCGGCGAATTCCTTTCCTGGAAAACAAATAAAACTTTATTGGCGGTGGCAGCCGCCTATCCTATTGCCAAGGCCATTTCTCTTCCCGGAGCGAATGTTAAGCTGGCAGAAACTGGTTGGAAAGCAGCGATGGGCGCAGCTGGAAAAGGCTTGCAGACCACCGTTTCCAGCGGCCTTGTCTGGGGACAAACTTATGCCTTGGTTGATGCAACCGCGGCCGCGGGAGATTTTGGCGGCGGCCAGATGGATTTGGGATCGGAATTTGTGATGAATAGTTTCGGGAAAGGCGCGACAGCCGGTCTTATGTTCGGCGGGTTTATCGGCGCGTCTGGGGTTGTATCGAAAATCCCCGGCGTGGCTAGAGCCGGTAATCTTTTAGGAAAAGAAGGTTCCATACGCAGGTATTTGGCCGCGGGTGTCGGCGGTTCCGCTGCGCTTGGCGTTGCCGACGGTGTACTTACCTGGCAGGCCAAAGAAATGCAGTTTGAAGAAGCAAAGGCGATGGGTCATGAAGCGGAAGATCCGCTACTTGTCAGAGAGATCGGTAAAGCCCTTATCAGTCCGGAAAATTTGATCATCGGTTTCGGCGGCGGGGTGGCAGCGTATGGTTTGCGCGGAAGACTCTTTAGGTCCGCTGAAAAAGTAAAAGATTATACCGCTAGACAAAGAGGGCTGTATTTGGCCGAACGGGCTGCCTGGGGCGCAGGTCTTGGGGCCCCGATGACTTTAGGCTATGATCTTATTCAACAGCGAGACCAGGTCTTAAGCGGTGAATATGATTGGACCGGCCGCGGTGTCAATCAGTTAATGGCCGGTGCCGCTATCGGCGCATTAAGTTCTTTATATTTGACGGGCAAAAAAGACGTTGGCGGAAAAATGTCGGAGTTTATGGGTAGCCCCGCCAAGATCGTTTCTCATCAGGTATCCGGCGCCTTGCGCTGGACGCTTGTTGCTCCTGCTTTTGAAGCCGGCCGCACAATATGGACCGGAGATTTCGATACGCTTCTTACTTATGAAGGGATTGGCAGATTAGTGGATGGCGCGATACAAGGACCCAAGACAGGTTTGTGGATGGGCCCGGCGTATGGCACCTTGCAGGTCACGGCCCGCGGATCGGCAAAGTCTATTGCAGAAAAAATAGTGGCTGGTGTTCAGCAGCCTCCTCTGCTCAAGGGCGTAGCCGCACGCCTTTATCGCGATGTTGTTTACATGCCGGGCCTTATTACGGGTACAGACGCATTAGCCAAAAGCACAGGATTATTTACGCCGACACAAGAGCAGGCTGTGAGCCAGTTAAGCTTTTTAGGTCTGGCCGCGTATGGTCCTCGCGGGGCTGTTGAGCGAAGCGATGCCATGGCCAAACTCAGATCAAACGATTATGACGGTGCTTTAGCAGAAGTAAGCCGTGCCAAGGCGGTTGATGGCAGAAACCCGGAAAACTTTATGCTGGAAGGCGAGGTCCTGGCGAGAAAATATGAAGGCAGCGCCAACCCGGAACACGTTGCCCAGGTAAAGACGGCTTTCAGTGAGGCAAGAAGGCTCTATGGCGAACAAGGTGATGCGGCTGGCGTCGCCCGCGTTGAAGCCATGGAAAGCACCTTTGTTGTTGCCTCCTCCGAGATCGCTGCCGCTTCAACGCCGCGCACCGGTCCGCCGAGCGGTGCGACAGAAGTTTCTTCAAGCCCTGTCAGATCCACAGCTTCTGATGTAGCCAGAACTTCTGAAGTACAGCCATTCCGCAAAATTTCTTCCAGAGCCGAAAGAACAGCAGCCGAAAATACCATCCGCGATTTAGAGAGATCTTTAAGAAGCGGTCAGGCACCGACTATTGAGACTGTTGATGGCCGCACCTTTAAGGTTGCTCAAGATATTACCGGAAAAACCGTTCTTATTGATGGTAACGGTCAGTCGATTAATACGCGCGGTCCAAATCAAGGTTTGAGCGGGAAAGCCCTCGAGATAGCGCATAATATCAGAGCTACATCAAGGCCGGCGGAAGCGCCTTCCTTAAATATTGTTGCCCGCGCGGAAGGAGAAACTGGATTAGGAGAAGCTCGGCTGGCCAAAAGCTCGGAAGCTCCGAGAGCTCCGCCGTCGATCTCGGCCTCCAGCGTTGAAGCGTCAGCTCCGAAAGTCCCGTCCATTTCACCGAGCCGCGCAATAGATGCTTCGACAAGAAGAGCGGATTTAGAGTTAGATGCAGATGGAGCTTTTGCACCTGTTATTCAAGCCAGATTCAAGTCCTCCCAGGCAAGCCACGCCGGACAGAAAACATTCGATACCAATTTATCTTCTGCCATACGGGATGCGGTTTCCACTGAAAGAGCAGCTTCCGAAGAACGAGGCAAAGTATTTATTGTTCCTGGCCCGACAGCTTCCGGTAAGAGTTCTGTGGGTCCTGTCGGTGCCTTTGAAATGTTCCGGAAAACGGGCGATCAGCGGCTTATTATCACCGTAGAAACAAGCAAAAGCCAGTTAGCACAAAATAATCGGGAAAATACCGAATTTGCCGCCGCCCTGGATCCTTCTATACGGGTTACAAAGATACAGCTGTCTGATGGAAAGACCATGAATGCCGACTCCATTCCCCAGGCTTTACGGCAAATCAGAAATTCAGATATTGTTAATATTGAGGATATAGATTTAAAAGCAATATTGCGCTCTCCACACAGAGAGGAATTTATTTCGATTTTGAAAGAAAAACGAGCCATTAAATATGATAGCGAGTTGATGAGTAAACCAGCTTTGAGCATGTCTGAAGAAGCCAGTGGCGTAGGTGAAAGGCCGGTCAATACAAAAACGGCAACAAATATCAAGAGAGCCATGGAGGCCTTGGATGGAGAAACTATAACTTTGGAAGCCATCAAGATCATGGAGAATGGCGATGTAATCACTTTAGCGCATAGCCCTGAAGCACCCACGATTGTTTTGGAGCGGGGTATTGAACGAGGTTTAGTGGCTTCCCGTAATGGGGAAAAAGTAACTTTAGAACAATTGCGCGGCACAGAAGAAGGTCGTCAGCTGATTGCTCAATATCAAGCCAGTGTTGAAGGCAAGGTTAAAGTAAGAACCGGCGAGGAGCGCTTGTCTTTGGGTTCTGAGCAGGCTTCGCCGGTTGATCCTTACGGTATTGTCCATGCGAACGTTCATACAAGGGATCTTTTGCAGACAGTGTCAATTCATTTGGAAGCCATGCGAGCAGCGCGCAGCCAAGGAAGATCAGAGCCGACTTTGACGCTCAAAGAACTTGTTAGCAGATCCGAAGGGGGACGCATCACTGATCTTCAAGTTACCCGCGCTTTCTTGGATGCAGGATTAGATGTATTCATGATGTCCGGTACCATTACCCCCGCCATGCGAGAATTAGCCAAGGCCATGTACGATGCTGAAATTTATGGCGAAATTCAGGCTAGAGTTGATGGCCAATGGGCTGGACGTAAGCCTTTCGGTGAATCAGAAACAGTACTAAAAAATGCCCAAGGAGAAAGTGTTAAAGATGTTGCGGAAGCTATAAATATGGCCGTTGATGCGGCCGATAGCCGTGGCGGCAATGTCCTTATTCCTTATTTACGTATGGATAAGTCTTCTTTAGTAAGAGGCGAAGGCTCACCGTTTGACCGTGCCATTGTGGCCGCGGTGGAAAGAGCAATTACTTCCGGTCGTAAAGTAATTATCTTGGATACCGATTCCAGAATATATGAAGTGGCAGATACAAGCAGAGGTCTTACTCGGGAAAATCTAAAAGAGATTACTGATCGCAAGGTCCTTGATGAAATGATGGTAAAAGAAAATAATCTCATTGTGATCGCGGATCGTAATTGGGCGGTTGGTGAAACTTTAAAAGCTACTCCGGAAGACATCCTCGTCAGCATTGCCGACCAGGGTACGGCTTCCTACTTCCTTGAACAAGCCCCCGACCGCGTCAGAGGTGTTACCGATCCTGCAACTGGCAGAACTGATTTTGAAAAACCGTTAGATAAAAGATTGATTGTTATTGAGGCTCCGTCAGATCAGACATACAGACAATATGTCGAAAAGACCCAGAGAAATCAGGATCAATTTGACCGTGAGATCGGCGCTAGAGACCGCTTGGAACTTTCACAAAGCATCATGGAAGATTTTATCGATCGATTGGCCCAAGGCGAGTCTCCTGAGACAGGAAGAGCGCTGGAAGATGTACGATTGAAATTATTGGCCGAGAACAGCGTATTCCGGAATCAGAATATTGAAGGTAAAGCGAAACCCACGTTGGAATCACTTAATGAAAGTATAAAGCATACTGTAGAAGGTTTAAGAAGAGAATTTGACAGAGAAGGGGAGCTGTATAAACAGTTAAGTCCGGAAAAACAACGTTTGATAAAAAGCGAAATCTTGGAATTGGCTTCTACGGAAGTGAAGTTCCAAGAAGGAGGAAGTCTTGAAGGCAAGCCATTCGTTCAGGTGACCACGCCCAGAGAATTAATCCAAGCCCTTAATCAGCGCACGCGAGTTTCTGATGTTTCTACATATTCTCCCGGTTTTGCCGAAGGACAGTTGGTTATTACTCAGAATGTTTCTTCCCGCACCCTAGCCATCCGCGAAGCATTGGGAAGCAATGCGCTGGGCCAGCGTATCGCCAGCCTGACCGACCGGATCTTAAACAGCCGTTATACACCGGAAGCGATCAAAGGACCGCAGGTGCAGATGACCTATGCGGCCAATACCAAGGGCGGCCCGACGGTCCTCGGGTACACCAATCCTTTGGTCCAAACGGTCAATTTCCACAATATTCCTTTAGCTCCTAACGAAACGCTGGTTCCTCAGAATGGGCATATTTATCAGTTGGACCAGCCTTTGACCTCAGCGGCCGACCTCGACCGGATCGTGGCCAATCAAGCTCCGGTCAAAGTCGCCTTTGCCCACCGGAATGAAGCTACCGGCAAGATCGAACACAAGGTGGCCCCTGTCCATAATGGTAAATTTGTCCATACCGAAGCGCGCGCCGCGACCGTCAACGGCAGAAAGACACAGTTCAATATTGCCCACACTATGGTCGCGGACAAGAATAATGGTTTCCATGAACGTGAAGATTCCCGTTTAGCGGAGGATGTTGATTTCGGCGGAACAAAATTTGCCAAAGGTACGATCCTGAAGAGTTCCATTCAACCCGGCGTTACATTGTTCGTCGACAAGGATAATCGTCAGCAGATCTTGGGCGCTTATCGCGGGGATCAAGTCTATACTCCCGATGCCGAAAATCGTATCATCTTCTCTGATAAGATTCAGATCGATGGACAAAAAGGTTCATTCGGCCTGCAAAGAGAATATCTGGCGGCCGGTAAAGACCTCATTCTGACAAAGGCCGGGTTCTTGAAAGACCAGCAGCCGGTCATGATCAACGGTCAGTCCATCAATGACCTGCCGATGGACAGCGAAGGTGCCTTCCGTAACGCGCAGGGCGAAATCGTTGCTGTGTATAAAGAAGACAAGAACGAGAAAAATGAAGATATCAAAAAAGTATATGCTGTTAACGACCGACGCTATTTGGCGGAAGAAGAAACAGTCAAGATCATGAGTCCTGCCGATCCCAAGAGAGAGATTAAAGTCAAGGCCCGTCCAAATCTTTACGTTTATGATCGCGAGAATTCCTCTGCGCCCTATATTGTCTCGGAAGATGTTAAAGAGGCCGGTGTAAAGGCCGGTGATGAGATTTTCCTGAGCCAAACGTATGATGTCCGGGTTGTGCGCAGCAAGGAAAATGGAAGCTTAAAAGGGTTTATCGGCAAAGATAACCGTTTCCACACTTTTGCCACTGATGAAGATCAATTCATCATTCCTCCGCCGAAGCACAGCGCAGATGGTTTCCAGACGGCTTCCAAAAAGGAAATCCAGCAAGAAATGGTCTATCAGGATGCGTTGGCGCTTCAGCGTAATTTAATGGTCGGCAATAGGATATTTGCCAGCGAGGGGAAGGCCGAAGAAAAAGAACGCGAAATTACCGCCTTGCATCAAAAGGTCGAACAACTGACCCGGGAGTTGGGCGGAAATTGGCAGTTCGAGCGGCAAGGCACATCCTTGTCCATGACCTTACAGTCTACTCCTGAGGAAGTTGCTCAGTTGGCAAAGGAAAGCCAGGCGTTTGCCAGATTCGTTCTGCGTATACAGGACAAGAGCCAATATACAGATGAACCTATCCGTATTTTATTTGATCCCATGCTCCAGGCGGAATCAGGCAATGGGAGACCGGGCGAGGTCGCCGGCAGCAAGTATTGGAAGATGGGAACGGATGCCTTTATAAGCACGGCCTTCGGTTATGCGACAACGCACGGTACGGGTATCGGTAGAGAACATGAATACTATCATTTGGCCGACAATATTTCACCTTTGACCGGGAATGTCCGCTGGGGCGCGACCACAATTGTCAGCAACGGTTCCCGTTTGCTGCCTATTAATTTAGGTATTTACAACGGAGAGCGGAAAGGATTATTGATCGCGCTCGGCGAAATCGGTGCCCATGTACGCGAAGCCAAGGGGAAACTCAAAACAATGCTGCAGGCCAAAGAAAAAGGCAATACGGCCCGTTTTGAAGAATATAGACGGCGTTCTCTGGAGCCGTTGACCCGTGCCCGCAATATCGCTTTTGCCAGCGAAAAGGCTCTTACAGTGACCCTGGCTTCTTTAGAGACAGGTACAGCCCAAGTTGAAATCGTTCCTGATCAGCATAACTCTGCCATCAAGGTCGCCCAAATTTTATCCAAAACGCCTAGCGGTGAAGTGCTCCCCATATCTCAGCCGCTGCCTGTCGGAGAAGAAGGTTATCTGACGGAAAACAACGGACGGACTGAGCTCAGCGAGCGCGGGAAAGAATGGGTCCACAAACAATTGACCGTCGCTAAAAACAAGGCTGTAAGGCAGGGACTTTATGCGGAAATCATGCTCAGCTCAGCCAAGAACCATGCTAAGGACTTTGCCCTGCTCGAAGTTGCCGCCCGCACCTCTTTACCTCGTGCTTTGACATTGCTCAAAGAGGCGCAGGCCAATGGTGAAGGTAATTTCTCTGATATTGAAACAACCGCTCAAAATGGCCTGCGCTTGATCGCTGAGGCCGTAAGCACTTCGAATGTTGAATTAAGTCCGGATGGAAAGAAGCGCACGCATTTTAATCCGTTGACCGGCCGCGGTTTTGTCATGGATGTTAAAACGAAACAGATCGAAAAATTCATTTCGAAGGGCGAAGGAAGATTGGCTTCTTCGGATATTCTGGATCAAAGGACAAAATACAATATCGACGCTGAGATCGAATCAGCCCGTACAGGAAAACCGCTTTCTATCCAGGGGAATCTGGTCTATGCCAACGATGCGGACAGACAAGCCAATAAGCCGAATATTTTACGCCGCACAGAAGTGGTGGACACAAAAGAAAACGGTGAAGAAATCGAAGCCGAAGTCGATTATCAGATCCATTATGAAAACGATCGCAATCCTTATATCGTCCTGAGGGACCAAGAAGATGTCCGGCAAATACGGGAGCTTAATATAGAGGAAGGAACTTTCGGCGAAAAGAGATTCCTTGTGGCCAAGAATGATGACCGGTATGGCCTGAAGGCGGGAGATGAAATTGTCTCTGCCGGCAATATCGCCCTCTTCCGTAACGGTATAGGCGGAGAGATTAAGGCGGCTGAAATACCCGGAAAAGGAGTCCGGCCTGTGGTCGATGGCCGGTTGAGCTTTGGGTTGGAAGATATTAACATTCCTCTGTCTGACGGAAAGTCGGTACCCGTTCCTAATGAGATGGTGTTTAGTATCGATCCGCAAACCGGTGAGCCCGGAACTTTATTTACGCGTTTAATGCCTCAAGCGCCGCTATCGGTTGCCGGCGGCGAATTGGTTATTGAGTCCGGAGACCGGCTGTATGAAGAAATGGGAGTTGTGACCAGTGCGCAAGGAGAAATCAAAGGATTTGTTCAAGGATCGGAGTGGAAAGCCGAAATGGCACGCCGCGAGATCAGCGGTCCACAGGATATTGTAAGCCGCGACATGGAGTCTCCACTTGAGATATCAAAGGTTAAGGGCCGGAATATTTATCATGTTGAGTTTGCGGATATACGTGCTCAGAATCGCGCTTTTGGCCGTGTGACGCTTTTTGCGGAATCCAAAGAGCATAAAGGACAGGTAGCGGAAATGTCGGCAGTGTCGGAGTTTGCTATGATCGGCCATGATCTGACCGTCGGTGATATGGTGGAGTTCTACAATAGCGCAGAGCAAGGCGGTATAGAGCTTGATATGGCCGAGCAAGTGGTCCGGACCGCTATGATCAAAGAGGGTCTTATCGCCAAAGAAAATGGACGGTTCGTGACAAAGTCAGATGCGGCCGTCCTTGCCGTTGCCCGCGATGATTCTCGAAGGCTGATACAAGATAATGATCACCGCGCCGATCTGGTCGGGCATGAATTTAATCACGGATTGTATTTCACAGATGCCAACTTTAAACAAGGGGTTGAGCAAGTATGGCAAATGCTTGCGCCGCGGGAACAGAAAGCGGTCAAGGATTTCTTAGTTTCCCAGGATATGTATGATGGAGAAGATGAGGCTTTAGTCATAAGAGAATTTGCCGGTTGGTTCAGGAGTTTGCGGTCGGTTGACCGCATGGCCGACGGAAAGATATCTGCCTTGCATGATCCCGAGATCAGAAAAACATTTGAGGATGTGGAAGGCATGCTGTTAAGTTTGGAAAAAGATGTAATGGCCATGACCGCAGAGCCCACCCAGCTTGCCAAACCCGGCCAGACCGGCAGCATTGATATTCCGGACCAGAAAAACGCCGCCATGTTGGGCAGTGTCGAAGGACAGATCCGTGCGCCGCCGGTTATCGGGACATTGCCGGTTCCTTTTGTTCCTCCCGCACCTGTTCTTCCTCCGGCTATCGGCCTGTTATCCGCCAGACAGCCGGATTCAGTTGAACTCAGCCAAGAAGCCCTTTTAGCCTCATCGGTCAGCGGCATTTTAGCCCAGCCGCCAAAAAAGACATCTGAAATCCCGGAAAGACCCGAATTCGTCCGGCGCGTTGAACCTGCTTCCGGCTCATCCGCGGCCAACGATCAACGACAGCGCGGATTTGATCAGCAAAGATCGAATCCGGCGATGCTGGCCTTGGTGCAGTCCGAACCGCTGTTCGTCGCTCCGTTAGCCAATGCCACGCCTCAGCAGGAGATCGACCGGGCGGCCCGTGTTGTCCGCAGCGCTGACGATAAAACTTTAACCACGTTATTCACGATTGCCGGTATACCGCCGCAGGAATCCCGGGATTTGATCAATGATATCAAGATCGCCCGCGCGGAAAACCGGAACGTTACTTTTGATCAACTGCCGCAAGCCCTGCAGGAGCCGCAGGTCATCCAGGTCCTCGCCCGTGGGCCTTTGGAAACGATGCCGATTGCGAATGAGGATGAACGATTTGAATTCGGGGATGATGCTTCTTTATTATTGACGCGTCACGGACCGTATCTTGAGCTGCAGCCGCACGCTCCGAAACAGGGATTAGGAAAATTAATGTATGCCTTCGCGGCCCATAGGGCCCAAGAAAAGGGCCTGCAGTTGCGTTCCGGATTGATCGGTACCGAAGCCTTATCCGCCGATGACAAAGCCCGCTGGGAAAACATGGTCGCTGCCGGCCAAGCTGAGATCGTCAACAACCATTATGTGGCCAGACCGGATATAGACATTGTTTTGGCGGGAATGGATACAAGAGAATTTTATGATACAAACGCCGCGATGCTCGCTTCTTCCCGGCGTGCTATTCGTCCAACGCAGTCCAATGCCGTTGTCGCGGAAAAACTGGAGCAATGGGTCGCTGCCCATGATCAAGAACTCCGGCCCATGGCCCGCTTCATCGCCGATAATATCACCCATATTTCGCAAGAGGATTTTGAGAGTGCTCTGGGTGAATCGGTCGATCAGTTCAACCAGGCGACCCAGGATGAGCCTTATGTGGTCCTTCTGCCGCCCGGCAATAAAAGCAACACCTGGGTCTATCAGCTTGCGAGAGAAAATAATTTACGCGAACCCGTTGCCGTCCATGTTGTCGGATCCGACTGGCAAGCCGCCCATCCGGACGTAAAGAACGTTGTCCTTATCGATGATGCCGCGTATTCCGGCACAAGCACCGTAGGTTCATTATCACGATCAGGCCTCATGGATCCCGATCTTAGCGATGTGAAGGTCCATGTCATTACGCCTTTCATGACCGATTGGGCCTTGGACCGCGCACAAACCGCCAGAGCCAATGTCAATGTGTACCGGAGCGGCCGTATCAAGACCGTTGACGACATTTTAAGTGAAGATGAGATAGCCAATGCCGATGGCATCCGTTCAAAGATCCTGAGCCTGAGCGGCGCCACGCCCGGAGAGCTCAGCCGCCAGACGCTGACTTATTTTGATCATACGATAGGGGATTCTTTATCGACCCTGTCCTTGAACGGCCACAGCATTTTTGACGGAGCGGTCGTGGATAAATTCGGTTCCAAACAGACCGCTGTTCCTTTTGTCGAGAAAACAGTCCAGCCTTATCGACAAGGGGCCAACCAAGCGATGCTGTCCTTGCGCTCGATGGACAGCCCGATCTTGTCCAGCCGCAGAGCTCATCGTTACGCCCAAGCCGTCCAGATGGAACCGTGGAATTGGGAACCGGTCGTTGACAGCATAAGCGAAACCCGGGCCGGGCGGATGTTCGAAAGGGCTAAGGATTCTTTAAGAGGCGGTAATTTCCTCAGAGCCAGATTGCAGTTCAACATGGCCAGAATGATGGCGGAAAAGAGCGAACCGCAGCTGGCTGAACGCGCCAAAGGATTCGCGGACACTATCCGTCGCAGGGATTCAAAGGATCCTCAAACCGAGAGCGCACGTCTCTTGGGATATGAACCGACCGTTTATGATGTTGCCGATCTTGTTTTAAGCGTAAGACCGGAATTGGCGGTCAAAGTGCTCGAAGAAGATCAGGGGACATTCACTCCGCAGCAATTTGCGGCGACAAGAGATTTTCTCTTCTCTATTATGCAGCAGCAGGATGAAGAAAGCATCAAACCGCGGTTCGGGCTTGATCATCCGACCCCTGATCCACGCCACATACCGGCTTATGTGAGCATCTTTATGGCCCAGGTGAGGGATTCCGAAAAGATAGATCCTGAGATCAAACAGCAGGCCTTGGAAGCTTTGGCCGCCATGCCGGAGATCACGCCGCAATGGTATGCCAAGCACGTTCGCATGGATGCCGAAGTCGAGGAAAGAATGCGCACAGGGCATCGGCCGCTTCTGGCCGCCGGCCGTGGCGTGCCGCAATTGGCAGGCACTTCCGAACAACCGGCCCGGCCGCCGATTGTTGAAAAGCCGGTCACGGCCTCAGAAAGAGCCGCCGTTACGCAGACAATGTATGACCTGGAAGACGGCATCAAACAGGTTTCCGATCAAGACAGAGACAGATTATTGATGCAGATGGCTGCCTCTATCGGTCCTGTCAAGGACGAAGAGCCTTCCATCAAAGAAATGCTGGCCCTGCGCACCATTGCTAAAGTCGCGGAAGGCAAAGATGTCAAACGTCTTTTGCGTGAAGCAAGACAGAACAGTAATGTCGATACTTCTACGGTCACGGATGAAAAGATCGAGTGGGTCGCGCAAAGGATCAGCGATGAATTCGGCCCGACATACTCTGTCTGGGGTGCTCCGACGATGATCCAGCAAGCCCGTAATCAGTTAGGTTTGCCGGACCTTACCAAAATGATTCTTCTTGAGGGCAGGGAAGCGCCTTCTATCGCCGGTAACGCCGCGATGCTGGCTTCAGCCCGTCAAGCAACGAAAGAACGACTGGTCCGGCTGCAGCAGACCCTGACGAGCGGTGCAAAAGCAGGGCTCGAGTTTGAAGATCGATTGCTTGAAAGCAGCACTGGGGATATCACGCCGCCGGCGCATTTGGTCCGCAGGCCTGACGGTTTATATGTGCATATGCACTTGAATGTTCCGGGTGAGGACGGCAACCAAGCTATTTCTCACGGCATGTTCTTTAAGGTAGAAAAATTATCGCCTGAAGGTGTGGTCTTAAGCGATCCGTTGATGGATGCTTCCGGCGATTTCAATGCTCCGCAGATTGTCCGTTTGGAAGATTTCCCTGAATATCAGAAAGAGATCGGCGATGTTGTCCAAGCCGCCGCTCAAACAGTGGGAGGGCGCCTAACTGAGCTCACGCCTCATTTGCAGAATAACGGCCGCATCTCTTATTTCATGTCGGGCGATGACCTCATGCAAGTCTCCAAAGCCATTCCGCAAAATCTTTCCAAAGGCGCTTTCTTGACTCCCGACGGAGAGATCAAAGTCGTCGATTTGCCGGCCGGTACGGCGGATGTTCCGTCCATGTTCGGCATCTCGGTCAAAGCGAGCCCCTCGGTTGATCAAAACGACGGCCAAAATCGTATGACGATAAACCTGCAGCGTAATGATCCGCAAAAGCCTGAAATGATCTTTTCGAGAGATGTCATTGCGGAAGAACCGGTCTCGGAGCAGGAAGCCGCTTATGCCGTCTCCATAGCTTTGATGGAATCCATGGCGGAAGAAAAAGAATTACTGGATACAAACACAGCCTATGTCATTCCGCAATACAGGATCCGCGAAGCCCGTCAGCAGATCGCCTTGGCCACATCCAATGCCGCCATGCTCAGCTGGACGGACCGCAAGGTCAATAACATGGCGGAAGTGCGTAACACTTTGGCCAAGTCCACGGATCTTTTGGGATTTGAAGCGAATGTTGCGCCGTCTTTGGAGTATCAACAGGCCGTTAATGACCTTATTGAGTTTTTGAATGAGCAAGGCGTCACACCTCAACGTCTGGAACAAAAATATAAAGAATGGCATGGGCTCCTGGGCGGAACAAAAATCACCGACGCCGGCGAGTATCAAGAAGATTTTAAGGGCCAGCATCTACAAATTTTTGAGCGGTTGGTCAAAGGTGACCTTAGTCAAAAAATAGACAGTGATCCCGTAGGTGTGGCCGCGGAAGTTATCGCGGACCTGGTTTACTGGCAGCCTTTCGTGGACGGCAACAGCCGTACCGCTGGTTTACTGGCCAATTATGTCCTGATCAAGGCCGGTCACAGGCCGTTTATCCTTGATGAACAAAATATGTCGGTCTACGAGGATATTGTCCGGCTTGAGAGCTTCGGCAGCCTTCGCGGGGAAAAATTGCAGCAGTTCAAGCAGGCAAAACTCAGGGAATTTCTGGATGAGCAGTTCATTTCTCGTCAGGTCGCCCATCGCGGTTACAGCGTGATCCGTAACGGCGAGAACGGGGGAGGACAATGGGAGGTCATGCGCGCGCCTGTCAGCATTATCCGCGATCCCGAGGTCCAGCGTTTAATTGAGACAGAATATTTCTCAGAAGATACGGATAGAATAGCGGGCGGCGCACTCTTTAGTCCTTCCATTGATGAAGCCAAGGCCCGCGAGATCTTTGGGCAATATAAGGCTTTGCTCGATCACATGTGGAAAACAGGCAATATCCAGGATGTGACGGTCGATAAATTATTCTTATCGCCGGACGGAAGGGTTTATTATCCCAACTTGGTCACACGCCTTAAGACGGATGTCCACAACCAGGCCGATCTTTATCCTGCCGTTTTCACGGCGGCTATTCGCAACAAAAACCGGGAGCTTTTAGCGAAAGTTCCGGCATCGGTCCGCCAAGCTTTTGAAAGCGAAATGAAAGACTTCCTTACTGGGGATAATTATAAGCGTCTGCGCCAGGGTGGCGCCAACGCCGCGATGCTGGCCTCACTCAACACCAGAGGCCTGGAAGCTGAACAGATAAAAGAAAAGATTGTGGAACGCAAGCTCGACCGCAAATACGAAGCGGCTGCGCCGGAAATCCCGCTGCAGGATTTGAGAAAATATGCCGAAGTTTATTTCGGCGAAATGATGGAACCGCAGGAGATGAAGGGCATCCCGGAAGCGGCTGAACAGCTCATTGCCCGCGCCCAGCAGAAGAACAGCGGTAATTATAAGAAGACCATTGATGAGGTCATGCACGCCTTTGATCAAGCCATGGACAAAAAACCGGCGGAAGTCACTGCCTTCCTTAATAGTGTCATCACTGATGACGATATCAAGCAGTCAAACCGTTTAAGCGCGAGCGCCAAAGCAATTACCGAAAGGGCCATCCGCCGGACTTATGAGGAATTACATCCCGATGTTCAAGAAAGCATCGTGGCGGTCATCGGCACCGGCAGCGTTGCCCGCGACCGGGCCGTGACCGGCGTTCCGGCTTTGCGCACGACTGCCAGCGATTACGATGTGCGCGTGGTGGTGAAGGATAAAGAATCGATTGCTTTTGCCGACAGATTTTTTGAATTGCTTCCTCAGAAAATGGAAGCCGAATTGATCGCGGCTGGATTCGATAGAAAGCAGATCCGCGCCCAGGACATTTTAGATGTGCAGAAGGTGGATGTGGAAGTTGCTCCTGACAAGAAGGCACTGGGCAAGGTCATCAGAGATATTGTCCGTTCACAGGTGGCCCAGGAAGGCGTTTCCGCTTACCATGTGGTTGAATTCCGCGAGCAGCCGTCCAATGCCGCGATGCTCTCGGTACCGGCCCGTCTGTCTTCTTACAGGCCGGTCAATACGTTCGTTCAAAGACCGCTCATTTCGGCCGCGCCCGATCAAATTTTGAAGCAGCAGTGGATCGAGCGTCATCCGGCCGATATGCGCTCGACCGCCAGGTTTATTGCCGATAATATTCAGCATATTCCTCAGCAGGAATTTGAAAGGAAACTGCAGCGTTCCGTCGCGGCCTTTAACGAAGAGATCGACCGCCGGCCGTATGTTGCTGTCAGTGAAACCGGCAAGAGTAATGAGTGGGTCTATGAACTTGCCCGCGAACAGGGCTTGAGAGAGCCGCAGGCCGTGCTGGAACCGGATGAACTTGAGGATTGGCTGAAAGATCATCCGCGCGTGGAAGACATAGCTATTTTCGATGATGCCTCTTATTCCGGAACGCAGACTGCCGAGATCGTTAGGACGGCCATTTTGGCTTCGCCGGAAAGGGATGCCCAGGTCCATGTGGTCGTTCCGTTCATGAGCCGCGCCTCGCAGGATATGATTATGATCTTTAATCAGAATTCAGACGTCAATTTTTACGATCAACAGATCATACCGACGATTCCGGAGTTGTGGGAAGAGGCTTACGAACAGGCTCAGCTGGCCAATAATACTCAACGTTTGAAGGAACTGGAAGAAGTCAAGATAGTGTTCGGTGAAGTTTACGGCGTCAATATGGTCCAAGATAAACCGGAGGGTTTGGCCGGAGCCCCGATGACCTTAACTTATTTTGACCATAAGATACCGGATAATGTTTCCGCGGTCGCCCCGAAGCGCCATGAAAAGAATGTTTTAAATGGTGTTGTCGTGAACCGTAGCGGTGAAATTACGGCGAACGTTCCGTTCATCCCGGCCGTCAAAGAGCCGTATGCCGGTAAATATATGGCCTGGGTCGAAAAAGAACATCCGGAGATTGCCCGGTTTGTCGCATCGGAAGCGCAGAATCGAAGACCGGCCGCCGCTAACGCTGCCATGCTGAGCAACCGGACCCTTGAAGCGATCGCCGAACGTATTGCGCCGCAGCCGCTCAGCGCCGAGACGCAAAGAGAACTGGCCAAACTGGAACAGACCCTTGTCCATTCGCCGCATTTGGTCAGGTTCAGCGGATTGACCGTCGCTCTGCCGGAAACAACGGAAGGCCGGACAATACAATATACCGAGAATGACCTCAAGGCGTTAAAGCGGAATTACTACATCAATGCCATCCAGAAGGAAGCCCGCAGCCAGAAAGTTTTGCGCGATGTCGTCCTCAAAAGGGTCGATGCCTTGACTCCTGTTGTGGATGTCCTCTCCAAGGAATTTGCGACCAATGACTTGTTAAAAGAAGAAATTGAAATAGCCGATCCCGAGATCCTCTGGGTCGGGTTAAAGGGAAGCGCCTTGTGGGGCGTTAAAGGAAAGAAGAAAGAGGACATCGATCTTGTCGTCATGGTCAAAGGTGATTTCACCAACCGCCGTTTCTTTACGATCCCTTCGGCCAATTTCGGACAAGAGGTCATCGATCATTTGAGAGAGAACTACGGCGAAGATATTACGGATACCAAGATCCAGATCAACATCATTTCCGACAAATATTTGACCGATCCCGGGTTTGTCGCCGGGACCGACAAGCCTTCCCGTAAACGCGTCCAGGAACGGTTGATATTCTTGAGTTCCGTCGCCGATACCACCCTGCCGATCTACAGCAAATTTGAGCAAAATCCTTTTGATGATATCGAGCTCCATCCCTGGTTACTCTTGGCCCAGGCCGAAAGCCTGATCCATGATGCTCAGCGCTACTTGCAATCAAACGACCATGACCCGCGTTATGCCGAGCTCAAAGTCGATAAACGGTTGATCGAGGCGGAATTGGCCATTAATTCCATTATGGCCCAGGCCGAGAATCAGGGGATACGGTACAACGGTGAGGTCGGCATCGTTCAGCACATGAAAGGCGTTTCACCTCTGAAGCAAAGATTGATCAATCTTCAGCGCAAGGTCAATTTTGTTAAGACGAAATTACCCGAATTGGTCAAAGAGCGCGAGGCCTTGTTTGAAAGCGAGGCCAAGACGATCATCGGCCGCGATACATCTATATTGGCTGCTCGTCCGTTGGCATCCACCGAAGGATTTGGTCACGATAACTGGAACAGCCATTTTGACATTGCCGCCAAGGATGAAGGCCGGCGGGTCATCACAGAATTTTTAGATAACGACCGTCATGCCTATGTCGGTTTTGGGGATATGTCCAAGATCTCGGCCATGGACAAGGGCTCTGTTTCCCGCCTGGTCGATATTCTTGTTCCTTTCGAAGTCAGGTTCATGGATGAAGAATTGAAGAAATACGGCGGCCGGGCCGTGCGTCTGATGTCCGATGAGATCGTCCCGATCTTGCCGTCGAACCTGTCTCCGGGGAAAGTCAATGAGATCCGTATGGATGTCCAAAAGAAAGTTTCCGGCCTGATCGCCAACCGTTTCGGCCAGGCGCTGGTCAAGGGTGTGACCGAAGAGAATGTTGAGGACATCCGCCGGGCCGTTCAGGATAACCTCGGAGAGGCCATCTTTGTGGATCTTTATAAAGATGAAGACGGCTATCATATCGTTTTTGACCGTCAGGGTGAGGACCTTGAGACGGCGTTTGAGAACAGTTTGACACTTGTTAACGCCGGTCTTGCCGTTCAAGGCCGGGCTGATCTGGAATTAAGTCGCACCGACGCTAAACCCGTGAGCATGCTGTATAACGGCCGGCAGGTGCAGGTTGATCTGAGCCGTCCCATGCCGGTCTATTCTCCCAAGATTGCTTTTGGCTTTGACAAGGCCGCTGAGGTCACAAGTGCGCAAGACGGTGCTGAACCGAAATATGATGCTCAAAAGTCTTTTGACCGTGTGGTCAAGCGCGCCGAGTATATTTTGAACCGTTCCAAAGAAGAGGACAGGGCCGGTGGCATGTACACGGATTTTGCCGATGAACTGGATGAATTCAGCGCCGGAAAAACAGCGACGTTGCCGGCGCTCGACGTGGAAGAAAAGTCATCCATGGTCCGTCGTCTGGCGGCCGCCGATATCCGCCTGGCCCCGAACATGATTGAAGATTATCTGCCGGTCTTCAAGCGCACCGAATTGGGTTCCATCTTAAGACAGTTGATCGGCCACGGCGGCGTGACATTGATGAAGGCCGATATCCGTTATATTCCGCAAGGAAAGACGGCTGCCAAGGTCCAGGAATTATTGACCCCTGACCCGCAGACCGGTAAGGCCAAATTCACTTTGGATACGTTGCGCGGAAAGCAGAACAGCGACGGAAGCGTTGATTTCGGGTTCAAGATGTGGAATGAGACCAAAGACCACGGTGACGCCAATAAGACCCTCTTGGGTATCGTCAACAGCATTAATGAAGGCTTGAAAGAAGAAGGCGTGCGTGTGGCCTTGACCAGCCGCGGCCCGCCGGATGAGATATATATCGCCTTTCCTGCCCATCTCCAGAGATTTAATGAAGAAGATTATGTCCGCATCATCGACCGTATACAGAAAGAGATCAATGAGGCCCTGGCCGGAGAAGCCGCGGTCAGGATCAATGCCGCCGTTGTTGAGAGCCGTACGGTCGGCACCAACGTTTCCGATATCATCACCACGGCGGATAAACTGACCAAGATCGAAAATGCCATTGCCCCCACCGTTACTCCTCAAGGCAACAACATAAGGACATTCAGCATAGAGCCGGCTTCCCGTGACGCTTATAAGGATGAAGTCGCTGCTTTGCGCGCCTTCAACCGCGCCAAGGCCCGGCTGATCCTGGCGGAAAATTATGGTAACGGCGAAGAGATCATCCAGACCAATGCCGCGATGTTGGCCGCCCGTCCTGAGCTGCAGATCCGTACTGTCAATAACTTCACGACACAAGGCGAATTACGTTCTTACGCCCGCGAGTTGATTGATTCCGGCGAGCAGCGTCCGGTGTATGTCTATGACCCGAACAACGGCAAACCGGTCCTGCGCGTTGCTGATACCCTGCAGATGAAGATGCCGGATTTCGTCGAGAAAGACGCGATCGTTCTAGCACCGGTCGGCCGTGTCGATGCCTTTGCCGGACCTGAAATGCGTTCTCTTATTCAGCGCGCTGACATTGATGAGCGCGCGACTACGTTGGCCAGCTTGGGTATTGTCCGCAGCAATCAGCCCATACATTCGGTCGTGATCGAAGGCCGCGACCTGGTCGTTCTTCATCCGGCCCAGTTCACTGACCGGCAAAAAGGATTTATCCAGGCCTTGATCGAGGCGCAAAAAGCCAAAGGTGTCGCCGTTGACATGGTCGCCTTTGTGGCTGAAGAAAGCCCGGTGCTGATCGATGGCAAGGCCAATATGTACGCGACCAGCGACGGTCAAGAAGCAGGAAAGAGCGTTCTGTTCATCACGCCTGAGTTCGTCGAAGAACAGGTCAGTTATTTACACAGATTTACCTATAATCAGGGTCCGCAGTGGGCCCGGGATATCGCCAGACCCGACATGCCGTTCGGTCTGGATATTTTCAGCGGTCAAAACGCCAATAAGGTCAAAGAAGAGATCGGCAAGATCAAGATCCCGTTGACGAAGGTTGATTTAACCACCGAAGAGATCCTGGCCAAGGCTTATCCGTCAACTCAAGAGACCCGCATTGTCTCGCGTGATATAGTTGATCTTCCGACGGTGGAATTAAAGACGCCGGAACTTCCGCTCATGCCGGCAATCGAACCGGCCGCGCCTATGCCGGTGCAAATGCCGGCGCCGGTTACCATGCCGGGCCTGGTTTCAGCCCAGAGAACGAATGCTTTTGAACGGCCGTCTACGATCGCACGGCCTCCGGCAGAACCGCTCCAGATTTCTTTAAGAGAACCGTTTGATTGGGTTCAATACAGAAAAACTTCCAATGATCCGAGCTTTGGCGCCTCCACCTACGCGGGTTCACGTGTCATCCGCGAATTAAGCCGCGGATTTGTGACGACCCTGGAAGACCGGTCGAACCGTGCCATGCTTTCCATTCCGGCCCAGGTGCGGCCGCTGCCTCCGGATGCTATAAAGAATTTCATTTCCGCTGTGTTCAACGAACGCCGCGTGCCCGGTCTCTTGCGCATTTATGTGGCCCGCACCACGGCGGATGAGAAGGCGAGCGCAGAAGAAGGCCGCATTGTCCTGCGCGCCAAGACCGAAGAAGAGTTGCCGCAGGCGACGTTAGCCATGATCTCCGCCGGTCTGGACAAAGGCTTATTCAAGCCGAACCAAGTCAGTGAGCTTATCACCGAAGATGATTACCGTGCCGCTGCCGAGGAGATCGGCCTGCATCCGGACGATGCGCTTGAGTTCTTCCTGAAAACAGACCATCTGGCCGTTGTGTATGAAAAGACCGGTCCGGATATCGGCACTTACCTTAAATATGTCGCCAAAACAGACAGCGGCCGTGAAACAGTTGCCCAGGCTTTAGCTGAAACTCTGGCGGAATTCCATCAGGACGGCATCGTCGGTCAAGGAAACTTGAAGCAGTTTGTGGTCTTGGATACAGAAGCAAAAGATATCGCGGTATTGCGCATCGGTTTCGATCGGGAGGAAGGATTAACAGCCGAACAGGAGATCGCCGCTCTTCGCGTGGAATTACAAGAATATCCGCTGGCCCTGGTTAAGTTCAATGATAGCTATACTGTTGCGATCGCCAGACAAGCAGTACCTCTTAATAACTTCTTCGCAGGAAGAATGCCGACCGCTTCTGTCTTCACCGCGATCGAACCGGGCATCCTGCCGGTCCAGCCGATCCTTCCTGTACAGCCGCCATTGATGGCGCCTATAGGCATTATGCCTATGGTTGAAGCCGGTTCCGCTGCCAACAGCGCCATGCTGGCGAATGTAAAATCCGGACTTGAAGAGGTCATCGCTAAAATTGAGAGCGATCAGCATCTTTTAGGTAAGCCTAAGTTTGAAGTTCGCGACATCCAGCGCCGCTTGGCCGAAAGTTTGATCACCGGCAAGATCGGTATTGCCCAGAATGCGGCGGGTAAGACCTTGGCCATATTCCTGACAGCTTTGGAGAAAGCGAAATTTGGAAATAAAAATGTCACCATCCTTACGTTGGATGAAACGTTCTCAGGTGAAGTTGCGTCTTCCAAGATCCCCGGCGGCTTGGCCCAGTCGTATCCGGATATGGTCGCCGGTGTTATCGAAGGCGGCCGGCTGGTCGACCTCGATAGGATGGTCAATGAATTCGATGATCTGCGCAGCAAGGGCGAGAATGCGCAAGCCGCCCGTGTCGCCCAGGAGATCGCCCAGGCCCTGCTCGATAAGAAGGCGATCAAGATCGTTTCGCTCAATACCCGCGGCCATATGCCGAATAAATTCACCGAATTCCCGCAGGTCTTGCTGGGTCTCAAGGCGATCAAATCACAGAACGGTGTCACCATCCTCGACGAGGTGGACGATGCGTTAAACCGCGAGGTTACCTACATCGTTTCTCTGGATGCGGAGATCTCCAAGAGCCCGGCCCTGCAGAAGGAAGTCGCCCAGGCCGAGCAATTGTTCCAGATGCTCAATCTGGAAGGCATTGCCGAATTGCAAGGCACAAGTCATCAGCCGCGCGGTGCCCTGATCAAGCGCGCCAGGACCTTGGCAGATTTTGAAAGATTAAGCGCTGGAGGGGAACCCGCGTACTGGATCGGATTGCAGGGTAACAGTATTTTGACCGGACAGAGGGAATTCCTTTTGAGTGATGCCGTCTTCAGGACCTATAAAGATTTTGATCAGCGTTTGATCAATGATATCGCCCGCGGTATCGCGACCGAGATCGGTACTGAACTCGACGTGGATAACAGCCTGTACCCGACCCAGCTCGTGCCGGTCTTCAAGGGCGGCGAAGTCCAGCCGGACATGCTTTCCAACAGTCTGGCCTTTAAAGTGGCCCAGACGCTTAAATACAATGTCATTCATAAGGGCGAAGGCCGGCCGCTTAAAGTCGAAGCGATCCGCCTGTCCAAACGGCTGATCCGTGAGAACCCGATCCAGGAAATGTTCACCGGTGATCATGAGATCATCGGTGTTTCCGCGACCGATGCGGGCGCGCGCAGCATTATCCAGGTCAAGACCGGTGCCAAGGACATTGTCCGGGCGGATGAAGGAAGCGACTTCTTCACACAATTGACCCAGGCCAAAGGAACGCGTAAGGCCATTGATATGCTGCCGCAAGAGGCCGATGTTGTGGCCCAAGCCGTCGGCCTTATTAAGGAAGCGTTTGAGAATGCAGACGGCGAGCGCGGTGTTTTGATTATCACTAATAATCCGAATGATCAGCAAAAGATATTCAAGGCTTTAGCCGCTTCCGATGAATTCAAGAAAGCCGTGGAAGAGTTGGGTGCCCGGTTGGGCGTTCAGCTGACCGTCGCCGAGGTCTTGCGTGAAATAACCGGAAGCACCAGCAAAGAAGAGATAAGCGGCAATGAAGAAAAAGGCATCAAGGGCCTGGTCAAGCTGACCGGCGTCAACAAGGACAATGCCATTCCGCACGTCGTGGTGGCCGTGCCGCGCGTGGCCAAGCAGTTCAGCTTCGAAGGTGATCTGGATGTCGTTATTGTCGGCGCTGAAGGGTTCACCCGCGACTTCCTGACCCACGCCGTCAACCGCAATACCCGTGCCGAAGAGGATCAGGGCCGCAAGATCGTTCTGGTCAATGAAACGAGATTACAGGAAAATCTGCAAGTGGCCAATGATGCCCGCGAGGACCTCAGGGACCTTGGGGATGCCGAAGATATGCGCAAATTGGCGCAGGAGCTTGCCAAATTCAACGACGAGTATAAGAGATATACAGATGATGAAAGACAGGCGAAAACAACCGAGATCCTGACGAGACAATTGGCCCTGAATGCCGATTTCCTCCAGTTGAACCAGACATCGGCCACGCATAAAAATACGATCCTCACTGTCTTCAGGAATACCCGCATGACCACACCGTTGCAGGCCCTTTTGGACAGCGGTGAATTGAGCGCCACCGATCGTGCGGTCATCGAAAAGATCAAAGGTCAGGAAGAAAGCGGCAAGTATCTGCCTCTGCAGCGATTATTGGATGCGCCGGTCGCCGGGAACGAATTTGTCCGCATGGCTTCACAGGAACTCTGGCAGTCGGCCATTGCCATGTTCAATGAATTGTTAGGTCCGGTCATTGTCGAACAGGAAGGTAAGGAAACGAAAGTCGCGTTAAGCGATAAGGGGCGTTACAAGGTCCAGGCGCTTTTGGATGTTGCGACCTCGCGCATGGTGGCGGAGAACGCCGAGTTCGATGTAGCCAAGACTTCCCGCGACGGGTTGAATCAGACCCTGCAGGACCTGGAGCTCAATTCTTTTGATGTGGCGACCGGAAGAGACGCCGCCCAAGCCGACCGTATCGCCCAGGAAGGTCTGGATAACCACCGTAAAGTTTTGGAAGTCGCCAAGTATTTAGGGCAGGAGATCTTGCCCAGCCGTATCAGCCCGTCCTTTACTCATTCGAACCCGGTGGCCCGCTGGTCGGATAAGCATTCCACTATCGCCCAAACCGCCGCCGCCAAGGTCGGTGATATTGCCGGTATCCTGCCCGGCTTGACTGCCGAACAGCAAATAGCTTTATTGAATATCTTCAGCGAAGACGAACGCGGCCTCTCCGTCGGAGAAGGACAGGTCCTGACCAACCGCGGCCGTCAGGTCATCGAGATGGTGCAGGCCATGAGCCGCGATGGTTCCATTCCGCGCGACGGTGTTTATGCCTTGCAGGTCTTGACCGGTTTTGACCGTTCACGCGAAGAGATCGCTTCCGCCGATCAGGAACAATTGACGAGGATCGCCTTTGATATCGCTTTGCGTTTGGTCGATGTCGGTTTGGCGGATCTTGCGCAAGCCAGGCAACTGGCCGCCATGGTCACATTCTGGCAAGAACGTCATGTCGGTTCAGATCAGCGTCCGGCCCAGGAACGTTTGGCCGCCTTGAGCAAGATCGCCATTGAGCACAGTTTGAAACCGTATCGCCTTTCTCTGGCGGTTGCCGACTTTATCGGTGTCCCGGCGAACGATCCTGCGTATAACGGTATCCTGAACATGATCGCCAAGGGCGATCTTGACCGGTTGAATGAAGAATTGCGCATACAATCCGTCCAATTGAGCGAGCTCGAAAACGGTTGGCAAATATTGTGGCACAACTTCTTCGGTATCGGCCGCGACTTTAGGAAAACCAGCAAGGAATTTGCAAAAATAAGTAACCCCACTAACGCCGATATGGCAAAATTGCATCAGGAAATATTTGCGGGTGATCCCAATGCGCCGGAGTTACTGGAGTTTGTGCGCATTGCCGGGATTGATTCGTCCATTCCTGTTCTTGGGCTTAGTTCCGGCGTGGATAGTATAAAAAACATTGAGCGGGCCCAGCATACTTTGAATATCCTGCAAACCAATGTTCCCGAATGGCTGGTCGAACAGAAACTGGATCAGTTGGCCGCTGCTCTAGATGACCCGAGATTTTTGCCTGTCTTCCTGCCGGATCTCAAGAAATTTTATAAGAAGAAACCCAATGATCTTATTGAGACGCTGACGGTGCTGGATAAAGTGATCATGGCCGGCCTTACCGATAAGATGGTAAGCAAGGTTTATAAGGATTCCGGCGCCCGGCAGACCTTCCGTCAGACACCGAGGATCAATTTAGGCATCAATGAATTTATTGAACATGTCCGCAAGGAGCTTTCTTCGCCTGAAAAGCAAGCGATCGCCTGGCAGATCGCGGCCGGCCGCGCAATTTCGGAAGCGCAGATCGAGGAGATCAAAACATCTTTAAGCGTCTTGCCGACGGAGGTAAATAAGGGATTATCTTTGGCCGATGCCATTGAGGCGATCGATGACTTAAAGAAATTGTCAGCCATCGTAGGTAAGTTTAAAGAAAAGAAGCCCGAAGAAATTACGGACCGCGAACAGTACGCGGATTATGTTGCCCGTCGGGAATTGGGCGAAAGATTGGGCTGGGAATTGACCATGGCCCGCTTGAACGAGATCGGGCTTTCTATTCCGGGACGTTCTCCTGTCCAGAGCCTCCGTGTCTTTGCTTCCGAAGAAGAGAATTCACCGCTCGCCCAGATTACCAGAGAACTTAAGTCCGGCCGTATTATGGCCGAAGGCGGCCGCATGGTCAGCATATCAACTTCCGATGATAAAGAAGGCATCGAGAATATTTTGGCCGTAAGGCAATTGGTCCATAAAGGGCAGTGGCCGCGCCATATCAGTCAGGTTACCGTGACAAAAGACGGCGGCTTCTTCAAGGTTATCCGCAATAGCGAAACCGGTGAAGTCCAAAGCATCCAATTAAGTCCGGCCGCGCTCAAACATTTTGAAGGTTTAGCGAGTGTTGTTGCCGTGGCCACCGAAGCCAAAGAGAAACCGGCATCTCAGCAGGCGCTTGTTTTGGCCCAGGCCGTGCGTAAGTTAATGACAACGGAAG
Source organism: uncultured Planctomycetales bacterium (assembly GCA_964499685.1). Lineage (GTDB taxonomy): Bacteria > Omnitrophota > Gorgyraeia > Zapsychrales > GWA2-47-8 > CAZCLW01. The sequence continues at coordinate 48,620 of CAZCLW010000001.1, forward strand.
AAAGCCTGCCCGAAGATATTAAAGAGATTGCGGCCGTTGCCAATGCCTTTGAAACCGCCCAAGCCGGTCAAGAACATGTTAAGGCCGCTGAAAAGGCTCTGGAGATCGTTGCCGGCATTAATAATAGAGAAGCCGGTTCGATTACGGCTGAAGAAAAAGATTTGGCAGCCCGGACCATCAAGCGCGTTGTCATGGATCCGGAAGAAGGAAGAGAGTTGGCTAAAGCGGAAGAGATTGCTGCGAGCGAAGCAGATAAGGATGACGATAGCGACATTCAACCCCCGCAAGCCAAGCGTTCCGGCTTTGGCCGCTTCTTCGCGAAGTATTTTGGTATGTTAACTTTGGCGGCGCTCTTAGCAGGAAGTCCTCGTGCCGTTGCCAAAAACGTGGCCGCGGCGGAAGCGAAGCTGGTTCAACAGGAAGCTGCCCTAGCCGCTTATGAAGCCACAGCTCCGCCGGCCCGATTGGCCGAGTCGATCAAGCCTCCTCTGCCTGAAGAAGATTTGACTGAAAGCCTTATCACGCCTCTGGCGCCGAATGTGCCGATCGAGATCCAGATACCTCCGGCCATCATGCCGCCGGCTGTATTGCCGGCTCCGATCCTCAATTTGGGTGCTATCGGACCGCTTAGCAAGGCGGAAGTACCTCTAAATACCACTCCTATAGGACAAAGCGAGCAAGACCATAAGAACCGGGCTGTTCCGCTGCCTGCACCGATCACTTTAGCCAGTTTACCGGCCCCTGACGGCGGCACAGGTGGCAGTGGCGGCGGCTCAGGCGGTTCAGGCGGTTCGGATCCTGGTGCCAGCCCGGCCGGACCCAGCGGAAAAGCCAAAGCCCCGAGTGCTTATGTAGAATATGCCCGGGCCAAGGCGGTCTCTGCTCAGGATATTTTGAATTTAGTCTCTGTTAAACCCAATACCACCCGATTTGACGTAGTTAGACAGTCAGACAAGGATCACCGTACCAACTTCAGTAGAAGTGGTACCAGCCCAACAATTATCCGCGCTGTCGCCCTCTCCGCAGAGGGTCAGACAGGGCAAAATGCAGTAAGCGCGGAAAGCAGCATACGTACTGTAACAGAAACAGATGCAAATAACGTCAATGTAGCTAAGTCATTGAGATCCATCAGCTTAGGCGAAATGGGTCAAAGTGACGGAGTTTCAGGTTCGAGTAGTACGCCTCAAGAAGCAGATGCAAACGTTGTAGAAGTTGCTTCAAATACTGTAAAAGTTGTGGGTGTAGAAGTTCGCTCTTTGGATCAAGCTGGTAATAAGTTCGGCCGTGCGCCGTATGCCATGATCTTGCCTTCGGCTATTATAGAGAAAGCAGGGGAAAGCGTGCTCCGCGTGGTTGAGGCTGCTACCGGTGCGATTCAGGCTGTACCTAGTACAAATGCAGTAGAAGTAGTTGTGGGTAGTGGTATCGTTTCAGCCCAGACCGGTGCTGGCAACAGTGCCGCCAGGACTGAAAAACAAGCGTTACCTAAGGTTCAAGAAGTACGTCCAGTTGCAGAAGCAGAACGTAATAGAAACAGATCCAGACTTGTCAAGGATGCTCTCAAGCAATTGAGAGGTACCGCTGAGCAAGTCAACCGTATTGTAAAGGCTGCACGCAGTAAGCAGTATCGCTCTGTCAGTGGACATCGTGAAGTCACCACAGCTGCTGCCGATAACTCCGGAGACGGAGAAGTTGGCGGGGATGCTGAAGATGCAAAACGTGCTTCCCGAGCTGTCGCTGATACTAACGTAGAAAGTATCTCTGACAAAGGTACATATCAGATTCTCGGAGTGCGCGCTGAAGAAACAAGCAAGCAAGCCGAGATCAAGTTCTTGAAGTCTGCGAGCTCTACCGGAAGTGAAATAGAAGGTAGAGATTCTGTCTTAGGTTCGAGGACTGTTACCAATGTCGGATTAAATAATAGAGACGAAGTAAAGATCCAAATCGCTGACGCAAGATCAGCTGAAATTCTCGGAGTGCGCGGAAGTGAAGAACGCGAAACTGCCGGGAATCGAGTTTTAGGAAGTGTGTCCGGAAGCCGCAGTAATCCTGCCAAGAAGCTCATCCGCTTCTTCAATTCCATTGTTGCGTCCCTCAATCAAGAAGTAGCCCGTAACCTGATCGCGTTCATCATCGCCATCAGCGTTGTTCTGTCTTTATTGAAGCACGTTCAGCAAGGTCGTGCCCCGAACGTCGTTGTCCGTACGATCCGCATGGTTGTTTCTACAAAAGACCTGGTTGGCAAAGCTTTGGCTTTCGCCGGCCAGGTCTTCTTATTTAACCAAGCCGAACAAAATTCAAAAGGAGGTACCATACTATGGTTACCGTCAATACGCTCCAAGCAACAGAAAGCTACAACAGCCTCAGTTTCCGTTACCTCGTTGAAGTCCCAAAGTCAGAATGCTTCTTTGGCTCAGCCAGAGACCAGCAAGGCAAAAGCCACCTCTTCCTTATCTTTAACGACGGCCGCACGTACGCTCGAAACGGCCTTCGAAGCACGTGGGAAGAGATCACGCAAACAGCCGATTACGACAGGATCCGCGGACTTGTCAGCAACGCCATTGCCAACAAGACAGTCCCGCTTTATTCAACAAATCGGCTCAGGCTTAACTAAAGTAACTAAGGCCACTGTAAAGAGCATCCTATCTACCGTGGCGGGTATCGGAGCTCGTACAGTGGTTATGGCAGGAGCAGTTCTATTCCTGGCTGCTCCTGCCTTTGCGCAAGCTCAGCAACCGTCAGCGCTGATTGCTGCCAGCTTCCTTGGCTTATCCACCAATACCTGGCTGGTTGTCGGGGGAGTTCTGGTGGCCTTTGGCGCGATTTTAGCGGCCATTAAGTTGTTCAAATACTTCCGTAACTTAAGCGACAAAAAGAAGCTTTGGACCAACAGTGTTCTTATTACGCTTCTCCTTGCCCTGATTACAGGCATGTTTGCAGGAGCCATGCCGCCAAATATGTCGTCGTCTCATCCGGCTATAGTTCCAGTTAATCATCAGGCTGTCCAAGAACAAGCGGCCTTGAACAATGTTGCCCAAGAAGTTCAGTTGAAGTACTTCGAGCTCATCAACGCCGCCATCAATGATCCGGCAAGAGTCGCTCAATTAAGAGCCGAATTCGAACAAAAAGCTGCGGCGATCCAAACTTTGTCCGGTACGCTAGGCGGAAACTTAACTGTGAATATGGCTCTCCTGGATGAACAGCTCCAAAACATCCAGAATGTCAGAGATAGACGAGCCGCGGTCCAGGCTGCCCAGGAAGAAGCTGAAAGGATCGTGGAACTCAACAGACAAGCTGCCGCGGACGCCGTCCGTATCGCTGAAGAACAAAGGATCAACCGGACATTCGGCGGCAATGCTGATACCGTTCCGACGCCGGATCTTCGCGAGGCGGTCTACAGCACCTTCTTCTATGATTACAACCGCCGTCAATTATTAGAGAAATATTTCGGCAACGCTATCAGCTATGAACGCGCCGTCCTGACCATGGCCAGACGGTTAAGCGCTCTGAGCCCGTATGTTGTCTTAGAAGACGGCCGCAGCGGTTTGATGGCCATCCCGGCCAACGTTTGGGAAGAAGTCATCGCCGGTCAAACCATCCGCACGGGACGCAACGCGACACCGGTTGTTTGGACCTATCAAGACAGATTTGACGTTAATAAGAATGTCGCCGTCTTCACCGCTTACTTTGAATCCAAGATCAGAGCGGTCGAAACCGCGCATCCGGAATTAAATAAAGAAGAGGTCCTGAAAGAAGCCTTGCGCTTGGTCCAAGCGGCCTTTGCCGAGATCAATATCGAAGAAGCGATCGCCGCGGCCCAGAACAACAGATTGCTGGTCGAGATCCCGCGTGAGACCAGAAAAGCCAGAGAACTTAATTTAAATTACAATGCCCAGACCGCTCAGGAGCACTTAGAGCAGGTCCGTGTTATCGAAGAATTCACCCGCGATCCGGCGGCTCGCATGGCCGAAGTCATCACTGAATACCACACGCGCACCGATAAAAATATCCACCTGGTACTGGATGTCGTCGAAACCGCTCAATACGAACAAGGCCTCTTAGGTGTCACCGAACCGGCCGCTTATCTGGTCTACCGTGAACAGATCGAAAGCGGCAAGTTCAAATATAACGTTATCACCTTCGACGGTTCGGTCAAAGAAGTCCCGGCTTCCGAACAGGCCGAGATCGAAGCTGTCTTCAACCGCATTGCCGTGAATGCCGAACGTAAAGTCGGCGAAAGAGATTTCGTCCTGGTCGCTTCCCGCGAAGATCTGCTCAATTTAAGAAGCACAGAAGTCCAGAAGAAGCTCAACAAGCTCTTCATGCAGTTCAATGCCCAATTGGGCTTGAACGCGGCTGAGAACATCCTTGTCTATTTCGCCGAATATCCGATGTACCACTTCGTCGAAGGCCGTGAATTCGAGGCCCGCCGCTTCTTCGATTCGAACGCCGTCAACGATCTGCTCAGAGAAGACACCTCCGCGGTCAACGGATATAAGGAAGAAGCCGATATCTATGACGGCCTGATCGGCTACCGCTATACTGTTCCGGAAAATACGCCTGTCTACGCGCCGACAACCGGTATCGTGGTCAAGGCCGAATTGGATCACTTGAACAATTATGTCATCACCATCCGCACGATTGGATTCATGTTCACCACGATCGATCACACCTTCGCCCATTTAGGCGCGTTGAACATCAAGGTCGGCGATGCGGTCAGACAAGGCAACCTGATCGGCGTTGCCGCCAAAGAACAAACCGGCACAAACAGTTCTTACTTCTACGCCCAGCAGATCATCACCAGGGACGGTGCTAAGACCGTGGATCCGGCTGAGGCCATCCACTTGTTCGGCCCGAACCCGTACACAGTCGTTTCTCAAGATTTCGTCAGGAACGCCGGTCTAACCCAGATCGCCAGGGATGAAGAGCAGACCTTCGCCACGAGACTGCAGGAATTGGCCGAAGCCCGGGCCCAATTGGAACAAGACCGTAGCGACGCTATTGAAGAAGTGAAGGAATATTTTGAAAGTGCCTTATCGGCCGCCATGGATGCGAACGATGTCCGCGATCTGGAAGAAAAATTAAGAGTCTACTTAACGGCCTTAAATGCTCCGGCCGGTGCCGCCGAAGAAGTCATCGCTGCTGCCGCCACAAGACGCGAAGAAACAAGAGTCCAGCGTCATGAAGAACAGATCAACGTCGCCCACGGTGTGGTCGCGGCTCTGGCTGATGCCCGCAATTTGGCGGTCGACAGCATTGTGGAAAGCATCTTAAGACGTTATGCCGAGGCCCATCCGGAAGAGTATCAGAAAGCCACCCTGAAATTCCAGGCCGGATACAATTCCAACCCGGCCGGCGGTATCCCTGGATTATTCTTAGGCAGCCCGACCGGCTTCGGTGCCGGTATCTATCTCGATCATGAATTCGCCCAGTATATGGAACTCATGGATATGGCCTTCGGTATTGATGATCTGGCCAGCGCCTCCGCGCTCAATCAGGCGATCGGCTGGGCCTTCTACGCCCGCGCCGTTGCTAACACCATCAACGCCATCAGAGCTTCCGGTGTTGCGGTTCCCGAATACGGCGGCTTCTATATCAATTCACAGAAATCGTTCCTGGATCCGTCCAGAATATTGGTCGATCTTTCCAGCAGCATGATCGGTAATCCGTATATCGCGGTCAAAGACGGCGAAGGCAATATCGTGGATATGCGCGATGCCACCATGATCAAATTGACCATTCCGAACCTGTTTGTTGATCTTCAAAACTGGATCCAGACCAATGTTCTTGGCCGCATCCCGATCGTCGGACCGCTCTTCGGCGATCCGGACAAAGATCAATATTACACCTGGACACGTCCGGAATTCCCGGTCGTGTATGTGCCGGGCAAACGCGACCTGCAGTTCATGCAGATGGTCATGAACGAGACCGATTTTGAGAATTTCCAATATAGAGTTCGCCGCGGTGCTGAAAATGAAGTCTTCGTCATCGACGGCAAAGAATATCCGGCCAAATATTTCGTGTTCGGTTACCGCTATGACCTGCGGAGATTAGAAGAAACCAACGGCAGAGAAGGTAAGTACCTCTATACCATCTCCGCCCGCTACTTTGAAGAGAATGAACAAGAAGGCCCGATCGCCGGGGAATTCCTGAACCATCCGACCAACGCCATCTGGAGAATGGAACCGGGTCAAGAAACCGTTCTCCTGCCGCCGCAGCAGATCTTCGAGCAGGTCATGAAATTGGCCATGGTCCGCCGCGGTGTCGATGCTCAAGGACGCACCATCCTGGCCGGCTTGCAGCATCCGACGACCGGCGACATCTTCGAAGTCCATTACAATCAGTTGCCGCGCACTGAAAATGTCCAAGGCTTCCGCAGCTCACAAGACGGTTTGAGCCGCTTTACCTCCGAAGCCAAGGTGAGAATACCGGTCGATCCGACAGCCCGCTTCGGCGAGAACCCCAACGGCGAATCGGTCTTCGCTAATGTCGTCTACAGCGTCCCGGCCCTGCAGCAGGCCTACTTCTTTAACAACAGGACCGCTGCCAACGAAACCGCCCATATCCTGAAATATCAATTCAAGGGCCGCGATGCTCAAGGCAACGATGTCTATGAATTCATCGGTGCCCAGCCCATCACGGTCGATCCTAAGACCATTAGGCAGACAGGGCTTGTTTATGACGAAACAGTCAGAAATAACCGCACGACCGAATATCCGGTCGTTGTCACCATGCCGGTCTTCAGGCAAGAAGCTCAGCAAACGACCGACACGATCAGATTGCCGGAAGGCATGCCGGTCATCAAGAATAACGAATTGCTCGGCGGCGCTGATCTGGGCATCATGATCGTCAAGCCGGAACGCGTGCCGGTCGCCCGCGCGGTCCTTTCGAACTATGTTGTTTACCTCTATGACATCAATGATGTGAACAAGCTCCTGACCCGCGATCTGCCGGAAGGCACACGTGTTGAACTCGAATGGGTCGTGGAAGAAGGGGAGATCGACCGGGTCGTCTTCACCTCTTCACGGCCGATCGCCGAGGGTGCTCGCGTCATCCTCAATGCCGAAGGATTGTATAAAGATCAGATCGGTGTTCTCGAATACAGCGTCAACTTCCCGAACACCTTTAAAGAAGCGATCGACAACCGCATCCTGGCCACACGTCAATTAAACAGCGGCAGGATCGAACAGCTGACCGCTGAAACAGGCCTGCCGTTCACGCAAGTCTTAAGAGATCTCCGCGCCCAGCCGTCACGCGGCATCAATCCGGAGATCTTGGCCCATGCCCGCCGTGCTTCGACCGACAACATCGCCGACTTCTTAAGGGCCGCCGGTATCGATATCACGACCAACGAAACGGTTGAAGCCTTAAAGGCCGCCTTGGAAGAAGCCAATACAGCCGCGGCCCAAACCGCTGTTCAGGCTGAAAAAGCCCGTTTGGACCTCGTTCAGGTCAGCGAAAGATTGAAGCTCCTGCAGGAAAGAATGAATAACAATCCGGCCGGATTCATTGCTGAGGCCAACGCTATCCATCAGATCCTGCAAGGCTTGGCCGAACAGGATGTCAAAGATATCAGCGGTATTGCCCTCGAGCGCTTCTTCGCCATGGTCGCTTTGGCCGAAGGCAAGACCGTCGAACAAGTCAAGGCTGAGTTGAGGGCCCAGGGCGATGCTTATGAAGCTCTCAAGAAGAAGATCAATGAATTCTTCAGCCTGCCGACCTTTATCCAGGGCGCGGATATTGCCGATCTGGAAAAACGTGTTCAGGGTATTCTGGAAGCTTTGGAATACCTTGAAACGATCCAGCAGCCGGGAGCCCTGGAAGTTCCGCTCGCCAAGATCTACTTCGAGATCATTGAAAACGGTCAGGTTATTCAAGACGCCCAAATCTTGATCGAAAAGGCCACCCAGGCCATCGCCGAAGCTCAAGAAGATCTGGAAAATGTTGACGACAATCCGCCGTCCATGCAGCAGATCGATGCGGCCTTATACTATTTGGATCAGGATGATGAGATCATTGTGGTCGATTTGGGTAACGGCGAAGTCGAGCTCAAGGAGCCGCCGTTCCGCATCTATGAAACGAAGATGGGCCGGTTGAACCGCTTCAACGCTTCTCTTGAAGACGGTGGCATCTTTGCCCTCTGGAACAAGGCTGTTGCCCTCTCACAAGGAAATCCGGAATGGAACAGTTTCGCTCAAGCTGAGCTGGCTAACAGCCAGGCCTGGTACGCCCTCGAGCAAGAACGTAAATTATTCAATCAGTTGATGAAGTCCTATATTCTGCAAGGCCAAGGCCAGGGCGCGATCTTCTATGGACCGGGTGAAATTCAGCAAGAAAAAATACGGTTCCTGACCACCAGTATTGAGCTCTTCGAAACCGACATCGAGCTTCTGAAGTCCTCTTTGAAGACCATGATCCCTGATTTCAGCGAACTGCCGCTCATCCCGATCGAGTCCGATGATCCCGATGTCATCACGATCGCCGAAGCCCGCGCCTTCATCAATGCCCGCTTAGGCCTGGGCACGTTGGCCGGGGTCAAGAGCATCCAGGAAGATCTCGCTTATCTCGACCTGGTCCTTAAGAACGAAAATATCACCGAAGAAGCCAAGAAGTGGTTCGCTCTGTTACAAGTCAATCTTCAGGCTGAACGTGATTATTATCTCATCCCCGGACACGGCGGAATGGCCGAAGTCGACAAAGATGAATTATTCCAGATCCAGAGCAACAATGGCGAACCTACGACCGAATCCATCCAGGATATCATCAAACGCAAGATCTTGACCCGCAACGCCGAACTGGTCGTCTTCGGCGAAGGTACACCGGACAATCCCGGCCGCTTGACCATTATCCGTAGATTATTCGATCTTGGCTCTCTGAACCTGCTCTTCACCGATGAGTTCACTGATGACCTGGAAGCCGCGCTCTTTGAGAAGCAGATCGCCCTCCAGGCTCTCGAAAACGTGAACAATCGTATCGGTCCGGATAAAGCCCCGTTAAGCCAGATCTTAAGATCTTTAGGCAGCTATCTGCAGGCCGGCAGGACCCAAATGGATGAAAAGAGGGTCATGCATGAAACCACGGCGGCCCATGAAGAAGCCAGAAGGCTGGCCATTGAGCTCTTCAAGGCCCGCGGCGAAACGGTCATTGCTTACAACAAGGCCCTCGAAGAACTGCGTAAAGAAGTTATGGTCATCCTCAACCAGAGATTGGCCCGCGGCGAGATCGACCGGCACACCATCATCGCGGTTGAATCGTACTTTGCCAGATTGGAAAGAGCCCAACCGATCCAGGTGCTTGATAATACACTTTATGGCTTCTTCTCACCGAAACAATTGGCCGCCTTCAATACCCAGACCCGCGTGGATGTGGCCCAGGTGGGCGTTTCGAAGGTCGAGGCGGTGGACGGCTCGAGCGAGATCGTCCCGACCTTCCAGCAGATCGCCATTAAAGATCTCTTCCCGGGTGCCAACGTCTATGTCGGCCGCGTCAAAGCCGCTGCGCCGGGCGCACCGGATAATCAATACCTCTTTATCTCCACGGATTTGAGCAACCCGGATACCTATTGGATGTTCCATAATTTAGGTGTCGGTTATATCCAAGCCTCGCAATTCCAGCAGAATAATCCTACGGATCCGACTCAAGGCACCACCTACCGCGAGAACGCGGTGTTGATCATCGACAGCATCGGCGTTCAGCCGAATGAAAAGCTCTTCTTCGGTGTTGTCGGTTTGATCAAGGTCAACACAAGCGGCGATGAGGCCGTGACCAAGGCCATTGAAGGTATTTTGAACTATGAGATCAATCCGAGAAGCCGTATCATCCTCGAAGCCGGTTACGCCGACAGCAGCCGCTCACGCGAAGTGACCGCGACCGCGGTCGATCCGTTCACCGGTATCCGTCAAGACAGGAACCTGCTGGTCAATGTTCGCGACAATTATGACTTCCAGAAGATCACCTTCCAGCACCAGTTCATCCAGAATACGGATCCGGATGCCTTGCTCAAGAGCTTCACCGTCGATGTCTCCGGTGTCCGCGAGAACGAAGGCCCGTACCTGGATGTCTTCGAACGCCGTGAAGAAATGTTCGCCGCTCTCGGCGCCAATGTCGGTTTAGGCCCGGTCGTGTTCCGCGCCGAACAGGCGATCGGTTCCGACAGAAATGCCTTAAGCGTCTCGGCCTACGGCTTCAGCGCCTACTATCGTCAGATCGCCGGTGATCAGGCTTACGGTGCGGGTTACAACTTCGGCAATATCGGCGTATATGTTGAACAAGATCTCGCCGGCACACAGACATTGCGCATCAACGGCCATGTCGTCGAAGGTACCCAGGTCGGGGCCGGGTTCGGCAGCAACGGCAATGTAAGCGGCGGCGTCAGCGTCAACCTGTTGAGCATCGATGATATCTTCAACGGCCTGGCCAATAAACCGGTCTCCGGCGATATCAAGCCGAACGACGCCAAAGAGGTCACCCTCTACAGAGACCGCACGCTGGTCATCAGCGCCAACGGCAAGATCCTCCGGTTCTCCCTGAACGACAGCGGCATCGTATATACAGAAAATAAGGAAGAAAAGAAACTCGAAGTCGGCCAGGTCATTACCGACGGCAATTATGAGATCAAGGCCGTTGCCGCCGATCAGGTCCATATCCGCAACATCGCGACAGACAAGGATGTTGTGATCTCGCTCCACGAAGAAGAGGTCCTGCCGTTCATCAATGTTCCTTACACCGCTATCGATGCCGAAACTGTTCCGTATGGCTTAAGCGCCACACCGGAATGGACAACTTTACGTCAGCGGTTCGTCAATGCCGAGACCGGTGCAACCGACAACCGCAAGTGGGAAGAATTATACAGATTCGCCCGTGTCAATCTCGATCTGAACGGAAATATTTTAAGCTTCACACCGGAACTGGCCAAGCAGCGTAACGATATCCTCTTCGGCACCGAATTCACCGGCTTGGCGACACCGGTCGACAATGCCTCGCCGATCGGATTGAAACTTGCCGATTACCTCTTAGGTCAACCGGTCCGCGATCTGACACCGGAAGAAAGAAGAGAAGCCGGTATCATGGTCAATGCCAGGGGCGAATTCATCATCAACGTCACCTATGCCGGCCAAGTCCGCTCCATCAATTTGGGCGACGGCCGCATCATAGTCATCCTGGCGAAGAATTTCGGTAAATTGAGCGAAGAAGTCAGGACCGCCGCCGGCAACATCAGAAATCCGATCATTGTCGAAGCCACCATGGCCACGATTGCCCAGGAAGTTGAATACTTCGAAGGTCATGGTGTTATCCGCCATCCGAACGGCAACGTCGCCTTGACCGCCGATATGATCAGAGACCTCGTTTTCGGCAGCAATAACCGTATCCGCGAAGAAGCGACCGGCATGGTCGACAGCAACTTTGAACCGATCCGCAAGATGATCGTGGTCAGCAACGATCCTTCTCTTAACGGCGGCATTATCGAGTTGGGCCGCTTAGGCAAACCGTTGATGGATGAACTGACCGCGGCTATCGAAAGCGAATACGGATTTGCCCATAGCCCGAACGGTTCTGTGGCCGTGACCGAAGATCTGAAGAACAGACTGCTTGATCAGGATCCGGCCAACGGCTTCATCGAATTCATCCCGACCGGCCGCACCAATGCCGAAGGCAAGGCGATCGTCACCAAGAGGATCGTCGGCATCGCCGGTCTTGAAGATGCCTTCCTCGAGTTCACCAAAGACAGCAAGATGGATACACTGGTCGAAGAATTCTTCCTCGCCAACTATTATGTCATCCCGACACCGCAAGGCGGCCGTGTCATGACCAAGGCTGAATTCGAAGCGGCGACCGACCTGCCGGCCGGCCTCGATTACCGTCAGGATCGCAGTGAAGGCAAATATTCCCGCTATCTCCTGTCGGTCCCGGCCTTCGAAGGCGCCACAGAGACCTTCACCGACCGCCAGGGTGAAGAACGCGTCGCGGTCCAGGTGCCGGAGATCAATGTCGAAGATATCGAGAACAAATTCCTGGTCATCTACACCAACAAGAGAACAGAATTCGTTACCCTGGATGAACTCAAGACAAAACTGGAAACGCAAGCGGTCTTCATCACCATTGACCGTATCATCCAGGTCAATGAAGACGGCGATCTTTTGGCCCGTGTTTATCCGAAGGCCCTGCCGTGGTGGCATGAGATCGAAAGGTTCGATCCGGCCAACGAGAACGAAACGGTCATCTACGCCTTGGGCAGCGAACAAGTTGTCGCCCGCACCCGGCAGCTGGATGAAGTGGTCGTTGACGGCGTCAAAGCGGTCGTCATTCAAAGAGATGACCTCAACGAAGACGGCAGCCTCAAAGCCACCCATGTCCTGACCATCGACGGTGCCGGCCGTACCTTGATCCATGAAACCGGTAACGAAAAAGTCGTCTATACCTATAACGGTCCGTTCGGCGCCTTAGGCTTTGCCGATAGCTCCATGAAGTGGGTCACGATCAAAGGTCAGCAGGTCCTGGCCTTCACCAGCCGCACGGTCGATGTGGATGCCAACGGGGTCGCCACCATCCAGATCACCAACGAAGTGTTAAATACGACCTGGCAAGAGCTCTTCAACAAGTTCGGCCCGACCGGCAAGAAGTTCGACGGCTATGTGGATGCAACCGGCACGTTCGTGCGTACGACCCTCACCGTCGAGTACGAAGGTATCACGTATCTTTATGATGCCACCAAGCCGGAAGGTAAAGGCGCCATCCTGCGACAATCACCGATCACGCCTGATTTCGATGTCACCAAACCGTACATCGTCCGCATCGAAGACCGCTTGAGCGGCCTGGTCTGGGAAGAAGAACGGTTAAGAGAAAGAGATCAGGTCCTGGTCATGGCCAAGTTCGAAGGGCGCATGATCGACGGCCAGTTTGTCCGGGAAAATGTCACCCGCTACGTGTTTGACGGTTATAAGTCGATCGGCGTTGCCCAATCTTCCAGCACCTTCATCATCAACGGCGGAAGCGAAGAAACTGTTCCGTTCAAGACATCCGTCACGACCGACATCAGAGACCATAGGGTTTATATTGATCTCACCAACAATATCACCGGTGTCAAATGGGCCGAGGTCAGAGACGGTTATGGCCGCGTGATCGAAAAGGTCGAAGGCCAGTTCGTGACCAGACTGACGTATGAAGGTATTTCCGGCACCATCAATGTGGCCAGCGCCTCCAAGACCTATCTGGTCAACGCCGACGGCACCGAAGTCCTGATCGATGAGAGCCGTCTGTTGACCGCTAAGGGCCATGAGATCACGGCCGCGACCACGGCCGCGGAGTTGTTCAACGACATCAAGAAGCTCCGCTACCAGGGTATCCGTTACCATGACGGTCAGCAGATCGTTTACCAGGAGATCCGCGACGCCAAGGGTAATGTCCTCGAGACACACTTCGGCTTTATCAACCAGCTCGGCCAATTCATCGCGACCTTCAAGATCTACAGCTTCTATGAGACGGGTGTGGATGAGGACGGTAACTTGAGGGGTGGCATTTATGACATACCGACAAAGACAGTGTTGACTGTTGTCAGAGGAGACAGGGAAGAAGTTGATTCTTATTCCAATAATACCAGGGTCGAAAGCGGCATTATCCACTATAAATCCAAGAGAGGCTTTGCTACGGTCGAATTTAACAATGCCCTGAACAATGAACAGAATAGAAATGACCGCTATGCCTTCTTAAGAGCTGAAATTATGGGTGATGGCATTCCGTTCCGCTATGTGGCCGAATCCCGTGAAGAAAGAAGAAACGGCAAAGGTCAACTGATCATCACTTTGAACGGTTCCCGTGAATTCGATCAAGTGGGCTTCCCGGCTCAGGATAGTGCTAAATTCATCACATTCTTGAGCTATCCGGAATCAGGAGATAACCGCTTGTCCCATGAAAGCCGTACTTATGAGTATGTGAAGGGCCATGAAAATATTGAATTCTACCAAGATCGTGAACCGATTGTTGTCAGCGATAACTTCAGGATCCTGACCGCTCAAGATGTCAACGGTCAACCGGTCAACGTCATCGTCTATGACACGGAAGATACCCGTAGAGCCAAGCAAAGCATTACCGGACGCGCCTTCCGCTTGGATGACGGCCGTCTGTTCGCCGAATATCATACCGGCAAATTGGTCAAGGATGCTGAATTGGTCGTCTTCTTCAATGAAAACGGATATCCTGTCGCGACAAAAGAACTGGATGTTTCTATCGCAGAAATTCTAAGCCAAGGCAGATCGGAGATCTTTAACAGAGGATTGACAGACAGCAGTATCCGCCAGGATTACCGGAGACATTACATCGCGCTCCTTAGAGATCGTAACGGTGAATATTTTGTCTTTGATGAAGATGTAAGAGAAGGTACGCGCTTCGACAGGCTTACCCAGAACGACTTCGTTCAGGGCGAAGAGATCACATCGGCCAGATTCAATGCCCACCGCGCCGGACAGCCGGCCGTGCAGATGGACTTCTTTACTTTCGAAGAAGCCGTTGGCTTGGCTGAAAGAGAAGGCACATTCTACAATCAAGACGTCGCCATCTATAAAATAAAGAACAGATTTATTCCGGTCGAATGGCAGGATTACAAAGCCGAAGGCTTCCTCGAATCTCTGGTCGAATACTACACTGTCCAGCTGGAAGAGGACAAACATTATCAGAATAACCTCATCTCCAATGCCAAAGAACTGATCGGTAGAGGCCTGTTGGCTCCGACCATAGTTGTTATCGTTTCTGCCTTCGCTATCTTTACGATCACTATACCGCTTCTGCTCTTGGCGGTAACTGCCCTGATCTCGCGTGTGTTCATGAGAAAAGTGGGCGGCCGCAGGACCGATACACGCTCAACGGTCGTTGCCGGTTCCCGCCGCCGCACCGACATTGCGAGAGGCGAGTTTAAAGCGCCGAACCCGATCGATCCGAAGATTTACTTCCGCTTAGGTGTTATCTTGGGCGGCTTCTCCACGATCGGTCAATTTACCGAATACCTTAACAAACTCTATATCGAAGGCGGTTTCTTAGAGACAGATCCAGCCGTTAAACAAGCTAAAGAACAAGCCTTGATCGCCCGCTTCTATCCGGGAGTTGTCGAACCTGTCCGCGACGAAGCCACTGTCTGGGCTGGCTATAAAGATCAATTCGGCATTGAATTGACCAATATCGAGAAATTGGTCATTGAACCGGTGGCGATATTCTTCTTAATGGCTATCGCCCAGGATTCACGCCGTTTGGACAGCATGACCGGAAGTAAATTCGCCGAATTCAAGTCATTTAAAGAATTCTATGCTAAATATAAACTCTTCGTCAGCGACCGGGATTTCAGACGCTACTTAGAATATACGATCGAAGAAGACAAGGTTGATCCATTTACCGGAGAGGCATTGATTGCCGCGGGGCGGACAAATGGTTCTTTGGATTTCCGTGGCCTATTGATCAGATCGATTGAGAAGAAATTAACGGCTGCCGATCGCGATAATTTAGTGCTTAATCCGATCCGTGAATATTTAATGAAGAAATATGAAGAGCATAAGCTCCAGGGATCTGTGTTGCCGAAATGGATATCGAGCTTGTTCAGAAAGATCGGCTTAGGCAAGCTCATTGATCTTATTAGCGAAAGACGTTACGCTTTCCCGCAACCGTTCGCTCCGAAATCGATCAGCCGCAAGATCCTGGTGGTATCCGTCGTGATCGGAGCGGTCGGTTTATTGACCTATATCAAGCTGACCTTCGCCATGTCGCTGATCCCGTTTGTCGGTTTGGCATTGACCGTTGCCTTGCTGGGCTGGCAGATCATCGAAATGGTCTCAATGGCGAGATTCTTTACGCTGTATAAAATCGGCGGTTTGATCGATATCTGGAGATCTTCAAGACATTATAAGGGTATTGAGACAGAGCAGATCAAATTGGCCAAATCGTTCTGGAGACGCCTGTTTGCCGCATGGGTTGGTACCAGCGCCTTATTGGCGGTTGTTTCCTTCTACTATGCGGCGGGTGCAATGCCGTTCTGGATCCTGACCATATTCGGCGGCATCACTTTTGCCTTCAATACAGTCGTCGCGCTGCGTACATGGTGGGCATTCTTTATCGAGGCTGTCGCCAAATCCCTGGAAGACAATGGGCGATGGGGTGCGATCATCCACTATGAACGCATTCCGCAGGAATTGATTTCTATGGTGAACCGCGATACTTATCTTAAGGATGTCTTTGCCGAGATCATTGTCAACGAAACCTTACTGAAATACTTCCTGGCTACACCGCAGGAAGCCGAAGCCCTTCTGCAGGCGGTAGCTGCGGGGGAACCGTTACCGGCTTTGACCAATAGGCGCGCCAAAGAAGTCATCGTTCAATTCTTCAATAACTTGACCCATTACAGTCCTCAGGAATTGGATGAGATCAAGAGATTCATCCGTGCCAATCCGGGCGAATACCTAAAACTCTTTACTAAGATTACGACCAACAACCAGTTGGGCGTGGTCACCCGCCAGAGCGTGGATGATGAGAAGAAGGCGGACATCAAGACACCGTTTAGGATCATGAAAGAAGCCTTTGCCGGCGACTGGAAGGTTTATTTGATGCACATCACGGAAGGCATCGCCGAACCGGTGAGATCTCAATTGATTGCCAAATATAGTAATCCGAGAGTGACCTTCGAGGAAACCCTTAAAGGCCTGCTTGGTGGAGGCATTAATCCGGAAGGGTATGATCCGGCCTTCGATAAAGAAGCCACTACCGCCGTTTTAACCGCCATCTTAAAGCTTATGCCTTTGCAAGATTTGGTTAAATTAGCCGATAAGAATGGAATCAAGACGATTACAGTTGATGGCGCTTCCACTGAAATTAAAGCCAAGATCGGTGAAATTAAGGCCATGAAGGGTGCCCCGATCAAGATCAGCAAGGCTTATTGGGCACTTGAACAACAGATTCGCGATCTCATTGTCGGTCATGTAGCTTCTGATATGGTAACGGTCGAAAAAGCCCGTAATATTCTCAGAGAAGAAATGTTGGCTATGCAGATCATGAACCAATGGATCATCTTCCGCGCCGACAATGCTTTAAAGACCATTCAAACATCCACACAGTCTTCTTTGGCGGCCTATAAGATATTTTTAAGGCATGTTTTGGATCGTGAACCGACTGAAGGCGACATCCGTGAATACCACCGTGGATTAGTGAATTATAACATTGTCAATCCTAATGCCGGTTCCAATAACTGGAGTGTGGTCATGGAACAACTCCGGATATTTGGTTGGGAAAAGATCGGCTGGATCAACGGTGAACCGACCGAGCCTTTATTAGGGATTGCCACCAATGAAGCCAGCGAGGCTGCCGGCATGGGTGTTTCTAATTGGGGTTATAAGATCGATAACTGGACGCATGCGGTTCGCGTTCTCAGGGAACAAGACGGTGTCATCTTCAACACAGACTGGGAACACACCATCCTGCCGGTTGATGTCTGGTTATTGCCGTTCGTGGCTTATGAATATACTTTGCGCAAAGATTTAGGCGTTACCACGACCCACTTGCGCGATGCGGACCGCGGCATGACCCCGATCGCCAAGAACCAGGAAGTTGCCGAAGATGTCTGGAATACCCGCGTCATGCCGGCTGAAACCCGTATCGGTGCCGTGGCCCTCTACGGTCCGGGTATTGTCCGCTTGCCGATCATGCGCAGCTTCGGCGCTCCGGTCAGCAAGATCGAAGACTCTGCGACCGCTCAGGAAGCCTTAAAGCAGGGATACAAAGTCGACTATGCGCCGGGCATCACCATGACCCGCGGCCGTGAAAAGACCCAGGGCGGCATGCCGGCCTTCGTCAACCGTTTCGGCGGTTTGACCGTTGATAATACGCTGACACCTCATTACCGTCAACTTATGAAGAGCGATCGCGTCCATTGGACGGCCAAGATGGCCCTTATGATGAACGATGATCATTACATTAACCAAGTCTTTATTCCGCGTTATAACTTGATCATCTTCCTGTTCGCGTTCTTCGTTTCCTTTACACCGTTCGCGTATTTGGCCTTCCCGGCGTTCTTCATCGGACTGCAGAACATCTTTGCTCAGGCCATTACCGCCGGCGGTGTCCGCAAATTCATCAAGGATTATGGATTCCTGGCCGGTTATGGCAGATATTTGACCAAATTCTGGTCTTTGGTCTTCACCTTCTTGTCTTTGGCACCGAACGATGCTTACAAGACAACTTATGCCTTAAGCGGTGAATCGGGCATATTCGCGGGTGGCGAAAAAGATGTGAAGCATTCTTCCGAAAGCTTCAAGAGCCTGTACGGGAAATATCGTGAATCCATTAAGTGGGGCGTTATCTTGCTCGCCATCGTTGTGTTTGCGCCATTCCATCCTGTGGGTGTGGCCGCTCAGTTGTTCTTCTATGTGTTGCCGTTCGCCTTCATCTTCGGGCCGTTCTTGGCAAACGGTTTAGGTATTGTTGATTCCTTCAAGAGATCGCGCAAACAATACCGTGATAAGAAGGAAGGCAAGAAAAAGGCAGAGGGAGAAAACAAAAAGAAGAAAACAGAGCCGAGTATCTCAGAAAAAATCAAAGAACAGCGTCGTAGATATGTTGCGGGTGTCGCGGCAAACTTGTCTAAAGAGGAATTAGGCAAGATTAGAGCTGAATTGAAAGAATCAGGAGAAAAATTGGATAAAGCCTGGGAGTCCGGCAGCTTCTTTACTAATAGAGAAGATTTAATATCCGGAAATTATAAGGATGAAAAAGCTAAGAAAGAGCTGGAAGAATCATTAAGAAAGAATTTGGGAGTTTTTGTCCGCGCATGGCTCGAATTCTTACCGTTGTCTCTTATTAACTTACTTAATAAACGAGTCTTCTTGAATACATCTGGCTTGAAGACTTTCATTAATGGTGTCTTTGCTATTCCGTTCTTCTTGTTTGATATCTTTATGGTCACACCGATAGAGAAGATAGCTATCGCATTGTTTGGTAAAAGATATGTGACAAAAATTAATGGTATTGCCGCTCAAGGACCGACCGTAGCTCAGACTCCGCGGAGCGGAAACAACACAAGAAATGGCTTCATTCTCACACCGATGTTAGGCGTGCTGGCGACTGGATTTACAGGAATTGTGGCCTTAACTGCAATCGGAAAAGTAACGATTGCGGTAGGAGTTATCGTAGTGATTGGAATCGTTATGGCAATTGTTTCCAGTATTTTAGACAGAATGCATCCTGAACGAGTTATTCTGCGGAAACAAAGAGCATTAGAACAAGAGGCAGAGAGGAAACTCAGCAAAGAGGTGAAAGCAAAAATATTATCTAAAATTGAAGCTAAGACAAGTGAAAAAGGTTACAAAATTTCAAGAGCTCACGTTTCTAAAGCCATTGACTTATTCAAAAGAGATGGTGATTTCAAGGTTGCGGTGAATATTGAATATGAAGAAATTAGGAATCCTCAATATTATGAAGAGTTCAGTGGCCCATTTGAGCCAGAAACAATTTCTCAATTAAAGCAAATTTCTATAAGCATAGAACCTATTGAACCTGACAAATCCGACACCACCCGCCGTTTACCGGGTGAGAAGATGATGAACGAAAGAGTCATTAAAGCCCAGATCACCAAGAACGGCGGTATCAATGCTTATACGGCCCTGACGACCGAGAGCGAAGAAGCTAAATTGGCCCGCGAAGTTGTCCGCAGGATCTTCGGCGAACAAGCGCCTGTCCAGTTAGAAGCGATGATCGCAGCCGGCTTATTAAGGGCCGGTCCGCTGGCCGGTGCGATCGCTGCCAATGTCACCATTAATAGAAAACGTACCATCATTCTCGGTACGACATATCCTGCCTATAACAATCTGACCCAGCGCGTTATCAGCATTGTTCATGAATTCGGCGCTTTGCGTGGCTTGTCCGATGCTGAAAACGAAGCCAAAGAAGTCGAAGCCCGCAAGATCTTAAGCGAGATCAGTGAAAAAGATTTCATCGCCATCAATGATCTGACCAAGACCTTCGAAATGCTCAAACATAAAGAAGAAGTCACGGTCGGCTTCGTGAAGGGCAACAAAGTCGAACACGAAGTCAAAATGGCTGTTCCGGCCGCCCGCGGCAACGAAATCAAAGATGTCGCTGAATATATCGCCGTCCGCATCGCCGGTACCTTGTCCAAGATCGGCGCCGAAGGCATTATCATCCATACCAAGAGCGATGAATTATTCGCGGCTGTTGAACAGTTATTCAAAGGTAAATACGGCCGCGTTCCGAGCTACTTCAGCACGATCTACGAAACCAAATTCAGAACTGTCCGCGCTGCTTCCACGAAAGAAACCAGAGCCGCTAAAGTTGCCGAAACCAAAGCCGCCGAAGCCATCGATTACAGCAAAGGCCGCGTGGTCGGTATCGACGTGGGTGCGAGCGACGTGAAAGTCATCAGCTTCGTCAACGGTAAAGTCGTCTACGGTAAAGAAATCAACTGGAAATCGGTCGAGTTCCGCCGCTCCGAAATGCATTTAAGATATTACGTCCTGATGGCCCAGATCGCCGAAGTCGCTATCTGGCTGTACGAAGATCGCGATGCCAAGTTCGATGCCTTAAGAGAAGAATTGAAACACTTAGGACATGATGCCAACAGCCCGCTCGACAAAATCGAAGCTTTCATCAATAAAGTTAAAGAATCCGGTATCCAGAGAAGCACGCTAGATGCGATCGGTTTAAGCACGGCCGGCGCGGTCGTCAATGGCCGTATCGTCCAGGAAGGCGCCCGCGTCTATCAGGGTATCGAAGCCGAAGAATTCTGGACCAAGGTCGCTCCGATGGCCCGCCGCATTTCCGAATCCATGAACGGTGTTGTGGTCGGCTTATTGAACGACGGTGACGCCGGTGCCGTCTCCGTCGCCGGAACGTTAGGATTAAAGAAGACGTTAGCCCTGAGCTTGGGTACCGGTTTGGCCGGTGGTTATGTTGACGGCAACGGTCTGGTCACCGAAAATCTCGGAGAAATCGGTAAAGTCAGTATCGATGTTTCCGCTCACAGCGGCAAGAAAGGTTATGTCCATGAAGGTCTCATGATCCCGGGTGCGTTACAGCAATATACTTCACAACGCGGTGTCCTGCGTCTGGCCCGCCAAGTCTGGCCGAACATGGACCGTGAATTCGAAGAAAAGAAGGCCCGCGAATTCGTCGTCAAATACAGTGTTCAGTTGGTCGAAGGTGAAGACGTGGTCGCCCAAGTCATGGCCGGTTTAACCGGTGATAAGCTCGAAGAATTCAAGAAAGCTATCGGCGACAGGCCGAAACTGAAATATGTTCAGAGCAAATTGGCTTCGACGAATGCGGTTGAACAAGAACAGGCCCGCTGGATCTTCAGAAAGATCGGCGAATACCTGGCCGTCGCTGTGGATGTCACGGCCGAAGATCTCGATATCGAAACCGTCGTTCTCTTTGGTGCCGTTACCGCCGGTGAAGCCGGAAGATTACTCGTCGAAAGCACCCAGTCCAAATTAAACGAAGCTGGATTAAGCATCCAGGTGAAGCTGGCTTCTGAAGAAGATTACGCCGCTAAATTCGGTCAGGAAATCAGCGATGAATTCGGCAAACAATTCGCTTCCAGATTCGGTCAGGCGGTCGGTGCCGTCTATATGGGCTTACAGGAAAAGGTCAGCCCGAAGACAGGCGAACCGATCAGCGATGAAGAAGTCGCCCGCCGCTTCGCCGGTACACCGGAATACGGTATTCATCTCCAGCGCGTGAGACTCGAGCGCGGTTTGGCCGATGCCCGCAACTATCATGATGTGGTTGTCTTATTGGTGAAGGGCGACAGCTTGAAGTACGCGGCCGAAGCGATCGAAAACGCCAAGGGCCGTATCATTCCGGAAGCCAGTAACGTCATCCAGATTCCGGTCACGATGAGCGTGGAAGAAGCCGCTGCTCAGATCCGCGCCATGATGGAAAAACGTCGCACAAGCGGTGAGGTCGCCGTCATCCTCGATGTTGTTGAAGAAGATATCAGTGGAAACTTATCCGCCGTATTAAGAACCGCCCGTAAACTGGTTGCCGGCGGCGTCAATCTCAATACGGATCGCATCGCCATGATTCTCGCCGGTGGCGATGGAAAGCGTAACTATCCGATTACTTTGGCCGAAGGTTATGGTAATAAAGGCTTGGTCAGCTCCTTAAACGGCGAACCGAACATCTATCAGGCTATCAAACAGAGCTTACAGATCATCGGTGAAGGTAACGTCGGCATGGTCAGCTTGTCCACCGACCGCATCTTCGGTATTACCCAGCCGTTAGCCAACTTAGGCAAACAGGGTATTCAGTTGTTAGGCAGCGAAATCGCAAAAGATCATCCGGAATGGGATTATTACGGTAAAGTCGAAGCTGACGCGGAAGGCCGCTTGGTTGCTCTCCACAAGAGAAAATCCGAACCCGAAGCCGCCTACTTAGGCCGCGATCTAAGCAGAAAATACTTCCCAGCCAACAATTTGACTATCTACTATTTCAATGCTCACGTCATCAACGAATTCATCAAAGAGGGCGGCATTGAAAATGGTCCGGATATCGCCCGCAAAGATCAGGATCTCAACCAGGTCTTAGGTAAAGGTCTCGCGACTCTTCAGGCCGCCGGCATCGATCTCGGCTTCGTCTCCACCGGTGCCGATACCTATATCACCGATCTCGGCACCAATGACCGCTACTATGTCGGTTATCAAGCCTTGTTCACAGATGCCATTTTAAGACAGCTCGTCGGCTATTCCTTCATGGAGCCGAAGGTGATCGTCAGCGCCGATGTCCGCTTGGGCAAGGCTGTCAAGATTGAGAATGGCGCCATCATCTTAGGCAAAGGTTCGATCGAAGCTGGACTCATTGAGAAGGGTGCGGTGGTGATCAATACAACGGCTAAAGAGGTCGAAGCCAAAAACGGTAGCTTGATCGTGGGCGGTTTTGCTCCGGAAGGAAAGATCATCGGCATCGGCGGAGAAGTTTTGAGCGATGTTGCTATCAATGCGGAGGGCAAGAAAGTCAACGTCCGCGTCACGATCGATGTTAACGCCGATCCGAAAGAAAAATGGAACGAAAAGCAATTCGGCGGATACAGCTACAGCGATCTAAAGAAATATCTCGATTACGAAGAGATGCACAGGCGTCATAGCGGTGTTGAGCTCTTGGGCTACGGCACCGGCCCCGTCCAAAAGGTCGGTTACGATGAAGTAAGAGCCGGTTACGCCGACAAGTACCAGGTCGAAGCCGACTTAAGAAGAGGCGAATTCTACGCTCATGGCACGGCCTCCAAAGAATTAGCCGAGATGTTGAAGAATGCCTACGGCCGCCTGCGCGAGCTGGTCAAGGCCGATAGCAGCCTGGAAGCCTACTTCAACGAGATCATCAACCGCAAGGATAACGCAGTCAGCACGACCATCCATGTCTCAAGTAAACTCCCGATCGACTCGGTAAGACGCTTCTCCTATCAGAGAGAGTGGCTGATGATCATCTTCAACCAGGCCTTCATCGAGTTCCTCTTAAAGCACTATAAGGATCCGTCCAATAAAGAAGCCGTTGAGTACCTCCTGGCCGAGAGACTCTTCCATGAGTTGGGCCACACCAATAACGTCACCTATGTCAGAGGCGCCATCCGCGAAGAGTTGGGCCTGATCAAAAGAGACGTTCAATTGATCCGCGTGGAGGCCCAGACCGAAGCCGCCGCCAAGATCGCCGCCTTTAAGGCCCTGGTCGCCTCAGCGGGTCAAGAAGACCTGGCCGCTGAGACCTTCTACCGCGGTAAACTCGAAGAATTCGGCCGCATGACCGACAAGGCCCAGGAAGAGGCCATCCGCAATTATCTGATGGAATACCATATCGACGGTGAGTATGAGATCGCCGGCCACAGGGAATGGATCGTCTTAAGGAACAAAAAGGCCCTAGAATCTATCGCCAAGGCGGTCAAGAAAGACCTTAAGGCCATGCTCGCCCAGGTTGCCAAGGAAACCGGCAAAACAGAAACCGAGATATTAGCCGGTACTTTAGCCAGCAAAGAGGTCATGGCAATGACCGCTTCCAGAGTCGATGAAGAAAGAAAAAGATATTTCCAAGAGCACAATATCAAGAAGGTGGTCGTTGTCATAGGCGGTAACGGTTCCCTCTCGGTCAACGCCCCGGCCCTGCAGAACCAGGAAGATACCGCTATCGTCCTGGTCCAGGCCATCACCGATAACGGCGGAAGAACAGGTGAACAGGAGATCGAATTAAGGCCGGGCAAAGGACGCACCATCGGCTTAGGCGACCAGGCGGCCGCCGTTGCCAGCGGCTTGCTGACGGATGCCTTCTTGAACAGAAAGATGTACTCGAACTTCAGCGCGGATAAAGACGATGCCGAGACACCCGGTACCCTGGAAGGTGTTGTCATCTATGCCATCAAGAGCAAGTTCCCTGAAATGATCGAAAAAGAATTCGGCATCATCGAATTCATCGTCGAACAGCTCAACATGGCCAGGATCATCGATGGGGAGTTCGGCGGATTCGACTACAGCGACAAGGCCAAGGCCTATGAGAAGAAGTTCCGCTTCCAAGGAAAGAGCATCCGTAACTTGCATATGCTGGCCCTCTGGCATGAGATGGGCGCCTTCCGGGACCTCAGGGACGGCGGCGGGGTCGACGAAGAAAGGGCCAAAGTGGCCATGTACATGATGGAACGCGCCTGGGGCGTTGAAGGCCGCTTCCATGTCGTCCCGGTCGCCCTGGAACCGGCGACCTTAAAGGCCGTGTATGCTCAGCCTATCGCCGAGAAGATGCTGGGTAAATTACGTAAATTAGACACCGATGCCATGCTCAACTTCGACACCAAGTATGTCGTCCGTAACGAGCAAGGCGAGATCATCGGCGTCTACGGCCAGAAGTTCATGGATCAGCTCAAAGGCAACAAGCTTGTTGAGTATAGGCTGGTCAAGAGCGAAGAAGATGAGAACGCTCAGCTCCCGTCCATGAACCCTGAGGTCGGGGAATGGCTCCAGAGAGCCGATGCCATCATCTTCGGACCTGGCAGCCTGTATTCGAGCATCCTCTCGCAGCTGACCGTTCCGGGCCTGGCGGTGGCGGTAAGGAATGCCAAGGCTGCCCGCAAGATCTGGTTCTTCAACCATGTCAACATGGAAGAGACCAGCAACTACACCTTCATGGATTATGTCAACGCGATCGAACGTGTCTTGAGCACCCGGGAAGTTGCCATGGCCGGCAATATGATCCAGGTCATTAGAGTAAGCCGCGATCACGGCACAGCCCGCTATATTGAAGATGCCGACCATGTTTATAAGGATGAACAGGGCAACAACTATGTCAAGATAGGCGACCTGGTCAATACCGTCTTGAGCAACAATCCGTACGGGGCAGCCGTGGATGCTTACATTCAGCAGCATGGATTGAACCAATACGGTGAACCGCAAGAAACAGCTTACACCAACGGTAGCCCGCTGCTCGATGAACAAAAGAGACTTAAATTCGTCGGCCGAGATGGCACCATCTATGCCGGCATGGAAGATAATAACGTCCTTCAGCGCTCTAAAGTCGAAGTCCCAGCTGAAAAGGGCGTCTATGAGTTCTATCCGATCTTGGTTGCGGAGGATGGAAGGATTATCCGCGTCTCCAAAGACGATCTCGTCCAGGTCGAGATCCGTCCCGGCGTCTATGGCTACATGAGCCCGTATGTGTATGTCAACAGACATGTCTATGCGGTCCTGAAGAACCCGGCATTGATGAGAGAGTTAGGTATCGACCTGACCAGTGACGAAGGCCTCAAGGTCCTCTGGCTCTTAAGCTGGTCCGAACAAGACGGCAAGCTCTATCACAGCCGTTCGGAAGCCGGCAAATGGGAAAAACTGGTCTACGCCGCCGATAGTGACGTTACCGAATTAGAGACCAGAGGCATCAAGAAAGACAATGTCTTAAGAGAGCGTATCGTCAACGTCGCCCGCAAGGACTTGAAGGCCGCCGTGGGTGAAGCGGTCATCGAGACCATGGGCGGTACGGACGCCACCTCCGTGGGCAAGGTGTTCGAGGCGATGGACCTGTTGGGGAGAGATATAACCCGCCGCTTACCTGGTGAAAAAATGCTCAGTGAAAAATCCGTTAAGACCCAGATTGCTGAAAACGGCGGTATTCAGGCTTATGCGAGTATTGCCGCAAACAGCCAAGAAGCCAGATTAGCCGCGGCCATTATTAAGAAAATGCTGGGAGAAAGAGCCGCATCTCAATTAAAGAATATCGTGGATGGCGGAATGTTAAGGGCCGGTCCGTTAACGGGTGCCGTTGCTGCAAATATAATCATTGATGGAAAACGCATTATCATCCTCAGCACCACATATCCCGCCTATAACAATCTCATTGAAAGAATCATCAGTATAGTTCACGAAATCGGCGCTATCCAAGGCTTAAGCGATGCCGCTAACGGAGAGCTTGAGGCTAAAGTTCTTATTTTATTAGAGAAGTTTACGGAAGCTATTGAAGATATTTTCCGGCTCACGGCTGCCTTTGAACGCAAAACCCTCCGGACCCGAGAGAGCATCATTGACTTCTTGATCGGCTGGTTGGAAAGCGGTGAGAATTTTGCTTATGAGAAATTGGACATCATCAAGATCCGTAAAGGCAAAGAGATCGTTGCAGGAAGCTTAAATGCCCGCTTAGCTCACGACTTAGGATTCCGTCACAGATCAGCCAATGCCTTTGTGGTCGCGCCGGATGGCAAAGTGGTCTTCCAAAGACGTGCTCATCATAAACGGGCAGCGCCTTGGCAGATATCCATCTACGGCGGCCATGTCAAGGCCGGTCATTCTTATGAGCATACGATCCTTCATGAAGAGTTACCTGAAGAGTTGGAAATCACCAAGCAATTGAAAGGACGTTTAGTGCGCGTCGGCAAGGAAGGCGCTTTCCGGTGGGATTCAAAGGGTAATAGAGATGTCAGCACCTTATACGTTTATTTCTTAACAGAAGAAGAGTATGAGGCTATTCGCGAACATGCCTTCCAGCTGGAAGAAATGAAATCAAGGATGACCGAAGATGAATTCAAGGCATGGCTCGAACAGCAGGCCAAACAGCATCCCGGCCATTACGAAGTCTATAAGATCATTTTCGAAAATATCGAACGTCTGGCCGGACGCCGTTCCTTCCTCGTTACCGAGAGCTACAACGATAAGACTGTGACTGAAGATGTGGCGTTCACTAAAGACGTCATGTCGACCTTGATGAATGATGCGGCATTAATGGAGGAAATCAAGGGTATCATCGATCAAGAATTAGGCGAAGTCGACATGCTCGGCTACGGCACCGGCCCCGTCCAAAAGGTCGGTTACGATGAAGTAAGAGCCGGTTACGCCGACAAGTACCAGGTCGAAGCCGACTTAAGAAGAGGCGAATTCTACGCTCATGGCACGGCCTCCAAAGAATTAGCCGAGATGTTGAAGAATGCCTACGGCCGCCTGCGCGAGCTGGTCAAGGCCGATAGCAGCCTGGAAGCCTACTTCAACGAGATCATCAACCGCAAGGATAACGCAGTCAGCACGACCATCCATGTCTCAAGTAAACTCCCGATCGACTCGGTAAGACGCTTCTCCTATCAGAGAGAGTGGCTGATGATCATCTTCAACCAGGCCTTCATCGAGTTCCTCTTAAAGCACTATAAGGATCCGTCCAATAAAGAAGCCGTTGAGTACCTCCTGGCCGAGAGACTCTTCCATGAGTTGGGCCACACCAATAACGTCACCTATGTCAGAGGCGCCATCCGCGAAGAGTTGGGCCTGATCAAAAGAGACGTTCAATTGATCCGCGTGGAGGCCCAGACCGAAGCCGCCGCCAAGATCGCCGCCTTTAAGGCCCTGGTCGCCTCAGCGGGTCAAGAAGACCTGGCCGCTGAGACCTTCTACCGCGGTAAACTCGAAGAATTCGGCCGCATGACCGACAAGGCCCAGGAAGAGGCCATCCGCAATTATCTGATGGAATACCATATCGACGGTGAGTATGAGATCGCCGGCCACAGGGAATGGATCGTCTTAAGGAACAAAAAGGCCCTAGAATCTATCGCCAAGGCGGTCAAGAAAGACCTTAAGGCCATGCTCGCCCAGGTTGCCAAGGAAACCGGCAAAACAGAAACCGAGATATTAGCCGGTACTTTAGCCAGCAAAGAGGTCATGGCAATGACCGCTTCCAGAGTCGATGAAGAAAGAAAAAGATATTTCCAAGAGCACAATATCAAGAAGGTGGTCGTTGTCATAGGCGGTAACGGTTCCCTCTCGGTCAACGCCCCGGCCCTGCAGAACCAGGAAGATACCGCTATCGTCCTGGTCCAGGCCATCACCGATAACGGCGGAAGAACAGGTGAACAGGAGATCGAATTAAGGCCGGGCAAAGGACGCACCATCGGCTTAGGCGACCAGGCGGCCGCCGTTGCCAGCGGCTTGCTGACGGATGCCTTCTTGAACAGAAAGATGTACTCGAACTTCAGCGCGGATAAAGACGATGCCGAGACACCCGGTACCCTGGAAGGTGTTGTCATCTATGCCATCAAGAGCAAGTTCCCTGAAATGATCGAAAAAGAATTCGGCATCATCGAATTCATCGTCGAACAGCTCAACATGGCCAGGATCATCGATGGGGAGTTCGGCGGATTCGACTACAGCGACAAGGCCAAGGCCTATGAGAAGAAGTTCCGCTTCCAAGGAAAGAGCATCCGTAACTTGCATATGCTGGCCCTCTGGCATGAGATGGGCGCCTTCCGGGACCTCAGGGACGGCGGCGGGGTCGACGAAGAAAGGGCCAAAGTGGCCATGTACATGATGGAACGCGCCTGGGGCGTTGAAGGCCGCTTCCATGTCGTCCCGGTCGCCCTGGAACCGGCGACCTTAAAGGCCGTGTATGCTCAGCCTATCGCCGAGAAGATGCTGGGTAAATTACGTAAATTAGACACCGATGCCATGCTCAACTTCGACACCAAGTATGTCGTCCGTAACGAGCAAGGCGAGATCATCGGCGTCTACGGCCAGAAGTTCATGGATCAGCTCAAAGGCAACAAGCTTGTTGAGTATAGGCTGGTCAAGAGCGAAGAAGATGAGAACGCTCAGCTCCCGTCCATGAACCCTGAGGTCGGGGAATGGCTCCAGAGAGCCGATGCCATCATCTTCGGACCTGGCAGCCTGTATTCGAGCATCCTCTCGCAGCTGACCGTTCCGGGCCTGGCGGTGGCGGTAAGGAATGCCAAGGCTGCCCGCAAGATCTGGTTCTTCAACCATGTCAACATGGAAGAGACCAGCAACTACACCTTCATGGATTATGTCAACGCGATCGAACGTGTCTTGAGCACCCGGGAAGTTGCCATGGCCGGCAATATGATCCAGGTCATTAGAGTAAGCCGCGATCACGGCACAGCCCGCTATATTGAAGATGCCGACCATGTTTATAAGGATGAACAGGGCAACAACTATGTCAAGATAGGCGACCTGGTCAATACCGTCTTGAGCAACAATCCGTACGGGGCAGCCGTGGATGCTTACATTCAGCAGCATGGATTGAACCAATACGGTGAACCGCAAGAAACAGCTTACACCAACGGTAGCCCGCTGCTCGATGAACAAAAGAGACTTAAATTCGTCGGCCGAGATGGCACCATCTATGCCGGCATGGAAGATAATAACGTCCTTCAGCGCTCTAAAGTCGAAGTCCCAGCTGAAAAGGGCGTCTATGAGTTCTATCCGATCTTGGTTGCGGAGGATGGAAGGATTATCCGCGTCTCCAAAGACGATCTCGTCCAGGTCGAGATCCGTCCCGGCGTCTATGGCTACATGAGCCCGTATGTGTATGTCAACAGACATGTCTATGCGGTCCTGAAGAACCCGGCATTGATGAGAGAGTTAGGTATCGACCTGACCAGTGACGAAGGCCTCAAGGTCCTCTGGCTCTTAAGC
Organism: uncultured Planctomycetales bacterium; assembly: GCA_964499685.1. Classification (GTDB taxonomy): domain Bacteria; phylum Omnitrophota; class Gorgyraeia; order Zapsychrales; family GWA2-47-8; genus CAZCLW01. The sequence goes on from CAZCLW010000001.1 coordinate 78,538, forward strand.
TGGTCCGAACAAGACGGCAAGCTCTATCACAGCCGTTCGGAAGCCGGCAAATGGGAAAAACTGGTCTACGCCGCCGATAGTGACGTTACCGAATTAGAGACCAGAGGCATCAAGAAAGACAATGTCTTAAGAGAGCGTATCGTCAACGTCGCCCGCAAGGACTTGAAGGCCGCCGTGGGTGAAGCGGTCATCGAGACCATGGGCGGTACGGACGCCACCTCCGTGGGCAAGGTGTTCGAGGCGATGGACCTGTTGGGGAAAAAGCCGGTCCAGCCGGCCAAACAGATCTTAGATCAAGAATTTGTCTCCATTACCGATACACAAAAAGCCTATGAAGCTTTAGAACGTAAAGAAGAAGTAAGAGTCGGATATTTGCGGGGCGGAAAAGTTTATCATGAAGTGGTCATGACCGTTCCGGTAGCCAGAGCTGAAGAAGAGATTGCAACGGTTGCTGAGTATGTGACTTTAAGGATTGCCGGAACATTATCCAGGGTCGGCGCTGAAGGCATCGTTATCTATACTCCGGCCAAGAAGGTCTATCAGCAGATTGAAGCGTTATTGACCCAGAAATATGGCCGTGTCCCGAGCTATTTCAGCGGTATTTATGAGACCAGATTCGGAATAAAGAGAGCCAAAAGATCGTGGGAAACAAAAGTCAAAGCCTCAGCCGCCGAAGCCATCGCTAAAGAAATTAAATATGATCAAGGTCGTGTGGTCGGCATCGATGTGGGGGCCAGCGACGTTAAAGTCATCAGTTTTGTGGATGGAAAGGTTGTCTATGCTAAGGAAGTCAATTGGTATTCCGTCAGCTTCAGAAGCTCAGATATCCATTTAAGATATTATGTGACCATGGCAAGATTGGCGCAGATCGCTATTTCGATCAAAGAAAGCACCAGTTTGGATGTACGCGGGTTTGAGGAAGAATTAAAAGAGTTAGCGCATGATGCCAACAGCCCGCTCGATAAGATCGAAGATTTCATCAGGAGAGTTGAAGAAACCGGAATAAGGGTTATTCAATTAGATGCTGTCGGCCTGAGCACCGCCGGTGCGGTCGTCGAAGGTCGTATCGTCCAGGAAGGTGCTCGCGTCTATCAAGGCGTTGAAGCCGAAGAATTCTGGACCAAGGTCGCTCCGATGGCCCGCCGGATTTCTGAGGCCTTGGACGGGGTCGTGGTTGGCGTGTTGAATGACGGCGATGCCGGGGCTATTTCGGTTGCCGGAACGCTCGGATTAAAGAAAACATTGGCCTTAAGTTTAGGAACAGGTCTGGCCGGCGGATACGTTGATGAACAAGGCATGGTCACCAATAACTTAGGTGAAGTCGGTAAGGTTTCGATCGACATTTCAGCCCGCTCAGGCCAGGAAGGATTTATCCACGAAGGCTTGAGATTGCCGGGTGCCCTCCAGCAATATACCTCACAGCGCGGTGTCTTGAGATTAGCCGACCAGGCCTGGCCGGGATTAGACAGAGAATTCAAGGAAAAGGTCGCCAAAGAATTTGCCGCTAAGCATAGCATCGACTTAAAGGATGTCCAAGACATCATTAAGGCAGTCGGAGAAAAATTAAGCGGCACAGCCAAAGAAGAATATGAAAAAGCCATCGGGGCCCGACCGAAACTCAAATACATCCAGAAGAAGCTGACTTCGGATAACGAAGAAGAACGGAAAACAGCCGAAGCCATCTTCCGTACGATCGGATATTATTTGGCGGTCGTCGTTGAATCAAGTATTGAAGATCTCAAGATCGAAAATGTTGTCCTCTTCGGCGCGGTCACCAGCGGTAAGGCCGGTGAATTGATCGTTTCATCCACCATGGAAAACCTGAAGAATAAGGGCATTGCGGGGGTCAAAGTGCTGTTGGCTTCCGAAGAAAATTATGCCGCTAAGTTCGGAATAGAGATCAGCAAGGAATTCGGCTATCAATTTGCTGCACGCTTTGGACAAGCCGTCGGGGCTGTTTATATGGGGTTACAAAGAAAAGTCAATCCTGAGATCGCCAAGGCTGAGCCTATCAGCGATGCAGAAGTCAAAAGAAGATTCGAAGGAACGGCTGAATATGGCATCCATCTACAACGCGTGAGATTAGAGCGCGGTTTAGCCGATCCAAGAAAGTATCATGATGCGGTTGTCCTGTTAGTAAAAGGCGATAGCTTAACGTATACGAAAGATGCTCTTGAACTGGCCAAGGGCAAGGTCATTCCGTCAGCCAGTAACATTATCGAGATACCGGCAACCATGAGCCTGGAAGAAGCGGGCCGCAAGATCGCCGAAGTCATGCAGAGAAGAAGAGATCACGGCGAAACAGCCATTATTCTGGATGTGGTTGAGGAAGATATCGAAGGTAACTTATCTGCCGTTCTCCGCACCTTTAGAAAGCTCGTCTTAGGCGGCATCAAATTCAAACAAGAACGCGTGCTGATGGTCCTCGCCGGCGGCGATGGAAAGAGAAATTATCCGATCACGCCTGCCGAAGGGTTCGGGAATAAGGGTCTGGTCAGCTCATTGAACGGCGAGCCGAATATTTATCAGGCGATCAGGCAGGGCTTGCAGATCTTCGGAGAAGGCAATACCGGTTTAGTCAGCTTGTCCACCGACCGCATCTTCGGCATTACCAAAGCCCTGACCGATTTAGGCAAGCAGGGCGTTCAATTATTAGGCAGCGAGATCCGTAAAGACCATCCGGAATGGGATTATTACGGTAAGGTCGAGGCCGATTTGGAAGGCCGTCTGGTGGCTTTGCACAAGAGAAATTCTCCTGCTGAAGCTGAATACTTAAATCGTGATGCGGGCCGTAAATATTATCCAGCTAACAACTTAACGATTTATTATTTCGGCGATGAAATGATCAGAAGGTTCATCATGGAGGGCGGAATTGAACATGGGCCTGATATCGCCAGAAAAGACCAGGACCTCAATCAGGTCCTCGGTAAGAACGCACAGCTGTTGCAGGGTGCAGGTGTCGAGGTCGGATTTGTTTCAACCGGTGAAGATACTTATATAACCGATTTGGGCAGCAACGACAGATATTATGTCGGATATCAATCATTGTTTACAGATGCCATCTTAAGACAGTTGGTCGGGTACTCATTCATGAAGCCGAAGAAAATTGTGGGTAAGGACATGAAATTAGCTAAGGGAGTAAAAGTTGAAGACGGTGCCGTTGTTTTGGGTCGCGGTGAAATTAAGGAAGGTATCATTGAAGCTGGCGCCGTTGTCGTGAACACAACAGCTCAAAGAATTGTTGCCAGGAAAGGAACCCTGGTGATGGCTGGATACGATCCGCAAGGTGAAATAACGGGTGAAGCCGGTCAAGTCTTGAGCGATGTGGCTCTGAATGTTGAAGGCCAAAAGGTCAATGTCCGCGTAACGGCGCCAATCGAGGCTGATCCGAAAGCGACCTGGAAAGATAAGCAGTTCAGCGGATACAGCTACGCGGATCTGAAGAAATATTTGGATTATGAGGAAGTGAAAAGAAGGCTTCAAGGTGCTGACTCCACCCAACCCTTCACCGAGATCCCGGTGGCCTTAAGCGGTGAAGATGAAGTTTCCGCCGTTGTGAAGGCTGTTCTGAAGAACGATCAAGCGATCCTCGAAGTGACGGAAGGCGCCCTCCAGCCCGGACAGGAAGAGCTATTGAAGGAAACGCTGACCAAATTATCCATGCTGGTCCGCGGGCCGCCGGTTATCTTGACCATCCGCTTGACCACCCGCCGCACTGATCTTACGATCGGTTCTTCCGCTTACATTGCGACCGCCAACCTCACCACCCAGGAAGTCAACGTTCATCCGCAGTACTTCACGTTGGAACCTGTTAAACAATTCGAAATTCTTTACCACGAGATCGTCAGCCATATCGTCAATAAAGAGGCCGATGAAACGGCAGCCATGGCCGATACGAAGCGCCTTATGGTTCTTTATGAGATCTTCGACGGTAAGATCGTGGCTTTAAGCCAGTACATCGAAAGGGCCATTAAGGCCAAGAATTCTTCACTCTCAGCTGTTGTCCGGGGCGCCTTCCATGAAGCCGATAAATTGCAGACCCGCGAAACGGCCAAAGCCCATACCGCCAAAGAACAAAAAGACCAGGTGCTTTCCTTCGGCGGCGGCAGCGGCATGCTGGTCATCCTGAAGGCCTTAAAACAATTGACCGATCATGACTTAAATATCTTCGCGGTCCAAAGCTCGATCGACGACGGCGGCTCCACCTACAAGCTGGTCACTTCCCTGATGGAGGCCGGTTTCGGAAAGATCGTTTCCATCGGCGACCTGGTCAACGCTCTGTTCAAAGGGTTTGGTTCGACCGACAAACTCTATAAGCTTCTGGATGATCAAGGCCGTGTCAGCTTGACCACCAAGGCTGATTTAAAGAAAGATATGCCGGCTTTGGATAAAGAAGGCCGTGTATTCAAGGAAGGCAAGATCATCTTCTTTGATGAAGACGGCGGCGTTGTTTACGTGGATTCCCTTAAGGAATTGGTCATCCGCCTCTTAAAGCGTAATGTGGAATATACAGTCGGGAACGGTGCGGGCATCGGTTATCTGGAACGGGAAAAGACCTCCACCTTAAGCCATGATTTTGTCTATTTTGCCGCCAGCCTCCTGAACCTGATCGATATTGTCGAACCGTATTTCACCCGCAATATCATCCCGCTCAAAGGGGCCAGCATCCGCAATCTTCTGTTCGTGGCCGTCTTAGAATACCTCGGCTTGATCAACATCGACGCGCCGAAATATACGCCCGGCTCCCAGGCTTCCACTTTAAGCGACGAGAATATGAAGGAGATGGAAGCCGGCCTGGGCCTACTGGGCTCCATGGCCGGTATCTCCAAAGGACATGTTTTATTGTCACATAACCACCCGGCCACGGTTTATGCCGTGTATGAGGGCTATGTCATCCTGATCGAAGAACCGGAAAGCGACACTGAAGACAATAAACATTTTATCGTGGTCAATCTCAATAAAGAAATGCGCGAGGCGGTGGTTAAGGTCTACCGTGTCGCCCAGGAAAACGGACATGCAAAATTGATCAGCACTTCCCATCCGGTGAATTATGCCGCCGCCAACAAAGTGGTCACCATCAGGATCGCGAACGGAAGGATATTGATCCGGATGATGGTCGATCATTTTGGGACCTTTAAGTTCGATGCGGTCCGCAGGGCCGACAAGACAGATGCGTTTGATTATATTGAGATCCATGAAGAAGCGGATCATATGGAAGAAAACTTCGTGGTCTATCAGGGCGGCGAACACCGCCTGTCCCAGGACGGCACGGGTATGGTCCGCTTCACTGCCGAGCAAGCCGGCGCTTACGAATACCGTCCGCTCAACGCGAACGGATTGAATATCTATGTCCGCAACCGTCTGGTCGCCATGCAGACCAATATCACCGAAACGGCCAATTATTCCAAGATCGTTGATTTCGGTATCGCCCAGGAAGCCGGCGAAGAACTGGTCAAAGAGGCCAAGGGCGTTTCCAAGCGCACGGTTTATGCGCCGAGCCCGAACAAACGCCTGAAGGCCAATGACGCCGTCATCGAAAGAATATTATCGCCCAAGACCAAAGCGATCACCTTCGGTCCCGGCTCACCGTTTACCAGTACACTGATCCATCTTTTGGTCAGCGATGTCCCCGAAGCCCTGGCCAAACGCAAGGCCAAAGGCGATATCCGCATTGTCTTTTTGGCCAATCCGACCGTGGACAATGAAAGCGCCGGTTACAGCCTGGAAGGCATGATGGACTTTATCGAGCAGAAGACCGGTTACCGCTTTGACGATCTCTTCACCGACGTCAATCTGACCGAGTTCGATACGACCAAATTAGAGAACTATCAGCAGATCAGTGAGGCCAACCGGCCGATGGATGCCTCCTGGTACGTCGATGAGGTTCTGAATAATTTTGAGATCCTGAATCAACTTGGCCTGGTTTATCTCCGCCTGCTTTATCGCGAAGAAAAAGAGATGGAAGAAGAGGTACGGCGCCAATACATGATCAAGGATGTCGCCGCGCTCCTGAAAGCCCTGTATCAAATCCCCACAGCTGAGATCAGGACCGATCCGGGCCAGAGCTCCAAAGAGGCCAAGAAATCCCGCGGCCCGCTGGTTGTGGACGCGTTCGAGCTTTCTCGCATCAAGCAAAAATATACCGAGCTGCGCATTCACCGCGGGTATTTCGTTGTGGGTATGGAATACAGAGCGCCGCGCGAACCCGGCCGCGGGTTGACCGCCGGCATCGGCTTCCTTCCGGATTATACACAGTACGCGTTGGGCGACATTTTAGGTATCCGCTATTTCGACCGCGAGATCGCCGAGGCCTACATGAAAGTTTCTTCCGGCCTTAATGCAGGCGATATTGATACCTTCGAATTTATTTTCCTCCGCCCGGCCTTGAAGACCCGTATTATCGAGCAGCTCAGTCCCGAAGCCAGGGTCTATTTCGGTCAATTATCTTTGAACCAGTTCAAGCGCCGCGTTCGGGAAGTCCTGGTAAGAGATAACCTGCGCAAAGACCGCCGCGGAGGTTTGGGTATTGCCCTGACGGCCCAATTGAGATATGCGGACCATGAAGAGCAGGGAGAATTGAATGACCTTTTGACCCGGCTGACCGGGCGCATACGCTTGATCAGCGATAACCGCGCGGTATTGGAATACGGGGAAGCTCCTGCGGACTTTTTGCGCGTGACCATTTCCTCCATTGTGCGCACGATCTTCTTCGATCCTAAACAGCCAGCCACATTCAATGCCGCCAAGACCGAGCTGGCGGGTAAAACCACGCATTTACAGGAATTGAGCCAAAGCATGGTCGTCAACGGAAAAGTTGTCCGCGGTCTGGAGAAGGGCCTTGTCCGCATCGCTGAGCAAAGCGCGCCATTTACCGTAAGGATCAAAGGTGTCGGTTATAACCGCCTGCATGGTGATATCTATCTGGAACTGGAAGCGACCAGCGAAATCGTTGAAGAAGACGGGCAAAAAATCCCGGCCTTGCAGAGCCGGCAGAAGGGATTGCAGCAGCTGCCTATCGAAATAAATCCTGTCCATGCCAGCATTCCTCTTCACGTTTCTCTCGGGAAAGTGACCGAACCTATGGATGAACAGCAATCGCGCGATATCGAACAATTAAGCCAGTTAGTGACCGAAGCGCAATTGCCTGAGTTCCATGTCGGCCGGATAGCGGTCATTTTCTACGGTCACCGTCTGCACCGGAGCATTATCCATCAGCATGATCTGCTTTTAGGTCAGGAAAACGGTGCTTTCGCCCTGGAAGATTTTATCGCCAAGGCGGATAAAGCTTATCGTCTTGAACCGGAAGAAAAAGACGCAGAGGCCCCGGCCGTCCGCGAAGGATTATTGGAGGGCAATGAAAAGATCGAGAAATTGATCAACTCCATTGTGTACCGTTGGCAGGAGATCGTTGAACGCGGGGCGTTCGTCTTCGACGTGGACGGCACCTTATTGCCCAAGGGTAAAACACTGCGTGCCTTTACACAATTGGCCAATCTGCTCGTTGAATTGCTGCGGGCCAATGTCAGGATCGCCATTATCTCCGGCAACGCGGAGGCGGCCCAAAGGGAAAATATCGTCCAGCCATTAATGGAAAAATTAGGCCCGAACAAACATCTCTTGCAAGGTTTGACCATGTACGTCAACGGCGGGGCCACCAAGATCGGCTTCAACGAAGAAGGAGAAGAGTTCTACAACCTTGAGTACAACCGCCGCCATGTGATGGAATCGGCCGATCTGGCTTACTTTATCACGGTTTTAAGGGAGATGGCGCTGCGCGGGTTCAATTTAAACGACCAAGAACAGACGGAAGTGTTTGAGGCCTGGAAGTCGTTCGCTTCAACGGATGAGTACCGTAATATCCAGTTCGATTTCAGCTGGATGACCGGCAATGCGGATTGGACGCCGAGCATTATTTCCGCCGAAGACCTGTTGAAGATGAAACGCGAAGGCGGTTCCATAACCTGGCCGTGGGTGGAGCTCAGAGGTCAATTCGAAGAAGGGAAAATGGCCAGCTTTACGATCCGGCCTCTTTTAAGGACGCCGCATGATGTCCGGCCGGCTGTCATTGCCGCCGTCACCGACAAATTAAAGGAAAAAGCCTCTCAATACGGCATCCGTCTGGCAGGGTTATCTTCCATCGACGTCACGCAATTAAGGGCCAATAAGGTCCAAGCCTTGACCGACTTTATTTCTGCTCAAAACCTGGATGGCGCTAGGACATTCTATTTTGGCGATGAATTCTTCCATCAAGTGATCGAAGGCTTCGAGAATGTTATCGATGAAGGTAACGATGAGCCCATCGCCCGGGATAAAGCGCTACGCAAGAAAGGCGTGGTCACCTTAAGTGTGTATGCCCATGAACAAAGCGGCTCAAAGGCCAGCTTATGGATCGGCCGCGGCCCGAAAGCGGTTACGGAATTTTTGGGCAAGGTCGTTAAGCGCCTTGAAACCCTGCCGCGCGAAAACAATGTCCAAGAGAAAATTATTTTCGAACATACGTTCATCCTGGAACCGCGGCACTTTATTGATTCCTCCGAAAGGGCCATGTTAAGAAAATCGATCAAGAGCATGATCAAAATAGAATGGTCGCGCGCGCCGCATGCGGATGATGTAGCCTCGGCCGAGGCGCTTATCCAGAATGTGATCAGATCAAGACAAGATGTGTACCGTCAGGAGTATGCCTCGATGCCCGGGGATGAATTCTTCCGTGAATCAACGCTCGGCAAAAGCTTTGATTTTGCTTTGGAAGAGATCCTCAAGAACGCCTTCGATGCCTATGTGGCCAAGAATGCCATCGGCCCGATTCTTATACAGGTTAAAGAACAAGGCCATGCTTATGTCATCGAAGTCTCAGAAGACGGTATCGGTATCGAGTTCAGTTTGACCCGGCATGATCCTGAAAACGGCTGGCAGATCATCCGGCGGACCGGCAACGGCAAATCACTGGCGGTCCGGGAAGGCGGCGACGGAATGGGATCACTGTGGGCGGAACTGTTAATGGAAGTCTACGGCGGATCGCTCGATTATGTGCCGGCCACCCGTCCCGGATTTGTCACCACCGCCCGGATGACCTTACCGAAGGATGCCATAACGGTCACTGTCCTTCCCAATCACATCCGCAAGGAAGCGGCCGGACAAAATCATCCGGCGGCGAAGAATGCCAAGCGGTTGAAATTCGGGACCAGCGGCCTAAGAGGGCTGGTGGCTGAACTGACTGACATGGAAGTCTACATTAACGTTAAAGGTTTCTTGTATTATCTGATCGCCGGTAACCGCATTCAATTCGGTGATACCGTGGCGCTTGGTGAGGACTTGCGTAAGAGTTCGCCTGATATCGCCCGTGCGGTCGCCAAGGCCATGCAAGACAGCCTGATGCAGGTCATGAATGCCGGACAAGTGCCTTCCCCGGCCCTGGCCCATTATGCTCTGACCCACGCTGTGGCCGGCATCATGGTGACCGGAAGCCACATCCCCGATGACCGTAACGGCATCAAGTTCATTAAACCTGACGGGGAAGTATTGAAAGAAGATGAAGCCGCCATCTTGAAATGGGTTGAAACGATCCGCATCGAAGAATACGCCAAGACTCTTGGACAATCTTTATTTGATGAGAACGGCAAGTTCAAGGCTGTGCCGGAAAAAATCGCGGCTACGCCGGATGTCCGCCAAGCCTACATCGACCGCTATCTGAGCCTCTTGCCTCAGGATATCTTGAGCGGTAAAAAGGTCGTTGTTTATCAGCATTCTTCCGTGGGCCGTGACATTCTGGCCGAGGTCCTGGCCGGTTTGGGCGCTGAGGTCGTGCCCGTCGACCGCAGCGATGAATTTGTTGCCATCGATACAGAACATGTCACGGAAGAAGACCGTATCTATTTCGCCGATCTCGCCCGCCAGCACTCCGATGCCTTTGCCATAGTGTCCATGGACGGCGATGCAGACCGGCCGTTTGTGATCGATGAGGCCGGGACCTTCCACCGCGGGGACGTTCTGGGGATCATCGTCGCTGTTTATCTTAAGGCCAAGTTTGCCGCGCTTCCGGTCAGCTCCAATGATGCCGCTGAAGAAGAGCTCTCTAAATATGGTATTGCGCTCAAGAAGACCAGGATCGGCTCGCCTTTTGTCATCAAAGCCATGAACGAAGCTATCGCCGGCGGGAACAACCATGTGGTCAGCTGGGAAGTCAACGGCGGGTTCCTCACGGGTACGGATTTCGCGTTCGGTCAAGGTATCCTCAAAGCCCTTCCGACAAGGGATGCGGTCCTGCCTATCCTTACGGTCATGCTGGCCGCCATTGAACAAAGGCTTTCTCTGTCTCAATTGTTCGCCCGCTTGCCCGGTCGCTATACCCAGGCCGGCCTGCTGGATAACTTCCCGATGGAAACCTCCAAGCGTGTCATTGCCGCCCTTTCGCCGGTCACGGAAGTCCAAATCGAACAGATCGAGTTCAACATCAATCATATTACCGTCCAGCTGGCCGACGGCACGAGAAATATCGTCATGCCGAACGAACCGTTCAGTCATGAACTGTGGAAGATAGCGACCTTGATCACGGAACACTTCAGCCCCAAACAAGGCTTTGGAAGGATCATCAGTATTAATTATATCGACGGCGTACGCATCACGTTTGACCATAGAGATATTGTTCATTTCCGTCCCTCAGGCAATGCGCCGCAGTTCCGCATTTATGCGGTCAGCCAGTCGCAGGCGCGGGCCGATGAGATCGTCGCCTTAGGCCTGGCGGAACCGGACGGTATCCTGCGTAAATTCGAACAGGAATTTGCGTCAGCCTCTGCTGCGGTCGCTCCTTCGCCGGAAAAAGTGATCGTTGAGGAAAGATTGACCTTCGCCGAAACGGATTTCGAGAATGCCATGTCCAGGACCGGCAAGCGGTATGACCTGCTCAAGAAACTCGGTTTAGCGTGGGGCCGCACGCCGGATCCGGCGCTTATCGAACAGGCCAAGCCATTGATAGACGATCTCGTTCGCCGCCGCTTACGATGGCATCAGGATGAAGGTATTTATGAGCTCTATGACGGCACGGCCATTACGGAAGAACATCTGCGTGAAGGCGTTGTTAACAATACACTGCACTTCGTTGCCGACGAAATATTAAAGAACGCCTTCGATGCCTATGTCCGGGCTAACGCGACCGGTCCGATCCTGTTCCGGATCATTGAAAAGGACGAAAAGGTCATTATCGAGATCTCCGATAACGGTATCGGCGTCGATTTCAAATATTCACGCAAGGATCCGCGCGGCTTCTGGTCGGTCTATTCACAAGGCCGCAAAACCTCTGAGATATCGAAGGGCGAAGTGGAGGGCGGGTTAGGCATCGGTATCCATTGGAGCCAGGTCTTGGCCATGATCCATGGCGGAGGCATGGAATTCCTCGCCGATCAATATCCGGGATATAAGACAACGGTCCGGATAACCTTACCGCTCGGTGCCGTGCGCATCAATCAGAAATCGGAGCAAGATCCTAAAGGAAAGCCTCAAGGACCGGCCGATCCCGGTGCTACCACAACGCATTCCTTTGAACCGCATACAATCTTAGGTATGTTGGCCGGTTTCTTAGTGATCCGTAACGCTTATCCGGTCGTTGCTATTGCATTAGAGATCATTGCGGTTGGCATTCTTTCGGTCATCGCCTACCGCAAATGGGTTGCGCTCAAGCAAGCCTTAGCTAAACAGCAAACTCATATCATATTGGAAAATAACTTTAGGCCGTTGCGCAGCGATTCCAACCTACCGTGGCGGGTTGTTCGGGATCTTGCAAGCGCAGCGGCCTCTTTATTTAGGCTGTTGTCCAAAGGTTCTAACCTACCGTGGCGGGTTGTTAGGAATCTTAGTGAGCGATCACTGGCAACAGCCTTTAGCTTTGTTTGGCCGTCTAGGCCGCTGTCCGTCGGCACATTCCCAATCTCCCGTGGCGGGTTGAAAGGAATTCTTGCTGTGGCAGCGGCCTTACTTGTCACCGATTCGGTTTATGCGGGCAATAATACTCCGGCAGTTTTTGCGACGAACCTGTCTGTTAATGTGCTGATCGTTCTGGCCGTGTTAGCGGGTATCGGGACGGTTGTTTCCTTGATCATATTCCTGAAGGTCCGCCGGCTTACTGCCGATTCGCTGCTGAAGAGATTCCGGTTGGCGGTCAGAAAAACCGTGTGGCTCGGGCTTACGACCCTTTACTTCGGCGTCTTTACTTTCCTGGCCGTTAAGCTTCATTTCGCCGTCAATTCTCAGGATACGGTGAAGATCGCCGAAATACAGCCAATTGTTCCTGAACAAAAAGCCCCATCACTCGAGCAATATTTCCGTGAATACGCCCGGGCCGCTCAAGTTTATCTTGATCGTCCGACGTTCCGCGGCACACCGTTGACCGGCGCAATGCTCGCCGAGGGCGCCAAAAAAGCCTTCCTTAAGACAGGCATTATCGTTCCGGTCGAGTTGGCGTTGGCCCAGGCGCAGATAGAAAGCTCCATGGCGAGAGAAGGGCGCAACCCGGCCACAAATCCGTTCAATGTCGGCGAATTCGATGCCGGAACGCGTATCCGCTTTAGCGGCATTCAAGCCGGCGTCGATGTTTACTTTACTCTTATGACGGAAAATTATCTGAATGCCCGCGGCCTGGATGAATTATTGCGTAACTTCGTCAACAAAGATGGTTACCGGTATGCCTCCAACCGGAATTACGAACGCATGCTCAGCGGACAGGTCCAGACCATCCGAAAATATATCAAGGCCCAGACCAGCACCGGCACGACTGTCCGCATGGTCGAGCCGCTTTCACTCATTGCCGGTCTAATTGCCCTGCGCAACATCCATCCGATCGTGAATATTGTTATCGATCTCCTTATCCTTTTAGCGATCGTTATGATGGTCCGGAATATCCGCAAGCTGGCCAAAGCTCGTCCGGCTGAACAAAAAGCCGGCGGCTACGCCGGCATGAGCCACGGTCAAGCCGAGCAGCAACTGGAAGCCTATCAGTCTTCGGGTATCCATATTGATTTAGCCGCCAGCAGCGATATCTTGTTTGGCTACCAGTTGGCCTTGATCTACATGGGCAAGCGGAATAAATTGAACCAAAACCGCGCTCCGCCACTGGTCTTCATCGTTGAAAATCGACAAACAAGATTTGGGGCGGTGTTCATTGAGGAAGAAAACCACATTTATTTTGAGCGTTCCCTCTTTGTTCAATTAAGCACTTCTCCGGCAGCTCTGCGTAAATTTGCCCGCGTTTTTGTCTTTATCTTAAACAACCATCCGAGTCATCTTCATAATCGTTTGGTGGAATACCGTTACGTCGCCCAATTGATCATTGTCCCCGCTGTTCAGTGGGGCCGCAATATCAAGACTTGGCTGCTCAGTTACCGCAAGGTCTGGGTCAATCGCAACGTCATGGCAGGGGCAGGGCTTTTCAGCATTGAAGAACTCAAGGCGGCCAAGGCCATTATCGACCGGTATTTATCTCCGACACCGCTGATATATTCCCATAGCTTAAGCGAGATCATTGGAGCGAATGTTTGGCTTAAATTCAATACGCGCCATAAATTGAACGGAACGACGATCGAAACGCATTCCTATAAGATCCGCGGTGTTCTCTATAAGATCCTTGAAGCCATACAAGGAAAGACCCCTGAGCAGATAGCACAGATATCGTTTGTGGCTGCTTCCGCCGGCAATCTTGCTGAAGCCGTGGCCGCTGCGGCCAAGCTCGTGGGCGCCAAGGGCGTGATCTACATGCCCAATGGCTCTCCACAGAAGAAGCAAAATGCGGTCAAGGCTTTGGGTGCGGAATTAGTGATCCATGGTGAAAATTACAACGAGTCTTATGCGGCAGCCCAGAAATTCGCTGCGGAAGGCCTGGACCGCGTGTTTGTCTCCGGTATGGAAGACCCGGTCGTGGCTAAAGGTTATGCTCTGGAAGCTTTGGAGATCATGCAGCAATGGCCGCTTTTGAAAGCCAAAAAAGAGCAGCGTAAGCGTCCGATGGGTGATAGCCCGGCTGCGGTTGTAGGAGCTGTGGGTACCGGATTGTATTTAACCGGCACAATGTCCGGGTTCCGCGCCCAGGGCATTGAAGTAAAAGGCATTGGTTCCGAATCCGAGGATGCTGATGCCATGATCCGTTCCCTGAAAGAGCGCAAATTGATCATCTTAACGGCACCTAAGACCATCGCCGACGGGACCAAGGTCACCCGGCCGGGTGACCTGCCGCTGGAATCATTCCGCAAATGGGCCTATGCCAGCATGTCGGTGACCGAACGATCGATCCGTCAGGCGATCAGTCTCTTATGGCAGCGGGGGATAGTGGCCGAAGGTGCCGGGGCGTTACCGCTGGCCGCATTGCTGGAGCATAAACGTCGGTTCAGGAAATTCAACGATATCATTCTGGATGTCAGCGGTTCTAATATTGACGACAAGATCCTGGATGAAGTGCTGTGGGAAAACCAACTGCAAGAGATCGCCCGTGCCGAAGCCGGCAGGAAAAAGCAGGATGAGAGTCGGGGCGGGTTCATTCATACCGGCTTGGCCGCCGCCCTATTAGGTTTGGCGACGGTTGCGGTTCCGGCCTTGGGTGCTCAGGGCAACGAGGTCAATGGCCAAGAAACCCGCAGCATCTTAAGCCAGGTTTTGGCGGTTAGCGTCTTATTGCTGATCGTTGCCGTTATCAAAGTTCTTTTACCGATGCTGCGAAAAGAACGCGAAACGGTACCAGCCAAGTTTTATCCGACGTCCAGGAACAGCATACCGGCTTATTTGCAGGGTTCGGAGGTCCACCAAAAGATCGTCGAGACAATGGAAGAATTTGAGGCCAGAGGCGTTGAAGTCGGCTTCGGCGGCCGCTTTGAAGATGAGAATTTGCAGCTCAGCCCGATATTCTTGGGTAGTCCAGAAACGGTCAAAGCCGACAAAAGACCGTATTCCTTCTTCATCCACACGCATCCTGTCATCCACAAGATAAAATGGTGGCGACCGGGATACCATGACATTGTCGCTTCTCAAGCTGTCGGTATTGTCCATGTGGCCGTCATCTTCCGCGGCGTGGACGGGCACATTTATATCACGCACGCCGACGTCACGAAGATTGATATCGATAATTATGACACGGACGGTTCGACAAATCTTTTGGATTATTTCCGCTTGAATATTTCCTCCAGCGGAGCGGAAGTCGAATCAATATCCGAAGAGGAGCTTTGGGACAACGCCAAGCTGAAGGCCGCGCAAGGCCATAAGGGCCGGCCAGGCACTATCCTGGGCATGCTGCCGGAATGGAAGAGCGTGTTCGCCCAGCAACAGGATCAAGGCCGCGACGCCGAATTTGAATTCGTCACCGAAACTGTTCCCTATATGGAAGAAATGAACCGCTCACAGAAACGCATTGCACCGACGGAATTTGTGGAGCAGCATTTTGAGGTCTTTGACGTTGAACGGCAGATCTGGCGCGCCCCTACACTTCAAGAACAGAATGTTCTGTATCAATTGGCGTTGGATACCGATGCCGCGTTCGATCGCGCCTATCGCGATTCCCTGCTATGGGCTGATGAGGCCAGGGGCCGGGGTGTCAGTGAAAGGGAAATCCAGCTCCGTATGGAACAGAATGCCACCCGTGCGGCCCGGAAAATCCATGCCGACTTCAATACACGCGTCTTTATGAACCGCCGCGGTTTTTATGCCATGGCCCCGCGGGAACTTGTCGCAAGCGGAAAAACTTTTCGGCCTATGATTTACGGCATGACGCCGGAGTGGAAGAGGGAGTTTGCCCAAGTCCAGGGACAGGGCCGAGAGGCGGAAGAATATTTTGTCACCGATACCGTTCCTTATTTGGAAGAGATGGGGCGCTCGACAAACCGTACTTCCGCTGAGAAGTTTGTTGATCAGCATTTTGAGGTCTTTGATGTTGAGCGGCAGATCTGGCGGGCTCCGACACGAGAAGAGCAAGACATGTTGTATCAAATGGCTGCGGAAGCCGACGAGGCTTCGCGCCGAGCTTTCCGCCAAGCGTTGCTTTCTGCAGAGAATTATCGCGCTCAAGGAATGCCCGAGCATGAGATTGAAAGAAGGGTGACACAGGCCGGTGTTAATGCCGCCCGCAGGGTCCATGCGGCATTCAACCGGCGCGTGTTCGAGGCACAAAGAGGATTTTACGCCATGGCGCCGTCAACTTTGGCGCTTCCCGGAACACAACTTTATTTCTGGGGCCTGATAAGATCCTTCTTTGGGAAACAGTCGTCGCTCGCCTTGCTTGATCTGGGCGCCGGCGACAACATTTTTGCCAATACCATTGCCGTTGCCGATAGAAAAGCGAAGCTGTTTGGCCGCGTGGCCGGTATCGATATCATCCCGCAGATCCGGCATGAAGATGCCGAATTCGAAAATATATCCATAGCGCAGGCGGCTGTCACGGATCGTTACCGTCATCAATTTGATATCCTGACCATCAACGCGCCGCATCCTAAGGCCACGGCGGAGATAGTGGAGAACCTGGATGCGTTCCTGAAACCGGCCGGCCGTGCCATGGTGCTGTTGCGGTTCTATCGTTTCAACCGTCATGTGGAATTCGCCCGGCCGTATTTGAACAAGCTCAGAGAATCAGGTTTTGAGATTACCCATCAAACTGTCCGGGATTATCCCGAATCAGGTTTTGTGGCCGACAGCTTCCCGGTCATCATCGCTGTCCGCGACCGAGGCAATGAAGATACAACTCATTTCATGGATGAAGCCGGTCAGCGCCAAGCGGCTGTCAAAGCACGCCAGAGAGAAGATATAGAGGAAGTAGCGCAGGCCTTTGACCGCCACGCCGATATTATCCGTAGTGTTTATGAATATTTGGTGAAAGCCGGCCGCATTACCGGGCCTCCGGAGATTTTCTATATTGCCCGACGAGAAGAAGATGGTTATGTCGTTTGGAATCCTGCCTTCGGCCCCCGCAATGACATTGCGATCCAAGAATTAAAAGATATCCTGCTATTCGATCTTCCCGAAGAGAAACAATTAACACTCCAACAAGCCGAAGAATTCATTGAGCAAGTTCTGGTCCATGAAGCTCAAGCGAATGAAGATCTGGCTGTTGCGGCCCAGCGCCGCCTCATCATCGTTGATCTGGCTTTGTCCCGAGGAGTGGCCATCGATGGCCTTACCCGGGAAATGCTTCTCTATCGCCAGGATCGCGTCGAACAATCTTATGGTAAGGTTGCCGGCGAACGGTCGGTGTTGCGCGGATTAGCGGACCTTGCGAGCCTGTATCCCGAATATCTTAATACTATACTTTCTGAAATGAACGGCCGATCACTTAAAGTACTTCTGATCGGTGCCGGCCGCGGCCGTGCCATTCTGGAATTACAGGAACAATTCCCGGGACTTGATCTTGAGATCCACTCCGTTAATAAGGAAGAAAGGCTTCTTTTCGATCTCGAACATCTTATCGAATATTTTGATATTTCTGCCTATCAGGCACCGGGTTACGATGATTTTGAAACATTTGTCCTGAAGGCCGCTCAAAATGACCCCTACGCCCTGGAGATACTGACCAAAGCGGTGCAAGCGTATGGTTCTTTAAGATATCATCATCATGCCATGGATCTTTCTCAGGGCCAAAACATTGGCCTTCTACCTGAAGATTTTGACCTGATCCTTATGGGTACCATGACGCTTCCTTATATTCCTGATCAACTGCGGGTCAACCGTGCGCTTTATTCCCGCTTGAAAGAAGGCGGCCGGCTGCTTACCACAGTCGGTGAGGCATCTATTCTTACTCTCAAAGAAACCGTCAAGTCCTGGGGAAGCCTGGCGATCATGATGCATAACTACGAAACAATATTCGGCCGAAAAAATGTCCGCTGGTTCGCGACGGTGGGCACCAATAACGCAAGCGGCGCGATCACCCGTCAAAACGGTTCGATGTCTTCAGGTTACCTTGTTTATCAAGGCCGAACCGAAAAGGGCAGGGATGTCTATTCCGACGTGTCTGAATTCGGATTATCCGATGAACAAGTATTAGCAGGACAGTCTGGAAGAGAGACCTTCCCGCTCATGGTGCCGGCTGTCGAGAGGCCGTCCGTCACCCTGAAATTGGATGTCTCCCAGATCGGCCGGGCCGATATCATTAAAGAGACGGAAAATGCGCTTGCGGAAGAAGAGAGGGGCGCTTTGGAGAAGGCCTTGGCCCGCGCCTTTTATGAACAGCCTGTGGATGCGGCCAGAGATTGGATCGGCTCCAATAACGGCGAATTGACGGTCGTCATTCATGGCCGGCCCGGGGCCATCGCCTATACCGAACACCGGGTTATCTATATCTCTTATTGGGCGTTAAAGGCCCCGTCAAGATTGGCAGAAAACGCAATCTATCTAAAGAGTCTGCGTATTGCCCTTGATGTCATCCTATTCGATGAGGTCAGCCATCTCCTTCATCCGCAATTAGTCGATCCAGTCCACCAAAGGACACGGTTGATGTTGCATAAGAACATCGAATTTCTTAATGCCTTGATGAATATCGTCACGATGAACAGGGATCTTATGCCCGAGTCTGAATTGACCGATTTTATAAGGTATATCCATAGGCGCCGTTATGAAAAACTCATCCAATATCTGGAAGCTCTTGATATCGATCAAGAGGACGCCAACGCCATTATGCGGTCCGTGGCTGAACGCTCGGTCGACACGTTCCTGCTCATCAAATCGTTTAATGCCCTTCTGAAAGAATTCATCCGCGAAGCTAAGAATTACGGCCCCCACGACTCTCCGCTCCAGGCGCCTGATTTCCTCATGGGTACCATTCTGACCGGCATATTCCTGCACAACAATAACTTTATTCCGGTCCTGGAGGAGATCGTTGCACTGATCAAATCCCTGCGGGCGATCAACATCAACGGTAACCGACTCTTGAGCCTCCTCAAGGCCGTGGTGGCGCAGAAAGACATCGTGGCGGTCGGCCGTTCGGTGAAGGAAGCTGTCCATGATCTGGAATCCTTCATTGTCCTTGCAGAGAATGTTCATCATATGGAGGCCGCGACCGTGACGATCATTTTACAGGAGATCATTTATCGAAGCGACTTAAGAGGAGTACTGGTTACGTTGGCTGAGAATCTAACCGATCTGATCTACGCTTTAAGCCTGAACAATATTTCTCATGTTTACAGGATGCGTATACTCCGCGGCATTGTTTCCCATCAGGACATCAAAGCCGCCATCCAGGAAGTGATCCATGACCTGGATGCCAGAAACACTCGGAAGCAAGAAATTGCTGAGACCCAGCAGGAGATGAAGCGGCTCGAAAAGGCCGGTATGTTCCAAAAAAGCGTTGTGCTCCTGCAGGCGGCCAATGCCGTATTAGGCACGGCTGTGGTCATCGACGAGCGGGACGGATATTACATTCTTTTGGCCAATTCCTTAAGTCTCAATGGTCTTACGAAGGTCAAGCTGCTCAAGGCCGGGTTGGCCTTGCGCAATTTTATCGGCGAGGCCCAGGTGGTTATTCAGATGAATCCCGCGAAGCAGAAGTCCTACACCGGCGATTTTGCCGTGTTAACGATCCGTAAAGACACGGTCCGCGGCGGGGGCTTGGTTCCCTTCCGGCTGGCGGTCGATCAGGAAAGGATGAAGGTCTCGACCATTATCGATGCGGTGGAGCGCAAAGTGGTGACGGCTGTACCGGTCCCGACCAGAGGCCATCGTTTTGTCTTTACCAATCTCGGCATATCGATCGCGGGTTCAGGCGCGCCGGCCGTTGTGGTCAAAGATCAGCAAGGGCGCAGAGAGTATACGGTGGCCGGTATATTCTCGACGGTCGATCTCTTTGCCAGGGACGGTACGTTACGGTTTATCCGCATGACGTCGATGACGTTAAAGACCATGCTGACCGCTTTGAGCGATTCAAGGGAAACGGATTATGTGGTCAACGGAAAAGGTTTGCTTCCGGCAAGAGCGGTCAAAGAGGCCTTGGCCGGCCTGCTAAATGGCCCGGATTCCGATCCCGCTAAGCCGCGGGAAGGATATACGGAAAAACAAGTGGTCAAGCGCGTGGCGGCCATACGGCGCAAGCAATATGCAGGGTTCACACCGGTTCAGGAGGACAGATTACCTGATTTTGTTAAGGATGTTATCCAGTATTACGTTTATAAGGATTCCCGCATCACGTTATATGATCATCTTTTATTGACCGAGCTTATCCGCGGCGGACGGCTGCTTGTCGGAAATGACGAGGAGGAAGTGTTCTACGGGGCCAATGACCGCCACCGTGCAGGATACGGCCAGTTTAAGATCCTCATCGCTGTCAATAATAATCCGAACCCGGGCGCGACATTGATCCATGAGCTCAATGGGCAAAGCCATTCCGATAATATAAAAGCCGAGCGCGATTTTATGGTCTGGCAGAAGAACCGAAAAGCTGAAAAAAATGATCTGGGCCAAATCGGTGAAATGACTGAACGCATGACCGGGGTCATCCGTTCGCACGCGATGAGCGTGGCGGATCTGCTGGCTGAGATCGGCCGGTCCAATTACCGCATTGTCACCATCCGTGATCATTCCCTGAGCCGCCAGGATGAATCGGACCATGTGTTGCGTAAAATGATCGCCGGCTTGATCCGTTATTCGCATTATTTGCGGCATACGGCCGGCATCACGCATGTTGTTATTTTGACCAAGCTCCATATTTTAAGCACGCTCAATCACGTTGTCCATTATATGAATACCAGGAACAGGACAGAAACATTACGGGAGTTCTTGGAAAAGGATTATTTGAGTGGTTATGTACATGAAGCCCTGAATCATGAGGGCATCGGCTGGAAGGACTTCCTTGATTTTGCGGATATGTTCGATGCAGCCAGGCTTGACGGGAAAATACAGGTTAAATTTACGGATCCGAATAATATTGACGGCCTTTCAGATGTGATGGAGCTCATCAAAGATCCGGGCCAGCGGCCGCTGATCTATTATCATGAATCCCTTTCCTTGCCCGGCGGCGATGTGTTTGAGAAAAATTTGGCTCAAATGGCCGGTCCCGATCAATATTATTTGATCAACCGTCTTTCGTATCGCTCCATGCATTCTTTGCACAACTTGGTGATGGGCGACGATGAAATGGCCCGTACGGTGTTTGCTATTGCCGATCTGCCGGAAGTTTTGGGCCATTTTGGTGCCGCCGCCAAATTTATCACCGGCCCCAGAGCGCAGGCCTCCATATTCATTCCTTCGCCGCTTTTCGGGGTCGGCCTGTTGAATTTGGATATCGATATCAACCTGATCCTGACGCATCGGGGAGAAGGAAAAGACGCTGTCCGATTGGCTGAAAAGGCAAGATTGAGGAGCGATCCTCCGGATGCGCGCATACACAAATCGCCCGGCATTGAATCCGTGGACCCTGAAAAGGGGATCGGCCCGGACGATGTTCCTGGCTCCCAGGTCAACTCCCCGTGGTGGGCGGGCCTGATCGCGCTGGGCACGACTTCATCCTATCTCGACATGGATGTATCTCCTGCGGTTTGGGCAGTTGCCGGAGGATTATCGGCGCTTGCCTTGATCCGCCGTCTTTGGCCGGGCAAAAGAAGCGACACGGATAAGATCATGAGACAAATGAAATCTTCGCGCGGGCAGTCCTGGCGGTTCATTGAAAAAGACCCTGAAGCGGTCCGTACTGTGCGAAGTCGCCTCGAAAAGCTCTTGATCGAGATAGAGATCGTTCGGAAGGTGAAGGAACATCTTAAGAAAAAGGTCGAACATGAAGAGCTTGCATTGACCGGTAGGGATATTGAAGAGGCCACTATCGTCGTCTTTGGGGATTATTTATGGGTAGACCAGCCGCTTGATATTGATCTCATCGTCTTTGTTGATTCACCTGTCCGTCAGGCTCTGGGCGGGAGTATTTCAATCGGATACCGGTTCCCGCCGGCCGATATCAATATCAGTGATCGGGCCGCTTTGCAAGACACGAAAATGTCTGGATTGGTCAAAATGCCGCTCAATAAATCTCTCGCTATGCTCCTTGAGGGCGGTGTTATTGTTCATGGGAACGCAAAATCCATTAAGCCGGCCAAACTCGACGCACATGATAGGATCCACATAGCCCGCCATCTTCTGAACGTCGGCCGGTTAGAGATGATGCTGGGAGAGGAATTAGGAAATAAAAATAAAGCATGGTACCGGTTTGTGCAGGCTTATGGCTTTGTTTATCCTCTGTTGACCAAGCATGTATTTGACCGCGGCCACCCCGAGATCCTTATTTTAGGATATACACTGGCCGAATTTTACCGGAAGTTTATTTTTACTGAGAGCGACCGCGGCAGACTGAATATGCTCTACCATTCTGATGTAAGTCGTTTCCTGGAAAAAGCCATTGAGCAGCTAGAAGCCAGACTCAAAACAGCCCCGGACGGCGGCTTTAACGGCTGGGGGCAAAAGAGAACGTTGCGACAGATGACCGTCTATGAAAAAGCAGTCTCTGAAGGCCGTTTGAGCTTCACTTCTTTTGATCAACTCGAGCGGAACGAACAGCGCTTCTTTGAGATCGCCTTTGCCATGGCCATGAGGCATTTTGTCCGCCGTAAAGCCTGGGCAACACGAAGAAAGATACCGGGAATAATGGTCATTGAAAATGAAAAAGAGACCTTTGGCGCAACCTATGATGCCCCGAAAGATACCTTATACATTGAACGCACACTGCTTAATCGCACCGTCGATATGTCTTCCGCTCGTTCAAGAGTTTTGGCAACAGCCGCTATTTTTGTGCACGAACTTAACGGTAAAGATCACATCCGTAATCAGATCGACGAAGTCGAGTTTGTCTTGTTGCAGTTATTCGGTTCCTATGTTCTCCAGGCCGCATTCAAACAGAACAGGAAAGAATATCAAAAGGCGCTCCGTAATATCGCTCTTATGGGCACCATATCCTTCATTGATATCGTCGGATTCTTGGGAGTGCAGATCAGCGCCGAGGCCTTTGCCGTCCGGCCCAACTGGTTCGCCAAGAATGTGCTGGTCATGCACCGCATGGGCAAGGACAAATTTACAAGAAGCATGAAGATCGCCACCGAACCGCTTCCGGAAGAGCTTGTGCTGACCGGTCTGGAGGCATTGCGGTTGGAGTTCATTCTGGCCCTGAGAAAATCCCCTGGTTCGCGTAAATCCCGCTCGCATGTCGCTCTCGAGGGCCGGCCGAGGCGCTGGGTGCCAAATATGACCCGCTTGATCAAGCAGATGGAGGGTGTCGAACACATCGAGGCACAGGAAGGATTCCTGCTCGACTGGGACGGCATCTTTGAAGGCAAGTATTTGGCCGAAGCCCAGCGTATTTTGGAAAGCGTTCCGGCCGCGGATACTGTATTGAGAGATCCGCAGCGTGAGCGTGAGCTGCGGCGTTATTTGCTGGCTGTCCTGCTGGTTTATCAAAATATATTCGGCTTGGCGAAGAAGCAGGGCTATGAAGATATCGCCGATCAGATCCTGCTCGCCGCATTCTTCAGCAAACGTTACGGTAATGCCAGGGCTTCTTTCAAGATAGGCGGCCGGTATATCGCCGGAAGGACAAAGACTTCGCTGATCGCTGTCCTGGCCCATGAAGTGGCGCATCATTTGGTGTTTTCGAAAAGAAGCGACGCCATTGATGAATTTGTGGCGGATCTGGGCGAGTTGGCCATCGGAGAAGTGTTGGGCCGCGGACCGCTGTTCCTTCATGAATGGGAAGAAGAATATGCGTTCGAGTATGTCGAGAAGGAAGATAGAGCTTTGGAGGGTGATTTAAGGATCACGGAAGAGCATGAGACCGCCCGCGTCCAGCTTTTATGGGTCATAGAATCATTGAAAGACAACGGTTATCCTATTTTCTGGGGGCGCATGCTCAGGATCGCTGCAAGGGTGCTGAAAGAATCTCCCAATATGCGCTTTAAGGAATTTGTCGTCGTTCTGCTATGGGAATACAAAAAAGAAACGATAAGGGAATTGTTAAGCGATCCGGACCGCATGCAATCCGTTCTGGAGCCGCTCTATTCGTATTTGAGAATGCATGCGTTGGTTTGGAGAAATAAGGACTTGAGGGATGGTATTGCCGCGCCGCGCCGACAGGGGCGGGGTGTCGACCGCATGGTCTCACCGGCGGAGATCGAAAGGATCCTCGGCATCCCTGTTCATACGGACGATGAAAACGGTAAAGCTTATTTTGGTTATTTCGGTAACCTCAATGAGGAACACATCGAGGCTATAAAGGCCCTGGTCGAGGCCGGCCAATATGTGCCGCGGACGACTTTCAGTGATCTGGCCGGTTACAAGGGCGGTCATCCGGTGTCCTTCTATGTCCTGACCCAGCAGATCCCGCGCGCCCCGCCGAGAGGGTTTATTTGGGCTCGATTGGACAGCGGTGTTCTCGAAATCTATATCTCTTCTAAAAGGCTGGCCGTTGATATCTTTAATCTTTTCGAGGAGAATCTGCGACCGGCGGTGGAAGCGATCGCTTTCCATGAATGGCGTGAACTTCATTATTTACGGGAGGGTTCGAATCCTATGGATGCCCACGCCAAAGCCGAAGAAGAGACCAGCCGTGAATTCGACTCCATTGCCTCAACGTTATCCGACCTTGTCGCACCGGAGGATTTGTTCAATGGTAATGTTAAGGTTGACGATGAATTCTTGAAAATGGTCTCTAATCCAATCAGTTTTGACCGGTTCCTCAGAAAGACAGACCTTGTCAATAACCGCTATCGATTCTTATTCACACCAGAAGATTTCGAAACCATAAGACAGTGGCTTACCGCCGGTCTCTCTACGGATAAGAGCCAGAGCCTTCTTCCGGCCGGGACCATGAAAGCTTTGATTGTCTATCTTGTTACTTTGGCGACAACTTACAACAATTCATTTGCCCGTCACAAGGTTGAAGTCTGGGTCCGCATCCTGGCCGCAAAATGGGACATTCCTATCGGAACGGTAAGATCGCTCCTGGCCTGGCTCGTCGAATATATTGACGGTGATGTCACATTCTCGGCGGAAGTCTTGCAGCAATTTATCAGGAAGCAGGTCGACTTCAATCATGATAATGAGCTGCGTTATAGGACCTTCCGCTATATTGCCGATAAGAACTTAAGCGTGGATGAAATCCTGACGGCCGTCATGGCGAACATGGGCAAGATGCAGGAGCTCTTCACGCCGTCATTTATGGGAGGTTGGCACGTGCGCAGGGCAGCTCTTCCGGGCACGCCGTATTATGTCGGCATGCGTTTCGGGATGGGAGAAAGCACTTTCGGGGTCGAGGTCGTCGTCGGAAAAGACCAACAATCGACCGATCCGCTCGCTGGCGTCTTCTTCAAGGTCGGGTTCGATACGGAAGGCAGCGACATTATCCGCAACGTCAAGATCGTCAGCACCAAAGGGCACGAACAAGACGTCAAAGATTTCTTCAAACTGGAGAAATTATCCGTTGCCATGTGGGCCCTGTTGTTCGTCCTCAAGTGGGCCAAGCGCAATGGATTTTCACAGTTCGTTGGCGTGACCCCGGAATTCAGCCAATACCGGAAAAATATCAAGCTTGATTACAACACCATTTATAACGATTTCCACTTAAGAAAGCCTCACCCATTGGGTTTTGTT
>CAZCLW010000001.1:104119-185949 GCA_964499685.1 uncultured Planctomycetales bacterium
AATTGATCGCGGCCTGGGAAAAGAAAAAATCCGAATATGTGCGTAGGGTCCTGCAAGCCGTTGACAGATTAGTCGAGGAACAGGAAGAAATATTCCATATTAAGTTCAACGGCGGGGAGGCGGTCGGTGCCGGATCAGAGGAAGGCCTCGGTTATCTGGGCAACATTGACAGCAATCAACAAAGAGAAATAAAGGCCTTGATCAGGAAAGGGCATTATGAGGCGCTGGCCGGCTTTGATCAATTGTGGCCGAAGTCCGATACGACCCAAGTTCAGTACCGCGTTCTGACGCAACCGATCTCGCGCGCTCCGCCGGAAGGATTTATCTATGCGGAATTGAGCGATGGAGTATTGACTGTTTATTTTTCTTCTTCACAATTAGTTGAAAGTTTCAAAGCCTACTTTGAGAACGACCTTGCAGCGGCCCTTCAGGCCATTGCTTTCCATGAGAAGACCGAAACGGAATTGCTGGCCCTGGGTCGCGACCCCATTATTTTATCTCCCCATCAAATAGCCAATGGTATGACCCACGGGGCATACCCAGCCGTCACTCCCCGGCTGCACAAATTCTTCCAGGCGTCCGGTACAGTTGACCTGGATGAAATAAGTCCTGCAGACTTTGCGGAAACAGGGATCAAAGCGGCTAATTATGGTATTTTGCACGAAGCAGAACAAGCGCTCTTCCCTGATACTCCTGCATCTTTGGTTCCCCCGGGATTTGTTATCAAATCTTCCGCCGTTAAGGACATACAGGCGACCTTAGACGGCTTGGTTTACGCCGGCAGGCGTGTACTGGCCAAAAAAGTTCTGTCGAAGCGTCTTTACGGTGAAATTCTTTCAAGATTGCAGATGTTGGAAAGCAAGACCGGGAAGAAGTTCGGAGCCTTGGTCAATCCGTTGTTCCTTTCTGTCAGGAGCAGCCCGGGGGTCTCCATGCCGGGCCAATTAAGCAGCATCCTGAATATCGGTCTGACGCAAGAGACCATGAAGGCCTTGATCGCCTCAGGGGTAAGCGAGTGGTCTGCCTGGCATGCCTACCGCCGGTTCATCGGTCACTTCGGTTTGATCGTCATGGGCGTCAACGGACATAACGGCGAGGATCCATTCTTGCGCGCCATCAGCGCCTATCTCGAAGAAACACAAAAAATGGGCCGGACGATCAAAGAGAAAGAAAAATATTTGACCGTCAGGGAACAACAAGAATTGGTCGCTCTTTATAAAGAGACTATACGGCGCTATACCGGAAAAGATTTCCCGGATGATCCTTATGAACAATTACGGCTGGCCGTTGCGGCGGTCGCCCATTCCTGGAACAGCCCAAGTGTTGTCGATTTCAGAAAAGAAGAAGGCATTCCTGATAATACCGGAATGGGCATTATCATCCAGGCCATGGTTTTCGGTAATTTGAGGGAGAGAAGCGGTGCCGGTGTGGTCTTCTCGAGAGATCCGATTACCGGCAAGAAGGGCATGGTGATCGAATTTTTGGAACAACAGCAGGGTCCAGGAGTTGTGGCCGGTATGGCAAGGGAAGAGCAGAATCCCGATCAGCTCGATGGATATCCGGAGATCAGAGCCGCGTTATCCAGCCTGCTTGAATATTTAGAGCGGAAACTGGCCAGGGTCGTTGATCTGGAATTTACGGTAGAAGAAGGGCGTCTGTATATCCTGCAGGTGCGTCCAGCCAATCTTTCCATCCTGGCCGAACTGCAAGCCTTCCAGGATTTCATCCAGGAAGGCATTTTAGACCGCATCAAGAAGACGAATTATCTGCGCGAACTGCAGCGCCGCATCAAGAACCGCAAAGTGTTCAAGGTAAGAGAAGGTGTCGAGCGTCGGGTCTTATTGTCCGGCGGCGTTTCATCACCGGGTGCCATTAAAGGGCAGCTCGTCTTTTCGATCGAACGCTTTAAGGCCCTTATGGCCGAGAATATTCCGGCCATTCTCGTCATTAATTATAGGAGACGCGCCAACTTCCTCACCCTCCTTAAATACAGCGATAAGGATGTCGGATTAATTGCCAATTACGGCAATGATCTCACCCATGAGGTCCAATTGGCCCATAAACGCCAGATCCCGGCGGTCATCATCCGCCAGGGATTGGAGATCCTTGATGATCATTTGGTATTCAACGGCCATCGGTTAGTGGAAGGGGATGTGGTCCTGCTGGACGGCCATAAGGGTGAGATCTCCCTGACAGAAGAAAAGCAGCCTTTGGAAGAAGATACCAGCATCATGGCGGCGAGCTTTGACATCGATATTGATGAGTTCCGCAAACAATTCCTCACTGAGGGCGGTTATCTAAATGATACGAATGGCCTTAAGGATGAATTTACGCTGGGCTATCTTCTGGAATTAAACTGGTCGGCCTGGCAAGCCTTCCTCAAGGCTGAGGAAGCAGAGAGTCAGGAACCCGAAAATCTGCTGCTTCAAAAAGAAACATTCGTGACCAATCTGCGCAAGATGTTCCTCCATGAACTTTACCGGGCCCGCATTGCCCAAGATGGATTGACGGAACAGCAGGGAGATACCATTTATGACGAATATATTTCCGGCGAAAGATACCGCCGCTTCCGTGCCGAATCGGCCGAAGAAATGGTCATCTCCGGTGGAGAGCTTCAGGGACGAGTCTTGGACCACTATAAGAGACAAAACGGACAAGGCGGGATAGAACATGTAGCAGTTGTGCTTAAACCTGTTATCAGGGAAGAGGCGGTCAATCTGATCGCGTTGTTAAAGGAACATGAAGAAATTTTTGCAGCAACGGCCAATAATCACGGTACACCCATCCATCCCATGGTCCATACAGATGACGGAACGCGGTTGGATTTTATATTGGGAGATTATTCGGTGAGAACGGCGGATGGTTCGACAGAATTGATCAATGATGATTACTGGTCAGGGCAGGAGATCAAGGACCGCATTGAAGCGATCAAGCGATTGATCGAAGAAAAACTCGATAAGCCTGTGCGTGTCGTCGAGAGCATGCGGGAATTACGCGGTCATCAGCGCAAAGGCAACGGATTGGTCAGTTACTCTGCGTGGTTCATGCAAGAAGTCGGCATGGACGCGGATGCGCAGGAAAGGGCCAAAAATGTCATCCTTCAGGTCTCCCAGGAGTCGGCCAGCGAAGAAGCTTTGATGGCCTTTAGGAAAGAGCTGGAAGGTCTAAGGCAACACATCCCGGGGATCAATATCGACGAGTATTCTTATACGGCAGGCTCGAAGGCCCGGTATGTTTTCATACTGTGGAAAGAATATCCGGGTAAAGATATCAGCGCCGACCGGGAAAAGGCGCTTGCCTTGTTGTTCGGCGACAGCATTGCGGTGCGTAATTATGCTTACCATCTCGGCGGCCTGCACAAGGTCCATTTTCCGCCTATCGGCCTTAAGGAAAAGAACGAAGTGGCTGAGATTGTCGGGGAATTGACAGAATTCGCCCGGTTTGATCTGAGCGCCCAAGAGCAAGACAGGGTACATCGCGGCCTCGAGATATTGTTTGCCTTCTTGGCCGGACACATAGCACATGAAAAATATACCGTTGAGATCATGGAAACACATAATCCGGTCGTCAACACTCAGACGGTAGAGGCGTTTTGGCGCGGCCGCGCATTCATTTTCGGTCTGCCTGAGCACAGCACAGAGCGTTTCCATCATCTTTATTATCCGACCATTGTGGTAAGCACAAATTATCTGCTCTCTCTGGGGGAAAAGGATGAACCGGATGCTGGAGAGATCAGTATGGCTGTCGCCGAGACCCAGCGCTCTTCCAAATCCAGACGCAGCCACCATCCTTTACGGCTCCCTGAAGGCGTTGCTGCTGCCGATCCGATCCAGCGGACCCAAGTAAAAATACGGTTGGCGGATAATAAATATATTGCGCTGGATAAATCCGCTGATGTCCTCGAAGGAGAAGTAACAGCGGCCATCAGCGAGCTTAACGAGCTTTATGCCATCACGCGCCGCGGCCCGCCGGAATTCACGCTTATTATCACCGATGATCCGGCTGCAACCGACCGCCATGTTGCCGCGGTCGATATCGACAAGCTCACCGTCACGCTCCATACATTCTTCTTTACTCTTTCCCCGGAACAAAAATCAGAGATCCTCTATCATGAACTTATCAGCCACATGCTTCTGGGGGTCCGCGATGAAGATCAAGCCCTGAAAGATACAAACGAATTCCTGCGCATTAAAGCGCTGATAGAAAAATACCGGCCTTCATCCTTAAGCTCCGGAGAGGCGAATGTCTTCTTGGCGGCCGTCTTACAAGCAATACTGCCCGGGAAGAGAGACTGGGAGAGACTTTATGCTCTCGTTCTCGAAGGTGCAACGCGCGAATTCGTGAGAGAGATGGAACTTGCCCGCAAAGATGATCGTGAATTTTTTGAGCATCATGCGACCGTGCTGGAGCCGTTCATACCTGCCAACGGAGACGGCAATTTTGTCGCCTTCGGTGTCCGGAATCCGCGCTTGGCCGACCGCGCTTATATCTTTGTCGTTAATTTGACCATAGAGCTGAAAGGTCTGGAGAGGACCCTGGTAAAACTGCCGGAAACCTGGATCGAAACTTTCAGGCTGCAGGAGCCCAGGACCCGGCGCGACATAACGATCACGGACATGATTCCCGGTCAACTTATCAAACAACCGCGGCTCCGCTTAGGGGAACGATTGCGTGATAACGGCCTGTTCGTCGCCTTGACTTCTTATACTTTACCGGCTTCCGGAATGCATCTTTTCAAGGTCCGTTGGGTGAATCATGTGGCCCAAACCATCTATATCCATAATGACCGTACCAAAGGCGCCAAACCGAAATTGACAGTCGTGCGTAACGGCCATGTATTCGCCAATGTGGAGTCGACAGAGGCGGCCGTAGTGGTCCGTCCCGGCGACCGTATGCTCATAGAAAAAGAAATCTATCCGACGGATGGTTCCATGGCGTATCTGCTTACCTTCCCCGATGCGCGGCAAGTCGCTTCGGAGCTCATTGCCGCGGAAATTTACAGTAACATTTCCAATCAGTTCGCCAGTCAGCGCATGACCTTGCTCGATTATACGCCTGACCGGCGCGGGTTTATTGTAAAAGGCGAGATTGAATTCGATCTCCCGGGTCTTTTTGAGGTGACCATGCGTTACCGCATCCTGGACGAGGAAAACAGCGATCAATTTGAAAACGGCTACATCTATCAGCATAATCCCAAATCCGGTTATCATGTGGCGGTCGAAGTCACCGACGATGTCGTCCTGCTTTCTGCGGCCGAGCGTCAAAAGGCCGGCCATGAGATTGCAAAGTCGCTGATTAAAGGGAAAAGCGCGGAAGAGAAGGCTTTGGCCGGACGTTTGAAGCTGTCACTTTCCTCGCTGCTGGGCCATGTGACCCGCTGGGGTTCCGTCATGGCCTCCCATCTGGGAGAACACGAAGGGATCAACGACGAACAAAACGGCCGCGGGAACCCCGAATACGGATATCACTGGATAAGAGACGCCGGTTTATTCGTACAGCTCCTTCTCCAGTTGTATCAAAAAACAGGGAACAGAACGCTTTTAAAACTCATCCTTTATGTCCTGGACTACAACTTCAAGGCCTTTCTGGACCGCGAGATCCAGGTCGATGAACAGCGGCTGAGTCTCAAAGAGGCCATTGTCCCCGACAATAATTGGGGTGCCCAGGCTGACGGGCCCGCCATCACCGCCAAGTTGATGTGGGATATCTTGACCTCCGGCATTTTGACACAGGACATCACCCGTCAGCAGCAGGCTCAGGCGCTCCTGGAGAGAACGCTTGAATACATGATCGTGCATTCTGAACTGGCCATAAATTATTTCAAGACCAAGCAGCATGGTCAGACCGTTTTCACACGCGACGCATGGGAAGAATTAATAGGCCTGCATTTTGCCAATTATGTCCTCTATCATGCCGTTATCGCCGAGATCTGGAAGGCGCGCAAGAAATACGAAAAGAAAATACCTTCTATCTACAAACTATTAAATGACCCGAACGAGACCCTCGCCAGGGTACAAGCGAGATTGAGAGCACTGGAGCGGAAGAACGTGTCTGCTTTTGAAGACAGAAATCCGTTCAAGAGGGAATATTTGCGGTTGCGGGCCTTCATGAGCGTGTATAAGGACAGGGAGGAGCTGAAGGCATTTAAGCATTCTGATCAGGAATTGGGTATCGTCCGCGTATTACAAGAGATCTTGGGGCGGTTTGTGACCAAAGATCCTCATGGCTCCACGACCGCTGTCTTTGGCGCCCATCCTTTGGCGCACCGCAATGTACAGAATAGAAAAAAATTGAACAGCGAGAAGGAGCCGGATCGGCTCGATACGCATGTCTTGTTTGCCCTTCTTTTGGCGGGAGAAAATGCGGTTTATGATGTGACCGACGCGAAAGTGATCGCTCTTTATAACGCCTTGCACGCCGGATTCAATGAACAGCTTTATCCCGTGTTGAAAGATTTAAGAGGGAAGTATCCGATGCTGGAGCTCTGGGGACGCTATCCCAAGGATGTGTACAATGGATTGAGCGAACGTGTTAAAGCGAGAAACGGACAGGCTGGGGCTTGGCACATCGGACTGGATACAGCAGCCATGTTCAATATACAGATGGTCCAAGCGATCCAAAAGGCCGGCCGTCTGTTTATCGCTTCAGAAGAACATTTACGGTTTATGACCGATTTATATATCCAGGCCGGGCGTAGTCCGCCTGCCGTCAGAGTCAATGATGTCTTCCCGCCCGAACATAAAGTACTCCGCGAGACCCTCGAACTTCTTCGTTTAAGAGCCCAACATGTTCTTAACTTCCAAATGGATGAACAATATAATTCTTCCGCTGAAGGTTTGGCCGAACAGGTCGACCGTCATACGGGCAAGCCGCGCGGAGCGACACCTCTGGCCTGGTCCGAGAGGGAATTTATCCTTACCGTCCTGGCTTATAGAGAAAAGAGCGAAAACATCGGTAATATTACCCCGGGCATCGGGCCGACGTTATTGACGATCATTTTGACGGCGGTATTTGCCCGACCGGCCATGGCTTATTCGGGCGAAACACAAGCCTTTGAGAAGGCAGGATCCTTATTTAATGATCCCTTCGTGGTGCTCTTGGCCGCTGTCCTGGCGGTTGCCGCAGGAGTGGCCCTGGCCTTACGCATTATGCGTCCGTTCGTTGAGATGGATAAGGCTGTTATCGAGACCGACCGGTTATTTGACGTCCTGGAGACAAGATCGGATGAGGCTTACAGCGGCAAAATACAGGAGAACGGCGCCTTAAGAGAAGTTGAACATGCACAGAGAATGTTGTTTAAAGTTTTCAAGTCCAGAGCGCACAAGCGCGATCTGATCCGCGGGCGCTTGAATGAACTTTATGCTGCCGGTAACGGCCACAGCGACAACGTCCGCACCGCCGCGGCCGTTGTCCTCGACAGGATAAGGCCTTTGATGAACGGCACAGTCCGGCCTGCACCGGTCCGAATGGATGTTCCGCGC
Source organism: uncultured Planctomycetales bacterium (assembly GCA_964499685.1). GTDB lineage: Bacteria > Omnitrophota > Gorgyraeia > Zapsychrales > GWA2-47-8 > CAZCLW01. The sequence continues at coordinate 111,601 of CAZCLW010000001.1, forward strand.
CTGCCTGTGGACCAAGAGCATTATATTTTCCGCCAAGGTCTTTTGGCATTCCGGTCCGACGCCAGGGTCATTGCGTTCGGAGAGACACAGGATAATTACAAGGATATGCCGACGGCCGTTGCCCGATTGATCCGCTCATATGCGCAAGAGTATGGCATAACCCATCTGGTCATTCAGGGTCCCCATTCTTCGAGAATTGTTCAGGCAGCAAGAATGGCTGGATTGAAAATTTTTGAATATAGTTTAGAAATTTCCGGCTCGAAAGAAGAACTTATCAGTCATATTACCGGAAAGATATACAGTCTTCTCGGCGATCACAATATTAAGAATTACCGCATTATTTTCTATGCCGATCATGAGCTGGTCAAGCGCGACTATAGGACCGTGGGCGGAAATGTCGGTAACCAGTGGCAGAGGTTGTACCATGTTGTCGGCGAGGATGAAGGCCGCCATCCGCAATATTCAATGTCAAATTGGTCTTCTCTCATGGTAATGGCACTCGTGCCGATGGTGTTCGTCCGCGGGGCCATGGCGCAGTCGTTGCCGCAGCCGCTGTCTCAAACCGTCTCCTATACATTCTGGGAAAATATCCAATATCTTTGGCCTTTGATTTTGGTCGTAAACGCCTTCGCGCTTTTTATATACGGCGGAGTAATGGCTGTCATATACCGTGAAATGAAAAAAGCGGTCAAGAGCAGGTCCGGATCTGTCATTTATCCTGTTATGGATGATCCCGCCGTGGATGATTCCGAACCTTTGCGATGGAGAGGTTTGAGGAGAGATTATTTCTGGTTTGTTAAACAGTCCTATACTCACTCGTATCAGCTTAAAACAATAGATACAGCGCTCAAAGACCACGGCAAGGCAATGAACGGCGTTTTCAAAGGTACATTGATCGGGGCAGGTATAATTTTTGCGGTTGCTCTGGCGGCCGCCGGCTTTATTCAATTCTTCGCTGATGCCGCCTTCACGCTTGCTGTAAGCGTGATCGGGTTGTCGCCGGTCATTCTGATCACTGTCATCGCGTTCATTCTCTTAAAGAGAGCTAAAAGACTTGAAGATCATCTGAAAGGTATCCGGGCAGGCTATACCGGCCGGTCGATTCAAGAAATCGAAAAGGCCCATAAAGTCGTCATCAAGACCAATGTCTATCCTTTGGCACAGCTGAAAAAAGAGGAAACAGCCGTTCCGTTCGGTCAGCTGCTCCGGATCGCCATTTTCGAGGGAATGACTTCGCAGCAATTCCGTCGGGAATTAAAGATCGTTTCCATGGCCCAGAGAGGGGATACGGAAGTATGGGTCGATCGCGCTACGGAAAATTCGCTTTATCCGCAGATCGATTTCAGCGCCAAGATCCGCGTCAACGAGACCGGTACATTCACGTTTGCCGACCTCGGGGTGCCGGTCAAGATCGAAATGACGCCCGTGGCCGATGACCTTCAGGTCAGGATCAAGCTGTCTGTGGACGGCCCGGCCGGGAAATCAGAAGGCCGTATCGAGGTAGCCCATTTTGAACCGCGCTCCGAAAAAGGGTCCACCGGAATTTCTCATCTGAGTTTGTTCTTCCTTGCCGGACTGTTAATGCAGCTCTGTGTCGGATGTACATCATTCAAGGAATTATCCAACATCCAGCGCGAACATCTGCAGAACAAGTCAGCGATCGCCTTGGAGGAGAACAACCTGAAGATCGAAGAGGCAACCCGCATTGTCAGGTTCGCCGACCATTGGATAAAGTCGTTGCGCGGGCAAGCCGAAACGGAACAGGCGTTCGCCTTGGCTCAGGCTGTCTCACCCGAAATGCATGTTCTCATCCAAGACTATGCCGCTATTTCTGAAGCCCGGTCCTTTACGGAAGAATTCAGAGGTATTTTGAGAAAATATCTTACTTCATTCCGGGGGAATAGTTTAAAGAGAGCGAAAATAGCCGTCCAGTGGGTGATCCTTGACCGCATGAATCAAACGCTCTTAAGAGCAGGCCTTGTGATCCCCGGGAACCAGGCCAGATCAGTCTATATGCAAGCTTATCAAGCAGGTGATGGTCTGGGCGTACGGAAGGTCATTGACAATAACGGCAAAGAAGGCATTGTCGTCTTTACAAGCCGGTCCGGCGCCGTGCGCAATTCCATCATTGACCGTCTTCTTCATCACAATGCGGTCATTGAAGTGACCTCGCTGGATATTTTAGACGAGAAGGTCAACATCACCTTGACTATCGGAGATGCCGCTTTCCGTCTGAAATTAGGCGATGCCGCCCGCTCGATACATCCCACCCAAGAAGAACAAAGCATGATCTATGTTTCCTTTACCCTTGAAGACGCTCTCATTGGGAACAGCGTGGATGGTATGGGATCTGTCCGCTTTGAGGATATCGATGGGGCGAGTTGGCTGTATCTTTTAAGCCTTTTTGGACAGAAATTCGTTATGACCGATTATGAACCGTTCCTGCTTCAGGATCGATCCTGGAGCGTTCGGCAGATCCTGCAACGCGCGGAGGATCAAGACGGTCTCGAAAAGAGCCGCAGGCTTCTGGAACGCATTCGAGAGCTTCGGCAAGCCATTGATACATTAAATGAGGCCGATAAGAAAACCGCCTTAAGAGCACAATTAGAAGAATTTTCTCAACTCAATACCTACTATTTTGCCTTTGGTGAACATGACGGCGCGGCTTCGAATTATCCGGAAATATACCGGGATGCTTTATCGCGCCAGGAATTGCTTGAACAACGCATGGCTGTTGATCTGGAATGGCTTGAAATATTCCTGAAGCTTGTCCGGGAAGATTGGGCGAAGGATCCTGCCGGCTGGGCGGTCCAATGGAAGGAAATGATGCAGAAAGATCCGTTGGTTTCATATGTGAAATTCTTATCTCTAGCCAACGGCACACAAAACCGTCCTCTGCTTCCCAGCGAGACCGTCCAGGCCAAAGCAGGTTTACTATTGCGCCGGCTCCAGACCCTTGATGAAGCAGCCGAAGGCAGGACCGAGCCGTTGATCACGGCCAAGGCTTGGTCTGTTCTGCCGAGTATTCTGATTATCGGGTTGATTTCCTTCCTCAGTTTGTTGAGCTTTGCCGCCCACAACGCCTATGCCCAGTCCGCCCCTGAGGTGACCCCGCAATTCCAGCAGGAATTAGACCGGCAGGTTCCGCTGCGCGGCTTTACCTATTCGGTTGTTCCGCTCGGTAAAGACCGGCAGGACGGTTTTGATTGGAACAATCATGTCGGGGACGTTGCCAACATCAGGGCGACCGGCGCCAATACGATCCGCACCTATTATCCGCCGAAGAAGAATTTTATCAGAGCGGCCCTTAATGAGCATATGACGATCATAATCGGTATCCCGTCATTCGATGACCGCTATTTTGTCGGTCCTGATATCAAAGATGGTTTATATATCGATTATGTGCAGGAGCTTGCAGAGGTATTCCCCGAAAGTCTCTCTTCCATCATTATTGAATTCGGTAACGAATACAATTTGCATCCGGAATGGTTCGAAGGTGACATCAATCATTGGTACCGCATGCTCGAAGAGGCGGCGTCTAAGGTAAAAGAAATTGCGCCTCAAATCAGAGTTTCCACGACCTACGGCGGCGGTCAGCTGCCTCCGATTGAAGTGCTGAACCGCGCTCCTTCCGTGGATATCTGGGGCATCAATCTCTATGCCGGCAACGATCCGTCATTTGTCATCGAACAGGCCCGCGCGCGAATAAACGATCCTGCCTTGCGGCGCAAAGACATTAAGTTCTACATTTCCGAGACCGGTACTGACAGTTTCAATACATCTGTCATGAGGGAAGACCGGGTCATGCAGGCGCGTATCAATACGGAAATTTGGAACAATATATTAGAGAAGGCTAACCCGCAGGTTTTCTTAGGTATTGTTTTTATGAGTTGGAAGGATGAATGGTGGAAAGCAGGCGATCCGGCAGCCCACGATACGCAAGGGACCAGGCTGGATGTCGGCGGCGACGGTATCATGAACGATGAATGGTGGGGTGTCGTGGACATCGAAGGTCGGCCGAAAGAGGCGTATTTCGCGCTTCGTGATGCATGGGTAGGCAAAGTTGATGCTCAGCAATCGGTTACTGTTACTACAACAAGCCCTAAATCTTCTCCGGTTGTCCCTGTCCTTATAGGCGCTTTGATGGGGTCTTTGGCAACGGCCGTTATAGGTGTTGTCGGCTTCCTGCTCCTTCGTCATCTGAACAAACACAGATCAGAAAAGAAGGTGTATGAAATCGGGTCCTCTTTGATCTTGGGAACAGCGGTTTGGTTGTCAATGCCGGCAGAAGTGCGGATGGTTTTGATTTTTGTTCTTGGATTCGCGGCAGCCATGGTTTGGAGACGTTTAAAAACATTAAAGCCGGAGACGGATGGACTCAACCTTGCACCGTGGCGAAAGGTTGGGGGAGAAACGCAACTGCCATCCGCTCCGGCTTCTGATCCGCTGATCGCGGCCGATCATGTGCAAGTCAGTTCGCGCTCGGCTTCATTGCGCGCCCCGGATGTTTCCGTTGTTATAAATAGCGGTATTGTCAATAACGGAGGATCGGTCAGCGGTATCACCAGGCCATTGGGATCAAACGATCCGGGCGAGATCGTGAACTCCGGTATCATCGTCAACGATGATTCTAACCGCGATCTGACAGAAGGGGATCTGGCCAAATTAAATGTTCTGAAAAACGTTAAAATTCTCACCCAAGGGACGGTCCAGGAAGTCGCCCACAAGCTTGCCGTGAACAATCGTGTCCAGGAAGCTGAAATCCTGCTGGAAGCCTACCGTAACGCCAAGGCTAAGGTGCAAAGAGGGTATCCTGACTTCACGGTTGATCCTTTGATCGTCCTGATCACGGGAGTTCCTTTGGCCTTTGGAGAGTTCAAGGGCCGTTTACTGGTCAATATTAATTCACTGGGGGCGGATGAAAGGATAAAATCCGGCATGCTGGAGTTTGTCGAGCTGGAGCTGGAAGAAGAGCTGGGACATAAAGCGGAAGGCATCACCGGAACAACCGAACCGTTCTATATTGCCATGGACGAGATCATAAGGGCACGGATCAAGGTGGAGTCATTCCATGCCTTTGAGGCCGAGCGCCAAGCTGATCTATTGAGCTTGATTTTGAGAAACTTGGTCATTGATGGTCTGAAATTCTGGCATATTTATATCCGCACCTATACGGACGATCAGAAGTTCGCGGAGATGCTTGATGTATTAAGCATTAAGCATGGCGCATCGGAAAAAGACATACAGGATATAAGCGCTATCCGACAAGGCCGGGCAGAACTCATGGAACTCGTTTGGCAATATGCCGCCCGCCGGTATGAAGGAGAAGTCGGTAAGGCCATTAAGAATTTGGCGGGAGCTCCGCGGGCCAGACAGGATAAAGCCCTTGAGCTTTATGCCAAGCGGAAAAGAAATGGACCAAAAGACGCTTCATCCAGAGGATTGTCGAGAGAAGAGGTCGACCGGCTCATTGCCGAATTCGGCGGCGTTGATAATTTTGAAGAGATCGGATTATTCCGGCTGATAGGGGCGGTTGTGGCGTCGTTGATCTACTTAAGCCCCGGGGATGTTGTCCGTCTCTTCAAGAAATGGCACCGGGGAGAGGTCAAATTCGTCAAGGCCCCGGCCGGATGGTCGGCGGGGAGCGCCAATCAAAGAGTCAATGATATCGATTATGTCATCGTCGTTATCGAAATGTCGGAGGTGGTCAACTCCGGCGTTAAATCTGTGCCGGTTGCTTCACCGGCCTCATCCCTACAGGATCAAGACACTGATACCAATTCCATGATCGGTGCGGGAAATGGCGGAGGGAGAGAGCTTGCCCACGAAATTTATGCCGTGCTTTATCCGAGCGTTGCTCACGAACAAAATCCGATCCGGACAGATTATTCGCTCTCTTCCGACGGAATAAAACAAATCCTGACTACAATTTCGATGCAGACGGGCTTCCATCCGGCTGTGAGGCATCTGGGCTCTCCGGAGGCGTTACAACAAATGACATGGTCGCAAGGAGGAGCGCCGTTACATTTACCGGCACAAATTACCAAAAAGCTCATGGTTGAAGCAGGCGGGAACGGTCTTGTTTCCAAGCAGCCTTCTTATGCGCCGATGTTCTTTGCTGTTGAAAATGTCCTGCAGCATGCGCATTTGGAGGATGGAAATACGGCGACCGTCATAGTCATTCCCGGTAGATCTCAAGTATGGGCTGCGATCTTCGATAATGGGCCGGGTATGGATTTGGAAGGCGTGCTCAATCACGGAAAGAGAGAATCTTATCCGAAGAGTAATGGAAGAGGGTTTAAACATTCATTAAAACCGCGAGTGAACGGACAGGAGTTTTTGATATTCTCACAAAGACAGATGTATTGGACAAACGGCCAAGAATCCGTCCTGCAATCTGCCCCAGATATATTGTCGGACAAGGGCACTCTCTGGATCATGAAACTGCCCAAAAAGACGGAAGGTAGAAACGAGGTAACTCTGCGCAGCCTCAATCCGCTCATGCCTCTGTTCCTGGTCGGTTCCGTCGGCTCGGTCATTACGCCCAGCATGGCCTTTTTGGGCGCTATTTCTCTGTTAGGCATCTTTGTTCTGGTGGGTATATTCGCCTGGGCGTATTGGAGAAAATTGAAGGAGAATGGTGGAGCGGCATCTGATACCGCTGCTCTCCGGTCGCCTTCAGACTCGAAGCATAATATGGATGAACAGGGTCAGCGGACCGCCGCCGTGCAGGCCCGCCGCAACGGCGACCTTCCCGGCATCGTCCAAGGTTTTGAGCGCAATGCCGACATTATCCGTTATGTCTATGAATATTTGGCGGATAGCGGTCAAATTAAAGGACCGCCTGAAAATTTTGCGATCGCCCAAGGCTTATTCCACCGGATGAGATGGAATTCCGCTCTCGGAAATACCGCAGAGGCCGCCACGGCACGGTTAAGGGCTATCTTAAGGTATAAGTTGCCCGCCCACCGCCGCCTTAGTGTCGAAGAAACCGAACGCTTCATTGAGCATGCTATGACCCATGAAGCCGAACTTACAGAAGAAGCCGGCATCGCGGCCCAGCGTCGGTTAATGATTCTGGATATGGCCTTTGCCAAAGGATTGAAGGTTCCCGGCTTGAGCCGCGACATGCTGGTCTACCACCAAGGCGCAGACAAAGATTTCTTTTATACCTATTCCACAGGCAAGCGTGCTATATCGCGCGGTTTGAGCGACCTTTTCAATTTATACAGCGACCAACTGGAGGCAACGATCAATGCCTTGCCTAAAAACCAGTTGGTCCGGGTGCTCCTCGTCGGTGCCGGCCGCGGCCAGGCCATATTGGAACTCGCCGGACGCTTCCCCGAACACCGGTTTGAGGTCCATTCGGTCAATAAGGAGAAGAATCTTCTGTATGACTTTGAACATTTACTGGAAATGATCGAAAAGCTCGAATATTTATTCACGTTCAACGGCAGCTTTGAAGAGCTATTATCACAGGCCGCGCAAGGACGTTCCGAAGCCATAAGGATACTTCAGGAAACAGCAAGGCTTTATGAGCGGTTACATCGCCATCATCATCCGATGGATATTTCTAAAGATGGATCTGTGTTCTTGCCGTCTTCTTTTGATCTCATCATCGTGGGCAATGTCACACTTCCGTATATTCCGGACCAGATCAACGTCAATGCCATGCTCTTTGAGAAATTGAGGAAGGGCGGGAAACTCTTTACCGGCATCGTTCCGGCGACCGTGATCAGTTCAACGCGTATTTATAGACATCTGGCTGCCCATGAGGTCATCACGGCCAATTACCAGTCCATGTTCGGCAAGAGCAATGTCCGTTTGGTCGGCTTCCCCGGCCTGCCGCAGACCAGCCTTGTCATAACCAAGGCTCAAGAGGCCTCACCGGCAGAATTGTTCTATCATGGGGGGAAAAAGAATGAGGCCGGGCATGATATGTATAGGGATCCTTTTGACGTGATGCCGTATAAATTCCCTGTTTTTGCCGGCCGTGAAAAAATGCCTTTAGATGCTTCGATGCACGGAACCCCGCGCAAAGAAATCAACAAGATCGTCAAGCAAAACGGCGGCATTCAGGGCATTATCGAAAAATATGGCGCTATTCCCGTCAAAGAACTCCAATATATGCTCAATGGACAGTATGAGCGGCTGTCCGCCCAATTCAACGGTCATGTGCGGTTTGTCCGGGCACCGCCGGCCATGGGAGCGGCCAACTTTATGGAGGATAATACGACCTTTATCCTGCTTCCTGATCCCGCCTCGGTCCTTGAGCTGCATCATGAGATATGGGCCGTCTTGAACCCGACCAAAACCCACGGCCGCAATCCATATCAATGGGTCGAACCTCAGGAGGGCCGCAAGCGTCTCGGCCAGCATATTGAAGCCATACTTAAAGGCCGCGGTTCAGAGAAGACCGCCGGCCTTTTAAGACCGTTTAAAGTCCAGGCCAAGGCCCAGTCCCGTGCGCCGCAAAACGGTTATATATTCATCGGCGCGGCGAATAAGAAAAATATTGTCATTAATTCAAGTCAATTTAAACCGGATTCATGGATCGAAATAATCCCGATGTTCATTGATTCGAATGACCTCAGTAAAGGTGCTTATCTGTATTTTGTGACTGAGGATAAAAAGGTGCTGGAATATGAGTTCCATGCCGACGGCAGATATGTCCGGCCCAGAAAGACCGACGATGAGAGAGCACAGGAAGACAGCCTGCAGGCCCTTCGCAATTATATTGAAGCCCTTATCAGCGGCCGTCCTCTGACCGAAGCGGCATTGGCATTAAAGACATTTACGTTAAAGGCACGCAAACAGCAAGGCGCACGCGGCGGTTACGGCCAGCTCTACTTTGGTTATGTGGAAGGCCGCGCCGTCCTTATTACCTCCAAAAAATTCAAACCGGGCAAAGCGTTCGTCATCGAACCCGTCTTGATCGACCCTAAGGATGCTTCCAAAGGTATCTATCTGCTTGTAAAGGTCTCCCGCAAAGAAGCGGTCCGTTATAATTTCAACAAAACCGGGGTTCCTTTCTTTACAGCTGTTGATCAGGAGGCCGATGAAAAGCAGCGCGGCAGCCAGGCCATCAAGAATTACATTGATGCGCTCTTAAGCGGAGAGGACCTCGCAGAGGCCGCCGAGGCTTTACTGGAATTCAAAGTAAAGGTCCATAAGGACGCTGATACCGGAAGGATCGATCTTGGGCTATATCGGGGAGGTTTGATCCAATTGACCCGTCGGGAATTTGTGCCCAGGACATTTGCCGTGATCAGGCCGGTCTTTGTCGATCCGCAAGACCACTCCAAGGGCGCTTTCTTTGAGATCATTCAGGAGGAGAAGAAATTTGTTTATGAGTTCACAGCGCATCGTAGGCCGTACATTGAGGAGAAAAAATCCGATAAGGTCAAGGCATTGCGCGACAAGACCAAGCCGATCGTTGAATACGTCGCAGCTTTGGTCAAGCGGCAGAATTTACGGACAAAGACGGCGAATCTTACCGGATTCGATATGAAAGTCGGGTCGAACGGCCGGAAATCCAAGAAAGGTAAGCTTTATTTCGGTGCCTTTAAAGGGCGCTCAATTGCCATTCTGTCGAGCCGTCTTAAGCCGGAGACAACCGTCCGTATAGAACCTGTTCTGCATGATCCTCAAGATCTCAGTCTCGGAGTTTACTTGAAGGTCTTATTGCCGACCGGTGAAGATTTGGAATATGAGTTCTATAAAGAATTTGCGTATTTAAGAGTAAAATCGGATGCGCAGACGACGGCGTTAAGAAAGAACATTCAAAACATCCTTGATTATATCGACGCGCTTATCCGGAAGAAGAATTTGACCGTTTTTGTCGAAACCATGGCCTCCTTTACGATGCCGGTCGGTAAGCTGGACAAGGAAGGAAATTTCGGCAAGCTCTTTTTCGGTAAAGTCAGGGCCAATCGCATAGCTGCGATAGGCAATCAGCAATTAAAATATGGCACCAATGTTGTCGTCAACCCTGTCCAGGTCGATCCGAGTGATCCTTCCCGCGGCGTCGAGCTTCATATTATGCTGCCGGAAGGCACAATTCTTGTTTACAAGATCAGCAAGACTCGCACACACTTCTTTGAACTCAAGAAGGATACGGTCAAGACCACCCGGCTCAGCCGGGGAAATGCCTTGGCGGATATCAAGAAACCAAATGTCGAATGGAGACGGGTACCGCTGACGATCAAGAAGGAGCTTGTTCAGGAATTGGCACGGCTGCTTGGCAAGCGTCCTTCCGAACTCATTATCAAGGATTTTGGCCGCAAGATTCCTTCCGTTGGCCGGACGCTTAACGGCTTGATCGACTCATACAGACAAGAAGGAGATGACCGCTTTGCCGCCGTCAGTCGATTGCAGGAAGATTTAGGGTTTACCCACAAGGTAACGGTCGAGGAATACCGGTGGGAAGAAAAATACCGGGACGAGGAGAAGGTCAAAGAAGCCTTAGACCTGAAAGACATTTCGCCAGCCGCTATGGAAGCCGTGGGTCTAAGCGGCGGTGTCAATAAGACGACGGAACGAAAGCTTTTTGCCGAAGTTAATAGAGGTAATGCGGCCGCGCGCGATGCCGCTTATCATTTATACCGCAATCTGGTCCCGGCCGCTTTGAGACGTATTGATAATGCTGTCGCCAATGCCAACGAAGGCGAATTTATCGCCATTGGTGACGCCGAACTTTTACGGCGTATCGATACATTCGGTCTGCGCCGAAGAAATTACAGGCTTTCGACCTATGCGTGGAAATCCATTACTAAGGTATTGCTGGACCATGCCAGAAAGTTCACGACTATTTCACTGGACAGCGCCATGGGTAAAGATGGGGATATGGCATGGAAGGATATCGTTGTCAGCAGCCGTTCATTTACCAATAACGATGGGCACCGCCATAAACATCTAATACAGGAAGGCGGGTCCGATGTTGATGAAGCGGTCAAGCTTCTGGAAAAGAACCATGAGCCCAGCCGGAAGATCGAGGCCTTTATACTTCTTGCCCAGGGTGCGACGGTCGCCGATCTGGAAACAGAATATATTTTCGGTGATGAGTCTCTTCAGGCGATGCTGCGGCGCCAGATCAACATCATTCAGCACAATTCTCGCTGGGATAATACGGTGCTAAGAACGGCGCCAAAAGCCCATAAAGATCGCCATAAGCCTCGGAAGAATAAAGCCCCGGCCCTGCCGGTCAGCGATCCTGCCAAACCGCGTCCCGGAAAGACTGAAGCTGATGTCATTCAAGGTCTGCAAGAGCTTGCGGAAAAGGCTCTGGCGGGATGGAAAGCGGTCAGCGCAAAAGATCTGCCGAGTTTTGTCAAAGAGGTCCTGCAGTATTTCAAATATATCGGCGATGAGGTCCGTTATAAAAGACTGATGGCGCTGATCAGCACGAACCGTCTGATGATCGGCGATGATCATATCTTCTACGGCGCGAACGATTTTGACGGAACAAACGAAGACACTTTCCGCATCTTTATTGCCCTTAACGATAATCCCGACCCTGCCGCAACCCTTATTCATGAATTAAACGGTGAAGATCACCAAGCCAATCTGGAAGCTGAACGACGCTTCCGCAATGTCGTTAAGAGCTCGTTAAATCCGGGCAAAACCATGTCCATGGGAAGTCCTTTCAGGGTTTATGATCTTTCTCTTCCGATCCTCCTTGCCGGCCTGGGAATACCGTATATCTTGGCTTTATCCATGCCGGCCACAATTGTTTTGATTGTTATTGTCTTGATTGCCTTCTTAGCAGCCCTAAGTGATGCCGAAAATGTCGGAGACGTGATCGGAAAAACGATAGTTCTTTCAGTTGTTCTTCTGCTTATCGTTGCGGCGGCTTATTATGTGGTCTGGCCTGTTGCGCTATTCGTTCTAAATCTCGCCTGGAGTGCGGTGTCATTTATCTTTACGATCATCGCGTATCCTTTTGTGGTCTGGTATGACTTGTTTGTCATGTTTCAAGAAGAGCCGTACGGTTTCGGATGGCTAAAAGCAGCATTCATTGCTCTGGTAGCGGAAGGCGCTATTGTCGGTGTTATCAGTAAGGCGTTGACTTTGTTCTTTTCTTCAAAGGATAAAAAGGAAAAAGAAGAAGAGTTTGCGGAGGAAGATGCTATTTCATTATATGCCGTTATTTTTGGTATCCCTGCGCTTGTCGGGCTTCCATTTATTATTTATGCGAATTGGGGCTCGATCCTTTCCAGTATAGGGATAGGAGCGGAATATTTCATTGGCTGGAATTTGCACTATTTGTTAGGTGCTCTATTGGTCATCGCCGCTGTTGGTCATATTTATAAGAAATTATCTCAAAATTATGATCCCAAAGATGTATCGACTATTATGTACTTCCTGGCAGCTATTGTTGCGCCTGTGGGAGAAGAAATTGTCTTCAGGTGGCTGTTGTTTAATTTATCGATCTGGTTATGGATAGACTATTTCGGCCTTACACAAGAGTTTGTATATACCCTTCCCCTATTTGGGTACACCATTGATGGTATATCTCTCGGTCTCTTGATCGCTGTTCTTGCTAATGCCGAACTTTTTTATAAAGCACATGGTAGCGGTAAGTGGTTCCATCATTGGTTAATTGGAGTGGTTGCCTCATATTCTTATTTCAAGACCAACTCTTTGGTCGTTCCTATTGCAATGCATTTTATTTGGAATGCGACTGCCACAATCGTTGCGGTCCTGCTCAATGCGGTTGCACCTTTATCCATGGTCGATTTAAAAGGTATGTTGGGGTCTTCGGACGGGAAAGCCGTCGAGACAAAGAAAACCTCCTTCCCGCACGTTCTTATTCTCGGCAAGCCGGGCAGCGGCAAAAGCGAGGCGGGCAGGCGTCTGGCCCAGAAATACGGAGTTCCGTTCATTGATATCGGTGAAATTCTACGGCAAGAGCGGAATGCCCAAGCAAGACAAGAGAAAGTTCCTACCGAGAACGACTTTAAGCCCGGCATAGAGGCCTTAAAGGCCAGGCTGGCCGATTCGACATTGGTCCAAAGCGGTTTTGTCCTGGTGTGGGCGCCGCGCGATGAGGCTCAAGCTGAGTTCTTCACCGAATATCTAAGAAAGAACAAGATAGAAGACAGGTTGCTGGTATTTTGGATCCGGCTGCCTAACGCCGTGGCCAAAGAAAGAATACTTAAACGTGGATTGACTTCCGGCCGGACTGAAGACAAAGAGGCGGGTAAAGTTGCCCGCCGGCTGGCAAGGTTTTATCAATACGGGCACCCGGCGATCAAGCGAATGATGGAGCTCGCCGGATTCAAAGTGTTCTTTATTGAGGGGAAAAAGAGCGCTGACAAAGTATTCGTGTCCATGGTTAAAGCGGTGGACCGCCGTTTAGATAGGCAGCGCACTGAAGACCCAGTTCTTTTGGCCTTGGCCCAGATCGGCGAAAAGGAATTCCCGTCGTTCACTGAAGAAAAGTCCTCTCCCGAAACATTCTTTATGCAAGCCTTAAAGGCTATTCATGAGTTGCTTAACGAACGCGCCCGGATTATGAGCGATCTCTTGCCGGCTTCCGCTTCTGCGGATGGACTGAAACGCTTCGGCGAAATTCTGCGCACTCATCAGTTGCCCGGCCTTGATGTCAAGGCTGTCTTGGATCAAATTTATGACAAAGCGGCCTTTATTGATCGCGATGGGACTCGGCTGGAAGAGCCCGGGATGCTTCATTATGTAAAGATCGTTCAGGGTGCGGTCCGCCACTTCGACCAGTTCAAGGGCGACTTAGGATTGATCCAGAGAGCCGCCCGCACCATCTTCGATTATTACATTTTTTATCATTTAGCTCTGTTATCATTGCGGCTCTGGGACGATCCGGATAGTGCCGATAGGAAATTGGACAAATTGCAAGGCCTGCTCGACCGGCTTCAAGGCCATGAAGGCAGCGGTCAGCAATTTACCGTGCATGCTGTTTCGCTGATTTCCTTCCCGATCGCCAAGCCCTCGCGCAATGAACAGCAATACATCGACCTCTACGGCCGTATCGCCGCTCTGGATCCCCGGCACCAGCTTCCGTTCCGCAAAATCCAGGCCGTCAATAACGGGCGGCATCTTCTGACGCAATTGACCGTCGCCGAGGAAAGTATCGTCCGTCAGGCCAATCGGGTGGATTATTTCATGATGCTCCATGATCTTGCGGCTTTGTTGAAAGTCTATGCTTCTCTCGGGCATCTTTCCATGCAGGACCATGCCAAACGGGAAGTCGTGGAAGGTATTCTTGCCATCCTTTCCGGAGATATTGAAGCGTTTGTCGACGGCAGTATTTTCCGCGCCCTTCGGCCGTATAGTCCGCCCGAAGAAGTAGCGGTCTTTATTCAGGCTTTGGAAAGATTGCAAGAAATAACGAAAGAGGCGCTGATGCGCGATATGGAAGTATTGAACCCATCGACGCAGATCTTCTCACCGCTGGCGGAATTGATCATGATGCCGCATACGTTCCTGAATGCAATGGTCATGGCCTCGCTCTTCGAACGCGGACTCGAGGTTTTTGCTTATGACGATATTCACTTCAGCCGGGCTCAAGCTGTGGAAAATCAGCGCAGATTGGCGTGGGCCGAACGGGTCAATCCGTTGTGGCAAATGATCCAGGTCAGGGTCTTCCGCTATGATGTTAATACCGCACAGGATCTATTTGATCAAACGCTTAATTACCTCCGGCACTCTTCTTCAGGTACCGTGACCGGTGCGTCTAAACCCGCAGTCGCCCATCTCTCCCTCGCCCAGATCGGCGAAGAGGAGTTCCCGCGGTTCAATCTGCTGCTTCGCTGGGTCCTTATGCTAAGCGGCGTCATCATGCGGCATGAGTTGGGCCATTTGATCGGCGCTATTCTATTCCAACAGAAATTTAAGACTTCACTTAAGGAAGTCGTTTACACTGGCCGTATTACGGGAGTGCGCGGCCTTCCGCTCACCTTCGGGTTCCTGGCCAATCTCTTGACCGCCACGGCCGCTTTCCTTCTCACGCTTTACTCTTATCCGTCTCATGGGCATCTGACCCTTGCCTTGTTTACCATCGGCACATTGGACTTCATAGCCGCTGTTGTGGAGCTGGTCGCCAAAGAAGGCGATCTTTATAAATACGCGCCGATCATCCGCGGCCGCCTGAAGCTCAGCGTCGGTTCCTTGCGCCGGATGCCGTATTTGGCGCATTGGCTGAAGATGGAGGAAGGGACTCTCTCCCGGCTGCTTTCCAGCCGCGATCCGAAAGACCTTAAGGAAATATTCAAGGTCATCGGCCGACGCGCCGGCCGCACCTACGGCGCCGATGGACTCCACGAAGTAAGCTGGCGCCTGGTGGATTATTTTGAATATCTGGAACGTGTCCAGGCCTCACCGTTTGCCAAAGTAAAGCCCTACAATCCGGAGAAGGAAAATAGCGCGGTCGAAGTGCAGCCGCTTGAAAAAGAATTCCGGACGAAGTTCGGCGAAAAATTCGTCTTTGAGCGGTATTGGAAAGTGATCCTGCGTATCGTCGAGGACAATCTCTCCCGCGGCCTGAGCCAAGAAGAATTCGCCGTCCTGCAGAGCTTTATCGCCCATAATCCGCTGATGGCCAATTATCTGTTCAACAGCTATCTCCTGAAAAACCAGGGGCTCTATGTGCCGCTGTGGATGTCTTACTCGGAGGGAGTGCGTTTCGGCAAACGCTGGAGAGAACTGCGTCGAAAGCATAAAGAAGCCATTCAGGCAGGCTTAAGAGGTATTTTGTCGACGAGAAAGATCGAGCAATATGCCAAGGGGATGATCGTTCCTTTGGAAGCGTATATGGAACATTCCAAATATCTGCAGCAGCAGTTTGCCGGCCGCAATTTCAGCGCCGGATTTTATCTGCAGTATTTGGCCGAGACCGACTACTTCGACCTGGAAGCGACCGCGAGCCGCATCGAGGATTTATTGATCCTTATCCAAAAAGAGTCGCACCGCAAGAAATTCAGGGTCCTTCTGGCGGCCTATGACCGCTTGAGGGCCGTGCCCAGTATCGTCTTTGCCGCCGAGATGGTCAAATTCATCCTCGACCGGCAAGATCTTACTTTCGAGATCATCGGGCTGGATACGGATCCTCTGAATGTGTTGCAGGGCCGTGAAAAACTGGCCCGCTTCGGTATGGAAAATGCCGTGAGCCTCGTTGGGCCGGACAATGTCCGCCTCGGCGAGATGGTCCGTAATCATGAAAGTATCGAGGCCAACGACCTGCGTGAATTGTTGTTCCAGACTGAACTGATCGAAAGCGGATTCGACCTCATCATCTATTATGATCCGGGCCAATTGGTGGATCCGGGCCCGCCTTTGGCCAATACACGAAGGACGGCCGAGAATTTTGAATATGTCCTGAATCAAAACGGTTTATTGCAGCTCTTTGTCCGTGAATCGAAACTGCAAAAGAGCCTGGCGTTCCGTCTTTTGACACAGGCCGCCTGGATTCCGGTCCGTCAGGGTGTCGTCAGCGCTGTCCAGCCTACGGCGCGATGGGACCTTCCGTATAATCGGTATACCTTCGATAAGAAGGGTCTTATGGAGTTCAATGACCGGTTGTCCCTCCTCGGACAGGAGACAAACAAAGTGGGAGATCCCCATTACACAGCCGAACAGCTGGAGAATCTGGCTACATTGGGCGAGATAAAGCGCCGGATCGATAACAGACGCCTGCGCACTGAGGCCGCCATTTCGGATTGGAACGGCGATAAAGCCCTTTGGTGGGAGAAGATCGTTATTGAATACCGCCGGGCCTTTACCGAATACATCGCCCGCGGCGGGGAGCGGGACAGGTTTACCTTCGATGTCTTCCTCAATGGTGATGCTCTCTTTGCCGAATATAGAGAAGGACAGCCTTATCCTGATGATCCATGGAGTGTCTTTAAGCTTCTTTCCGGCATGGACCCGAAAACAGGTGAAAAGATCGAGAATAAAGGGACCCCCGAAGGAATGCAGTTCCATTTGATCCTGGGTATGAACGAATATCTATTCCTGGCCGCCAAGATGGAGAATGCGATAGGCTTGCGGCTGATGCTGGGAGATAAATTCCGGCCCGGATTCGAGCGTCTGGGTGTTTCGGGCAACAACTTTGACGAAAGAAAACAAAGCTTTTTGAGCAATCCGGCCATCGATAGAATTTACCGCTGGATCCGTCAGAATGCGCATTTGTTCAAGATCGGCGCCAACGGTACGTTATATATAAGCGGCGGTGCATCGATTGCCGTCAGCATGCAGAACTTTGACGAGACATTGTTCACCCAGTTGATGAGACTCGAGGAACATTTGCGCGAAGAAAAGAACGGACGCTTTGTTTACACGCTGACCAATGATCCGCATCTTCAGGCCATGGCCGGCTCCAAAGAAACACTCGATTCCCAGTTCCGTCTTGGGCCGCGGCATCTGCACAGGCTGAGCACGCTCTTTTCATCGCCGTTCATTTGGCTCATTAATAACAGCCGGTTGAACCGTGAGAACCTGCAGGGCGGCATCATCGGCGCCGGCGACGGTATGGTGACCATAGGACAAAAAGGCATCCGCTATTATACGCAGGCAGGATCCTCCGAAGGCCAGAAAAGCATAAAGAAAATTAAACTCCTCACAGGTGAGGAATTTGTGAAACAGTTGCACCAGCTGGTCGTTGAATTAAAGACCCTTGAGTATGACCGGGGCCGCATGGACGAAGCCGCCAAGCGGCTCAGGCCGGGATTTGAAAGAGCGGTAACGTCTATTCTTAATCTGGCATCGGAGATCGGCCTCGGGCGTTATAAATTGGGTACGCTGCGGGATAAGGTCCCGGAGAATATGAAATTCAAGATCCGCCGGGTCCTGGCCGGCCTGGGGCATTTCGTGTCGCCTGACAGTACGCAGCGGCGAAAAGAGATCAGAGCGAAACGGCAGGCCAGATTGGATGAAGCCAAGCGGCGCCTTCAAAAATCAATAGACGCATTCGATATGGATGTAGTTATCAAGGAATTGGAGGCCCTGGAAAAGGACCCGCGCAACGATGAGCGCATATTGGAAATGGGCGGTTCGTTTACGATAGAAGTCGAGATCAAGAACCGAAAGGGCATGCATTTGCGGCCGTCCATGATGGCCTTCACCCTCTTGGCCAGCTTTTTGGATCAAGTGACTGTGACCATAAAGAATGTCACTACCGGCAGCGATGAGATAGACGGCCACACGCTGATGCAATTCCCGATGTTGGCGGCCAAAAAAGGCGACCGCCTTCGGGTTGTTATCGTGGCAAAGGATCCGCAGTACAAGCTGGAGATGTTGCAGGCAGCGGTTGCCTTAAAGATCCTTATTGAAGAAAGAATTTTCGGAGAAGTTGAGGGTCTTGAGAGGGAAGCCGAGGAGCTGTATAGCGCCAATCCAGAGGAGATCGTCAAAGAAGTTACGGCGTTCAGCGCTGATCAACTTTTTGAAAAACTGCAACCTCGGCCATCCGAAGGTCATGGTGAGCTCAAGACCGCATCCTGGGCCAGGGCGCCCTTAAACGGCCCGTTGCCGAGAAAACCCGGAATATATATCGATGCGGAGCGGACCATGCTCCTGCGCGATGAGGATATTATCGCTTTACGGCAGCAGGCAGAGGCGGCCTTGGCCAAGGAACCGTTGGCAAAAACCGTGACCCTTGACCTGCCGCGCGGCGGAGCGCTCAAATTCTCCGTCTTCCATCTTGACCGGAAGATATTCCTGCTGCCTTTGAAGATCGCTTCCGACGGACGCTTAGGCGCGGACTTGGCCAGGGCCTTGGCCATGACCGGCATCATGCTGTTCTATGATCTGTTCATTGTCCTTCCTGCTTCACATATCATCTCGCCGAATTTCTCAGATCACTTAGCTGCCAGTATCCCCGAACATCAAATTATCGTTTTACACGATCGTCTGATACCGTTGATGCGCAAGCTCGACCGGATATTACCTGGCACCGGTTCGACTTTCCGTCAAGTTCTTCTGATGCATGAATTGCGCCATGTCTTAAGATCGCTAGGACAAAGAGATGACGAAGAACATCATGAGCAGCTTGACCGCATGCAACTGAGGGTCTTATCGGTGTATGAGCAGTTTGATATTGGGCCATTAATGTCCTTGCTCTTGGAAGAAGGTGTCGTTGACGCGGAATTCAACCGACGGCTTGGTGCTGAGAATGCGGTCAATGTGAATCGTTTGCCGGAGCACATTGACATGGTAGAGATCATCCACGCGGATGAATTTTTCAAGGATTTGAGCCGATGGTTAGGTAAGAACGGGGATATTTCTTGGGATGGCGGAGAACGTTACGGAGTGGTCTGGGCCCGCCTTGAGTATGTTAAGAAGCAAGAATTTCATTCCATCCAGGTAATGGCGGAAGACGACTGGAAAGGCCGGTTTGCCGAAATGGCGATTTTGGACAAAAACCGCGGCGTCTGGTATCCGGAAAGAGGCGCTTTCGGTCAGCTTATTCTCAGCACTTACCGTTATCATGACGGCCGCATCGCTGTATTGATAGAAGAAATTCAGCCTGACCATTACCGCAAACTGAGCCATACCCGCCGCCGGCATCTGGATATGTGGCGGCAAAAGGCGGTTCAAAAGATCGCGGAGTGGGTGGTTGCCAACGGCTATGAGCTTATCGCCGCCGGGCCGGAAATGATAAGGTCCGTTTACCGCAAGAAAAACGGAAAGACCTTATCGGATTTTGAAGTACGGAAAAATTATATGGAGCCTTATGATCCCGACTTGTGGAAAACACGACGGTTCATTACGCCGCACTTCCCGGAATACGAAGCATTGTACGTATTCAGGAATGGACATCATCGGCCCGGTACCGCCAACGGGGACCGGCAGCCGCTCGCCATAACAACAATACCAACGATGGCCCATTCTATCTCCTCTTCCGGCATGTTGGCGGTCGCCCAACGCTTTAAAGATGACCCGTCCATTGCCAGCCACTTCAGGATATTAGGCGATGCGCTGAAAGTGCTTGAGGAATATATCGCTTCAAGCGGCAAAGTGACAGGGCCGCCGATTGTGGCTTATAGAACCACAGACGGACAAGTCATCTGGAACTTAACCACAGAAAAAATCTTCGAGATTCTACTGGAACGCGGGCATAACAACGGCTTCATCCGCTTCGTCATCGATCAAATCAAATTGCATGAATCAAGAGAGACGGAAGCCGCCGCCATCAAAGCCCAAGTGGATGAAATGGCCGCTTGGTACGGCCGTCATCTTTCCGATAAGCGCCGTCAGGCCTTGTCCAGGTCCAGCAAAAGCCTTGCCCGCCTTGTTGCCTTCCGCCGGACTTATGAATATTTAAGCGCCGCTCTCCTCATTGAGCCAGAAGATCCTCAATGCACCGAAAATCTTTCCACTGCCGCGTTCTATCTTGCCAAAACGCGCACGCATCTGGCCTATATCGCGGGTATTGTTGATCTCCTGGAGAGAAGCTTCGGTCTGGATACAGAAAACCTCAGCGCCGAGCGTAAACGTCTCATGCTCGCCGCCGTATATTCCATCGGTATGAAAAAGGCCATTGTCCCGGCGCAGGAAATAATAACTATCCTTGAACAGGTCATGAGGAGCCGGTTCGACCGCCTGGAAGATGCGGCCTTGCGCGATAAGATGCTGGTTGCCGTCTATAACGTAGCCATGAAAAAAGCACAAAGCTCCCTGATGACGGTCATTGAATATTTCTGGGAACAATTCGGTATCGATATCGGCCAAGAGAAGGATGCGGCTTTGAGAGATCAAGCCATCATCGCCATGTATACGATCGCTTCATGGAAAGCGGAAGATCTGTTGCAGCTCATCACAGGCATTCTTAAAGAACGGATAGACACACCGCCCGATACTCTTCCCGTTTTAGCCAGATTGAAGCTTGTCAGATATATTTATCGCTTCATTCAGGATAACCGCAAAGAATTTAATGCGATAAATGATGCCGAGTCGAAGAGGGCACGCGCGAAGGAATTGATGGACCCATCCGCTATCGCGAAGATCCTGAACCCTGCGCCGGTCAGGAAAGCGGTTGTCGGCGTAAAACGGCCGAAGGCCAAAAGACCGGCCCATGTCCCGATGCGCTATAAGACCGTCGATGTGATCAAGCTTCAAAGCCGACAGGAGCTGCTCAGTAAACAGATTTACAAAGAACTCAGGGATGAGGAAGGCGTTGTCCGTAGTACGGCATCCTATGTGTATCGGATATTTGAGATCAATTTGGATTCGGATATCCTGGTTTTATTGATGTTGCAGGAAGTGTTCGGCGACAGGATCAAGATCGAGAGCCTTAAATATAAACGGGACCTGGCCGGAGAAGGAAGCTTTTATCTGGGCGTGGTTGAGGAAGAACGCGTCGATCCTGTTTCGTATGAGGAATATCTGGTGATCGAGCCGATCGCGCTCTTTTTCGCCCACGAACCGACACGCACCCTGCTTTACGCCCAGATGCAGCATTGGGATGCATTGATGAGCTGGCAGGACAATGATGCGCGGACTTTAACGGAATTGCTCCATGAAAAATTATTCTGGCCGCAACAACACAATGTTTTCGTGAACGGGCGTCAATATGATGTGAGCTACAGCTATGTGGATATAGAGGATAGACCCGTATCCCTCGAATCGGATGCGCGCTTTTGGGCTGTCCTGCATGATGTGAGCGTCGGGTTCACCAAAGATTCCGGACTTTCTAACGATGACATAAATGGCGGCCGGTTGTTGGGCCTGTCCTGGCCGCTGTATCCGTTTATTTTCGCCTCAATGATTGATTCCCCGCAGGCCTTGATGCAGTTATTCGCTATGGCGGCATTAGCGATCTTGCTCCTTTTGGGCTACTCGGTGTATAGGCACAAAAATAGCCCGATAGTCATTAACAGAGGACGCGGCTCCATTGATATGGGGCCGGAGCATCCCATTGCCGATGAGCATGTGCGGATGATGGACCATCTCAGTGCTTATGAGCTCGCCGGATTGACCAAGGGATTGCCGGTGGTCATCCTTAATTTTGATCCGCACCATGATAAATATGTCTCGGCGGCGAGCGATTTCCATAGTGCCGGATCGCATAACTGGGCGTATTTGGCGGAATTGGAAAAGCGCGCTATCGTGATCACCGTTATCGTCGCTGATGGAAAAGAATCCCGCGGCGGCTTTATAGGTAAGAATGGAGAATGGAAAGAGCCGCGTGGTACGGTCAAGGCGATTGATTACCGGCCCATTACGGCAGAAAACTATACGATCCTGCCTGAACTGAAAAATGTCCGTGTCGCCGCGGGCGGCCGCATGTATTCTTTTGCCGATTATCCCGGATTGGTCGTTATCAATGTCGATTATGATTTCTTCAGCTTAAAGCCGAGACAGGGAAGAAAAGGCGACAGGATCATTGACCGCAAAGGCTATCATCTCTCCGAAGGGGACGTCGCCGCTCAATTTGAATATCTGGAGCAATATCTGCTTCGGCAGAAGATCCGGGCTGATGATGTCGTCGGTTTTGTCTCGCCGAGATATTTGAACAGACAGCATGAGGACTTTCATCCCGCCTGGGTGCCGATGGTCGGGAAGCATTTTCTGAAATTCCGTAGGGCTATGCTCCATAAGGCGCCTCCGGCGGTCCAGCATATATCCGGCGTCAGACAGCTGTTTCTTGCGCTTGCTTTTAGCGCTTTGTCCATGTTGTCTCTCAGTCTTCCCGGGTGCTCGATCCCGCCTCAACCTTCGGAAACACCGAAGGTGCACGAGGTCATTTTCTTGTCGCCGGAAGAAAGAGTCCGAAGTCTTCTGCAGGGGATCCCCGGGAACAACAATAGCGATCAGCTCGTCGACATAACAGGAAGATTGGTGGACTTCGGCGACAGGGCCCTGGAACCTTTGATCCAGGCCCTTGACCATGAGCATGAAAAGGTGCGCCAAGTGGCCATAACGGCTTTGGCCGAGATCAGCAGTGAACGGGCACAACAGGCATTAGTGAACGCCGTTTCTAATGAAAAGATCGCGTCCAATGAAGACAACAGGCTTGCCTTGAGCCGGGTCATCGAAGACAAGATACTGCCGGCCGCTGTCGAGCCATTGCTTGAGATCTTGCGGAATTCAGGCAACAGTAATTTTGTGGCTGCCGACATCTTAAGCCGCAGTAATGATGCGCGGATCATCGAACCTTTCTTAGGCCTCTTGAAAGATGACAATTCCAGCAACAGGCTTCAAGGAACGGCTGTGTATGGATTGACCGCCTTCCAAGACCGGCGCATTACTACCGCCTTATTGCACATCGTGGATACGGCCGACATCGCGCATTTGAAAATTAAGGAAGGCCAGGCTGATATAGAGGACCGCAATAGTTACCGGCTTTACATGACCCTTCTTAATCTCGATGCCCTCAGGGTCGAACAAGATGAAGCCCTGCGGGTGATCCAGTCCATCATGCCTTTATTGGCCAACGAGCAACTGCCTGAAGTTTATGCCGTTCCCGCCTTTAAGGTATTGGCCAGCATCGTCACAAACCATCCCCAACAATTTGCCGATCATCCGCAAACAGACGTTCTTGGCCCCGAAGCGGTCAGCCGCACGGTCCGCCGTATCGCCGGGACCGGCGTGCTGGAGAAAGATTACAGTGAATTTCCCATGCATGAAAAAACAGCTGCCGTCAGGATCATTTCCGCACTGGGGACATTCGAAGAATTTAAGACGTATTTGGCCAAAGATGCGGTCGGCTTGCATGATCCCCATCAGGACATCAGGACCGAAGCTTATAAAGGTTTGAGACGTTTCGGTAAAGATGCCCTGCCTTTATGGCTCGCCGGATTAAGGGATACCGAATTAAAAGTCTGTGACCTGTGCGTGAACGCTCTTATAGCCATCGGCAAGGAAGTTGAGCCGCATGTCTGGGCGATCATAACCGATCCGGCGGAGACCATACAGGCAAAAGCCCAAGCCTTCAGGATCATCGTTGAATTCGAGCTTGGGGCCTCCGACGAGGCGACAAAATTTATTGAGTCTTTATCGCATCCTCTGCCTTTCGATCTCATCCGGGCTTTGGGCCGGACAGGTAATACCGCTGCCGTTCCGACCTTGATCGAAGTCATGAAGAATAAGGACGGCCATTACGGCAATATAGACTGGCGCGAAGAGGCCGCGAAAGGATTAGGCAGGCTTAATGATGCCCGCGCGGTCGAGCCGCTGGTCAGGTATCTGTTCGATGTCGGCAGTTTTGAAAGAAGCGCCGCGCGTCATGCCCTGACCCAGCTGTCGCGGCTTACCGCCCAGGAGATCGTTCCCGGCGTTTTTGATAAAGCCCAATTAAAGGTCCTCAACACCAAGCGGGCCCGTCAGGTCCTGAATATCTTGCATGAAAGCGTTCCGACCGTCGATTATTCCATTGAATATATCGGACAAATGCTCACCCAGAACGATAACGAACAGCTTCGCGACGCGCTGGACCTGTTCAAGAAAAGTAAAGAGCTTAACATTCTTTATCCGTTCCGGTTCTGGGACGGGGATATGGACCTGGACCTTATGCGGCTCGTTATCCAGAACAGGCTCGATCATCCGGCTGAAAAAGATGAGCGGCCGCTGGCTGTCATCATTGTCCCGCGCAGCGACTGGAATGCTGCGTTTGACAGCGATGCCCTGAGAAAAACGATCAAGGAATTAAATAAGTCTTATTATGTTCTTTATTATGAGGTTTCGAACGAAGATGAGATGATCAGAAACTTCCTGGCGGCAACGGAAAAGAAAAAAGCCTCTGTCCTGCTTTTGGGCGGCCATGCGAACATGTCCAGCATGTCCTTCGGTGCGGAAGATCCGGCGCAGGCGGCGGTCAAAGAAGAAGATGAATGTCTCGTCATTTCCGTCTCAGATAAGGACAAATTGCAAAATGCCGGGATTTCCGTCCGTCTGGAAGACGGAGGGATCGTCATTCTCGGCGCCTGCAGTTCAGGCAAGGGTAAAGGAAGGGAGCAGAACCTGGCCAACATGTGGCGGGAAATATTCCCGCAGGCCCGGGGTATCTGGTCGCCTGTCGAGCCCACACCGTTACCGGATTTCAAGTTTAACGCCGATGGGAAAGTGGAGGAGGTCAAATATCCTTTCAGCGACACCTATATCGGCTGGATCGATCAAATGATCGAAAACGGCGTTATCCAGCCTGACTTTATTAAAGAGGAGAAGCGAAGCGGTGCCCTTGCTTCGATGTATCCGGGAGAAAGATCGACCTTGTGGCCGTTCTTGCTCATGGCCAGCGCGGGCGTCGTGATGATGATGTCCTCGAGCTTCAACCGGCGCAAAGAGGATGATTTTGATCTGGAAGGGGATGTCAATGACCGGCCGTCCCTGACTTCGCCTTTCGCCATCCCGCACGTAAATAAAGCGCCCGATGCCAAACGGATCTTGTTGGAAAAGTTATTGGCAGCCTACGGTCTGCAGCCTCTAAGCGAGAATCTTGGCAGAGAGCACATTATGGTCATCCTGGCGGAATGCAATTGCGACCAAGGTTGGGTGGTTTTCAAGACCCCGCGTTTCCGTGCGGGCGAGAAAGAATTTGAAGCCGAGAACCATTTGATCGCTTATCTTATCGGCCAGGGTGTTCCGGCTGCCGCTGCTCTTAGAAATAAAGAAGGCAAGATCGGGACGGATATCGAGGGAACAATCTATGTCGCTTATCCGTATATTCAAGGACGCCATGTCGAGTTAGGCGTTATGTCGCCTGAAGAAAGACGCAGCGCCGCGCAGGCCTTGGCCCGGCTTCATAATGCAACCGCCAAGTATCAGTCCTTGCCGGAGTTGGGAGCGGATGAATTCCGTAACGGACTTTTGCATAAAGGCATATGGACCATGGGAGAACTGGTCGCCGGTTTACCGTTATCCGAAAGGCCCAAGAGCGCGCTGGAAGAATTTGTGGAAGAAAATGTTGTTGAACTGATTGAAGAGCTGACCCGTCTTGAACGGGAATTGCCGTCGGAAGTTTATACGACGCTCCCCAGTCAGGTCACCCATGGGGACCTTCATCCGGGCAATATCCTGTTCCGCGAAGAGAAAGTGGCCGGCATCCTCGATTGGGAGTTGGCGCACTACGGGCCGCGCCTCGGCGATGTGGCTGGTCCCATGTCCTACAGCCGGCCCGAGGACGGGACTTTGCTGGACCTGAATGCGGTCCGTACCTTTATTACCGCCTATCAGGAAGCTGCCGAGCGAAAACTGACCAGAAGAGAGCTTGAGCTTCTTCCGGTCTTTTACAGACGGGATTTTCTCGGCACTATCCTTTATCTGGTCCAGTTCCATCTTAGGGATGATTATCAAGGAAATTTTGTGAAAGCGGTGCTGGCCAGTTTGCGCAAAATAGACCGGCTTGATTGGGATAGCTTGCATGATCTTTCCGCGGATTCCCGCGCTCCTCTGGCTGTCAGCTGGCTGTGGCTGCCGGTCATCACATTGCTCCGGCGCGTTATGGGTGACCGGGCCATTGCGGTCACCATCGGTATTATTGAAGAAGTGCTGCTCTCGGCGCTGGTCGGTTATGTCTTCTACCCGCTTTTCGGCCGGGTCTATGCCCACTTAATGCATTATCCGCCGGGCATTTATGCGCCTGGCTCTTCGCTTTGGGCGGCCGGCTTTGCATCCGCGGCAGGAATTCTGCTTGCCATTTTATTGCATACCCAAAAGACCTACAGATTGGTCGATGGAAAATTGATCCTCAGCGAAAAAGAAGTCGGGCGGCCTCATTATCCTTTACGCATGCTGGAAATTTTTGCCGAAGAAAGGGCCCCTAAGGACCTCAAAGTCCTGGCCAAAATTTTCAGTATTATCCGCATTGTTTCGGGCGGCTTTCTCTATATATTAGGCCCCATCCCGTCGATCTTGACCGCGGCCCTGATGCACGGCCTGTATAACGGCTTGATCGCGCCTGTTTTTGGCGCGCCCCTGGCCATGGCGGACATAGTAGATATCGGAATAATCTCCGGTACTGTTGATGAGCGTCTGGCCGAGATCGCGAAGGTCGGTCGTGACCGGTCCAAGTTCGAAGATGTGAAGGCTGTGGGCCATGTGATCATCGCAGGGACCTTGCCCAAGTCGGGGAATCTGGATATCGGGAAACGTCTTGGAAAATTCCCGCTGCATGGTGGAGAAAAATATGAATTGGAAATGGCCGGCGGCTTCCCGGTCAGGATTACTTTCAACCAAAGCGGCCGGATATATCCGTTTTATCGTATCTGGAATGCCCGGACGGGTGAATTGATCGATACACATACCGGAAAGATGACACGCGCGCGTATGCTGAACTACGGAGATATTGTCACGGAAACACAATTGAACGAAGCAGGGAAACTCTCGCTGGGCGGCGGGCGGCCACGGGTCAATGGCCTTATGCCAAGGCCACAAAAGGCCTGGGCCAGGATAGAAAAACATGCCGAAGAAAGAGTTATGCTCTATGTGCATGGGGGGCTGGTTGTTAAGATCTGGTCGATGACTTCTGATCTTAATGAAGACTTTGTTCTGGTCTGGGATAAAAAACAGCGCCGATTTATCTCCTCCTATCTAAATTATTTGCCCTCCGACGAATATGCCCTGGTGACATCCGCACATGAGTTTTATAAAGAACGCCTGACCAAATACGGTTATCTGACGTTTGGCGGCCGCGAAAATGCCGTTTATTTCGGTGAGGAGTATGCTTACGGAAGGGTCATCGTCCGCAAAGTCCGTTCGGCCGCTGCCGGGCGTATTTTATTCGGCGAAGCGGTTGCGCTTAAAGATGGTTCGACCCGGACTTTGCGTCCTGTGTATCGCGTCAATCCTGGAGCGGCGGAGGATTCCTTTGAACGCGGTGAATTGATCGAAGGGGTGAATGATCTTGGCCGGAATTTGCAAAATGAATGGAAGGATTTTATCGTAGGTGAGACGGTTTTAACGGACAGCGCGCTCTATCAGGCGGGTTATCTTGGACGGTTCTCCTACTTCCCGGATGCGGTCGTGGAATTGAAGTTTATCGACGGACAGGCGCGCTATGTGCGGTTCATCCGTGATGCACAAGGAAATCCCGTTACCGATATCCATGGCCGCGATCTCGTCGTTGATCTTCGCCGGGATATTTTGGAGCAAATGAAGCAGCATTCAAAGATTTATTTTGAACGGAAGATCCATAAGGCCCAAGAGCTGCTTGTCCTGCCGGGACAAAGGCAAAACCTGGTTGAAGCCCGCCGCATGCTGACGCGCCGCGTACTAGAACGCGTTCCGGCCGGAACGGAGATCGCAGAAGCCGCCGACGCTGTTCATCAAGCCATGGGTGCAAAATTGCATTCCCTGCGGGTAAGTCAGGGCACTTATTGGGCTGTTACCAGGGCCGGTGCCGCCCTGGAGAGAGCACAGGTCTCCGTTCAAAGCGGAAATCATGCCAAGGCCGTCCGTCTGGCGCGCGATCTTCTGGAAAGGATCAGGCGGTTCAAAAAACTTAACCCGTCGGTAAACGGAGAATTTGATGATATTGTCGCGGCGGCCGAATTTATTCGTCGGACAGCTCTGGCCGGCGTTGAGAATGGACGAAAGGTGGAAGTTGATTCCATCCATACGATTTATAGAGAAAAGCCGGTGTATACCCAGCCGGAAGAGGAAAGGCTGTGGAGCCTGCTCGCGGACGGCCAGAACCATGCCCTGCTGCCATTGACGGATATATATATTTGGGAGATCAAACAGATCGCCAAAGAATTCACCTGGGAATACAGCGATTTTTATGAAGATCTCGTACATGAAGGCATTGTGTACTTCTTGGAAACCGCCGGAACATACGGTCTGTGGCAGAGAGAAAGCCTGCGTGAGCTCATTTTTGCCCGATTGCGTCAGAGGTTTGATGAATTAAGAAAAGAGCGCAACCGTATCATCTACCGGACCAGATCTTTGCAGGCGCCGCTGGGCGGAAATCAGGACGGAAAACCGTTCACTCTGGAATCTTTACTTTACACAGAAGATGACATTGACACGACGGAAACTGTCGAAACTTCGTCGAGATCGATGTCTTTGATAAAGCCGGCCGTCTTCACGGTCTTTTTGGCCGGATTATTAACGACCGGCGCGAAGGCGCAAGCGTTGGGTAATGATCTTGCCGTGCAATCGCAGGGGGCAGATTGGCCGG
This sequence comes from uncultured Planctomycetales bacterium, assembly GCA_964499685.1. Classification (GTDB taxonomy): domain Bacteria; phylum Omnitrophota; class Gorgyraeia; order Zapsychrales; family GWA2-47-8; genus CAZCLW01. Next base: position 140,690 of record CAZCLW010000001.1, read on the forward strand.
CCATATGGCACGCCTTGGGCGCGAGCGCTATCTTATTGATCGTATTTGTTGCACAAATGATCCTCGTTGCTTTATGGCACGAGATCGGCCATGCGCTCCCTACGCTCTTATTCGGCGGAAAAACAAAGATCAGGCTCACGTGGAGCGGCGCCGAGACCGTGCGTGATATCGATCCGCGCGTATTCGACGGATGGAGGGGATGGAAAGGCTTCTTGATGGACGCCGGCGGCCCGCTCTTTACGTTCTCCCTCATTCCATTGAGCATTTGGATGATGACGTTGGAATGGGGCGCCCTGGCTTTCCCGGTGGAACTTATCCTTTGGGCTGTCTTGCTGGAGAATGTGATGATCGGTTTTATGAATGCCGTACCGGGAGTGTTATCGGAAGAAACCCACGGCAAGACCGACGGGAACAGAATAGCCGACCGCATTCTGGAGAGGCGTATCCAGCGCTCCTTTAAGCGTCTGGAGCGCGCAGGGAAACTGAAAGGCGCTCTTATTTCTTTGGATCTGGGTCCTCATCTCTCCCTGATTCGCGCCAGAGGATTCGTTGCGGTTGCGCAGGCTTTGGCCTATGTACGGTCAGGGGTCAAGGTCCGCGCCGGGCCGGCGGAATTTTTTGCCCGGAATCCCGGTAAATACGTTGTCAGCTATAAAGGTACCCTATACATCACTCCTGAATTCCAAGACAATGTCCACTTGTTAAGGTTCCTGATCATCCGGGAACTGACAAGCCTTTTAGGTTTCCCTAAACATTTCAAAGACCAGTTTTATAATGTCATCAGATCGGGCCATCCCGATGAAGAGATCCAATTGTGGGCGGAGCGCCTGGCGATCGCGCCAAAGCCGCCCGCGAGATCACCGCTCCTGCAGCTCGATTCCACGCGGACGATCGGATATAAGTTCTTCGCCCGTTATTTCGGCTGGCATGCGCCTCCGGCATGGCTCATTGATATTGTCTTTACCGCCGCGTATGAGCTTCCGCAGACCTTCCGCCCCATCCATTTCTATCTTAAACACGATAGCCGCACACTGTCGCAAAAAATTTCCCGCGCCGCCGGTATCGCCGGAATTTTGACCGGAATGCTGGCGGCGGGCATCCTTTTCCATTGGATGATCATGCCATTGGCTAATGTGTTCGTTCACGCTTTCTATAATATGTTCTTCGCCGCTAACTTATCGCTGCCGAAGCGGCCCTCCAAGGCCGAGCGGGAATGGGAGACCAGGCCTTTGGACATGATCATGGCCTTTTTCCGCGATATCATGACGGTCAATTTTGACGCCATTGAAGTGATCACCGCGCGCAAAGATAATCCCGAGGATACCAAGATCAAACGGCGTTTCACGACGGTCAGAAAGCGCCTGGAACGCCTGCATCAGCGCCTGAGCGATTGGAAGACAAGTACAAATTTGTCCTTGGCCCGCAATGCCCGTCCGGAACGAGATCAGATCTTACGTGACCGCCTGGCCTTGATCGAAAAATCCCTGCAAAGGTTCGAAAAGGCCGTTGAATTTTTCCAGAAAGGTAACGGCCCTGTGGTCGGCCAGATCCTTTTCGCCGTCACCGGTACGCTCATGAACGAGTATGAAAGAATTTCAGACCAGCAGATCGCGCGTTCCCGCCAATACCGCGCCCGGCAGAACCTGGATTATCCGACGGGACGGGGACGCATTTGGAAAGACAGGCGCACGCGTCAATTCATCCTCTCCAAATGGGGCCATCGCCAGGTCGAGCCGGCCAAAGGCGTTAAAGTGACCCGCCGCGTTCTACAGGAGATCCTCTTCGATACGTATTGGGAAATGCTGCGCTCTTTGGATCACACCTTTGATTCCCAATTCAAGAACCGGGACCACATAAGCAATATCCTGAAAGCGTTCAAGGCGCTCAGCGACCGATTGTCCTCTCAGTCGGGAAGAAAGCTTTCCGATGATCTGGTCAAAGAAATTTCAGCGCAATTGGAAGCCCTTCAAAAAATGGTATCCGGTCCGCGTGTCATCATTGAATTAAAATTGGCCCAATCGGCAGTGGCGACCGCACAATATTTATTCGAACGAGGCCGGTGGCGCTTCAGCCTTAAGATCATCTTGCTGGCGCAGCGGTTTTTTGCCAAGCGCCTACAGGAGATCGGCTCGATGATCGGCCGGAACGAAGACGGTAAGCTGGCCGTCATCCGCAACATGATAGCGGAAAGAAACCGTTATATCCTGGCCCGCATCGCAGACATCAGGGCAGGGAACCGGAAAGCGGCTTTAGGATTGGCCAGTTATCTGAAAAACAATAAAGACCCGGATCTGGCCGGCGTGTACACATTGATCGTTGCGGCCAGGCAGGCGCAGGAGCAAGGCCGCCATGAAGACGCCCGGCGGTATTTGCTCTGGGCCGAGCGCCGGGTCATCATCTCCACCCGTTTGCATGAATTTATGGCCGATTACCGCGATCGGGTCAAGGACTTGAGGCTTTCCGGTACGGAAGAAGCTGAGGCCTCGGCCAAAGCCTTCCGCGAGGCTTTTGAAGGATTATTCAAGGAATACCAAGACGAAAAACGCCATAAAAAACTTTGGGCTTACCGTCTTTATCAGGCGGTATTCGTTTCTTTGCGCATCAACAGTCCGGCCGATCCCCAAAAACGCGTTTCCAATCCGCTGTTTGAATTGTTCTCCGTCTTTATCGGTATCCTTGAGCTCAAAGAGATCAAAGATATTTTAAGGGCTTCAAGACTGGTCAGTAAGCGCCGTACACCGCAACTTTATAAATTCTTGGAGCAGATGCAGAAGAAATATTCTCAGATAAGCCAACTATCAAAAGAGGAAAGGCATCGCCTGATCGTCCTCATCGCCCAAGACCGTCAAAAGGAAGCAGGCGGACTGTTCGGTCCGCGCGTTGACTTCCTGGCGGAAGTCCGGAAAGCGGCGGTCCTAGCCGGGCTGACCAATGGTTTTAACGGCGTTCCGCAGGACGCCTCTTCCAACGGAGAAGACAGGGAAGCGGTCATGCGGAAGATCGAAGAACTCGGCGGACTTATTGCCATCGCCGTTCTTTACGGAGGATTTATCGAGCGCGAGGAGATCGTGAAATTGTACGATGTGGAACGAATGGTCCGTCGGTTGCAGGAACGCGTTTATTTCCTGCGCGGCCCGCCCGAATTGGACGTTGTCAATGTGGTCGAAACAGGAAAGCTCATTCCAAAGGCCACGTACATCATTATTCCGCCGAATGCGCCGGAATGGAAAGTCCAGCATGAGATCTGGGCCGTCTTGACCGGCAGGCCCCACGCCGAAAATCCATTTACATCACCGTCAAAACGTGCGCTAGAAAGATTATTTGAATCCGTCAATCGCGATGTCCGGCAGATCAAACCAGAGGATGTCGAGGTGCTCTTTCAGCAGACGCGGGTCCGGCGTTATTTATACTGGATATTCTTTTATTCGCGCATCCAAAGATTATGGGACATTTCCCGTGAATACCGTTTCGACCAGCGTAGGCTCTCTTTGGAGATCTACCGTGAATTCAAGACAGCCATCGAATCGATCAAAAGAAAGACGCGTCAAAGGTTTATGTCCATGCTCAGAAGTCTTCCGGAATTTGAGGCTCTTGAGCACATTGAGAAGGCGCATATCGTCGACACCCTGATCGTCCATGAGAAAAAGCGGATCTTGACGGCCATCCCGCAGGACATTGTGGTCATCCCGGCCGACGGTGAAATGTTTATCTTTTACCGGAATCTATTTTTGCGGCTCTTTGATCCTGAGGATCCCCGCAACGATGATCTGTTGTGGGTATTCCGGAGAGAAGGACATATCCGGTCTTTGGTCAAAAGGACTATTCTTCATAGCAGACAAGGCCTGGCCATAGGTATCCAGGTTTATAAGAGCGACGCTTCTTTTGCGGCCATGATCGCCCGGCTCTTTAACGGCAATCATCACAATATCTGGGAACACCTTAAGAAAACCGCCAAAGAAGCCCGCGGCTCTTCTTCGATGGAACCGCTGGTGAGAGAATTTGCCCAGCTGCTGGCCGTACACCGTTCTCTGCGCTTATTATTTGAGCCTGTATTCACTGAGCATGAAATGGCCACCCTTGTCCGTTATGGAATCAAAAACCATGATCGCGACTGGGAAAGTTTCCAGCGGAAAATATTTGCGGCTATCGGCGCCTTTCATCTCTTGAGTCCGGAACCGGCGATGCATGTTAAGAACAACCACCGCCATGATCAGGTGATCGAATTCGAGGTTTTTAAAGGCACAAAGGTGCGCGGTATTTTCAAGAAAATGCCGGGACATGAGTCTGAGCGATTGCCGGTCATCATCCTTACTCCTAATCACGCTCCGCCCGGGTTCCATGACATCCAGAATTTCCTTAAGGTGCACGTGCTGCAGTTGGAATCGGTGGCTACCAATGATCATATTGTGATCACCACGTTCGGCTATATTGAAAGTGAGAACATCATGATGGTCATCGAACAGCTCCGGCAACGTAACGATATCGATCCCGACAATATCGTGCTCTGGGGACTTTCCGCCGGGGCCAACCGTGCTTTGTTGGTCAATAATAAAATGCATCAGCAGGGAATAAAGCTCCCCAGGGCGATCATACTTGATTCTTTGATCGATGACACACTGGACGGGCTCCGGCGCGGATTCGGATGGATGGGCGGCGGTATAGACAAGCGTTATGCCAAAGAAGCGATCCATTATGCCTCGAAGATGGTCCGGGAGCATTTACGGCGTTTGGGGATCGAAATGGATATCGATCTCCTGGTTAGAAGATCGACGGATGTCTCCCGCATCGCCACAAATACCCTGATGGTCTTTGCCTTGCTGGATGACTATACCAATCAGGATGAAATGGACAAATTCATACGTAAATTGGTCCGTCTGCGCGGGACCAGGGAGTTCGGCGCGAAGCATGTTTCCTTCAAGATCATCGCCTATAACAACCGGCACGCCCACGGCTTCCAGGATTACCGTGATTTCGCCATATTATTCATTCATTCACTGCTGCCCGTCGAATACCGTCTTGAACGTCCCGGCAGGATGGAGGATGCCCGCCGGACGGTCGCCGTCTACGGCGATGATTATCTCAAGCAGCCGCCGGGATCATTGGCGAATAAATTCAGATCCAAGAGAGATCCCGCGCGTCCATTGCCGGGCAAGGCGATGCCGGCGCGGTCGGTTATCGAACGCGAACTGGAAACACAAGATTTAGATAAGCTTTCGATCATTGAAACTTCTTCTACGATTATAAAGGCGGCCGTGGCTATATTGCATATGCTCGGCGAGCACAAGATGGCCAAGCACTTGTTCTGGATGGCCAGACAGGGCCTGATCCGCGCCGGTCCTTTTGCCAGATATTTAGCAACAACCTATTCCCGTAATGGGAAAGAATACCTGATCCTCAGTAATTATTATCAAAGTCATAATAGTTCTCTTCAAAGGGTCTTAAGTCTTATCCATGAGATCGGGGCCACGGCGCCGTTCGATCTCTCCCACGAAGCCAATCTTTCCAGAGAAGAAACAATCCACCAGTGGATACAACGTTCATCTTTGACCATTATTCGGATAGCGGCCCCTGAGTTCCGCCGGCCGCGGCGCCTGGCGGACCTCGAAAATTATCAAGAAGGATCGATCGCGGAAGAAGAGATTGTCAGCTGGTGGGAGAAAGGGGAACGTCTGCTGCCGGTCAATCAAGTCATCCCGGGACACGTAAGAAGTATTACCCCGACGGTACGCCGCAAGTCGGCCAAGTACCGGCATAGTCCCTATAAATTCCTCGTCGAAGGATTCCGCGCGTACGTCATGGTCACCCGTTTTGCGGCTAATCGCGGTCCGGTCGTTGATCTTTATGAACGGAAGAGGTCGCGTCTTAAATTCGTGGCCGCTTATCAATTCGTTGCGTCGTTCAACAGGACGGTCCAGGTCAACTTGGCCGCATGGGATATCTGGGATTACATCCATGGCCGGGAAGATCTGATTCCCGTTGAAGGGCGATATTTTGAATCCACCATTGTGAACGAATCCTCTTATCCGGATTCTTACCGTACCAGCGTTTACCTCAAAACATCCAGCGACCGGCGTTCCGAGCAAGACATAAGGATCCGGGTTTCCCCCGAACATATCAAGCATAGGAATTATAAGGGCCGCAAGGTGGCGATCGCTTTGGAAAACGACGCCGACCACGGCTTAGTCGTTAATGCTTACTGGCTGGAAGATTATCTGCTGGGTCCCCGAAGACGGTGGGGAAAAGAGATCGGATCCATGATCTTTGACCGCGCAACAGGTAAATACCGTCCAGCGGACCTTCATCGTCACTCGGTCTTCGGTGTCCTGGAGGGCCGTACAAATATCCGTCCGGGCCGTTTTGTCAGGGCCAACATCAACCGCGGCGAGAACGGCGGCAGCCGCGTTTCGCTCAATTCCGATCACCGGATGCGCACCATCAGCATTTCCGGTGGATTAATGAAAACGCACGGCTTAAAGATCGGACAGGCCATGATCGTCCGCGTTGAAAAAGACCGGCACGGGGTTTATTTGGCGCTCTATAAGGCTTCTGACCTAGACCGTCTGGATGAGGTAAGTTCGATCCTGACGACCCGATTCATGCGGTATAGCGGCCAAAGATCCAGGAACAGAAGCCGCCTCCGAGGACAGATGTGGCAAGTCGATCCCGCATTGACCGACATATTCAATCTCGGCCGCGGTAAACGCAATGTTCGCCCCGGTCTCGGTATAACGCGGCCGCTTAAGAATTTCAGGCCGCACAATAAAAGCGGCTATCAGATCAAGTTGGTCTCCGAGGCGGAAAATGTGAAGACGGTCCATTTATTCCTGCCGATTTCCAAAACGGATTGGATCACTTCGGTCAAACAAAAGAATCCAAAAGCAGTGTTTGTGATCAATATTCTGGAAGATAAAGATTATGGTCCTTACGTGGAGGTCCGGCTTGAAGGGGCACTGCTTAGTCAGCACTGGTATGACCGTCAAAGGAAAGAATTTAAGCGGGTCGATCTTAATATAAAGAGACTGATCGATTGGGTCCATCGGCAGAAGAACATTCATGGCGAAGAGATCGACCTTGCTGGATTTGATCACTCTTTGGAAGATATTTCCAAGGGAGGTTTTGATCGATCTTACAACGCCCGTCGGATAAATTTGAGGAATGAAAGACTTTCCGGAAGGCGCCTGCGCATTGTGTCCAAGGATGGCCGGACCATCAAGTTATTTGACGCCGATAAACCGCTTAAGGGGCAGCGGCCGTTGGGTATCTATGTTCGCCATCCGGTTGAGAATAAATTGGTCAGATGGGAAGGAGAGCAAGACATTCGGGAAAGTGCACCCAAAGGTTATTGGGGTGACTTATCGAGCCATCATATTGAAGATCTGGAAAGAATGGTCAAAGAAGGGAGCTATCGCGCCGTTGGCCGGTTTAATGCCTTTAAGTTGCGTATCGGTAAAGTACGGGTCAGATTCTTCTATTTAACCGGTAAATTACCGATGCCAGAAGATAAAGAAGACCGCCATTTGACCCCGCCCAGGAAATTTATCTGGGGCCAATCAAGAGGTAAGAGGGGAACGGTTTTACACGTTTACTTCTCATCCCGTGATTTAGCCGAGCAGATACGACATATGTTTAAGATGAAAGAAAATTTGCATGAAGCGCTTTCGGCCATTGCTTTGCATGAGCTTATCGAAATAAAAGCGGATAAAAAATACGAGGGAAATACTCAGCGCGGATCATTAGCGCATGAGTTGGCCGAGCGTGTCGTTTACCGCCGTTACAGTAAAGCGGCCGCCCGTCTTTTTGAATTGACCAGTCCCACAAAAGGACTGCGGGAAGCCAGGAAGGATTTCCGGAACTACAGGGAAGTCGTCAGCGATCACCTTAAAAAAGGGGATTTTGCAGCCTTGCAATATGATAAGGAAAGACAGGGATTCGTTATTGCGAATGCAATAGGCAAAGACGGGGTTGTCTATGCAGGTAAAGGTCTTTTTAAGCGAGGTTTGAAATGGCTGAATGCCCTTTTTGACCTTTTAGCTTCCATTGATCCCGAGATTTTCAATACTTTTGCAGAAGACCCTGAAGCCCGCATAATCTTCATCCCGAATATGGGGAATAAGGCCCAGGGGAACAAACATAGTTTTGGCCCTAGTCTTTCTTACCATTGGGCCGGCCGTCCGGTTTATTTCTTTGATCGGAAGTTATTGAATTATTTGCCGGATTTCTACGAAAATTTACGGTTCGAGATACAAGAAGGCGCATATGCCTCCGCCCGCTTTACACTTTCGGAAAAGTCCCGCTTAAAGACGGGTCATGAGACCTCCGCCTTGCGAAAGAAAATAACCATGATCAATGAAGGCAGAGGTTTACGCAATATCGGCTTTAGTATGCGGCACAATCGCGATCGTATGCAGGAAATCGCAAAATTAGCGATCGTTCTTGAAGTGGAACGGCTCTTCGGGAAGAAATACGACCCGGATGATTTCTTAAAAGCTTTGCGCATCCTCTCTCATTTTGTGAACAAGCAGGGGTTTGCGCATCAAGGAGCCATCAGGCATTTTCTTTCTCAGAATGAAATATTCTTTTTGGCGTTTTCTGCAGATCCAAAAATCCTGCCTGTCACCCTGAAAGTCTTTACAGAGCTTATAAGATCAGGATCGGATAAGTTTTCTTATCATACGAATACCATCTTGGAATTGCTTGCCCCTCAATTTTATGGATCAAACAGTGCACGGTTCCGTTATGAATTGTTGAGATTCATACGTTTCCATATGGAAAGTTTACTTGCCGGTCTTTTGAAGAAGAAAGAGGGCGCGGACATCCTTCGTTATGATTGGTTCGTGCATGACCTTGCCGCCCCCGTCTGGCAGATGGTCGAGTATGCCCATCAAAATGTTCAAACCAAGCAAGTTCGGGCGGAACTCAATGCACTGCTCCTTAGAATGGTTTTGGTGGTGGCCTTGGCAGCTAAATTCATTTCAGCCGAGGAAGCAAAGGAATTAATGGCAGCCGATGTCGGTGAAAAAACACACCAAGAGGTATTGGAGATGCTCGTGCCTTATTTGCGGGATTTTGTGATCAATGAACGTCAGGATCTTCCTTTGAGCGTCACGACCATGGGTCTGGTAGGGTTATCCGCAGTCAGCCGTGTTGTCCCTGAATTCAAAGAAGAAGCGGATAAGGCTGCGGAAGCATTCATTTTCGGAAAGAATGGGGCAGATAACACAACGCGGACCGGTTCCAAATGGTTCAATGGTTCCATGGATCAAATAAGAGAAGAGATGCCCACGTTAAGCTTGATTCTGGGTAACCGGAAGTATTTGGCCCGGCTCTTGCTTGTTCTGGGAACATTGCGGCTTTTATACGATTATCAAAAAGCGAACGCGTCGAATCTGACGCCGATCGAGTGGGCGGAGGCCAATCAGGTCATTTTAAAGGTCCGGGAGCTCTATATTGCTCCGGTCAGCGAATCGTTCCGCCGCCATATTGTCTATACAAAGGACAATGATGGTCTTAGATTTGCTCTGGAGATCAAGATGCCCGGGCAGGATTATGGACGTGATACCATTTGGGCCATACATACGACATTTGCCCAGAGGTATCGCGAGCATTATGGGGAAGAGGGCATGGTCAAACCGCTCTTCTATATAGGCCTTCAGGGTAAATACATGCTTTATGATCACATGAATACCGACAGAGAAAAGAGCGGGATCGTCGGATTCGATTACTTTGAAGGGAAAAGATTGAAAAATGTGCTTGAACATCGCGATGCAGAAGGGTCGTATTTTGAAATGGTGGCCAACAAGAATGGAATAAGTAAAGAAGACCTGCTGGTCCGAATTTTTTTAGATATTTTGACGTTTATCTTGCGCATTCACCTTTTAGGCTATTTGGGGACAAAGCCGACTCTCAATGATCTGCACTACGAGAATTTTGCTTTATTACCTGACGGATCACTGAGGGTCATCGGGGATTTCGGGGCGTTCCGTTATTTGGGCCGCACGTTGACCATGCGGCTAAGAAAAGAGGAGACACGCGACCGTATTGTTGATCCCGGCGCCATGTCTCTTGCCGACGGTGTATTTGAGCCCCAGAAATTAGGCCCTGATTATTTAGCCAAAGTATTGGATGCAGTCCTTGAGAGGATGCTGAAAGATGCCTCATCGGAGAAAGAGCGGGAGAACATTGTTCGCTCTGTATTAGAGGAAGTCGGATCCGTCTTCGTCGAGATAGGGCTGCCACAGGAGCGCTTAGACCAAATTGTGGCTTCCCATAAACTCGAAACCGCCGGCTCCCACAACATCACTGTCCGCGGATTGCGGCACGCCGCCGATAGATACCGTACAGCCGAGCCGGAGGTTGCGGAGCAATTCGACTGGCTCGCCGATATTTTAGAAGAACTCATCGGCTATTTGATCAAGTCAGGGAAGATCCGCGGCGAGCCGGAAGATACGGTCGAGAATTTTGCCGTGGCCAGTCGTATCGACGGTGAAATATTGTGGAGCGGAGAGATCGGCGGCCGGGAAGGCCTGAAGAAAACATTGCGTAAAGCAAGCCGGAAACTTCATCTGACCGAAAAAGATATTGAGAACATACTTACCCACATTGATGTCCACGAAGCACAGCCCACGGAGCAAGAGGCCATTGAAGCCCAGCGCGTCTTGATCCTAAGGCAATTAGCCGCGGGTCAAGCCGGACAAAGGGCGCCGCCCCGCAGAGCATGGTATGCCTTGCCGCTCATTATTTTTGCGCTTGTCTCTGTATTCGCTTTAAAACAAGACACTCCTTTATTAAGACTTGCCCCGTCCGTTCAGGCCGATCCGATCCGGGAAAATCTTACTCCCCTTTTTGAAAATGAATTTAAGGACATTTCCGTTCTGGGTTATGAAGAGTGGCAAGAAAGAGCGGACCGGTTATTAGAATTACATGACCGCGACAAGCTTAATGACTACACTTTAGAATATCTGATCGCCCAACAGCTTGTTGAGCATTATTTCCGGGAATTCTTTGGCCAACTCACGTCGGCGGATGCCCAGCGGTTAAAGAAGCTTCTCACCATTGAACAGCCCAGCGTGGAATTTGTTATTGAGGGATTGATCCATAAGCTCGGCAGTCCTTTTGACCGTGAAAAAGTAGAGACCCTTGTCCCTGCCTTTTATGCCACCGCTGATTTTCTGGAAAAGATCATCATTCAATTGAACGCGCATACCGGGCCCCCTGAGGGCCTCCAGGAACAAGCCGAGTCGGCCTATCTGCAGCTTATTGCCGATATTGATTTTTATGATGAAGGCAAACGGATCAACGCTTTTCTTGATCTTCTTAAGGAGCAAGGATCGTTCGCGGCGGCCCAACGCCTTCTTTGGGATTACAGGATGGCCCAGGACCAGTGGAAAGAATTCACGGGCATTCCGATCGAAAATTTTGGGACCGAAACAGAAGCCTATTTACAGACGGTCGTTTCGCAGACCATGCAATATGCGGTTGAAAATCATGCCGAGGATATTAACAGGATCGGCAATGCGGAAGGTTTCAATGCTCTTATCGTTTTGCGGCCGACTAATCGGGACATCCGCTATCTGAATACGGACGGCGTTGTAAGGGCAAGCATCGGTTTCTTGGGCCATACCCAGGATTATCCCGACGATCAAAGGCCGTACAGTGTTTATTCCGACCGCAATAATATCGTTATATGGAAAGGGGAGGAACCGCAGCATGTGATCTGGAGAGGGACGCCGGAAGAGAGAATGATCGAAGCCGAGATATCCAGAATGTCGAGCGAAATGCGTTTTGGCCGGCCGATCCCGTCCCAGTTGTACCGGCACATCCCACCCTCTGAATTGACGAGGGATTTCCTGATCAAGGCCGCCGACAGTTATCTGCGGCTCCGTTTCCGTTTTGATCCTGAAGGGAAATATGAAACCCCGTGGGGCCGTGTTTCCATCCGGCTGGATGATCTGGAAGAAAACCGTCGGAGTTTAGGCGATGTTGTGCGGCCAAGAACTGTACGCGATCCATGGACATCTCTCTCTCCGGCGGGTGAAAAATCTGTGCCCCAGGCTGTGCCCGCGGGCCCGGGCGGAAATGATCCTGCCTCCCTGATGAACCGCTTAAAGACCCAATCGACATGGCTCCTGACTGCCCTGTTTGGCGGCACTCTGCTTTTTGTGTTTTTAGTCATCGTTCTCTTTACCGCGCTCGCGGAGATAGTCTTCATTCCGGATAAAGAGGATCATTCTGACCCCAGGGCGGATATTTGGCGCGGGGAGAGGTTGTGGCTTTTCAGGATACTGACTTTTTCAGTCATCAGCGTTTCCCTGATACCGATCGGCAATATTGTGCTTACCGAATTGATTGGTAAGGATATCTCGACCCTCTACTCAGCCATCTATGATCATAATCCATCCCTGGCCACTATAGTTGAATGGACCGCCTATATCCTGGCCGGACTGGACATATTTTTATTGGTTGTTTTTGCGGCCTTTGCCGTTGTTAAGAAGATCAAGATGATCAAGCGGCTTGATGAGTATGTCCATGTCAGGACATGGGGGAGATTGAAGGAAAGATTGACCAGTAACGGTCTGAACAGTCTCATCATTATCGGTTGGCCGGGTTCGGGCAAAAGCTATTTGGCGCAGTGGTTGAAACAGCAGTGGGACAATCATGAAGAGCATGTGGAGGTCCTGCAGGCTGACATGTTCTTTAAAGAGCGGGTCCACATCTTGCCCATGGTGCTCCTGCAGTCTTTGGGCTGGATCCCGGTTGTCTGGTGGCAAAAATGGATAAGCCGCCGGATGATGAAAAGAAGGATAGACGGCGAGAAGTTACAGGCTTTCTTCGAGACACTCACGGCCTACCGCGAATCCTTGCAACACGATCCTGAGCACGCGCTTCAGGTGCGGTTGCAAGTCAGAAAGCCTCATCCGCCGCTGTTTTCACCTTCGATCATCGATATTGAACTTAATTTGACACCAAAGACCATCTTGGTCTTTGACGGATATTTCTTCGCTTATTATCTGGAACAGGTCCCCCATCCGCATATCTTATTGTTGAAAACATCTCTTTTCCGTTCCTTCCTGAACTATGTCCATCGCCACCGCAAGGTCAACGGTGCAAAAGGGTTCGTAAAAACAGCCATATCTTCTTTGGCCTCTGCGGCAGGGATCCTGATCGATTATCCGGTCATCCAAACTTCCCGTCACATCGGGACCGAATACATCATTGATTTTAACGGCCACGAAGAGCCTCTTTTATTGAAGAACGGCAAGAACGGCAAGCATAACGGACGGAAGGGACACAAGAATGGCGACCATGACAAAACTCCGCCGCAAGACCGCAGCGGGGTCCATGTTAATATGCCGGTATTTACCGTCGGGATCGCAGGTTATATGGCCGCGCAAGCCCTGCCTCTATCCCCATGGGTAGGAGTCGCATTCTTGGCCATTACTTTTATTGGTTTGATCCTTTGGGCTTTGCCCGCCGACCCCCGTCGATACGACCGCAAGTCCTATGAAGATTATAAAAATACGCGCGGAGAATTGGGCGATGTTTACGCGTTCTTTATCAAAGAAATCATTGTTCCGCATCTAAAACCGGAAGATGTGGTGGTCGAGGTGGGTGCTGGAGCGGGAGGATTAAGAGAATTACTGGGGAATACTTTACCGGAAGGGGTCCGTTGGATCGAGACCGATTCCAGCCAAGAAGCCCTTGATTATCCTCGGCGCTTCCCGACAGAAAGACAACAGGTAGTCTTGCCGCAGCTGCCGTTTGATCCGGATTCTGTTTCAACGGTTGTCGGATTATCCTCGTTAAGCTCTCTCAATCAGCCGACCATAGTTAGTTCTCTTCAGGAGATTTTCCGCGCTGTTCAGCCCGGTGGGAAATTTATTCACATTATGGATCTTATCCCTCCGGCCGGCGAGGAATGGGAAAAAGCCCAAAAGGAAGGGCTTTTCCTGCTTCCGCGCGTTGCCGATATTGCGGGCGGCCCCCTGTCTCTGGGATTGCTGTATGTCAGTCAGGAAAGATTGTCTAGGCAACCTGCTCTGGTGGAGCAGGCCATAGAGTTTATCCGTATTTTCAAGACAAACAATTCCCGCGGATTTCTGGATGATGCCATGGTCCAAAAGTTGAGGCGTTTCGAGGAGGAGCTGGACCGTGCCCAGGTCGTGGTCCGCAAAGAAAACAGTATGATCGAGGTCAAGGACCGGGAAATCAAGGCCGCCGTCCAGGAAGCGGGCTTCAGGACCCTTCAGGCCGGTTTATTCCAGATTAACTTTGCTGTCGATAGAAAAGATGTTTCCGGGCTGGCGCCATCTATCAACACGGTGATCTTTGACCATGGCAAGATCGGCCGGTATCATTTCCCGGACGTTCCGGGCGATAAGGTCCAGATCTTTATTGCCGTGACAGCGCTTGTCGCGGAAAAACCCCTACCGCCTCCGGCGGACCAAACAGAAAATGCGGCCAATGACTGGCTAGCCAAAAGACTTAACAGTTTTGCCCGGCTCTGGCAGGGCGCCGATCCTGCCCTGCAAGAACGGTTCCGCGAAGAAACCGCCTTATTGAACGCGATACTTGATCAGCAGGAGACCGAGATAGGCCGGGATTATTTGGCCCGGCTCATCGGATTGCAGGAGGCATACAACCACTTCCATCGTCGGGGTCTTTCGCCCCATAGGATGCCTGAAGGGATCGAAGAGACGAATTGGAAAGGTTATGAAGGAGTGGATCTTCACGGTTGGTTTTGGAAAGCCGAAGGCAGTGAAGAAAGACGTCCCGCGGTTGTTTTGTTGGCTCCATGGGGTTTTGATGCCACATGGAATCTCCCTCTCGCCCAGCGCTTAAGAGAACACTGGAACGTTCATTTTGTGTTCATAAGTCTGCGCGGCCACGGAAAGAACGGTTCTTCGCTGACAACGTTGGGGATCGCCGAAAGCCTGGACTTGCAGGAGATCGTCGGACAATTGGCGGCGCGCCATGATGTGGATCCGGATAGCGTCATGGTCATTGGTCATTCGTTGGGCGCGATCAGTTCCATTATAGCTCAGGCGAGAAAACCGCTCTTTCGGAAGATCGTTGCGGTCGGTCTTCCGGCGACCTACCGCGCCGCTGTTTCCAGCTGGATAAGGAATCTGGTCCTCTCCCAGCAGCGCTATCGCCGGGCGTTTGCCCAGTTCCCGGTCCCGGAAGAGTTGAACGAGGCGGTGGTTTTGGCAGCAGGGAACGCGGTGGAAACGATCCGGGAGTGTTATGTGAAGGAAATAGGCATTGATATAAAAAATTGGACCGTGGCTGGTATAGCTGAACCGGTCGAGGCCATCCGTCACATCAACGCACCTGTCCTTTTAGCCGTGGAGTCCGATCAGATAGTCGTTAATGCCGCACAGCGCGAAGCTTTTGCGGGATCTGCAGGGAATTCAGTTTCCATCCGTACATATGCCGGGACGCATAACGGGATCTTAACGGGCGAAGACGGGGAGCGGTTTATTCAAGACGTTGTGGCGTTCTTATCAGAAAGCATACCGGCCGCTCCGGTCACGCGAGAAAGATTCATTGATTTCTTAGATCAGCGCGCTGTAATTTGGCAAGTCCTTTCAGCTCTGGAAAGCTTCCGCGCGGAGGGGATGATCCGTGGTTACGGTATATCCGGAAGTTTTTCGCGCGGCGAACTCCGTCTGGATAACGGTCACGACCTGGATATCGCGCTTTTGCTCAAAACCCGTCCGCAATTCCCCGAAAGACTGATCAGATACATTGATCAGGTCAATAAAGATCACGGCGATGCCGTACATATTACCCTTGAGGCCTTTGGACCGGCCTATCGCTTCGACCCACAGACCGGATCGCTGCGGTTTGAGATGGTGCGCGGCCGGGAGATTGTCCGGTCCCAGATCGGATCCGGTAAATATAAAGGAAATAGATTTATTCAGCTTTCAGATTTGCCCATTACTACGGATGTCCTGTGGCAGTTGTATCAAACATTGGCCGCCTTGGGCCCGCTGACAACCGATGAGGTCCGGGCGATGCTGGATGTGGAAGCCTGTCCCAACTGTGTCCTTAAATTACTTTCTCCACAGCGCGCCGTTGAAGTTTACATGCAATTGCAAAAAGATCCGCAGCGTAATATCCGTTTTGTCGAGGGCCATCCTTATTTTAACGTTCAAGCTTTACTGGAAATTCTCAGGTCCGATGAGATCGAGCGCATCTTTGTCGAACCGGACCCAACCGCCCCGGGGCGCGGCTGGCATGCCACCTCACGTAAGACCGGCGTCCGGCTGACCGATATTCCGGACCCGGCCAACGCCTGGGTGGGGGCCGCAGAAGATACATTGGGTGGCTGGTCAAAAATTTTGTTGGATGGCTTAAAAAAGGCAGGATTGGCGTCAAAGCAGTCGTTAAGGATCATCGATTTGGGGACCGGTTACGGATATTTCTTGCAGCATTTTGGACGACTTCTCAAGCAGTGGGGCTATCGCGTTGAGGCTTTGAAGGGCATCGATTATGACAGCGGTTTGGCTAATGCCCATCAAGTTTTGCGCGAGCGGTCTGCGGAATTGCCGTTAATTTTTGCAACCGCCAGAGTGGCGGAATACAGCGATGACCAGGAATACGATATCGTGTCCATGAACGCCCCGCATACCCAGGTCTTGGAAGAATTTACTTTACGCGCTCTGCAGTTGGTCAAAACAACCGGAATTATCTGGATCCGGATGGAGCAAACACAAGAAGACTGGTTTGTCTCTGCCATGACGGAATTGAGCTATCATTTCAAGAGAATACCTAAATTTGCCGGAATGGAACTTAAGGAAATGGAATTGGTTGTGGGGGACGGTCTCGTGGACAATGAATGGAGTAAAAGTCCCGTCGTTCATTTAGTCTATTTTACTTCTTCAAGGCCTTCGAATTTGCGCGATGATCCTAACGGCCGGGTGGGGGCCAAAACAAGAAGAGAATGGCAGCCGCACGAGATCCGTCAGTGGCTTTTGGAAGAACTCGGAGAAGAATTAGGCATTGCTTTTGTGAGGGTTTTGATTGAAGGGTATGAAAAACTTCTTAACGGTGAGAATATTGATAAGGTCACACTAGCTGGTCTCTCCTATCAGCTGCGCACGGACCATTTTCTGGTGGCGGGATTGGGGAGAGTGATCAAATATCAATTCGAAAATTCACATTATGAGGCTGTCATCCGTTTATTCGACCGTCTTCCTTTAGCGAAAGGAAATTTTGTTCGTTTTACGGCCGGAGAAAAACGAGTCCGGCCGGAGAAAGATCCCTTTGCCGCACAAAAAGAGATCCGCCGGCGTTTGGCGTATTTGAGCGGCGCTCCTTGGATCGCTACCCTTGTTGACGAATACGAGATGCTTCCTGACAGCGGCGGAGACCCCCATACAATCGACCGCCTCGCGCAGACCGCCTATCAGATCAGAAGAGGGCATTTGCATATATCCAGCTTGAAGGATGTTTTGACCAAAGGCTTCGATGGTGATCCCCGCCAGGTGATAATGTATGCCTTCCCGCGGCTTGCGCTCAAAGAAGAAGGCTTCAAGGTCGTCCTGAAGGTCGATAAAGACCACTTTTATCAACGGGTTTACCGGATCAGCAAAGACCCGGCGACAGGGAAGGAACTCCGAGAACTGGTCAATGTGGAACGTCAGAGTGCGACATTTTCCTTCCTTGATACGCCGGGGCCGCATCTACGCCGCACATTTTTGGCGCAGGATGGACGTATCTATCTGTGGCCTAAGAAATTCGTTGGGCCGCTTAGGGTCATTAAGGTCAATGGCCGGAGCCGGCCGGATCCGGCCTTGACCGGAAGAGCGGTGGATATTTATTATGATGCCGACAATATTCCACGCCGGCTCGTGATCTATGAAACACCCGAGCGGATCAAACTCTTGGATTCCATTCATCTCCACCCTATATTGACCGTCCTGGATTCAGGGAGGACCCAGCTTCACGATGTTTATTATCGAGGCTATCCTTCCCAAAAGCGCCAAGCCCTGACGAACCATGTTGTCGAAGGAAGATTGAGCCCTCAAGGGACTTTTTCATTCGCGAATGATAATAAAGAGGCTTCCGGTGCCTGGGCCAGATTTGGGTTGAGGGCCGATCACACTATAGATCCTTCTTATGCCGGCGCGGCATACTCCGCCTATTTTAAGGATGGCTATCCTCTGTGGGCCGTTATCTATAAAGAAGGCCGATTGACCGAGGAAGAAGGTGAGCTGCATATTTTCCAGCGCATTCTAAGACAAAAGGACCTGAAAGTGGTCAAAATTTTCGGTACAACGATATCCATGGCTACCTGGCCCACGATTTTATCCGAACATGGGCCGATCTTCATTGAAGGCAGTTATGTCGCCGATAAAAAGGGTATTATTACTATCGCCGGCAGAAAACTGCGTTCTAGGGAATTGGCTGGCCTTCCTGTACTTATGAAAGCCGATGAGACCGGCCGTTTTTATGCCATGCCGATGATCGTTCCCGATAGGATGAGAAAATGGAACCATGCGGTTTTTGCGGCCCAAGTGAAAAATATGATGGCGCAAGAACTGACCCGCGCCCCGGCTGAGCGTGTGCTCATTGTTCCGGAAGGCATCGATGAAAAAAGCCGGTCATTTTATGAGCAGCTATATCGGAAGGAAAGATTAAGCCAAAAGGGCGTGGTTTCCTTGTATGAAGACATTATCTATTTAGGGGATTTTGCCCTGGATCAGATCTTGCGTGGAGTTCCTGAGGACGTCTTGAATTACAGAATTAAGTCGGGGGATAGGGAAGATACGATCAGGGAATTCATACGTCAGGTCATTCGCCATGGCGTGGTCAGTATCAATCGCGGAACTTTGGGCCCAGCCCATGAACGTCTGGGCCGGGATATCAATCTGCGAGAAAGGCCAAGGATCGCGCTTATGTCGTTTGTTTTGCGGGCAGAGGCCGCGAAGGACCTGATCTGGGCCAGCCATGCTTATCTGGTTTCAGAAGAGATCGCGCGGGTCCGGGCTGCGCGTCACCTTAAGTTAAATGGAGAAGACTGGGAAGAATTGCATGCGATCGGGTTAAACGTATCGCTGAGGAAGGCTGTCCAGTTTTATAACATTTATGATGCGCGGTCTAGGAAGGCGACATTTGTTACATATGCCCGCAAGATCATCGAGCGCGATATGCTCAAGGCCCTTATCAAAATTTCAAAAGTAAGAAAACGGATGCCTTTGTCATTGCATCATCCTTATGGACCAGAAGCAGAGGGGCGGCAGTGGTCGTTGCTTGATGAGATCGTGGATGAAAGGACCGGCGTAGTAACAGAAAGCTTTACACCGACGCAAGGTTCCGCCAAAGATGGATTTTATGCAATCATGCAAGGATGGCGCATTCTGGACGAACGTACCGCGGAAATGCTTTGGTTGAGATTTTTGCATTATTTTGGTTTTGAAAGATGGACTTATCAGCAGATCGGAAAAAAATTCGGTGTAAGCCATGAGACCGTCCGCTTGACCGTTTTATCGCTTTTAGAGGCATTATTCCAAAGACCGGAGATCATCGTCGATATCGGTGCTTTATTCGGCATTCGATTGGATGCGGATACGCTTGTCTCGCTCTTGGAGCGCTGGAACGGCAACGGTAACGGTAGCGGAGAACATAACGGTGATGATGAAGGTTTGAAAGGAAAACAGGCCAATGCCCTGGCCTGGCCGGTCATGGCTTTGGTCCTCTTGTACATTTATCCTTCCCTGATGACCTTGGCAGCGATAGCGCTCCTGGTGGTTTTGTCGGCAGTCGTTTGGTATAAAAAGCCGCGGCCGCGCGAAGTTGCTTTAACACATTTTCGGAAAAACCTGCGCAGGACAGTCATGTTTAACAATGATACTGCGGGCTATTCCTTATGTTATCCCACCAATGAGGATTATCTTGGCGCGCAGATCCCTGGTTTACGGCAGATGGTCGAAGCGAAAAAAGCCGCCGGAGAAACGACTGTGGCCGTTTCCGTGTCCGTGGACCAAACCCTGGGCTTTTTAACGCTTTTTGACCGCGTCTATCTCCTGGATAATACCGCCGCGGTCGTTGAATTGGCTTTTCCGGCGATGATCAAAATGATCATGGAGGCGCAAAGCCGGGCTGATTTTGCGGCACGGCTTTTCTGGAGGGAATTGAGTCCGGAGCAGTTAAAGGATTTGGAACACGCCCCGTTATCCGCGATCGAAGAATATTTAAGGGATGATGATCGCTTTGCGGATCGCGGCGTAGATCGAATGTCCTATGTGGTGGAGCTTCTTTATGGGATCGCGACCCGGAAGATGCGCTGGACATTATTGAGAAAGAGGGAATTTGAGGATGCTGTTTATGAGTTGCGCAAGTTGTTCTTCGGCTGGATCAGGACCGAAGAAGATCTTGATTATGCACCGGAAAAGAGATTATCCGCTTTTGCCGCGGCAACATACTTGAAAGATGAGGATTCTTTCCGGACGCTGAAGACGAAGCTGGCATCGGGCGCATTGCTCCCTGTGCTCGGCGAAATAGAGGGGGAAGGCTTAAGATATGTCACAAATGATCTGCAGGAGAAAGGATGGACGGCGCATCTGATCTATATTTCAAACAGTCTGGAATTGGCCGGCCTGTTCGGCAACACAGGGCTTATCGACCACGACATTTTTGCGAAGTTCAGGGCCAATCTCAGGCGTGCCAGGGATAAAAGGGTCATTGACAGCCGGACATTGATCTCCTGGGGTATCGAAATTGACAGGATGCGTCTGAATACCCTGGAAGAATTCTTTGGCGTTGATTTTCCGCTCGACGAGGAGTTTTTGGGAAGTAAATCGCACAAGGCTGTCGTTTATCACGCTGATACCAAGATTTCCCGGAGGCCTTATCGTCCGAAAGCACCGGAAGAGCGGTATACGGACGTGGATCAGTACCTTCTCGAGAAAAGGATCGATCCGCGGGTATTAAGACAGTTGGTGAAGATCAACAGGAGCAAACTCAATGTCTCGATCGTTATCCCGACGACAAAGAGCAGCCGCCACTTAAGAGAGACCGTCGAGCATGTGGCCAAGCAGTTTTCTTTTATACGGCAGCAGCGTCCGGGCTGGACGGTCGAGTTGATCCTGGTTATCAGCGGCGAAGAATTGGACCGGACGCGGGAAGCGGCTTTAGCTCTTCAAAATGAATTTTTCTTTGCCGGAATCAGGGAATTCACCGTTATTGAGTTAGATGTACCGGGAAAGGTCAATGCCATGAATGCCGCTGCTGAATACGCTAAAGGAAAGGATTCTGATGTAATCGGGTTCATTGATGATGACGTACGGTTCCTGGATGAAAATATGCGTTTAGACCGGACTGTATTCATACGCAGCGTTCAGCATTTGGTCGACACCAAAGAAGCTTATTTTGTGGGGCCGGACCTTCACATTCTCGCTTCTGAAAATCGCAGCGGCCTGATCACCCGGGCCGAGCAGGCCTACCGCGAACGCCGCGCGCATTTGGCGCTAAGGTTCCCGGTGGGCGCCGCCATGTTCATGCTGACCAAAACTTTCGCGCCCATGCCTTCTTCAACGATCAGCGATGATATGGCATTGCGTTATTATTATGGCGATCCTTATATATTGGAACAGCGCGTTCAAGTCGTGCCCAAAACAGCCGTATACGCCCGCGGCGAAGGAAGTTTCGGGGAGTATTGGAAACGCCGTTTCCGCTTGAGCGTCGGGAATAAACAAGCCGAAGACTTCTATAGGGAGAAATACGATGCCATAAGAAAGCTGCGGCCTGCCCTTTCCTCATTTTGGTTAAGGACCTATCTCTCTGGATTGAATAAGCAGCAAAGAGGTGAGGCCCTGAAAAATCTTTTTGTGCTCCTGATGGCCGGCGGCTGGCTGCCGATCCACATTTATGTTGTTCTGCGTACGCGTTTCAGAAAAATCCTTCATCTTGATCCCTACCGCACCAAATGGCACGCCGTATCTTCATCGACTCAATGGGAAACCTCTTCAAAGCAAGTGAATGTCCTGGCCTGGCCGGTCATGGCCGGGACGGTGGTCTATCTCTACCCGTCCCTCGTGACGCTTGCCGTGATAGTCGTTCTCAGTATACCGTTTCTGGTCTATTGGTTCAGAAAAGAAAAAGCCCATCGGCCCCGTCATGAATTGACCGCCAAACAGGAAGAGGCTTGGAGCTATGACCGCGCCGTCGACTGGGACCTTTACGGTGCCGTCGAGGTCCGCGCCCTTCTCAGACGTCTGGAAGAGGAGAACAAGCTAGGGGAAGTGATCGTCGATGCGGGATCTTCTTATAGCCCGGTGACCCGCTTATTGAAAGATAAAAAGGTGATTGCCGTTGATGTAGCGGCCATGAAGCCCAGTGAAAATATCCGGTCCGCCGTTGCCATACCTGTTGATTCGCCCACGATCCTTCTGCAAGGAAATATCCAGCAGCCGGAAAAGATCACGGCGATCGAGGAGGCCCGTTCTTTGCTTGGCGCCGCTGAGCACATTAAAAATCTTGATGAATTATTGGGTACGCGCGTCGATACGGTAGTTCTTTCCCGTATCCTCAATTATGTGGATTACGAGCATGTTATCGCAAAAGTCATTGCGTGGCTTAAACCGCAGGGCCGCTTGATCGTGGCGAATGATACCCGTCAGGGATCGCGCCGGCGGTTCAGTTCCGGCGGCCTGAAGAACAACCGGCGGTTCGTGGCCTTTTTGAAGTCGCAGGGCTTTGCGATCGAAGAGCTCGCCCCTGATCCCGTCGGAAAACGTAAAGATGTCATGCTTGTTGCCCGTTATGATCCCGGCGAGGTTCTGTTCGGACACCAGGGTCATGCCCAGGGAGAGCATAAGTTGTCTTTGGAAATAAGGACGGCGGATCCCAAGCAGTGGATACGGCAGCGTTTGGTTCCTGCTTACCTACACGAGGGTTTCAAATTAAGTCTGGCTCTTAACGAGCCTAATTATTTGCGCTTTGCCCTCAACCCTGTTGAGGCGCAGAGTGATGATGATTTACGCATGTTGGTCCACCTTAAAGCCCAAGAGGATATTGTTTACATGTACGGTGGAAAATTGCGCGACCGGCGCGGCAAACTGAACTGGCGGGTGATCGAAAGATACCTCAAGGAAGCCTTGTTCCCGTTCCTGCTTTCCCGCGGATTCAAGATGGTCTATGTTCCGATCGTGCATAAACATGCCAAAGCGCGCCTTATCAACATGGGCTTCAGGCGCCATGGCGACGGAACGCTAAAATATGAATTGGCGCCGGACCTTCTTCCGGAAGCGAAGGGCTCGCTCAGCGGAATGGGTTTCGCCGTCGTCCCGCTGTTTGCTGGCATGCCTGACGGCATGGTGAGTTTATTGATCACATTCATGGTGTTTGCTATCGGAATGATGTGGATGGTCAGCGGAAACGGGAACGGATACGGCCCGCGGCGGGAACGCCTGCGCAGATTGTTCGTCCAGAAGAACCTTAATCCCAAGACCGCGAAGGGCGACCGGACCGCGCATGTTTATTCGGTGACAACGGTCAACCCTGCCGAGAAACTGATCTTCCATACGGCGCAATCCGATAAGGGGATCGAGCGGCTGGAGAACAGCTTTGATATTCTGCACGCGCTGCAGTCGGAAGGAAGGCGCGAAGATCTTCCTCATCTCTTAACGCCCATCCGGCGGTGGGAGCCAACCACGATTGACGGTAATAATTTGCGGCTGTTTGAGATGGACCGCGACGGCGAACAGCACGGATTTATCACCAACTATGTCTCGGGAGTGAACGGTTATCGGGTCCTGTTCAGGCATGTTGTTCAATTTTACGGCGCGCCGACGGCCTGGCAATGGCTGGTCTCCTCGGCCGAAGTCCTGGCTTTCTTGCATAAACGAAGCGACGGTAAACCTTCCATCGTGCACCGCGACATCAAGCCGGGTAATTATGTCATTGATGTGATCGACGGGAAGATTTCCGTTGTGCTGATCGACTTTGAGTCAGCGGTCGAAGCAGGAAGACGTTTTAACGACCGGGAAGAGATACATCTTTTCACTGAGGATTTCTCGGAACGGGAACTTGCCAGACGGGGCGTGCCTCTCGTATCTTTTGATCAGACCGCGCGTCACGCGTTTGATATTTTCGGCTGGGGGATGACAACCTACTATTGGATGACAGGGGACTTTCCGTACGCCGCCGCCAAAAGTATGAACATTGCCACCTTGTTCAGGGCTTGGAAAAGAAGATTATTGCGGGCCGGGGCTTCTGCGTCTACTCCTGTCATCCTCAGGGCCATGATGCCGTTCCGCGATATGCGTTACCGCTCCATGGACCATGTGGTAAGGGACCTGCATAAACTCGGCCAGGCGCAGGGATTAATCGTCCCTAACGGCGATAACGGCAAAGAACATAGACCGCTGGGTTTTGCGCCGAGAGGGTTCTTGTCATGGCTCTACTCCATTCTTCCCGACGGGGCTCTCGGATTTCCGTTCCGCGTGGCGTTGGCGGGGATCGTGATCCCGATCTGGGAAGGTATCAAAGATTTTGCGTTGCCGTCCTTAATCCTTGTCTTAAGGCGCAAGGTGAGTTTGTTCGATGTCAAGGGCCTTATACGGATCATGCACCGCTTTAGGGCCATGCATGAGGACCAATTTTTTGTTGCCAACAGCCGTGTTGCCTTCCATAAAAATGATTTTACCGAGGAAGAACAACAAAGAATCAACAGGGCCATCCGGTCCTTCTCACGGATCTTTATCCTGCCCTATTTAGTATGGCTGAGGTGGATGCGCGGCTGGATGGTCTTTGTCGGCGTGATCAACGCCTACCTGGGCGTGGTCGCTCTGGCGATAGGAAGGCCCATATTTCCTTATCCCTTCGCTCTTTTTGCAACGGCCTTTATTCTGGTCCTGCCGATCATCCTGGCGACGGTCCATTCCGTCGTTCTTCACATTTCTTACAACCTTTCCGTCTTGCTTTTAGACGAAATAATCCCGCTGGCCATGGCCAGTCCGCTTAAAGAAAAACGCGGAAAATTGATCAGAAAAGTCATAGCCGACTTAAAAAAGAAGGGCGTTAAACCATTGGCCACGGCGGTTACAGAAGAGATCCGGAGGAGGGCCGCTGAAAATTCTAAGATAGAAGAGTTGACATTCGATCAAGTCTGGAGCACGGCCGAGGAATTAGGTATTGAATTTGAGACACGGTCCATCGATAAAAAGGAACGTGTTAAACAGATCAAGCGATTGGCGGAAGATTTTCTCGCCAAGAATAAGCGCAAGCCAACGCTTCACGAAATGGTCGATCTGCTTAACACGGACAACAAAGGTACGGATGTCACGTATCAAAATTTGTTCAAGTGGTTTGAGGGCCATGATGTCGATTATCAGCGCTTGGGCATCGTGAAAGTCGAGCGCAGCATGGAAAATTCCCTAAGCCAGATCGTCGAAGCCGCCCGCGCGCTCCAAGAGGAACGGTCGAGCAATGAGATCACGATGGCGGAGATCAGGAAAAAAATGGGTGTTAAGAATGCGGCTTTCTCAAATCGTCTCAGAAGATTGAGGGAAGCCGGCAAGGATGCCCAGGCCGAATTAATTGCGGCCGGGTTTGTGTTCAAGCAACCGCCGCCCAAGCGGGTCAAGCCGCCGAAGGCCCAAAGGGAAAAGAAGACGCCGGTCATGAAAGTCCGCAAGGTCCGGATCCCCAAGGAAAAGCGTCAAGGTGTGGGGAAGGGCCAGCCTCTTCACGTGCGCAAATTGATCCGCCGGGGAGAATTTGAAGAGGCTGAGAGGATATTGAACGAATGGGATGAAAATAAGATGGGATCGGTCAAGACCAACGCGAAATTACGTCAGGAGCTTGAGGCGCAGAAGATCGCTGGTCCTGTCCCTGTCCATGTTCCTAAAAAACGGGAACGGGTTGTCCGCGTCAAAAAGCCCGGCGTGGGGCGGGGGAACATCGGCCGTATCCGCAAAATGATCCGTCTGGGAGAATTTAACGACGCGGAAGCCATGTTAAACGATTGGGAGGCAAAGCAATTGCTGCCGGCGTCGCAGATTGCCGGATTCCGAGAGAGCCTAGCAGCCGGAAAAATAAAAGCGGAACAGGAAAACGCTGAGCGAGAAAGATTGGAGGCCGAGCGTGTTTTAGAAATTGAACGCGCGAGAAGGGCTGAAAAAGAAAGATTGGCGGCCGAGATCGCAGAAGCCGAATTCAAAATGAAAGCTGACTCGGAAAGACTTCAAGACGCCGCGGAGCAATTAAGGACGGCCCAGGAAGAAAGATTGAATTTGGCCAGAGAGCAATTAAGCAGGCAGGAGGAAGCTTTGCGGGCCGGGTCGGGCAATTTGCGCCGGCAGCTGAACGATCATCGTGCGGCCTTGGAGGATCTCGAAAGAAGATTGGAAGAACAGGGCCAGCGTTTACAAAGGAGAGTGCAGGCCCTGCAAAGAGAAGAAGAAAGGAAACAGAAAGAGATCGTCCAGCTTATCGAGCGGATCAATGAGCATTTAACCCAACATATTTTCTTTGAGGCGGGAGCGCGCAGGGCCTTAACGCGGCTCAAAGAACTTTTGCCGGGCGACGATGAGCGCTTGGCAGTCCTTGAAAGCAAATTAAACGAAAGAGCGGTATTGGAGCGGGACAACGCCATTATCCGGGCCATGTGGGATGCAATTGAAAAGCAGGAGTTCGATCCGAATGCGGCCGGTAACGCCATTGAAAAGCTGAGGAAAGGTTTGAGCCGGGACCGCCCTGAAATTGTCCGCATCCGCGAAGCCTTGGTCGTAAGAGACCGAATGGAGAGGGGAATTTACGAGCAGACCGTTAAGGTCAAACCTATCGGAAAAGCTGTGCCGCTCAAGAAGGCTGATGAAAAATCTGCACAAGCACCGACCATCGAGCAATTGATCGAGAAGGGCGATTATGGCACCGCCCGCGCAGTCCTGGGCGGTCTATCCGAAGAAGATCGGCTGCAATGGGAAGAAAGAATAAATATAGAAGAAGGGTGGCTCGAGATCGTCAATTTGATCGCTGCCATCCGACGGGAGATCGTGCATTTGCCCGATACAGGTGACATCACCGAAGAATTGAATGCTCTTAACCGCAGTATCGACCGGCTCAAAGAACTGGAAGAGAAACATCCCTATTCCAAAGACCGGGAAAAAATGGCCCACATGGAATTGAGGGAAAAGGTGCAGGCCATCCAGGAAAAATGGAATAAACGTAAGGCCGATATCGAACGCCTCCGCGCGTTGATGGACAAGGAATCAAAGAAGAAAAAAGATTCATGGGTTAAGCCCAAAGGGAAACCGTTGTACGCCATTGCGTTCCCGTTGTACGGCCTTGCGGCTTTAGACCCTGCACAGATGTTCTCGGCCGACATGCAGTCCATTTTCGGAATTTTATTTGCGGTTTTTGCTGCTTTTACGGTATTTGCCGTGTCGGGAGGAAAAGGGAGGAAGAACGAAAATATTGATGAACGACTCACTATTTTATTAAAAGCAGCCGGTTCTTTCATCAAGCATGCGCCCGACGGCCGTGTGGAAATATGGGCAGCCAGCCGCGATTGGTTCCTGGAGCAGTGGGGGCGTGATACTTTTATCGCTTTGCCAGGACTTCTTTTGGTCACGGGCAGATTTGAGGAAGCAAAGAATGTCATCGCCGGTTTTGCCCGGTATGAAAATAAGGGACTTCTCCCTAATCGTATTTTACCGGGCGATCAAATTATGGAATATAACAGTGCGGACGCGCCCCTATGGTTTATGCAGGCAGTCAAAGAATACCTTAATTACACAAGCGATTGGGATTTCCTCATGGAAAATGACGGTCTGATTTTACGGACGATGCGCAACATCATTTTTCATTATAAAAACGGAACAGATTATCGGCGGCATGGAAAAGAGCGGCGTATAACCATGGATGAAATTGATGGATTGATCATCAGTCCGTCCCAAGCCACCTGGATGGATGCCGATCCGAACGGACAAGATCGTCCCGTCACACCGCGCGACGGGAAAGCGGTCGAGATCAACGCGCTCTGGTATCTCAATCTGAGGTTTATGGTCGAGGTTGGAATAAAATTCGGTGATATCAACAGTGCGGCAGAGCATCAAAAGCTTGCCGATAAAGTCAGAAGATCATTCAATGAAAAATTTTGGAATCCGGCCTTTGAGCATGATCCGTCAGCGACTCCTCTGTTCGATGTTATAGAGGGGGACCCGCATAAAGGCGCCATCCGTCCGAACATGCTTTTTGCCGTCGGCCGCACAAGCGACCTTCTTTCCATTGAGCGCCGGAAAGCGGTTGTTGATGTGGCCACCCAAGAACTGCTCACGCCTTACGGCTTGCGCACGTTATCGCCGCGCGATTCGCATTACCATGACGTCTACGACACGACAGCGCCCGTTGAGATCAAAGACCAGGCTTATCATCAGGGGACTGTCTGGCCGTGGCTCATCGGTATTTATATCGACAGTCTGGCGCGTGTCCGAAAACTTGAGCGGGAAGAAGTTCGAAGATTGCTTGACCCTCTCCTTGAGTTCCTGATGAGCAGCCCGGCAGGGTCTTTACCGGAAGTTTTTGACGGCGGCGATATCAGCGGCATTCAGCCGCAAAAACCCGGCGGGACCTCTTCGCAGGGTTGGAGCGTGGCCGAGGTCCTGCGTGTCGCGGGAGAGTATGGCCTTGCTGGTCTCGGGCCAGGCCGGACCCGCGATGAACAAGAAGCGGCTGAGGTCGACAAGCGGTTGCTCGTCGATGAACTTGTAGGATTTTGGAAGAATTTGACCCCGGGACAGATGTTCGCTTTGATGAAAAAGGACTTGCCGGGAGAAGAAATCAATAAAAGGTCCAGAGCCTTGATCAAGGAGACGTGGGGGGCCGAGGACAGCAATGAATATGGCCCGGAATTGTTCGGCTACAGGATGACCCCGGACCAGCTCAATGATATTTTTGACAAAACGGGAATAAGGGCCGGAGATACGGTCCTTGAAATCGGGCCGGGATGTTCGCCCTTGAGCATGATCGCCGCTTTACGCGGGGCCCATGTGACGGTCATTGAAGCATTTGAATTGTTTGCGATCCGCCAGCATGTCATGTTTGAACATAACCGCACGGCGATCGAGCTTGCGGGCGGAAGCTTCGACTATATGGTAGGCGGCATCTTTAGAGAAGATGTGCAGGCTAAACTGGCGGATAGAAAATTCGATCACATTATTATTTTAAATGTCCTGAACCCTCGTGACGTAACCGATCCGCGGTTATCGGCGATAGCGGGATCGTTAGGAGAAACAGACCTCACATCACCGCATTTTGGGATCCTTGACGCACAGGAAGTGGGTAAAGTGTTAAAAGAGATTGCACGTAGAAAGGCCCCTTCCGCAGGATCCATACTGTTCAATGTCAATACTTCCTACTCTTTCAGCATGTCCCGGATGTTAAACCTGATGACGGAATTTAAGGGTTGGCTAACGGCTGAGGGCGTTAAATTATCTTCGGTTGCCGGATTGACCTGGACACCCCTCGGCGAACACACGGCTGTAGTTTGGCCGACCGAAGGTATAAATGAGAATAAAAATGCAGGACAAATACTTCCAGGTATCAATTTATCATGGGGTTTCCTTGCCCTGGATCCAATGGGGATGTTCAAGCCGGGGATGGAGAAGTTCTTCGGCACCGTCTTTTTATTGGGCCTGATTTTCCTGGGATGGTTTATCTTTCATTGGTGGAAAAACTACCCATTAAGAAGAATACGAAATATAGTCCGTCAATACCGTCTCGGGGCGTTTGATCTTCCTGTGGCGTTGGCATACTTGGCGAAAGACAGTGCGTATTTTGACATAACTCTTTTCCATGAAGGCCCGGAAACCAAGATCAAGGCTTTGATAAGGAATATTTGGAAACAATCGACGGGCGAGCCGTTGCCTTCTTGGGTAGAGATACGGAAATCCACAACTGCGTTGACGCCCAATCAGATCAGGGAATATGTAAAAAAGGTAGAGTTTCAAAAACTCGCCTTTGGTCTACATAATATGGCCTTCATTGTGAGCTTGAGGGCCAAGCAGGCGGATACGATTGAGTATTTAAGAAGGCTTTCGTATGGGATGACCTTGAGGGACGCCCGCAATTCCATTGCCTTCAAGGCTGAGGTCCTTGTAGACTCTTTGGGCCGAACCGGGCAGATCCGGTGGGTGGACGGCCGGATCACCACGTACCGTTGGTCTTCAGAAAACCCATATGTCTATCTAGGGAAATCGGTCAGGCGTCTCGACGGAAGGATAGTTGAATATGACAGTGAGGATATTTTACAGGTTGCCGCGATGGCTCAGCCGCTCCCCGAGATCTTCAGTGAATATTCGGTCAAAAATGATCTCCCGCGGACCGATCCGGCACAGCATGATCCACGTCATTGGGTCTATTTTATAAGGTCTTATGACGATCCTACACTGACACCGGAAAACAGCAGTTTTCAAGATTATCCTTCGTTGGGTGTGGATGTCCTTCCGTTTACCATGATCACTGAAGCCAACCCGGCCGTTTATCATTTTGTCCAGTATATCGAGGACTTTAATGTGGGCGGATTGATCTTTGACATTGACCCGGATAATATTCTGGCCGCTTATCCTTATGACATCGAAAGCGGTGTGGAGGCTATCACCATCGAAGGCGTGAAAGAGATCCTGGAGCACAATAAAGGCGCTGAGGTTCGTTCCTTAAAGGACTTAGTGGCAGAGGGTGTGCATTACTCCGATCAAAACGAGATCCTTGTCAGGATCGACCGCGGCGGCGTCAAGCCGATCGCTGTTTTTGTCCTGGCCATAGCCGATGATGCATATAAACGGCGTTACAAAGAGCTGGCCGAAAGAAGGGGATTGACTTATGTAGAGATCGATCCGTTCTGTGTCCTGCCGCCGGAAAAACCTTCGCCGTCGAGACCTTCACTTCACGATCTCAGCTTGATTGTCAGGACGGAGCTGCTCAAGGCAATCGATCCGAAACTTGCCATCCGGGCAAGCCAAGAGCCAGGGATCATTGAGCAGATGCTTCAAACCATGTCAAATGCAGGCTCCGATCGCCAGCGTGAAAGTGCGATCCAGGTGATCTTGCAGGCCTTATTAGGAGATGAGATCGGTGGGGAGAAACTAAAAAGCGTGGCTTATAAAATCGTCAGACGTTTTACCGAAACTCCGGAGGAGACCGGAGGTCCTCCCGATATCCATCCGCCAAGCAGCATATTTCCTTCCCAGCGGTCCTTCAGTGTTTTGCGGATTTTGTGGAATTTTGTGTTCTGGAAAGAGGCGGATAAAAAAGAAGGCGCGGCCCTGAAGGTCCGGATGGGTGCGCTCGAACGTGGATTTAATTACATCTTATGGGAAGCTTTGGGGCTGGCTCCGACGGAAGCAAAACACGCCGGTTTGGAAGAACTATTCTGGAAATGGGAACAATATATCTGGGTAGCGGACGAGGTGCTGGATGCGGCCGGCGATCTGGTTTCCATCGAAGATGTCGAAAGGATATTGAAGGGATCATATGAAGGAAATTATCTTCCTTCCCTGGACTTTCCGGAGGAAGCATGGAGCCGCGTCAACAGTCAAGAACGCCGTGTAAGGATGGTCCCGGACACCGATAAACGTTCTCCTCATCAGATCCTCCGGGAATTTTTGAAACAGTTCGATCGGTTGGTAGCCGACCTAAAACTTGCTGAAGATATCAAAAAACAGTTCAAGGGAGTATTAATAAAAACTTCCCAAGAATTCTTAAGATCATATATTGTCGAACGCAAGTCGGGAATTTTACCCGGGGTCAGAAAAAGTATTTATATTTCAAAAGCCGGGACGGTTTATCCCTGGCGAATATTAAGCCGTTTGATCCGCATTCTAAACCCCAATATGCCCGGAAAAACATTTAAGTTCCGAAGAGCCCTTTTGGAGAAGGCGTTAACGGCTCTTGATATGATCGATGACCTGATCGATCTTGAGATCGATCATCGGCAGCAGCCTAATCTATTCTTGGCCATAGCGCACGCCCGTTTTCAAGCGGAATTTGAGAGGATCAGCCGGCGCCTTGACCGCAATATCCGGCTTAAAGGGATTATCGGGCAGATACGTTTTGTTCTTATCGCCCCCAGGACGTCTGCTTATTATTTCTGGATGGAGGCGGTTTTGATCATGCAGGTCTTTATGGGAAAACCGGTCATGGGAGTCTTGCTTGGCCTGTTCGTGGTTTATAAATGTTTTCAAAGAAGGGTCTTTCTTTTCCGTTAATTCTATTGAAATCCCGCAAAAACACCGGTGCCGAACTTTTCCAGTACTTCATCCAACACTTGCACAAAACAGATCTGGCTTGTGTTATCGCCCCCGTCAAGAGTATTCCGTGTGGCGCAGAGGGTATAGCTGGTGCCGTCGGAGGCAATATCAATGCTGTAGGTAAAGTGAGAGTTCGGCATATTGAGATCGGGCGTAAGAAAACTCTGACTGATATCGCAATTATAAACTGCCGAGCCGGAAAGCCCATGGCAATGTTCAAAGCTGCGCCGTAATTGCATCATTATGTTGAGCGCCTCGGCGCTCCGGGAATATTCGATCATACGGTACATGCGCGGCAGGCCCAACGCAGCCAGGACGCCCACGATGATAATGACAATAATGACTTCCAAAAGAGTAAAAGCTTTCTTATTCATCACCATTCCATCCCGTCGTAAATGCAATAACCTTTAATATGGGTGCCGTGGGAAGAGCTGGAAGACAGGCTGATCCCGCCGGGGTCATCATTGACTAACATTGTTGAGCTCACAAGACTGCCGACCGTAAAAACCACGTTAGCTAAACAGTCCCCGTATATTCCGGAATCATCATCCCGCCAGGCGAATAAGGCATACCCCACGGACCCATCGGAAGGGTCGGTTACGGCCGATAAAAATTCATACACAAATTTACTGGGCCCGGAAGGATCGTCAATGCCGAGCGCGGAAAAACTAAGGCAGTTTGTGTAAGCGGTCGTCCCGCCGCCTTTCATTAGGTAACACCGCTCAACGGCCGCCCGGATATTGCTGAGATGATTGATGGCCTCGATGGCGCGGGTGCGCTCGACCATGCGGATAAAACGGGGAAAGGCGAGGCTGGCCAGGACCGCGATAATGATGATGACGATAATGAGTTCAAGGAGAGTAAAGCCGGATCCCAGGCGTTTATTTACCATTCCATGCCTTCATACACACAGTGGCCGGTTATTGTTATTCCTTCATCGTTGCAATTGTGAAAGAAAATGACGCCTAGGGAATCGGGATGTGTTTGTACTCCCGAACCGCCGCAACCGCTCCAGGAAAGGGTGCAATCGGACGTAGTGGTGCCGCCATCCCGCGTATTGCGTACGGCTGTTAATCGATAGCCTATATTGGAAGAGGAGCCCCAGATACCGAATTCAAAATGGCTGTTGGGAGCCGAAAATGGATTTTCGATCCCCAGCGTATTCCATAAACTCGGTGTCGGGGAGCCGGAGGCTGTCAGGCATGCCTGCAAAGCATTGTATCCTCCGCCGCGCATCAAATAGCAACGGTCGACAGCGGCCCGGATGGTCTGGAGTTGATTGATCGCCTCCAGGGCACGGGAGCGCTCGACCATGCGGAAAAAACGGGGCAGGGCCAAAGCGGCCAGGACACCGACGATAATGATGACGATAATGACTTCAAGGAGGGTGAAAGCATTTTTGCGCATTACCATTCCATGCCTTCGTAGGCACAATAGCCTTTGATTTTAATGCCTCCGGAATTATTTCCCATCATGGCGACTCCGGCAACCACCGGCGCTCCCCAAGTCCAGTCGAAGCTGGTTACACCGTAGGGTGCGGTATCACCCATTACGCATGTGGATGAAATTCCCAGGTCGCGCGTGTTGCGTCTGGCATGCAGGACCCAACCGAAAGAGGTCTGACTGCCGGCCCAGGAGGCGTCATAATCGAAATGACTGTTGGGGCTGTTGGCCGGGTTTTCCGCGGCCCATACAATTTGACGGCAGTTGCTCCATCCGGTAATGCCGCCGGTGCTTCCCAGATAACAGCGTTCAATGGCCGCCCGCAAACTGCTCAGCATACTGATTGCCTCCACAGCGCGGGTGCGCTCCACCATGCGGAAAAATTTAGGCAAAGCAATGCTGGCCAAGACGCCCACAATGATAATGACGATAATGACTTCCAGAAGAGTAAAAGCTTTTTGTTTTTTAAGCATATATTTACCTTTATTTAAATTATAACATTAACTTATTTCGCGCTATTACGAAAATAAAAAAATCGATAGATGGTCTTGCATGCTAAAAATCACAATGTTATAATTCCTTTAGTTTCTAAGGGTTATTGAAAAAAATTTAAGGAGATTTTAAAGGTGCATCTGATAAAGATCTCTTCCATAGTGTTCTTTTTGACCATCGCCGCGGGAACTGGTTTTGCCTCTCCCGTGGCAATGACTTCCCAATATTATGCCCAAAGAGGCCGTGAACTTTATGAAAAAGGCAAGCACGAGGCCGCCATTACGGAATTCCATAAGGCCCTTCAGTCAGACCCTTCCAATCTGGAAGCCAAGCAGTATTTAGAAAAGCTCGGTGTCATGCCGGGAATCCTCTCTCGTCCGGAATCCACTCCCGTCAAGATCGCCAAATTAACACAAGAAGTAAAGGTCTATCAAGGCAAGCTGGCCGATTTGGAAACGGTCAACCAGTACTTGTCCTCCGACAACGAGCGATTGTGCGCGACCATGGAGGACAAAAATGAAGCGCTGGACGGCATGGGTATGCGGGTGAACATGCTGAAAGAAAAATTAAGCGAGATCAACAGTCATCACAAAAAGCGTCTGGCCCGATACAAAAAACTCAACGACATTCAGAGCGATCAGCTTGAATTTCTGGAGCGCATGGTGCACCGGCAGAGAGAATTGGTCGATCAGCGCGATCTTCTTCTCGACGAGCAGGAAGAAGAGCTTAAGGGCCTGAGCGACCATTTGGATTCTGTCAAGGATGTTTCCTTGGAAGAGATCTATCGCGTCGAAGACCTGCGCCAGCAGGAAAAGGACCGGTATCAGGGGATGATCGCGGACCTGACCCGGAGTCTCCGGGAGAAAGAATGGGAGCTGGCGTCCTTGATCCCACCGGCGGAAACAGTTGAGAGCGATCTTTCAGCGCCCTACGCGGAGTTGGAGGAAAAGGTCCAGCTTTTGAAGAAAAAGGACAGCGACATCGCGGCTTTAAAGGAAAAATTGGTCGAGGCCCGCGAACAGATCGGCCGATTGGAACAAAAAACGATAGGGGCGGAGGAGTCGCAGCAGGTTGACGCTTTAAAGTCCAGGGTAGAGACCATTCAGGGTGAATTGGACCAAAAGAACATTTCTCTCTCGGCCCAGGAGAATGATATTGCTATTCTTCAGGAACGGCTCAGCGATGCCCAGGAACAGCTGGGTATTGTCCAGGCCATTGTCGAAGATAAAGAGGGCCAGATCCTGGCCCTCGAAGCAGAAGTCAAGCAGATCAGACAAAGGTGCGAATAGTCAATGCCTCTTAGCCGGTCCGAAACCCTTCTGGCCATAACCAATCTTCTTGAAGAAAAAATTTCTCAAGCCAAGATCTATGAATGGGCCCTGGCCCAGGCCGTTGCCAAGGACTATGACGTTGTCGTCAAGGATGATCCGCTTTTAGGCGAGACCATCCAGGTCCTCATCGACATGAACCATCAGCAGGGATATGTCCCCACCCGCGAAGACCTGCAGTATTATAAAGACTGCCTCGAGGGTAACGCGGATTTTGAACCGCTTGCCGTCCGTCTGGAAAAGACAAAAAGAGCCAAGCAGGCCGAGGCTGAAAAAAAGCGGGCCCAACCGCAGCCGACCGCCGGCGCAAGGCCCAAAACGATCCCGCGCAAGATCATGCGGGTTTACGTCGTTCTTTTTGCGCTGACCTCCTTGATCGTCAACATTACGGGCATTATTAAGCCGGGTTATTACCGTCCTGAAGATATCGTTACCAGGGCCGATGCGATCAAAGAAGCCATTCCCCATTTTATCTACATTGCCTTTCTGCTTATGCCGCCGCATAGATTAGCCGCCGGCTTTCTTTCTTATCTGGCCTTGCCGGTATTGTTCTTCGGGACCATTTTTTATTTCTACATCACTGTTTCCATCGTGTTCCAGCAAAACCTCAATCCTCTGCTGTTATTGGTTTACGCTCCTTTTGCCCTGATCCCGGCCTTGTTGGCCCTGTGGCTTCTCATTACCGAAAAGAAGCATTGAGCATTGAAGAACAAAATATTCATGTTGGGTGTCCTGGTGCTGGCCGCACTCTTCGGCGGGATTTTTTTACCCCTCGATCAAAGCGAGGATTTTATGGCCGAGCGTAATAAAATGGTGGAAGAGCAGATCATCCGTCGGGGCATTGATGATGAAAACGTCATCAAGGCCTTGCGCAAGGTGGAACGCCATCTTTTCGTCCCGCCAAATGACCGGCCCCTGGCCTACCGCGACCATCCCTTGCCTATCGGGTTCAATCAAACCATTTCCCAACCTTATATTGTCGCGTACATGTCGCAGGCCGCGCATTTGAAAAAAGATGACAAAGTTCTGGAGATCGGAACGGGCTCAGGGTATCAGGCTGCGGTCCTCGCCGAAATCGTCAGGGAAGTCTATACGATCGAACTGATTGAAGGGTTGGCCAAAAGCGCCCAAGAGCGGCTGGCCGAACTTGGTTACACAAACGTTTTTGTGCGTCACGGCGACGGTTATCAGGGCTGGCCCGAACATGCGCCTTATGATGTCATCATCGTCACGGCCGCACCCGAAACCATTCCACCCAAACTAATCGAACAGCTTAAACTCGACGGACGCATGGTCGTCCCCATCGGTTCCGTCTATCAGGAGCTTTATTTGATCACCAAAACACCGACCGGTGTCGTTCAGGAAGCACTGCTTCCGGTGAGATTCGTGCCTATGGTGCCCGATAATGGGGAAAATAATTTGTAACTCAGCAGTGAGATCTGCGTTTAAAGTATAGCGACGGACATTTCGTTTGAAGAAAGGACTCCCCTTATGATAAGAAAATACATCCTTGCAGTTACTGTTGTTTTGGCATTGAGCGTACCGCAAACCGGCTTTTCCCAGGAACCTCTCACAGGCAAGACTCCTCCCGGCGTGATCAAGAGCACGGTCCAGGACCAGAAAAATGTGGCCGTGACCGTTTACAACAATAATCTCGCCTTGATCAAGGACACGCGCGAGATCGATCTTCCCAACGGACAGGCGGAGCTGAGGTTCATGGATGTGGCCGCGCACATCATGCCGGTCACGGTCCTTATCAAATCGCTCAATGACCCGGATAAATTCTCCGTGCTGGAGCAAAATTATGAATACGACCTGATCAGCCCGCGGAAACTTATGGACAAGTATGTGGGCAAAAAGATCAAGATCATCGATTACAACGCGTATCAGGATAAGAAAGAAATATTGGAAGCCACTTTGCTCAGCAATAACGAAGGCGAGATCTACCGGATCAATGATGAGATCTTCATCGGCCACGCCGGATACAAGGTCCTGCCGGAAATTCCCGCCAATCTCATCGCCAAGCCGACGTTGACCTGGCTTTACGCGAATTCGGCCAAAAGGCCGCACCGGCTTGAGGTTTCTTATTTGACCAATAATCTGAACTGGAAGGCCGATTATGTCATGTCGGTCAATGACAGCGACACGCTGGCTGATCTTTCCGGCTGGGTGACCTTGGATAACAAAAGCGGGGCGACCTACACCGACGCGAAATTGAAACTTGTCGCCGGAGAGGTCAATCGGGTAGCCGACTCTATGTCGAGAGCCAAGGCCGGAAGAATGGAATTTGCCATGGCGGCAGAAGCCCCGGGCTTTGTCGAAAAATCTTTTTTCGAATATCACATCTATGACCTGCAGCGGCCGACCACCATCAAGGACAATCAGACCAAACAGGTGAGTTTGCTGGAGGCAGGCGGCGTCAAAGTGGAAAAAGAAATGACCGTGCGCGGCAATCAATATTACTATTATTCCTCTTACGCGGCCCAGAAAATGAAAACGCCCGTCGAGGTATATATCAAATTCAAGAACAGCCAGGACAATAACGTCGGGATGCCGCTGCCGGCCGGCACCGTGCGCTTGTATAAAGCGGATTCCGACAAAAGCCTGCAGTTTATCGGCGAGGATGCGATCGAACACACACCCAAGGATGAAGAGGTAAAACTCAGGATCGGCGAGGCCTTCGATGTGGTCTCGGAGCGCGTGCAGACGGACTTCAAGATCGTGGCCTCCAATGTGTATGAATCAGCGTGGGAGATCTCGCTGCGCAACCATAAAAAAGAAGCGGTCACGGTCGGCGTGGTCGAGCCTTTGACCGCGGACTGGCAGATCCTGGAATCAACCCACTCTTATAATAAGGAGAACGCGTTCACCATCCGCTTTGACGTCCCCGTTGCCCCCGACGAAGAAGTGAAGGTCAAATACCGTGCGCGGGTAAGGACACATTAAAGATTCTTCTTTTTTCATTTTCTTTTAATCCGGTCTTAATTTACGATAACTATAATAAAGCGTTGTTTGAGGGAATGACCCGGAACAGGCCCCGCCACGGCGGGCAGGGAGAGCGGATGAAAAAAGAATTACTGGCGGGATGTTTGGCTGTCGTCCTTGTCCTGTTGTGGAAGGCAGAGGGAGCAGCCCAGGACCAGGAACTTAAGAAGGCCATCGAAGACAGCTATGTACAGGAATTTCCGGAGCTAGGGCTGGTCCGGGAACAAATGGAGAGGGCCGAAGAAAAACGCGCGGCCAAAAACGGCACGCTGGCGGGTCTTGTTGAGGATAAGGTCGCCCAAGGGCAAGAGGTGGAAAAAGATGAAATGATGGAGGCCCTGGCCGAATCCGTTTCGACCGATGCCGAAAAGACCTTCAAGGCTTACATTGCCGATCCCGTTCCTCAAACGGTCAAGATCATCGAGGGCGCCAGTCAGCACTGGCAGGGATTTTCAGCCTCTCTGGTCTTTACCGCGGATCCCGCGACTTTCGATGAATTGAAACTTGGATATGACCGGATCCCTTTTGAGGGGATCAAGCCGTTGGTGGCTGAGTGGTTCACGGAAGATATTTCTCATAAAGCTGATATTCTGGTTTATTTCCGCCATGATAATTTGAATAAGTATTACCTCCTCCTAGACCCTTCCACAGGAAAGATCTTTTTTAAAGGTCTTTCAGCCTAATCTTGTAACATACTGTAAAATAATAAGTTAAGAATAAATCTACTGGAAAGACCAGCCGGTATTTATCTGTGGTTGGCCTTCTTATAATATGGCATACTTTAAGTAAGAAATGCGGTGAAGAAGGAGGTGGTAAAAATGAAGAGAGCTCTTAGTTTAGTCATTGCATTGGTTTTTGTGGTGACTATGACAGCTCCGTCATTTGCCCTCCCCGAGCCGGTAGATAAGTCGCTTCACAAGATCAAGAAGGGCGTATGGGATATCGCGTCCATTCCCTATGATCTTGGTAAAGGGACTTATGATGAAGCCAAGTCCTCTAGTTTCAAGCCGTTTGGTTTGTTAGGGGGCGTATTAAAAAGCTCGGCTGAAGGCGTCAAAAAAGCTGTCACGTCAGCGGTCGATATCGCGACGTTCCCGCTCGACATGGTCAAGAAGTAATTACCACCTGCCTCGCCCAAGTGCGGGGCTTGACTAGCCGCAGAAGTGTTTTGGAGAAGGGGGTCAATACGCAACGTTTGGCCCCCTTTTCATTTATCCTGCCTTGAAAAGCCCCTCTATATATGCTATCTTTTTAACAGTTTTTAAACTAATACTATGTTTAGACACCTGCATAAAAGGCTTAAAAAAGGCCCGTTCCGGGCTTTATTTTTTATTTTTATATTTTCTTTCCTTAACTTGAACGTGCTTCCGGCGCAGGCTCAAACTTTGCCGATTTTGCCTCAACCCGGAAGCATGCTTCCGGTCAGCCCCGGTTTTGCCCCGCCTCACCTTAAGGGCATCAAAGTTTTCAGCGATAACCCGCTCCACTTTGATTTTTTCGTGCACCGCGGCGATACAGGTCTTTCGCAGGCCGAGATCCGCCAGGAATCCTTGAAACTGATCAAATATTTTTTGGCCACGCTCACCATCCCCGAGGATGAGCTTTGGGTCAACCTTTCTCCCTATGAAGAAAACCGCATTATCCCGGAACGTTTCGGCCAGACCGAAATGGGCCGCGATCTTTTGGCCCAGGATTATCTGCTCAAACAGCTGACCGCTTCTTTGATGTATCCGGAAGACGACCTGGGAAAAGAATTTTGGGGCCGCGTCTATAAGCGTGCGTATGAACTGTACGGCACAACGGAGATCCCCATCAATACTTTCAATAAAGTCTGGATCGTCCCTGACAAGGCCGTGGTCTTTGAGGACGGCGATACGGCCTATGTCGTCGAAAGTCATTTGAAAGTCATGTTGGAAGAAGATTACGTTTCCATCAAGAATAATTTAAGCGACAAGCAGCGCGGCACCGACCGGCTCAAAGAAGACGATGTGCGTATTTTGAGCAACGTCTCTTCGGGGATCGTCCGGGAGGTCCTTATCCCTGAGATCGAAAAAGAGATCAACGAGGGAAGGAACTTCTCCGGTTTGCGGCAGATCTATCATTCCATGATCCTGGCGGCCTGGTTCAAGCAGAACCTGAAGCAGTCGCTTCTGGGGCAAGTGTATGTCGACCAAAAGAAGACCAAAGGCATCGACACGGAAAATCCGCGCGATAAAGAGTTCATTTATGAGCAGTATCTGGAGGCGTTCCGCCGGGGCGTTTACAATTTCATCAAGGAGGATTATGACCCGGTGACCCAGGAAGCCGTTGCGCGGCGTTACGTTTCGGGCGGCTTTCAGGGCGATGCTTTGTTCAGCCCGCAGGTGCTCAAGGCCGTCAATCGTGACCGTGTTTTTCAGCCTGACGGGCGGATAAACCCGGCGATGCTTTCAGTCAGGGCCCAGCAGAACATCGTGGCCCTGCCGCAGACCGCCGCCGAAGGCGACCTTTTCCGGGTGGAAACTAATTTTTATGAATTCGGCCGGCAGGCCGATCGACAGGAAGTCCGCCGTATCGCCCGAGGCAGTCAAGCCAACCCTGCCATGCTCGGTAAAAAACTGAGCAGCTTCCCGCAAGGAATAACACATCCGCGTTTAACGGAATTCAGGGAATTGGCCGCGGCCTTATCCGAAAGGACTCTTCTCAGGGCAAGGTCTCTCCCTGAGGTCGATCAGGATAAAAGGAACTTGAGTTATGAATTGAGTTATGTCCTGTTGACTTCCGCGGCCTTAGGTGACCGTCAAACCTTTGAAGAAACGATGCGAAAAATGGAGGCGATCGTCGGTCAACCTTATACGGATGCCAATGTCCGCAGCAATGATCACAATGCTTGGATGATGTGGATGCTCGGGCGCATGATGCTCGCCGAGGCCATGATCTCAGGGTCGAAGTCTCAAAAGATGAATGACCTTCAGGCCAAGATGGATGAATTTTCACCATGGGCCTACAAAGGCCATCCCATGACGATCTGGGGAGAGGGCTACCGTCTCATGTGGCATGCGGTCGAGAACTCGGCTGAATATGACCGCCTCAAGTCTTCGATCGGAGAAAGATTGGGCGCCATGCCGGAGCGGAATCCCGATGAGGTCGATAATAAAGCCTGGGCCCACGTTGAGACATTCTATGCCTCTGCTTTAGCGGGTGACTTAGATACATATGACGGATTGGAAGAAGATACATTGCGTCTGGTCAGGTCCATGCGGCGGGTGGAAGGGTTCCAGGCCTGGGCGCTTGGTCAAATGCGCCTGGCAGCGGCTTTGATGAACGACCGGGTTTTTATCGAAAATACCGCGGAATTTGCAAAAGATATCATCGATCGTCCCGATATACAGCCGCTCGACAAAGTAATGGCCCTGAACATGACCATTGCGGCGGATGCCGTGTCTGTCAATCCCGCGATGTTGGCCCAATCGCCTTCTGAAACGCCGGATGACTGGGGAAGCGAACGGGGCAATCTGGCTAAGAAATTGGGCGCCATTCCACACCGTGAGGTCAAAGGAAGACCGGAAAATTCTTACAGCGTGAACCGGGCGGTGCGATTGGCTTTTGAAGCGAACAAGACTGAAGAAATACCTGAGGAGATCCGGACTGCTTTAATGGAATATTTGGACGAAGAGGAAGTTGCCATGGCAGTCGGGGATACAGGTCTTACAGCGAAAATATTGCAGGCCAAGGCGACTGACGCCGAGACACGGCTCATCCTCGTCGAGGATATACAGGCCAATTCGCCGGCCATTGTCATCCGTGATGCCGATAATTTTCAGGTAGCGCATATCGGCCCTTCCCGGCAATCGCTCTATCTGGGTAAAAGATTCGTCGAGCAGCTCCATCAATCAAATTCCGCGGAGGACAAGGAGATCTTGAACGCGTTTTTGACCCGTGAACTGGTAGCCCTGGTCAAGTTCAATGAAGTTTACACCGGGAACAATTATGACGACGCGATCCGCCAAGCCGAGGATATAGCCGAGAATTTTGAGAAGATGCTTTTATCCCGACGCTTAGGGAGTGCAGACCGTTTGGACGGCCGTTTGCGGCAGGCGGTGAATGAGTTCCTGGAAGTCGGCCGGCCGCAATTCCATTTTGGTATCCGTAGCGGCCTGCAGTTGATGGCCGGTCGTCACAATATCAGTCTTACATCCGACCCGCTGGATAATCTTGCCGTTCACAAGGAGTTTATCGAGAAGGCCTTTAATTTGCCAGTCTCTCAGCAAACAACGCTTCTGCGGAATTACCGCAGCTTTATTGACACTAACCGGGTTTTTATCGACCTGTTCTTTTCTCCGGATGAACGGCAGGGATTGGAGCAGCTTAGGCCGCGTATCGGTTATTATCAGGGAGACCACTTGACCTCCTTCCCTGCGCAGGAATTAATGGCCTTTGACCATATCCGCCGGACCCGGCCGCAAATGGTTGAACAAGAAATTGAACTGGCCAAAAGAGATATCCCGCCGATCACGGCGGAACTTCCCTCTGAGGAGCTCTTCCGTCGTTTGCGGGAGCATTCGCAGAATATTTTGTCCGGGCTGGCCATCCATCCGACCCTCCGGAACCAGCTCACGCAGGAAGTAGAAAGCCATCTGTACAAAGAGCTTATTAGCCGTCCCTCGACGGACAGACGTATTGTGTTCTTGAGCGAGACCACCTCCCGTGACGGGCATCAATCGAACATCGGCACGAATCTGACCGGCGCCGAACAACGGGCGATCATACGGAACAGTTTGCGTTACGGCAATATCCGCCGGCTGGAGACATGGGGCGGGGCTGTGCCGCAGGTCGCTCTTTTGCAGGGCCGCCGCGGCGGACAAAGACCGGAAGATCCGTTCTATAATTTAAGAGAACAGACCAAGCTGCTGCGCGAGCGTTTGGCGGAGGTCATCGGGACGGACATGGACAAAATTTCCCCCGAAGACCAGCAGAGGCTTTTTGACCGCTATGAAACAAAAGTTGACCGGAAGATCCTGACCCCCGCGGAATTGGAGGCCTTATTGTCGCGCACCGGTTTTGCGGAAGACAAGAAGCAGCAGGTCCGGGATGTGTATGAGATCAAGCAACAGATGCTTCTGCGCGGCGAATTTATCGTCGGGCTCACGCCTTATCCGGACACGGTCCTGAAAAAATTCATCGAGACCGCTTATAAGAACGGCATGGACGTCTTCAGGGTCTTTGATGCCTTTAATGACAAGCGGAGCATCTTGCGCGCCGTGCGGCATGTCAAAGCGGTGGGGGGCTATGTCCAGCCGGTGATCCACTATACAGACAGTTTTGCGTTGGGTGTTGACGGTTATACCGAATTGGCCAGAGAACTCATTGCCGAGAGCGGCGACGCCCTGGATACGTTGACGATCAAGGACGCTCCCGGGGTCTTGGAACCGTATGCGGCTTATGATCTCGTGAAGGGTTTGCGGGACAGAGGCATTACGGCTCCTTTGCAATTGCACACGCATGATTCGCGCGGGGACAGGATCCTTGTTCTCCTGGAAGCGATCCGGGCCAATGGGCCGGATTATCCGATCACCGTGGATGTTTCCAGCGGAGAGCTTGCCGGGCCGTTTGCCCAAGTCAATATCCGGCAAGTCCTGAGCGCTGTTCAGGGTACCTCATGGGAGAATGGACTGGGCAATATAGATCAGCAGCGCTTGCAAGCCAATGAAAGACTGATCGCCGAACAGATCTTAACGCGGTTGCCGATCGCGCCCATCACCAGCCAAGAGCGCGCCGAGGTCACTTATGCCCGTCTTCCGGGCGGAATGAAATCCAACTTTGATGTGCAGATCATGAATGAAGGGCTCAAGAATTTTTGGGGAGAGATACGCCGGCAGTTCGGGATTGAACTTTTTGATTTTCGTCTCACGGACGAGGGGCGCCGGTTCTTGCGTGAACAGCACCCGGAGTTATCGGCCTCCTATGACGGGAATTTCAGCGGCATTCAGGTAGACCAGTTAAAAGCGGTCAATCCGGCCACCGCAAAGACCCTGGAACAGGAATTCAGGGAGAAGTTTCCACGGGCAAAATTTTATGCTCCGGATAAATTTTTGCCCAGCGGCCAGCAATTTTTGCAGGCGCTTCTTCCGTTGATCTATGTGGAAATGCGTCAAGTGGTCGATGATATGGGAGGAATCTCCATGGTCACGCCGGCCAGTCAGTGGGTGGGCGTGCAGGCGTTCCAAAACATCATTTCAGGCTGGATACCGGCGGGATGGATCAGCTATAACCAGAAAAGCAACCTGTTAGTGAAAAAAACAGAGGCCATGGCCCGGTATGCCGTGGAGGCGGACATTCAGGCCGGA
Source organism: uncultured Planctomycetales bacterium (assembly GCA_964499685.1). Classification (GTDB taxonomy): domain Bacteria; phylum Omnitrophota; class Gorgyraeia; order Zapsychrales; family GWA2-47-8; genus CAZCLW01. The sequence goes on from CAZCLW010000001.1 coordinate 185,519, forward strand.
CTGATCGCCGAAGATCAGGCCGAACAGGAAGTCCAGAAAAGAACATTTCCCGAGGGGCAAAGGGCCAAACAATATGCCTCGGCCATGAAGATCGTGCCTGGATTGCAGAACTATCTGGTGATGCGAGCTCAAGATCCTGAGATCTTGGGCAAGATGTATCCGGATGTCAGCCGGGATGTGGCCGGATTGGCTTTTCAAATGATCGGTGAAAACGGGATCGCCGGGCAACTGGATGATAAAGGTATGGCCCCGCAGGGGGCATTTGCCAAATTTGAAGCCTTAAAAAATGTGTTGGAAAAACATCTGGTCGATATGGCCGTTGTCAAGGTCTTCAAATTGGCTCAAGCGAATGCCGAGGCCAAGACGGCCCTGGAGAGCGGCCGGATAGACAGAAGTTTTGTCCTGCGTGTGGCCAGACAAGATCCCAAGCT
>CAZCLW010000002.1:0-55534 GCA_964499685.1 uncultured Planctomycetales bacterium
TGTCAGGAGCGCCGGCTCGAATTGCCGGTCTTGAAAGCAAAGGGAAGATCGAAGAAGGAAAAGACGCGGATATCACCATCATTGATCCGGACAAGGAATGGACGGTCAAAAAAGAAGAATTTGTTTCCAAGTCCCAAAACTCGCCCTTTGTCGGCCGCAAGCTCACCGGTCAGGTGGTGACCACGGTGTGCGGGGGAAAAATCACGTACGAAATATAAAAGTAACTGCGCCTGCACGTGACTTATCTAAAAAAATAAGGTGGGAGTCAGTACAAGGCGCAAATTTTTCTGAAAAAGATTTAAGGTAATTTGCGCCTGTAGCCTAATGGATAGGGCAACGGCCTCCGGAGCCGTGTGTGCAGGTTCGAGTCCCGCCAGGCGCGTGAAGATTAAAAGTAACACCAGATATCGTGGGGTTATTCACAGCTTATATACAAAATGTGGATAAACATAAAGTGGAGTAAATTGCCCATATATATGACAATTTACTGTATAAAATGGAGTAAATATTTAAAAATAAAGCGATATTTTATATGAATAAGGCATACAATAACAAACGCGAAATTACCGTTTCGGTCATTGGTGGTCACGATACGGATAATAATGATGAAAAGCTAGCGTACAAGATTGGTCAAATAATTGCCAAAAACGGGGCTGTTTTAGTCTGCGGCGGCTTGACGGGTGTCATGGAATGGGCAGCCAAAGGCGCCTTCGAAGCCGGCGGGACAACCATCGGCCTTCTTCCCGGCAGAGACAAAAGAGATGCCAACCCATACATCAAGATCCCTCTTCCTACATCAATAGGTTTTGCCCGTAATGCCATTGTCGCTTGTTCCGCTGATCTTATTATTGCCTTACCCGGCAGCCACGGCACGAACAGTGAAATCTGTTACGGCCTTGTTTTCGGCCGGCCGGTCATTGATATGGGCCATTGGGGCATTAAAGGTATGATCAAAGTCAAAAGCCTTAAAGAATTGGAAGCAAAAATAAAGAGCCTGACCGTTATCGAAGAATAGAGAATATGTTCTTCCATGAAGATCTCCTTTCCTCACACCAATGTTAGCGTCTTCTTCGTCCTTCTCCTGTTAGGTCTTTCCCTTTATTCCAATGTATTTTACGGCGAATTTATTTCGGATGATTATGTCCATATCATCAATAATCCGGCGGTCCGTGATCTCACGCAAGTGGACCGTATCTGGCGTTCGTTCAATACCCGGTTTTTAGTGGGCTTTACGTTTGCGCTGAATTACGCCCTCAGCGGATTTAATACCTTCGGCTATCATCTGGTCAATATTCTTCTGCATGTCCTGACGGCTTTTGTCGTTTACCAGTTCATTGTTCTTACTCTCCAATTACAAAAGTTCGATAATAAACCGGCCCGTTCCCTCGCCCTTGTCGCCGCGCTTATCTACCTCTGCCATCCCATACAGACGCAAAGTGTCGCTTTCGTTACCCAGCGGTTTATCATTATGGCCGTTTTGTTCTATATGTTGACGGTATTTTTTTATGTGAAGTCGCGCGTGGAGAAGCGGCAGGACTTTTATATCCTCTCGCTGGCTGCGATGTTCCTGGGCGCTTTTTCAAAGGAAATGATCATCACGGTCCCTATTATGTTGGCGGCCTATGAATTCTATTTTTTACGAAAACCTGGTGAAACGTTCGAATGGAAGCCGCTGCTACAGCGGATCCTGCCACACTGTTTGATCCTGCTGGTCCTGCCTTTGGCCCTGCTGCAGGACCGTCTGGGATCCAATCTCGAATTAAAGCACCAAGTTCTGGGGCGATCCATTGATTGGCATTATTTCCTGACGGAAATAAATGTCCTCCGGACTTATCTGCGCTTGCTGTTCTTACCGGTCAATCAAAACCATGATTATGACTATCCCATCGCGCAAAGTTTGTGGGAGCCGTCAACACTGTGGTCGTTCGCGCTTCTCGCAGGGGTGGCTGTGGCGGCCTATAAAATGTTCGCAAAAGAGCGCGTCATCAGTTTCTGCATTGTGTGGTTCTTTATCGCCACTTCGGTCGAGTTTTTCGTCGTCAGCATCGTCAATCGCGGCGTGATCTATGAGCACTGGCTGTATTTGCCGATGGTCGGGTTCGCATTCGCCATGACCGTTCTCCTTAAAAAGATAAGTCTGACCGAGCATGCTTTCCGCGCGCTTTTTATCGTGCTGGTGGGCGTTTATTGCCTTCTGACCTATCAGCGAAATTTTGTCTGGCAGAATGAGATCAGGTTCTGGCAGGATGTCATTGCCAAGTCGCCGGCCAAGGCTGGCCCTTACTTTGGGTTAGCGGAAGCTTATGCGCACAAGAATAACAAGGAACAGGCGATGGCCAATTATCAGAAGGCCCTGGAGTTCGATCCGAATTTCACTTATGCCCATAATAACCTGGCCATATTGTATGCCCGGGAAGGGAAGGACGCGCTGGCCATCGCGCATCTGAAAAAAGCCCTGGCCGTCAATCCTTATTATGGCCGTGCCTACAATAACTTGGCCTACATCGCGTTTTTAAGCGGACACTGCGAAGAAGCACTCAACTATTATGAACAGTCGCTGAAATATCAGAGCGAATATCCCGACGCGTTCTATTATATGGCCCAATGTTTGAAAGAGCTGGGCCGGAAAGATAAAGCCGGGGCGTTTTCCGAGAAGGCTGTTGCTCTCTATAAAAAAAACAACGATCCCGAAGGCGCTGCCCAGGCGCGGGAATTACTGGAGTCATTGCGGTAATATGCCGGAACTGCCTGAAATCGAAACGATCAAATGCGACCTGGAAGACAAGGTCTTGGGCTGTGTTATGACGGACGTAAAGGTGCGTGATGATCGCGTGCTCGGCGCCATGAAACCATCGGCTTTTGCGCGGGAAATCCTGAACAAAAAGATCGCTTCTATTACACGCCGCGGGAAAGCCATCATCTTTACGCTTTCACCGGCAAAATACCTGGTGGCCCAGCTGATGATGACAGGCCAATTCGTTTTTTTTCCCGACCAAGACCGCAATGCCCCGGACAAGCACACAAAAGTGACTTTCATTCTTTCCAACGGTGGGCGTTTAAATTATAATGACCAGAGAGTTTTCGGACGATTAAGTCTGGTCGATGATTTAAAAAGCCTTAAGTTCCTGCAAACGATCGGCCCGGAACCTTTGGGAAAGGCCTTTAACCCTCGATCCATCGCCAAGCTCATCAAAGGACGCAAAGCCCCCATCAAGTCTCTGTTGATGAACCAGCACGTGGTGGCCGGTATCGGTAATATATATGCGAGCGAGATCCTTTTTGATTCACACATCGATCCTCAAAAGCCCGCCGAGGCTTTGAGGGAGAAGGAGATCGAGCGCCTGCATAAGGCCACCGTCCAGGTTTTAAAGACTGCCATCCATTGCCGCGGGACATCGATGCGCAATTATATCGATACGAACGGGCAAAAGGGCGGTTTTATGGAGCGTATCCGGGTCTACGGACGTGAGAACAAGAAGTGCCCCGTGTGCGGTACGCCGATCGCTAAGATCGTCCAGGCCGGACGCAGCACGTTTTTCTGCAAGAGGTGTCAGAAATGAAAGAAAGAGTCAAAACAGACAGCGCGTTATTGTCCCTGGCCATTATTTTTACGGGGTTTCTCTATTATTTCCCGCAGCTTTATCCGATGGACCGTTTTTGGGACAATTGTTGGGATTTTGTCGGCTTGATGACGGTCTTGAAGGGAACGTATATCCGCATGATCGCCCGCGGCTATAAAAAGGCGCATTCGCAGCAGGGCGGGGACCTGGTCACGGGAGGCATTTACAGCCTGGTCCGTAATCCCATGTACCTGGGGAGTTTTTTGATGGGATGCGGGTTTGTCCTTATCGTCTGGCCGTGGTGGATGCTCCCCGTGTTTGGGTTGTTGTTCTACACGCGCTTTCGCCGCCAAGTCGTCAAAGAAGAAGAATATCTGTTAAAAACTTTCGGAGAACGTTATCAGGAATACTGCCGGAAAGTGGGCCGTGTGTTCCCAAATTTCTCGACGATCCGTTCGATGAAATTGAGCACGGTGATAGACCTTCCGCAGGCCTTCAGCACAAAGGAAAAGCTTGGCCTCATCGGTTGGCCGGTCTTGGCGATCGTCCTGGAGACCATGCAGGAGATGATCGTTTTCGGTTCGACGAATATTGAGCGGACCGTGACCATTTTCTTTACGGCCATCATCACCTACATCATTTTGGAATACATCAAGTATCAGGTCTGGAACTAAAACATGCGCAAGATCCAAAATGTTTACACAGTCGTTTCCAATGAAAAACTCTGCCCCCGCTTTTACCGTCTCTGCCTGGACGCCAAAGACCTTGCCCGTGCCGTAAAGCCGGGTCAATTCATCCATATTTTGGTCAACGAAGGGCTGGAGCCGTTTTTCCGCCGGCCGTTCAGCGTGTACCGTGCGCAAAAACACGTCGAGATCTTTTACGAAGCGATCGGCGTGGGAACGCGCAGCTTGGCGGCCAAGAAAAAAGGCGATAAACTCGACATTTTAGGGCCGTTGGGGAACGCGTTCACCTTGCCCTCCAAAGAGATCAAGCAAGTCGTGATGGTTGCCGGCGGGATCGGGGTCGCACCGTTCCTCATCCTTTCCGACGCCTTAAAAAAGAAAAAAAATTTGGAATTGGTCCTCCTTTACGGCGGGCGTACCAAAGGCCATGTCTGGCCCATGAAAGAATTCAAGCAGAACGGCTGCAAGGTCCATGTTTCGACCGACGACGGAAGTGTGGGCAAAAAGGGGCGTGTTTCGGTCCTGTTCTCCAAGATCAACGCCGACCCCAAGACGACCATGATCTACACCTGCGGCCCGCATCCGATGATGCGTGCTGTTCAGGATTTTGCCAAAAGCCACAGAATAAAGGCCGAAGCGGCCTGCGAAGAGGTCATGGCCTGCGCCTTGGGGGCCTGTTTGGGATGTTCCATTAAAACAACCAAAGGCTATAAAACGGTCTGTTACGACGGGCCGATCTTCGATCTTCAGGAAGTCATATTTTAAAGGAAAGAGAGGTGTCCATGCCCGGTTACGTGCTCTACATTTTGATAGGTTTGATTGGGGGGATCTTTAGCGGCGCTTTCGGGATCGGCGGCGGCGCGATCATGGTACCGGCCCTGGTATATTTGTTCTCGCTCACCCAGCATCAGGCGCAAGGGACGATCCTCGCGGTGCTGATGGTGCCCGTCGGAGTTTTGGGCGTCTTGCGGTATTATCAGAGCGGGAATGTCAAGATCGATGCGGCGTTGTGGATCGCTTTCGGGTTCATATTCGGTGCATTGATCGGCGCCAATTTCGTCCAGGGTTTGCCCGAAGCGGCGGTTAAACGGGGCTTCGGAATATTTCTGATCCTTATGGGAATAAAAATGGCACTGTTGAAATGAAACTCGCTATTCAAATAGGCAACGTTATCTTTCAAAATCCCGTGACGGTCGCTTCCGGAACTTTCGGTCACGCCGAAAAATATTATGACCTGGAAGAGGTCAAGAAGCTCGGCGCCATTGTTCCTAAGACCGTGACCCTTCATAAACGAGAAGGCAATCCGCCGCCGCGCATCATCGAAACGCCTTCAGGCATGCTCAATGCCATCGGCATCGAGAATCCCGGTGCGGAAGGATTTATAAAAACCAAATTGCCGGCCTTCCGCAAGATCGGCGTTCCGCTCATTATCAGTATTTTAGGTAATACCGACGAGGAATTCGTCCAGTTGATCGAAAAATTCAACGCCGCCGAAGGTGTGGCGGCGATCGAGTTGAACCTTTCCTGTCCCAACCTTAAACACAAAGTCCTGGTCGCGCAAGATGCGGAATCAACCCGGCGCGTGGTCAAAGCGGTCAAACAGCTTTCCAAATATCCGGTCATTGCCAAATTATCACCGAATGTCACGGACATTGGCGAGATTGCCGTTGCCGCCCAGGAAGCGGGCGCGGATGCGATCAGCCTCATCAATACGTTTACGGCCATGGTGATCGATACCAAAACGCGGCGCTCGACGTTGGGGAATTTTACCGGCGGTCTAAGCGGCCCGGCCATCCGTCCGATAGCCCTGCAGATGGTCCATCACGTGGCCAAACGCGTAAACGTGCCGGTCATAGGCATGGGCGGCATCATGACGGCCAATGACGCGCTGCAGTTTCTCATTGCGGGGGCCTCAATGGTTGCCGTCGGGACAGCTAATTTTATCAATCCGCGCGCGCCTTTGGAGGTGCTGAGCGGCATTGTAGAATACATGAAGAATAATAAATTGAGCGATATAAAGCAGTTGATAGGGGGCCTGCAGGATGGCTAAAGAAAGCCCTTCCGAAAAATTGATCGTGGCCCTGGATGTCGGGACGCTTGCCGAGGTGCGCGATCTGGTAGAGGTCCTTTCGCCGGTTGTGAACATTTTTAAGGTCGGCAGCCAGCTTTTTACTGCCTGCGGCCCGGCCGCCGTGCGTTTTATCGAGGCCAAAGGCAAAAAGGTCTTTCTGGACCTGAAGTTTCATGACATTCCCAACACGGTAGCGAGCGCGGTCCAGTCCGCCGTGCAATTAAGCGTGGCCCTGGAGCGCAGCAGCCTGATCAAAAAGAAAAAAGAGGACAAAAACCGCGGGCTTTTCATGTTCACGGTACACACAGTAGGGGGGCTTGAAATGATGAAGGCGGCGGTTGAAGCCGGTTCAAAAACCGCTCAAAAAATTGGAGTTACGAAGCCTTTGATCGTGGGGGTCACGGTCTTGACAAGTCAGGCAAAAAGCGATAACATACAGGCTCTTGTTTTAGAGCGAGCGTTGTTGGCCAAGGAAGCCGGGCTCGATGGTGTTGTCGCTTCTCCGCAGGAAGCCCAGCTTATCCGCCAGAAATTAGGCAGTGATTTTATTATTGTGACACCGGGCATCCGCCCCACGGGTACGGAAGCCGGTGATCAAAAACGCATCTCCACTCCAGCCGAAGCGATCAAGAGCGGGAGCAGTTATTTAGTAGTTGGACGCCCTATCGTGGAAGCAAAAAGCCCGCTCAAAGCGGCAAAAGAAATCTTAAGCGAAATAAAATAAAATACATAACATTGACCGGCTTTTTTTCAGTCTGGTACCGGGATTTTTCTAATTTAAGTCCGCCGGCGGCGGGACAGGGAGGAAGATATGGCGCAGCAAGTTCAAGAATTGATAAACAAGATCAAGTCAGAGGGTGTCGAGGCCGCCCAGGAAAAGGCGAGAGAGATCGAAGCCCAAGCCCGCAAGAAAGCCCAAGAAATTGTCCAAGCCGCGCAAATCCAAGCCGACCAGATAACGGCCCAGGCCAAAGATGAAATAAAGAAGAGCGAAGCCGCCTCCCGCATGGCCCTTCAACAGGCCTCCCGCAATACCATCTTGAACCTTCATAAAGAAATCGAAAATCTCCTTCAAAGGATCATCCTTAAAGAAGTCCGCGATTCCCTGAGCGCCGAACAGGTATCCGAGCTTATCCATACGACCATCAAGACGTTCCTGACCAAGGCCTCCGACAAGGCCTCGGTCGAAGTCAGCCTGAATCCGCAGGAAGCGGCCAAGGTTAAAGACGGTTTTCTGGCTAAATTGCAGGCCCAGGTCAAAAAGTCGCTCCACATCAAGGCCTCCGACGAGATCGGTAAAGGTTTTGTGATCAGTTTTGACGGAGGGAAGTCCTGCTTTGATTTTTCCGACGAGAGTCTGGCCGAATATCTCGGCGCCTATCTGAACCGTGAACTGGCCGCACTGCTTAAGGATTCCGTTACCCGCAAAGGTTAAAGATTTATGGGAAGAAGTTATTATTATTTTGTGGCAAGCTTGCCCTTGTTGAATTTTGACATGAAGCCGCCGCTGACGCTGGAAGAGTTCTTGGATGATTGCCGCCGGCTTTTGGCAGTGGATGATGTTAGACGCATCGAACAGGCTTTATTTTCCGACCCCCAGGACGTTGAACCCACCTCCGATATTTTCGGCCGATGGATCGATTTTAAACAGCGTTTACGTAATGAACTCACATGGGTACGCGCCACCCGGGCACACAAAGACCCGCTCGAATATGTCCGCGGGCCCCGCGACGTCGATGCCTTCATGCAGGAAACCATAAACCGCGCCGTTAAGACGGCCGATCCTTTGGAGGCCGAGCGCATCTTGGATGTCGGCCGCTGGCAGTATCTGGATGAATTGGAAAGAGGTAGGTATTTTCATTTCGACAATGTCCTTATCTTCGCTTTGAAGCTGCAAATTCTGGAGCGTTATCAAACCTACAAGCTGCCCCGCGGCCAGGAAATATTCGAGGAATACAGGAAATTCGAGATCGTCAGTGAAAAATTTGTTTAATCCCAAACTTAATTAAGGAGAAACAAGGTGGAAAAAGTGCAACGTACCGGACAAGTGACTGCCGTTAACGGCAACATGGTGGCGGTGGCCTTTGAAGAACAGGTCATGCAAAACGAGGTCGCCTATGTTGTCTGCGGACCTGACCGCCTCAAATCCGAGGTCATCCGCGTCAAAGGAAAAAAGGCCGAGCTTCAGGTCTTTGAAGATACCTCCGACATCAAGATCGGCGATGCCGTGGAATTTACCGACGAGCTTTTGAGCGTTGAATTAGGGCCGGGGCTTTTGGGACAGATCTACGACGGGCTTCAGAACCCCCTCCCGCAGCTGGCCCAACAGCATGGTTTCTTCTTAAAAAGGGGCGCTTATTTGCTGCCGCTGGACAAAAATTCCAAATGGGAATTCACCCCCACGGTCAAAAAAGGCGACAAAGTGCGCGCCGGTATGGCGCTGGGCACTGTCCCGGAAAAGATCTTTAAGCATGCCATCATGGTCCCCTTCGATGCCGCCGGTGAGCTGGAAGTGGTCCAGATCGCGGCCCAAGGAACGCACGCCTTAAAAGATACGATCGCCAAGCTCGAAGATGCAAATGGTAAAACCATTCCGGTCACCATGTCCCAGATCTGGCCGGTCAAGCTTCCGATCAAGGCCTACGCGGAAAAGTTAAAACCAAAAGATCCTTTGATCACCAAGATCCGCATTATCGATACCTTGGTGCCGGTCGCGGTCGGCGGGACGTTCTGTACCCCCGGGCCTTTCGGCGCCGGGAAAACGGTCTTGCAGCATCTTTTGTCGCGCCATGCGGAAGTCGATGTCGTCATCGTGGCGGCCTGCGGCGAGCGCGCCGGCGAGGTCGTCGAGCTTTTGGCGGAATTCCCGCATTTGACCGACCCGCGCACCGGAAAGACATTGATGGACCGCACCATCATCATTTGTAACACCTCGTCCATGCCGGTGGCCGCGCGCGAATCCAGCGTCTATACGGCGGTCACGATCGCTGAATATTACCGTCAAATGGGATTGAACGTTTTATTGCTGGCGGATTCCACGTCCCGCTGGGCGCAGGCCATGCGCGAGATGTCGGGACGTCTCGAAGAAATTCCCGGCGAAGAAGCTTTCCCGGCTTATCTGGAGTCACGCATCGCTTCCTTTTATGAGCGTGCCGGTCTGGTCCGCTTACGCGACGGGCGTTTTGGTTCGGTCACGATCGGCGGTTCGGTCTCTCCGGCCGGCGGAAACTTTGAAGAACCGGTCACCCAGGCGACCTTAAAAGTTGTCGGCGCTTTTCACGGGCTATCCAAGGCCAGGGCCGATGCCCGGCGTTATCCGTCGGTCGATCCTCTGGACAGCTGGAGCAAATATCAAAGCTTCATCGATCCTTCCAAAGTCGGCAAAGGCGTTGCCATTTTACGCAAGGCCAACAGTGTTAACCAGATGATGAAGGTTGTCGGCGAGGAAGGGACCTCCATCGATGAATTCGTCGATTATCTCAAAGGCGAATTTTTTGATGCGGTCTATTTGCAGCAAAATGCCTTCGACAAGACCGATGAATCGACACCGGCCGACCGCCAGAAACACGTGTTCGGCCTCATCCTCGAGATCATCGATTTTTCTTTTGAGTTTGAATCCAAAGACACGGCCCGCCGGTTTTTCCAGGAACTGCGGCAGATATTCATCAATTGGAACTCGACCGGCTTTAAGACGGATGAGTTCAACGCGAACGAAAAGAAGATACGCGATCATATCAAGGCCCAGGAGCAAAAAGCGGCCGAAACCGTAAAAGCTTAAACTTTAAAAGGTGGAAATCTATGCAGAAAGTATATAGTCAGGTCATTCAAATCGCAGGCGACGTCATCACAGTCGAGGCCGAAGATATCGGCTATAAGGAACTCGCCGAAGTGCGCAGCAGGAACGGTATTTCCCTGGCGCAGGTCATCCGGCTCGACGGCAACAAGGTCTCCTTACAGGTCTTGGCCGGAAGCCGCGGCATCACGACCGATGCCAAGGTGCGTTTCTTGAAACACCCCATGCGGGTTTCGTTCTCCGACAATCTTTTGGGGCGGATTTTTACCGGAAGCGGTGACCCGCGCGATAACGGCCCCACCCTGACGGAGAACATGATCAATATCGGCGGGCCTTCGGTCAATCCGGCCAAGCGTATCATCCCCAAGAACATGATCCGCACCGGTATCCCGATGATCGATATTTTTAATACCCTGGTCGAATCGCAAAAACTGCCCATCTTTTCGGTCGCCGGCGAGCCGTACAACGAACTGCTCGCACGCATCGCCATGCAGGCGGAAGTCGATCTGATCATTTTGGGCGGAATGGGATTGAAATACGACGATTATCTGTTTTTCCGCGACACGCTCGATAAACACGGTTCACTGTCACGCTCCATTTTATTCATCCATACGGCGTCCGATCCAACGGTCGAGTGTCTCCTCGTTCCGGACATGAGCCTGGCGGTCGCCGAACAGTTCGCCCTGCAGGGAAAGCGTGTTCTGGTCCTCTTGACCGATATGACGAATTTTTCGGATGCGTTAAAAGAAATCGCTATTACGATGGAACAGATCCCGGCCAACCGCGGTTATCCGGGCGACCTGTATTCGCAGCTGGCGTCCCGCTATGAAAAAGCGGTCAGTTTCCAGGGAGCGGGGTCCATCACCATCCTGGCGGTCACCACCATGCCCGGCGATGATGTCACCCATCCCGTGCCGGATAACACCGGTTATATCACGGAAGGGCAATTCTATTTGCGTGGCGGGGCGATCGAACCATTCGGTTCTTTGAGCCGCCTGAAGCAGCAGGTCAACGACAAGACGCGGGACGATCACCGCGCGATCATGGACCGCATGATCCAGCTCTTCGCCGACTACCGCGAGACCCTGGAAAAGCGTTCGATGGGGTTCCAGATGAGCGCCTGGGACAGCAAGCTCATTACTTACGGGCAGCGGTTTGAGGATGAGCTGATGAACCTGTCGGTCAACATCCCGTTGGAAGAAGCCTTGGACCGCGGCTGGAAGATCCTCGCGGACATTTTTGAGCCGACTGAAGTAGGGATGAAAGAGAAACTCGTGCAGAAATTCTGGCCGAATATAAGTCACAAGTCATAAGTATAAGACACAAGACAAATGACACAGGACACATGATACGATCCCTCACCGTATCGATAATCAAACGGAGGATCGTATGAATGAACGAGGTTATAAGAAATTGAATGTTTGGAAAGAGGCTGATGAATTAGCGTTACAGACTTATCTGATAACCAAAAGTTTTCCAAGAGATGAATTGTATGGATTGACATCTCAGCTAAGAAGGGCAGCCATTTCCGTGCCGACAAATATTGCAGAAGGGATGGGGCGGCAAGGAAGAAATGAAACAAAACAGTTTATTAATTTTGCTTTAGGGTCATTAGCTGAAACAGAATATTTAATTGAGTTTTGCAAACGACTAAATCTTATTTTAGACGAAGATTTTTCTAAATTAATGAATCTAAAGAATAAAGTTGGTGCTCTATTATGGGGTCTTTATAAGAGTCTTAAATAACATGTGTCCTGTGTCATGTGTCCTGTGACTTATTTATGAGCAAAATTAAATTTACCAAAGGTGAATTAAAAAAACAGCGCGATAGTTTGAAGCAGTTCCGCCGCTATCTTCCCACGCTACAGCTTAAAAAGCAGCAGCTGCAGATGAAGATCGTCGAGATCCGCCGGGAACTGCTGCGCAAGGAAATGAAATTGACTGAGTCCGGTAATTTTATCCAGCAATGGAGCGGCCTGCTGGCCGAGCCGGACGTTGATATCAAGCCTTGGTCCATCCCTGTCAACGTGGTCTTGTCCGAAATGAACATCGCCGGCGCCAAGATCCCGGTCCTGGAAAGGATCGAATTCAAGGAAATAGATTATGATTTCTATATCATGCCGTTTTGGGTGGATAAGGCCATCGAGGAACTGAGGGCATATATGAATCTTTTTGTGGAAGTTGAGATCATCAAGGCGCAGATCGATCGGCTGGAGCATGAGTTGCGCATCACCACCCAGCGCGTCAACCTTTTTGAAAAGATCAAGATCCCCGAATGTATAGAGAATATCCGCATGATCCGCATTTATCTGGGCGATCAGCAGGCCAATGCCGTCGGCATAAGCAAGGTGGCCAAGCGTAAACTGGAGAAGGTCCCGGCCCCCGAAGAGGTGCTGGTATGATCGTCCCCATGAAGAAGATATATTTGGTCCTGCAAAGACAGCACAGCGAAAAGGCCCTGACCGCTTTGCGCGACCTGGCCGCGGTCCATGTCGAGCATATGCGTGAACCGCACGGACATCATGTTGTCAATCTGCGCGAAGAAAGGGCCAAATTGGAAAAGACCCTGGAGACTTTATCGGCTTATGCCGATCAGCCGCAAAATGACATCCCGCGCGGCGAGGATATTACCCAGGAGATTATAGATGCGATCGCCCAACAGGAAACCCTGCAGGAAGACATGGCCAAGCATCAGGCGATGATCGCGCAGTGGGAGTCCTGGGGAAATTTTGACCCCGAAGAGATTGAGGCGCTTGGTGAGTTAGGTGTTCACATACGGTTTTTTGAAATACCTTTAAAAGAGATTAATGCGCTTCCGGATGATGTGGCTGTGGAGGTGATCAAAACGCGCGGTAACGTTGCCGATTGTGCCGTTATCAGCCGGGTGAAAAAAGAATTTTCTTTCCGCGAGACTGCCCTCCCGCCGATCGGCCTGGAAGAGATGAAAGATCAATTCGATAAAGAACAAAAGCGCTATGCGGCTTTGGCCGAACGCATTAAAGCATGCGGCCGGTATTATGAACATTTAAAAAGGCTGCATGCCGCCAGCAGGGAAGAGCTGGAATTTGAGGAGATCAAAAGCGGCGCCGGCGACGCGCAGGAACTGGTGTATTTAAAAGGGTATATCCCCAAAGACAGCGCCGAGGAACTTAAAAAAACAGCCGCGCTGAACCACTGGGGCCTGCTCGTTGAAGATCCCGGCGAAGCCGATCATGTCCCCACGCTCCTGCGCAACCCGCGGTGGATAGAGCTCATCAAGCCCCTTTTCGGGATGATCAATATCCTGCCCGGCTACAAGGAATTCGACATCAGTCTTTTGTTCCTGATATTTTTTTCGCTCTTTTTCGGGATCCTGATCGGTGATGCCGGTTATGGCCTGATCTTTTTGCTGTTTACGGCTCTTGCCCAGTTCAAGCTGGGAAAAAAGATGAAAGACCAGGGGCCGTTTATTCTCATGTATGTGTTGAGCGTTATGACTATTCTATGGGGCGTTCTGACCGGCGTTTATTTCGGGCAGAAATGGCTTTCCGCGACCCCCGTCAAAGCCCTCGTGCCGTGGCTGGCCGATACTGATAATGTTCAGATGTTCTGTTTCCTCCTGGGAACGATCCATTTGAGCCTGGCGCATATCTGGAGGGCGGCCTTAAGGTTCCCTTCGCTTTCTTTTCTGTCGCAGGTGGGATGGCTTTGCCTGGTGTGGGTCATGTTTTTCATGGCGCGCATGCTGATCTTGAGCCAGCCGCTTCCTGAGTCCATCAAATTCCTTTTTATGACAGGGGCCGCGCTCGTTATTTTCTTTACCACGCCGAACTGGAATCCTTTGAAGGCCATGGGCGCGGGATTGGGCGAATTCCTGCTCAATGTGATCAATACGTTTACCGACGTTGTTTCGTATATCCGCTTGTTCGCGGTAGGACTTGCCACCGTGGCGGTCGCCGATGCCTTCAATGACCTGGCGTTGGCCTTCGGGTTCGATAATGTGGTGGCGGGTTTCATCACAGCGCTTATTCTGGTCGCCGGCCATCTCTTCAATATTGTCCTTGGATCGATGGCGATCCTGGTGCACGGTCTGCGCCTGAACGTTTTGGAATTTTCCGGCCATTTGGGAATGGAGTGGTCGGGGCATCGGTATAATCCGTTCAAAAGAACAAAATAAATTTAGAAATCCAAACAAGGAGAAGAACATGGATCAAGCAGTGTTGTTGCAGCTCAAAGACCTGGGAATGGCGGCCGCGTTGTCCTTGTCGGCCCTGGGTTCGGCTTTAGGAACGGGATATGCCGGTATGTCGGCGGTGGGCGCCTGGAAAAAATGCTATGCCCAGAACAAAAACGCGCCGTTCTTGCTGGTCGTTTTCGTCGGCGCACCGCTTTCACAGACCATTTATGGGATGATCCTTATGAACAAGATAGCCGCGGCAGCCAGCGGCCAGCATTTCTGGTGGGCCGGGATTTTGGGCGGTTTGGCGATCGGCGCTTCCGCCATGATGCAGGGTAAGGCCGGCGCCGGCGGGGCCGATGCCTTGGCCGAGACGGGGAAAGGTTTTACTAACTACTTGATCGTCCTTGGTATCATCGAGACCGTGGCCCTGTTCGTCATGGTCTTCTTGATGGGTAAGATATCGTAAAGGATCTTCGGGCGGTTTTCGGACGAATAGCTCAGCTTGGTTAGAGCACTTGACTTACATTCAAGAGGTCGAAGGTTCGAGTCCTTCTTCGTCCATGATATAGAAATATCTTTACAAAGTTAGTCAGAAATATTAGACTATCTCAAATTTTAGGGGCCGTGGTGTAGTCCGGTTAACATGTCAGCTTGTCACGCTGAAGATCGCGAGTTCAAATCTCGTCGGCCCCGCTTAAATAAAATGCCCTCCCTACGAGGGCATTTTTATTTGTCAGCATTGCCTTAATGTGATTTTAACCTTTCTTTAATTATAGCTAAGGTATAAGTTAGTGCAGAAAGGACTTAAGATCATGATTGATTGGATGAGAAGATATGCCATGACCCTCGTATTTTTTGCCTTAGTCGCTCTCGGCGGATTTTCCGAGGGCGTCTTTGCCGCTGAGAAGAATGATTTCGAGAAAAATTCTCTGAAACTTAAAGAACAATATGCGCGCTTGGAAGAGGGCTGGCAAAAGGAAAAGAGCAGATATCAGCGAGATTTGGAAAATTTTTTGAAAAAAGTCGAGAGTCATACGGCGGAATTGAAAAAGACCTTGGACTACGGAGACAGAGGCCGGAGAGAGAGTGTGAACGAAGAGCTGGCGGATTTTGGCAGGATGCGAGACGACGTTAGGCAGCTTTTGCATCAAATTACGGCAGCCACGGCTTCCGGCTGGAGCGAAATAAAAGGCGACACGGCGGATGTTGTGGAAGATGTCATGGACTGAGGGCATCGTCCCGCAAAAGTACTTCCCTCCCAAATAAATCTTTGTTTTTCCGCATTTACATTTATACTGAAGAAATGAAGGCATTGATCATTGTGGATCTTCAAAATGATTTCTGTCCCGGCGGGGCGCTTGCGGTCAAGGAAGGCGACCACGTGGTCCCCGTGATCAACAAGCTCCAGCCCCAATTCGACCTTATTGTCGCCACTCAAGACTGGCATCCCAAAGACCATTTAAGCTTTGCCCGCAATCATGGTAAAAGTATTGGTGAAGTCATTGAGCTTGAAGGAATGAAGCAGGTCCTCTGGCCCGACCACTGTGTCCAGAACACCAGGGGCGCTCAACTCGTCGATGGTCTGGATAAAAAGAGGATCGACCGTGTTTTCCAAAAGGGAACGGACAAAAGAATCGACAGTTACAGCGGATTTTTCGATAACGGCCATAAAAAGGCAACAGGCCTGGGCGACTATTTGAAGCAAAAGAACGTCAAAGAAGTTTATGTCACCGGCTTGGCCACGGATTATTGCGTCAAATTTACGGCCCTGGATGCCGCGCAGTTGGGATTTAAGACGACCGTTATTGAAGATGCCTGCCGGGGCGTCAATCTCAACGAAGATGATGTTCCCCGGGCCATTGCCGAAATGAAGCAGGCCGGGGTAGAGATCATAACAAGCAAGGAACTTGCCTGATGCCGACCAAAAAACTCTCTTCATTGTCTGAAGGAATTCTTTTCACGGATTTTTACCAGCTCACCATGGCCCAGTTCTATTTTAAGACGGGCATCCATAAACAAAACGTCCAGTTCGATTATTTTTTCCGCAAATACCCGGATTACGGCGGGCATTCGGCCGGATACTGCATTTTTGCCGGGACAGAGACGCTTCTCGACTGGATGGAAAAGACCGTCTCCCGCAAAGAAGATATCGATGCCTTAAAAAAGCACAAAACCAGCACAGGAAAGCGGATCTTTCATGATGATTTCCTGAAATGGTTCATGAAGGAAGGGCATTTCCGGTCTTTGTCAATCGAGGCGATCGCCGAAGGCCGTGTGGTCCATCCGAATGTGCCGCTGGCGGTCATCCGGGGCCCCATCCCCATGGCCCAGATCCTGGAAACCGCCTTGCTCAATCATTTGAATTATCAAACCCTGATCGCTACCAAGGCCTCAAGGGTCGCGGAAGCCGCCGGGGAACAAACCGTTATTGAATTCGGCATGCGACGCGGACACGGGACAGCCGTCAATCAGGCCGCACGCGCGGCGCTAATCGGCGGGGCGGCCTTCAGTTCCAACACCGGCGCGTCATATGCTTTGGGTTATCCGCCCAAAGGAACGCACGCCCACAGCATGGTCCAGACGTTTGTCGCCATGGGAAAAGGCGAGCTCGAGGCCTTCCGTGCCTTTGCGGAGCTTTATCCCGACGATTGTATTTTATTGGTCGATACGATAAACACTATGGAAAGCGGAGTGCCGAATGCCATCCGTGTTTTCGAAGAACTTAAAAAGAAAGGCCACACGCCCAAAGGCATACGGCTCGATTCCGGCGACCTGGCGTATTTGAGCATTCAGGCGCATAAGATGCTTAATAAAGCGGGATTTCCCGATGTAAAGATCGTGCTTTCCAATCAGCTCGATGAGATCGTGATCTCCGAAATCCACCGGCAGATCGAGGCTGAGGCGTCTTCCGAGAAGATCAGTCCGGGTCAACTTATCCGGCGGCTGGTCTACGGTGTAGGAACAAGTTTGATTACATCCAAAGGATGTTCGGCCATCGACGGGGTTTATAAATTAACGGCCGTGGAGGGCCGGGGGAGCTGGGTCCCGGCGGTCAAGATGTCGGAATCGCGCACCAAAGTCCCTAATCCGGGCGCCAAGAAAGTCTGGCGGGTTTATGACAAAAGGGACAAGGCTATCGGCGATCTTATTTCTTTAAGCCAGGAGAATCCGAGGAAAAGCGACACACTGATCTTGCGTCATCCCGTCGAAGCGGAGATCCACAGGACCATCGACAAAAAGGACATCAAAGAGATCGAGCCGCTTTTGCAGAATGTCGTTAAGGAAGGGAAAAGGGTCGCTCGGCCGGATATCGAAGCGATCCGTCAGCGGCGGCGTCTGGACCTTGAACGCCTGGATGCCGGTGTTAAACGGCTCGTCAATCCGCACATCTATCATGTCTCGCTTTCCGAGCCGTTGTGGGAAACGAAGCAGGAATTGATCCGACGTTACGAAGGCAATAAATAGGGACGGATCTTTATTGACCGATTCTTTTTAATATCCGCACGCTATGGTCCCAGGCCCAGCCGTCGCCCGACGGAGCTCTCCATGAGCCGAAGGTCTGGACCGCTTCAAAATTCTCCTCGATATATTTTCCCAGCAGCGGACAGTAGGTCTTTCCGAAAATGCCCAATCCATCGGTTGGCACCAGAGAACGGTTTGATAAGAGGATATAGTTGACGTTATTTTTTTCCAATTCAGCGATGATATCCTGTTCCTGCTGCGGCGGGATGTTGATGTGCTCGAAGAAGATAAGCTGGCGGGTGGGGCTTTGTTTGCCGGTCAGAAAATAATACAAGGGATCGTACGGCAGGGCCAGGAAGGTTTCTTTCGGCGAAAGGTTGTTCTGCAGATACTGTGCCGCCTGGCGAACGGTCTGCAGCCATTCGGGCTGGTTGCGCAAAAAAACATTTGCCCGCGGCAGGCCGAGGTTCTGCCAGGGCATTTGTCTGAGCGCCTGAATGGACCTGTATTGATTAAAATGAGCCAGGACCAGAATAAGGACCAATGTCGCCGAGAGCGCCCCATTGATCCAGCGCGGCAGCTGTTGAATGGCCGTATAAAGAATATAGATAATCAAAATGATGCTGAACGGTTTGGCCCAGAAAGAGCGGTAGATCACGATCCCGCTGGCCAGGAATTCATGGAAATTCGCGACATAAAAAACGATCAAGATCAGGATGGCCAGGGCCATTCTTTTCTTTTGGGCCGGTTCAGCGTCCTTGTTGAAGAACTGAAAGATGACCTGCGCTGAGGCCAAAAGGACCAGCAGCGCTAAAAGAATCGATGTCGGGGAAGAAGAAATGTTGGCCAATGTCATTTGAATGAGGTTGCGGATCGCAACAATCGGCGGCGCATTGTAAGGATGGTCTTCGGCCAAATAGGGAAGACATTGGCGGATCTCATACAGGGAAAGATCTTTAAGCAACAGCAAATAAATACCGAGAACAACGACAGGAACAGCCACAGCCCCCAAGGTATAAAAGCGCTTGGCATCCGGAAAAGACAGTTTCATGAAAAAATTAATGACCGCGACCAGAACAAGGAAGGCGGCCAGGGAAAAAAGACCGATATTGATCTTCACAAAACAAAGGACGAACAGGGCGAGCAATCCCAGATATAAATAACGCAGCTTCGGTTTTTTCAGGTAGTAAAACAGGCAGCAGACCGCCGCCATCATCAGGGTGATCCCGCCGGTATGATTGTAGGTGTAGAAAAAATCCGGAAAGAAAGACCAGAACCACAATGCGCCCAGGGCCGCTCCCCATGGGACAATGAAGCAGGAAAGGCCCAGATAAATGAAGATGCCGCTTAAGACCTGAAAGAACATCTGTCCGGTCAACATGCTTGAAAGACTGGTACCGAGTATTTTATAAAAGAATCCGTACAGATAAGGCATGAGCGGGCCGTAGACCCACCAAAAATCCTTATAAGGAAGTTCGCCGCGCCAGACCGCTTCGGCGGCGTAGAGGTCGCGTCCATGATCGCCTTGGGCGAGGGTGACTTGATAATGCATCAGAGGAAGAAAGACCGGAAGGGCGCAAGCAAGGAGGAGGATAAGAAATAATATTTTTGGTTTTTTAAGCAAGGTCGGTGATTTTTCTGACGATCAGTTTGAAAGCAAGTTCATTCTATTGAAGAAGCCAAATCTTGTCAAATTTATTCATAATTCCATTGGATAAAAAAATGCCGGATGCTACAATCGCTTCTAAAAGGAGAACATTCATGGTGACACTGGAAGATTTTAAGAAGATCGAATTGCTGGTCGCTGAGATCAAAGAGGCCAAAGAGCATCCCAACGCCGACCGCCTGTTCGTTTTAAAGGTCGACAACGGGAAAGAAATAAAGCAGCTGGTCGCCGGCATACGCAAATCGTACAAGGCCGAAGAACTCGTCGGGCGCAAGGTCGTCATTGTCAACAATCTGCAATCCGCCGTCATCCGGGGCGAAGAATCCAACGGCATGGTGTTGGCGGCAAGCGATGAGAACGGCATTGTCCTTCTGGGTTTGGACAGGCCCGTGACACTGGGCAGCCTCGTTAAATAATTATTCCGCAAAAAGGTCTTTCTTCCACAGCACGCCGAAGAACAGGACCCACGCCAGGGAATTCAGGCCGAAGAACGTGCGGGTCCATCCTATTTGGTCCGATTTGAAATACAGATGCGCGCGGTTGCCGCCCGGCTTTAGCGGAACGGCCTTATGGCCGTCGGCGGAACGCTCGACGGCGACCGGTTGGCCGTTGAGTTCGGCCCGCCACAGGGGATGGTAGGGGTCCTTGAAGATCAGCGCCGTTCCTTCGGGCACCGTGGTCTCTAGGACCACATGGTTCGCGCTCGCCTCGTTGATCCGAAAGAGGGTCCTTATCCATTCACCTTTCTCGTCCACGAATCCGATCCGTTCCTTTAAGATGAACGGATGGGGATTATCGAAATAAAAAAGAAAGTAGCTGCTCTCCAGAAGGCAGAGCGCTTCTCCCGGGTCTTCATCCTGAAAGGTTATCAGCCTTTCCCGCTGGAATTTCCTTTCCTGCCAATTCCCCGACGGTGTTGTCTTGTCCAGCGGACAAGTCCTCTGCCACGCTTCCCTTTGATAATAGGTCCCCATGTTCCATGTATGTAAAAGAAGCAATCCCCCGATCAATATAGGCGAAAACCGTTGCAGGGCCGGAACGGTCAGGAGCGATAGAAACATACAAAAGAAATAGGCAAAGGCCGCTAACTTAAAAAAATTAGATTTAAGATCGGCCATTTCATAGCTGAATTTGCTGGCATCGCTTGTAATGACACGCGTAGCGATCGGATAGAATATAAATAAGGCCAACAAAACGATGACACCGGCCGATACAAGAACGGAGACCATAAAACGCTTGGGGCGCTGAACGTAGGGCCTGTCCTTGACCAGGGTGTCGATCCCTAATCCGATGAGCAGACAAATGAAGAGCTTAATGAGCGGAGAAAGCAGCGGCAGATGGCGGTAATATTTCATAAAGGGCCAGAATTTATAGACCAGGACGGACAAGACGGTCCCGAAGCTGATCATGAGCAAAATGAAGATCAGGATAATCATGTGGAATTCTTTCTTACGCGGCCCCCAAAAAAGCGTCAAGATCGCCAGCGGCGGCAGAAGGAAGCCCAGGAATAAGGTGTAGTTGGCGTTCGGCGACGGTTCGAGGAACAGGCTTAACCAGGTGATGAGGTTCTGCTCGTTAATGTTGATGGCCAAATTCCCGCCGTGGCCAAGAAAATTTTCCAGCTTTGTTGTCCCGTCGGGATTCCTGCCTTCCATATGTATGCTTTCCGTGCCAAATTTTAAACTGGTCCATAAAGCGATAAACGGAAGGATGAGTACAAGGACATAAACAATGTCTTTCCAGCTTGGTTTGAGTTTTGGCAGTTGCTGTCTGAATTGTTCCGGCCAAAGCCCGAAATAAAGGATAAAATAAAGGGTCACGACCAGCGTGATGACGGGGAAGATGTAGGGAGGATTACCCAACAGCTGGATAAAGATCAAATTCTGCCCTAGAAGGAAATAACGCCATCGCCCTGTTTCAAAAAAGACATGGAACAAATAAAGGGTCAGCGGCAGGGCGTAGTATAAATGAAAGTTGAACCACGGTTGTAGCATCCACAGTGAGGTCGCGGCCATGGTCACTGTCACAAAAAATATTGCGGCCGTTGAACGCAAAAGCCGGCGGGCCAGGAGCCATGTTCCCGTGATCAATAAGACCTTGTCCAGTAAAAAGCCCAAGTGGAAGAGCACAACGAAATTGATCTTCTTGAACAAAAAAGGGAAAAGACAAATAATATTCTGAAAAATGCCGGCCTGAAGCCCGTAAACGATGTTCGCCGGGCCTCCGCTGTGCGGCGTATAAAGCCATTGTGGCAGTTCGCCGGAGGCGATCGCGTTGTTCAGGAAATAATATTGTAAATTGAAATATTGGAATCCGTCGAAGGCGCGGGGGATGCGGGCTTCGCCGATCAGGCCCAGCGCCACAACGATCTCGACGGCGATAAGAAAACACAAAAGCCAGTGCCGGTAGTTCAGATTTTTCGGGAGGGCTTTCAGCATGCTTTTAAGCAAAAGGATAATGTGCTAAACTATATTCCTTCCGTAGTACGAATCATTATACAAGATTAAGATGCATGATGAATAACTTTAAACAATTTGTCCCTTCCGAAGTGTGTTTATCCTGCGACGGATGCTGCCGTTTCAAAGAAGAAGACAGCGCGTGGCGTCCCAAGGTCACCGAACCAGACATCGCCGGCGCCCAAAGCCAAGGGCTGGCGGAAAAGGTCTTGAAGGCTACCTCCCAAGACCGCCGGCTCAAGACCCGGTGCCACCAGGATGAACATCTCTGTTCCTTTTTTGATCCGGTCGACCACACGTGCGGCATTTACCCGGCGCGGCCCTTTGAATGCCGGCTTTATCCCTTTATCCTGCATAAGCGCGGCGGGGAAACGGTCCTTTCCGTACACACGCTCTGTCCGCATATCCAGCAGACACGATCCACCCAGCAATACATGGATTATCTGGATTATCTCCGCGCATTCTTCGGCCAGGCGGTGGTCAAGGCCGCTGTCCGCGCCGATTCCTCTATAAACGATTATTCCGCTTACAAGGATGAACTCGAAGATGTCTTTATCTTCCATTGATCGCGCCGCGGACACGGAACTGTTAAGTAAAAAGAGCCTGTTCGACCAATACGTGAGACAGCAGAAAAATTCACTCTCCGCGTATTCTTTTGTGAACGTCTTTTTGTGGAAGGATTTTTTTACATTTAAGTTCGAGATAATCGAGTCCAATCTCTGCGTTTTCGCGCAGAATGAGATAGGCTGCTTTTTGTATCTTCCGCCGCTGGGAAACAGGACTTCACCCAAGGCGATCGAGAAATGTTTTGCCCTCATGCAGGAGATCAACGGCGGCAGCGGTGTCTCACGTATCGAGAACGTGGACAAGGCGCAGCTGCCGTTTTTCTGGACGGACCAGTACAGTGTTTATCTCAAAAGCCAGGATTATTGCTATTACCGCCAGAACCTCACGGAGCTCAAAGGCAACGGCCTTAAAGATAAACGCAATCTTTATAACGCCTTCATCAAAAATCACAAATACCGTTTTTTACCGTACAAGTCCGAGATGGAAAAGGCCTGCCTGGACCTGTATGAGGCGTGGGCCCAAGACCGGCGGCAGAGCAATGCCGAAGAGGTATTCGTGCAGATGCTGGAAGATAATCGCCGCGTCCATACAGCGGCCCTGAAATACCATACAGAGCTGGGATTGACCGGCCGGGTGGTCGAATCCGACGGGAAAATAAAAGCATACACGTTCGGATATCCGCTCAATGAGGAGATGTTCTGTGTTCTCTTCGAGATCGCCGATCTTGAGATCAAAGGGCTGCCGGCGTATATCTTCCGCGAATTCTGCGATGATGAAACGGTCCGGCCGTATAAGTTCATCAACGCTATGGACGATTTTGCCATGCCGAACCTTCAGCGCACCAAGTTGTCGTATCAGCCGCTCGTGCTTGTCCCTTCATACACGGTGTCGTTAAAATCCTGGAAAGGAAAGTAATGTATCACCAAGAGCTGGTGATCGTCGACGTGGAAACAACAGGCCTTTCGCCATTCGGCGGGGACCGCATCATCGAGATCGCCGCCCTGAAGATCAAGGACCTCAAGCCTGTCGGCCAATTTTATTCGCTCATCAATCCCCGGCGCGAGATCTCTTGGGGCGCCTACCGGGTCAACGGGATCAGTCAGGACATGGTCGCGAGCGCTCCGGTTGCCGATATTGTGATGCCGCAATTCCTTAAATTCCTGGGCAAGTCGAATGTGGTCGGGCACAATGTTAAATTCGATCTGGGATTCTTGATGCACGAACTCCTGCGGTTGAACCTGAATTTAAAAAAAGGCCTTAGGGCGCACGATACCATGCAGATGGCCAGAAGGACTTTGCCGGGCCTGGCCAGTTATTCCCTGGCGAATGTGGCGCGTTGTTTGAACATCATTACGATCCAGCAGCACAGGGCCATGGCCGACGTGCATTTGACCTTCGAGGTCTTCAACCGGCTGGTCACCCGGGCCAAGCAACAGCCTCTTTCCCTTCGGTAGGAAACCCTCATGTCTAAATTGGTAAGTAAATCTCTCGACCTTCCGGCGGACAGTTTTCGTATCTTCGCCGCCTTTCGGAACGAACCGCATCTTTTCTTTTTGGACAGCAGCGCCTCTTCGCACGGAGAGCCGGGGCGCTATTCGTTCATCGGATTTGATCCGTTTTTTGTCTACCGCGCTTCCGACGGAGCCGAGGCCCTGGATGGGCTCAAAAAAGAATTCGCCCGTATAGAGAACTTGCCCGCGACCTCATTGACGCCGCTTCCGGCGGGAGCGGTCGGTTTCTTAAGTTATGACGCGGGCTTGGGGTGGGAGAATATATCCGGCCGCTCTTCCAGCGGCGCCCTTGTTCCGCAGGCCCTATTCGGCTTTTATGACGTTATCCTGACCATCGATCACCGGAAAAAGAAATTGCACATCGTCTCGACGGGCTTGCCCGAAAGAGGCGCTTTGCGTAAAAAACGCGCCCGTCAGCGGTTGGATGATGTCCTGCAAAAGCTTCATAGAGGACTTTTGTCTCCCGTGCTGAAGAACAAGCAGGGTGGCGTCACGGCCAAGCCGGCGTTAAAAAGTAATTTTAGAAAAGAAAAATATTATGAGGCTGTACGCAAAGTCCTCGCCTATATACGCGAAGGCGATGTCTATCAGGTGAACCTTTCGCAGCGGTTTTCATTGGCCCCGCACAAAAAAAGGCCGGACCCGGTAGAGCTTTATTCCTCGTTGCGCAAATTGACACCGTCGCATTTTACCGGCTATTTTGCCGCAAAGGATTTCCAGGTCTTGAGCAGTTCTCCGGAGCGGTTCCTGCATATGCACGGCCGGACAGTCCAGACGCGTCCCATGAAGGGAACGCGGCCGCGCGGCGACGGCCGTCTCGACGATCGCCGGCAAAAACAGGACCTTCTCAAAAGCCGCAAAGACAAGGCCGAGCTGCTCATGGTCACGGACCTGGAGCGCAATGATCTGGGGCGGGTCTGCGAATTCGGTTCGGTCAAGGTCAAACGATTAAGGGGCATTGAACCCTACCGGACAGTGTATCAGGCGACATCCATCGTGGAAGGCATTCTCCGGCGGGACAAAGATGTTTTCGACCTGCTGCGGGCCTGCTTTCCCGGTGGGTCCATAACCGGCTGTCCCAAGATCAGGGCGATGCAGATCATCAGTGAATTGGAGCCGCATCCCCGCGGCCTCTACACCGGCATTTTGGGGTATCTGAGTTTCAGCGGCGACATGGATTTTAACATTTTGATAAGGACCATGCTCGTTCACCGCCGCGGGATCTTTTTCCATGTGGGCGGCGGCATCGTCGCGGATTCAACACCCGAAGGAGAATATAAAGAGACTTTGGTCAAGGCCAAGGCCATGTGCGCCTGTCTTGAGGAGGTGCTGGCCTCATGAAAAGAGTTATTTTTCTAGACGGTGAATTTCTGGCCGCCGAACCGGCCCTGGAAGCGCATCTGGCACCGGTCAAGCTGGGCTGCTGCGGGGTCTTTGAGACCATGTTGAGCCGCGGCCGTAAGATATATTTTTTACGCGAACATCTTAAGCGCCTTAAGCGGGGAGCGGGGTATTACCGGATCAAACTCCCCTTCCCTTTAAAGGAAATAGAGCGGTATGTTCAAAAAGTCGTCAACATTAACAAGCATAAATGGGGGAGGGTACGCCTGCTTGTCTGGAAAGAGAACGGACGCGTGCATATCGCCGCGACTGCAACCGCCCAAACCCCCTTGGCCAAGCATAAATATTTTAAAGGGCTTTCCGTCAAGATTGCGCGTCTGCGCTGTCACGCAGGGAAACAGCGCGCCAACGTAAAATCCATCCGCTATCAGCCTTACATGGCGGCCTACCAAGAGGCGGCCGCACAAAGCTATGATGAGGCGGTCCTGTTGAATACGCGCGGCGAGTTGGCGGAAGGCAGCCGGACCAATTTATTTTTTGTTGAACGAGGGAGGCTTTACACGCCCTCGCTTTCCTGCGGATGCCTGGATGGTATCACGCGGCAGACGGTCTTAAGTCTGGCCAAAAAGATGAACATTCCCTGCCGGGAAGGCCGGTTTCCGCCAGGCCGGCTGAAGGCCGCCGAGGAAGCCTTCCTGACCAACGCGCTTTTCGGCATCATCCCCCTGCGGGCTGTTGAAAAAACCACATTACCAGCAAAAAAGGACGGTTCTTTGGTGCGTAAGTTAAGGCAGGCCTATAATTTGCGGCTTTCCCATTCCTGAAATTTTGTTTTACCTTTTAAATAAACTTCTCTATAATACCTTTCAATATGTACTGATTTCTCCACAAAAGATTTTAGAAGAAATCAGTACTATACTTATCTCATTCTAAAAAATTTTTGAGAAAAATAAGTATGTCTCGGTTATTTATACTGATATCCTTTTTATTCATCTTCGTTGCACCGGCATTGGCGCAGGAACCGCACTGGGCCGGTACATTGGGCACGATCCGGGCTGATGTGGACCGCATTATTGAAGAGAACAACACGCTTCAGGCTGAATACAACGCCCTTAAAGAAAAGATCTTTGACATACAATCTTCCATCAATACGTACAAGCTGGAAAATCAAAAGCTCGAACAGGACATCAACCGCGTCAAGAAAATGGCCGGCCAGGAACAGCTGACCCGCGAGGCGATCAACCAGAGAGTGGAGCGCTTGAATCAGGAAGCAGAGGCCAGTAAAGGCAAGATGGATGAGCTTAAGAAAAAATTGATGAACTACGAAGAAACCTTGCGCCTTTGGACGCTGCAGATCAATGACCTGCAGCTGGAAAAGGAGCAGTTGGCGCTGGAACTCGAGGCCCAGGAAAGACTGAAACAGCAGATCGAGAGCGGTGAGGCGGAAGAATTGAAGAAGATCGAGACGGAGGCTTCTGCTGTGCAGCAGCAGGCCCAGGAGCTCGAAGGCTCAGCCGAAGGATTTGCCGCTGCCAACCAGCAGTCCCGGGAAGAATTGGAGCGATTGAAACAGGAAAATAGGACGCTGGAAGAAAAGATTGCCGGCTTGGAAAGACAAAAAAAAGAGAAGATCAGGGAAGCTGAAGAATGGCGCCGCAAGCTCGAAAAGGAAGCGCCGTCCGCCGAATATGGGCAAAAACTAAAGGAAAAAAGGGTCTTGGAAAGTGAGATCAGCAAGCTGGAATCGCAGCTGGATTCCGTCAGAAAATCCGTCGAGCAATCGGCCCAGGCCCAGTCCAAACGCAGGGCCCTTCTGGACCAGATCATGAACCTGGATAAAGAGAACAGGGAGCTGCGGCAGAAGATTTCGGAGTTGAAAGCAAGCATGGGTACGGCCCCGGCCCCCACGCAATAGCCACAAAATCCTTCCTTTTAGAATCTGTAACATCACTAACCGGAAAGACGTAAAAAGGAGATGCTATGGACGAAATTTTAGAGATATTGGAGAATGATGCCCGTTTGTCCGCCGAGGAGGTCGCCAAGTTGACGGGGCGCAAGGTCGCCGACGTGAAGAAGACCATCAGCAAATACGAAAAAGACGGCATCATCGTTAAATATAAAACGGTCGTCAACCATGACCTCGCCCGTGAAGGCAAATCCTTCGTGCGGGCCATCATCGAGGTGGGGATAACCCCGCAAAAGGACGTGGGTTTCGATTCGGTCGCCGAGCGTATCTATAGTTTTCCGGAAGTCAAAAGCTGTTATCTGGTCTCCGGCGCGTATGACCTTCTCGTCATTGTGGAAGGGGAGAGTATTGAGACGGTTGCCAATTTTATCGCCGCCAAGCTGGCGCCGATCGAGAGCGTCCAGCGCACCACGACGCATTTTATGCTGAAGAAATACAAAGAAGATGGACAGATACTCAAGAAGGGTAGCCAAGCCAAAAGGTTGAATATTTCGTATTAAAAGTAAAATTTTACACTACAATTCCCGCCGCGCGGCGGGAATCTTTCAGACCGAGCCCTGATAACATGAAACCCAACATGCAAATTTCCAAAAAAGTCGAACAACTTGCCCCTTCGGGCATCCGCGCCTTTTTCGACCTCGTTCTGGGGATGAAAGACGTCATTTCCCTGGGTGTGGGCGAACCGGATTTTGTGACACCATGGAACATCCGCGAAAAGGCCATTTACTCTTTGGAAAAAGGATACACATCCTACACGTCCAATAAGGGGATGCCGGAACTGCGCAAACAGATCGCCCATTTCCTTGGCCATCGTTACGGTTTGGAATATGATTTCGATGAAGAAATACTGATAACGGTGGGGGTGAGCGAAGGTCTGGACCTGGCGGTGCGCGCGCTCCTTAACCCGGGTGACAAAGTCCTGGTGCCGGAACCGGCGTATGTTTCGTACGGCCCCGTAGTTGAACTCGCCGGCGGACAACCTGTATTTTTAAAAACGGATATCAGTAATGGGTTCAAGATGACTGCCAAACAGATCGCGCAGGCCGCTTCCCAAAAGGGCGTGAAGGCCCTGATGATCAATTATCCGTCAAACCCGACCGGGACGTCCTACCGCAAGGAAGAACTCAATGAGATCGCCAAGGTCGTCATCAAGCACGGTCTTGTGGTCATCAGCGACGAGGTTTATGACGAATTGACCTATGATTTTGAGCACACGCCTTTCCCGGCCATCAAGGGGATGAGGGACCGTGTCATTTATTTGAACGGTTTTTCCAAGGCCTACGCGATGACAGGTTTTCGTTTGGGATATGTCTGCGGTCCCAAGGAGATCGTCGGCGCTATGACCAAGATCCATCAATACACGATGCTGTGCGCTTCGATCATCGCGCAGATGGCCGCACAGGAGGCTCTCAAGAACGGCCTTAAAGAAGTTTTGCGGATGAAGAGAGAATACATGCGCCGCCGCCGTTTTATCGTCGATGGGCTCAATGAGCTGGGGCTTTCCTGTCATTTGCCGGAAGGCGCTTTTTATGTCTTTCCCTCGATCGCCAAGACCAAAGAGAAATCGCTGGATTTCGCCAAGAACCTGTTGAAACAACAGAAGGTAGCGCTGGTGCCGGGTGTGGCGTTCGGCCCTTCGTGTGAAGGGTACGTGCGCATATCGTACGCCTCCAGCTACGAGAACCTGAAAGAAGCTCTGATCCGGATCAAGGATTATCTGCATCGATAGGATAGTGTATGCGCCCACGAAAAGAAGAAGATATCGATTTTGAGATCCATTTTTACGAGAAGATCCTCGGGCGTAAGCCGGATTTCATCGAGGCCCTGATGGCCCTGGGCGATCTCTATACGAAGAGAGGGCGCTACCTCGACGGATTGAAGGTCGATCAAAAACTCGCCCTGCTCCGGCCGGATGACGCGACCATCATGTATAATCTCGCCTGCAGTTATTCACTGATCAATAATCTCGACGAAGCTTTAACCAGCATCAAACGGGCCGTGGATTGCGGCTACGACAATTTTGAATACCTGGCACGGGATGGAGACCTGGACAATCTCCGGCAGGACAGCCGTTTTAAAGAATACCTGATGGGTATAAAGAACAAGAAGACGAAGAATGTCCAACCAAACCTATAACCGTGTTAAGTATGTTTGTTTTTTCATCGGGCTCTTGCTCAATGTCCTCTTCCTGGTAGGAGCGCATGTCAGCGGTGTTTCCGTGTGGCTCCACGATCGGGCTTTACAGGTCCTTCCGGCTCAGGCCAATCTCATCTATTTCACCTGTTTTTATGTGCTTTTGAATCTTCTCCATCTTCCGTTGGATATTTTTACCGGCTTTATCTGGGAACATAAATATAATTTCTCCACGCAGACCTTCGGCCAGTGGCTGCTGGATGACGTGAAGCGGTTCTTTCTGGGGCTGGCCCTCTTTCTGATTTCCATGAGCGTGCTCTACATTTTCCTGGAAAGATTTCCCGTTTATTGGTGGCTTCTGGCCGGGTTGTTTTGGCTGTTCTTGACCGTTTTTCTCGCGCGCATTACGCCGCAGGTCATCATTCCTATTTTCTTGAAATACCAGGACCTCGATCATGAAGAATTGCGGGCGAGGATCAAGGATCTGTTCAAGCAGGCCAGCGTGACGTTAAAGGATGTGTACCTCGTCAATCTCTCCTCGAAGACTAAAAAGCCGAATGCCTTTATGTGCGGTCTGGGGAAATCCCGCCGGGTCGTCCTGAGTGACACGCTCGTCAAGGATTTTTCCGTCCCGGAGATCGAAACAGTCGTCGCCCATGAATTGGCGCATTATAAGCACGGCGATATCATCAAGTTCACGCTCATCCATGCGGCCGTGACCTTGGGCGGGCTCTGGCTCGTCGACCGCTTATGGAAGAATTTTTTCGATTTTCCGCTAGCGGACCCCTCCTATTTGCCGCTGCTCGCTTTGGCGTTGGGCACATTCAGTTTCATAACGACACCGCTTTTAAACGCCCTGAGCCGTTATGCCGAGCGTGAGGCGGACAGATTCAGCATAACGATGACGGATAAGCCGAAGGATTTCATTTCCATGATCCAAAAGCTTGGAGAAATGAGTTTGGCCGAGTTCGAGCCCGGATGGCTTAAGGAAATGTTTTTTTACGACCATCCGCCCATCGGCAAGCGTATTAAATTTGCGCAAAAATATTTAAAATAGGAGTTTTCCGTGAAAACAGGACGCGTCTTTTTCATTGTGTTGAACATTTTATCGATCGCCTCCGGGGCTCGCGCCCAGGAACCCCCGCGCTATGAGATCAAGGCCGCCATTGACGTCGTTCAGAAAAAAATATTTGCCGAACAAAAAGTCATCTATACAAATAATTCCGACGATACGCTTTCCGAATTATTCTTCCATATCTATCCCAACCGCGAATATTCCCTGAAGGAAAAGGGATTCATGGGCCAGTTTGCCGGTTATTTCAAGGTGAACCTTTTTCCCGAAGGCTTTCAAACCGGTGCGATCCGTTTTGAAGAAGGGCGGGCCGACGGTAAAACGGCCGATTTGATCGTAGAAGGGGAAGATAAGACCATCTTAAAGGTCTCTCTCGATGAGCCGCTCGCCCCCGGCGGCAAAGCGGAAGTATTCTTAAAATATACGGTCGAGATCCCGCACGCGTACGGGCGTTTCGGCTGGCACGAAGACGTGATGCGTTTGTCCCGCTGGTATCCTATCCTGTCTGTTTACAATGAGCACGGCTGGAACAATCATCCGTTCTATCCTTTCCATCGTCCTTTTTTCAGCGACGCCTCCATGTATACCGTGGAATTGACCGTTCCCCACAACCAGGTCGTCATCCATACGGGCGAGCACAAGGA
The DNA here is from genome assembly GCA_964499685.1 of uncultured Planctomycetales bacterium. GTDB lineage: Bacteria > Omnitrophota > Gorgyraeia > Zapsychrales > GWA2-47-8 > CAZCLW01. The sequence continues at coordinate 31,088 of CAZCLW010000002.1, forward strand.
TGAAAGGGCCAACTCCGACGGCACGAGGGTCATTTCGATCGCGACCGATCAGCCTGTCCGGGAATTCACCTTGGCCATGAGCCCGCATTACCGCGTTTACCGCGGCCATTATGACAGGGTCTATATCAATTCCTATTATCTCCCGGGCCAGGAAGCTTACGGCCAATACGGCCTGGAGGTCGCCAAGGACGCCATGCGCTTTTTTACGGAGCGCTTCGGGCCTTATCCGTATGAAGAGTTCAGCATAGCGCCGGTCCACCTCGGCTACAGCGGTGAACAGATGTCAAACCTGATCTTTATCGATACGCGCATGTACGAACTGCCATGGTTCCTCAGGCGTTATTTTGATTTTATGATCGCCCATGAAGCCGGCCATCAATGGTTCTATAATCTGGTCGGGATCGACGAATTCACCGAGATGTGGCTGGAGGAAGGGGTCGATTCTTATTTCGTTTCGGAATATATCGACCAGAAGTTCGGCGAGAATGCGGAGGTATTCGATTACCCGGACTGGTTCAAGGATTTTAAATTCCTTATTCCCGAATTGACCTTTAAGCGCATACGCGACGTGCGTTATAAGACGATCGTCCGCTGGGGCTATGATCATCCCATCGTCGGAAAGCTTTCCAGCTTTCAGGAGCCCACCAGTATTTTCTCCCTGACGTACGGTAAGGGATCGCGGGTCGTGGGGATGCTGCGCGAACAGGTCGGGGACGCGGCCTTTGAAAGGGCCTTCCGCCGGATGTTCGAAGAATACCGGTGGAAGAATATATCAATGAAGGAATTTCAGCGCCTTTTTGAGGAAGAAAGCGGGAAGGACCTGGATGAATTTTTTCATGCCTGGCTGTATGATGCCCGGGCGTTCGATCTGGCCGTCAGCAAGGTCAAAGGGAACAAGGTCACTGTAGTGAATAAGGGAGAGATCTTCATGCCGGCCGAAATGAAGGTCAAAATGAGGGATGGGTCCGAACAGACCATGAAAGTGGATGTTGCCAGGAAGGAAGAATATGAACTTCCCGGTAAGATCAGGCGGGTCGTCATTGATCCGGAGGAAAAACTCTTGGACATCGACCGCGTCAATAATTCCTGGCCGCGGAAGGTCAACGTCAAGCCCGTTCCTATCTACATCCCTCTGTATGATGTCCCGGTCTTTCTCCCCGACGACGGTTACAATGTGGTCGTGGGCCCTGAGATCATCACCAACGGTATCGGCCTGAAAACATCGTTTCAAAAACCTTATGATTATATCGTCTATGCGGCCAGCGGTTATGAGTTCGGCGAAGCGCTGCATAAGTCAAGAGTGGGTTTTGAGATCTTCAATGTCCTGCATTCGCAAACGGTCTTCGGCGCGGAGGCCTCCGACCGTAACGACGTGGACGACGATGACGAAGATCTTACCTCGCACAAGATCTATCTGCGCCGGGAATTATGGCCGGCCAAATACGGCCTGGGCGATATCAACGATCATGTATCCCTGTATGTCCTGCGCAACCGCGGGGTGGACGGGCTTTTGGCGCCGGGTGAGCTCGAGGACAGCCGTAATGTCTCTTATCTGCGCCGTGATGAAGCGATCGCCGGTGCTTTGTTCCACATGGGGCGGGCGGGCCCAGCGCTGGACCCGTCGCAGGGATATAATCTCGATGTGATGGCTGAGAATTCAGGTCATTTTTGGGGCGCGACGCAGCACTTTACCCGCGGATCGGTCGACTTAGGTCTCTTTCATCCGGTCACATTGCGCAGCAAGATGGCTTACCGCCTAAAGGGTATGGGCGGCTTTCCCGACGATAAAAATTTATTCCAATTGGGCGGACCCTATGGCCTGCGCGGTTATGACCGAAAGACCTTGCGCGGTTCAATCGCCTTCTTGGGCAGCGTTGAATACCGTTTTCCGTTGATTGATAATCTGCGCATCAGTTTTTTTGACAACCTGATAGGCTTCGAAAACATCAGCGGTGTTGTATTTTTCGATGCCGGTCAGAACTGGTACAGCAGCTTCGCGGATTCCGAGCTTAAGAAGAATGCCGGGGCGGGTTTGCGCTTTACGGTCACCATCGGTTCGCTCCTGGAAAAAATAATCCTGCGTCTGGACGCGGCCACGCCGATCAACGATCCCGATCAGGACGACACCAACGTTTGGTTCGGTATTAATCATGCCTTTTAGGTATGCGTAAACGGTCCGTTCTCATCATCCTGGCCCTCACGGCCCTCGTTTATTCCAATACCCTTTTTAATGGACTTGTCGGCGACGATGAAGTCATCTTCCAGGACAATGATTTCTACGCTTCCTGGTCGAATGCCCGTCTTTTGTTGAGCCCCGCGTACAATACTCCGCGCAATGAAGAAGCGGTTTTTTTCGAGTCCAAGGAACGCTTCCACTCGGGATCCGTGGCCTACCGTCCCGTCCTCTCCCTGTCTTATTTTTTAGATTATACATTCTGGAAAAATAATCCCCGGGGCTATCATTTTGATAATGTTGTCCTGCACGCGCTGAACGCCTTGCTCGTGTATTGGCTGGCCGCGATTTTTGTCAGCGAACCGGCGGCCGTCCTGGCGGCCCTGTTGTTTTCATTGCATCCGACCAAGGCCGAGGCGGTCAATATTATCGGCTATCGGGCGGACCTGTTGGCGTGTCTCTTTGGTCTGTTGTCGTTCATCTTCTTCGTGAAGACGGACAGGATCCGGAGCGGCATTTTCTTCCTTTTGGCCTTGTTTTCCAAAGAATCGGCGGCTGTCTTGCCTTTACTGTTCTTGGGTTATCAGTGGATATTTCAAAAAAAGATCACGCGGCAGACAGTGGGAACCTATGCCCCGTTTGTAGGGATATTTTTGTTGTATGGCTATTTATATTTTTTTATTTTTCCCAACACGGCGCTGATCGCCAACGGGCTGCCTTGGACAGAGAGAGTGGCCGGTTCTGCGACAGCTTTTTCCCATTATCTGCTGCACCTGGTCTTTCCGTTCTCATTCACCCTTTTGCCGCCGGTCTATCAACCGGCCGCAAAAGCAGGGCCGATGATCGCGGGCGTGCTTGCCGCCATCTTCTTTGTTTATTTGATCGGAAATAATTTTAAGAAGGAAAAGTCCGTTGCTTTTTTTATTTTATGGTTTCTGATCGCTTTGATCCCGGTCGCTAATCTCATTCCGCTACCCACGCCGATGGCGCACCGTTTTCTCTATTTACCGTCGGTGGGACTGGCGGCCGTGGCCGCGTTTTATCTGCAAAAAGCCGACATGTTCTTTAAAAGCGGGTCGCATGCGGAATGGGGAAAAATAATCAAGATCGGCGTGGTGGCCCTTTGCGGGCTTTGGACATTTTCATTGAATTCTTTATGGCACAGTAATCGCACGGCGGCCGTGGAATTGGTCCGCCAGTTCCCCGGACACCCGCAAGGGTATTTTTTTGCCGGCATTGATTCCGTCAGGCGCGGGAAAGCGGCGGAGGCCAAGGAATATTTGGAGAAAAGCCATGCGCTCGGGATGCAGGACCCGCGCCTTTATTACCTTTTAGGCATGCTGCATACCCACACGGACCCCGAAAGGGCCAGGATGTTTTTTCAAAAAAACATTACCCAGTATCCGTCCTTCGCTTCTTCCTATATAGGGTTGGGAAGGGTGATGTTTTTTGGACGGGAGTATAAAGAGGCTTTGCAATATTTGCAGAAAAGTATAGAATTAAGGCCTAGTTATACGGCTTATGGGTACCTGATCCAGCTCCATCTCCTGCGGGATGACCGCGGGCAGGCGCTGGCTGTTTTAGATCAGGCGAAAAAGGATATTCGTTCCAGCGATGAATTGAATTCGTTGCGGAAAATGATTCAAGACTATCCCGGCGTACAGTTTCCGGTCGATATAGGTATCTAGGGAATATATGAAGTCTTATCGTGAAGAGATATGGTTCCACACCAAGACCCGGCGCGCGTACATCAATATCAGCGACAAGGTGCAGGGGATCATCGATAAAAGCGGGATCAAAGAAGGCCTGTGCCTGGTCAATGCGATGCACATCAGCGCGAGCGTTTACATCAATGACGACGAGGACGGGCTGCTGCATGATTATGATGCCTGGCTGGAAAAGCTGGCCCCGCATGAACCCGTTTCTCAATACCGGCACAATGACACGGGCGAGGACAACGCCGATGCGCATTTGAAGCGTCAGGTCATGGGGCGGGAGGTCGTGGTCGCTGTGACCAAAGGAAAACTGGATTTCGGGCCGTGGGAGCAGATCTTTTACGGCGAGTTCGACGGGCGCCGGGATAAACGCGTCCTTGTAAAAATTATCGGAGAGTAGTCTATGAGTTTGCTTGTTTTAGGTACAGTGGCTTTGGACAATGTCAAAACGCCTTTGGGCGAAAAACGTGATCTTCTGGGCGGCTCGGCGTCACACTTTTCCATGAGCGCGCGGCTTTTCACCAAGGTGCATCTGGTCGCCATTGTCGGGCAGGATTTCCCGAAAAAATATGTCACGTTCCTGCGCCGTAAAGGGATCGACCTTACTTCGCTCGCTGAGACCAACGGTGACACCTTCCGCTGGGACGGGGAATATAAAAAAGAAGACCTCAATCAGGCGCTCACCCTGGCGACCCGTTTGGGCGTGCTCGAAGGGTATTTGCCGGAAGTGGCGTATGAGCACCGCAATATTCAGCACCTGTTCCTGGCCAATATCGATCCGGAAGTGCAGTTGAAAATGCTTCGGATCATGCGCAGCCCCAAGCTCGTCGGACTCGACAGCATGAACCTGTGGATCAATATTCAACGTAAATCCCTGCTCAAGTTGATGAAAAAAGTCGACCTCTTTGTGGCCAACGACGGAGAAGCCAGGGCCATCAGCGAAGAACACAACCTGATCAAGGCCGCCAAGCATTTGCGCCGTCTGGGGCCCAAGCTGGTCGTCATCAAAAAGGGCGAACACGGGGTCTTGTTTTACAGCGATCAATTCATGTTCTCTTTTCCCGCTTATCCTGTCGAGGAGGTGGTGGATCCCACCGGCGCGGGCGATACCTTCGCGGGGGGATTAATGGGGTATCTCACCAAGGTCAGACGTGTCAATGCGACGGAATTAAAAAAGGCCCTTATCTACGCGACCACCGTTGCCTCGTTCAACGTCGAGGGCTTCGGCATGGAGAAGACCGCTTCCCTGACGATCAGCATGGTCCATCACCGGATCAACACATTCAAGAAATTCATCGCTTATTAATATGGAAATGCATTGGATAGAAATGGTGGCGCTGGTGGCTTCGGTCGTTCTTCCGTTATGGAACATCCCGCTCATCATCAAGATCGTCAAACGCAAGTCTTCCGGCGACATAAGCCGTTCCTGGGCCCTGGGCGTCTGGGTGTGTCTTTTGCTCATGTTCCCGGCGGGAATTCGCTCGGCCGATATCGTCTGGAAAACATTCAATATCGTCAATTTTACTTTATTCTCGACGGTCGTTTTTATCGTCCTGCGTTATTCGGAGAAAAAGGCATGAACGAAAACGCTCCATCCACACGCTGCGGCCTGGTCTCGATCGTCGGGCGTCCCAATGTCGGCAAATCCACACTGTTGAACACGATCGTCGGCGAAAAAGTGGCCATCGTGTCCAAGGTCCCGCAGACGACCCGCAACCGCATCCGCGGCATCTATTCCGAGAAACGGGGGCAGATCATCTTTATCGACACGCCGGGTCTGGTCACCGGCAAGGATAAGCTGGACAGTCTTTTGCGCAAGGCCTGCCTGGAAACAACGCATGATGTCGACTGCATCATCCATCTCGTCGACACGCAGGAGGCCGTCGGGAAAGAAGAAGAGGAGTTGGTGCAGCGTTTGAGCCAGGCCAGGGTTCCTGTCATTTTGGGTTTGAACAAAGTCGATCTTAAGGGGAAGAACATCCCCGAGTATATCAGCCTCTGGGAGCGCGCCAAAGGAAAGCCCATCCAGGAGATCAAGTCGCTCACCATGGTCGCTTTGTCCGGCAAGGAAGGGACGAACCTCGACAAATTGCTCGACGTCATTTTTGAAAAGCTGCCTGCCGGCCCGCCGCTGTATCCGGAAGATACGATATCCGACCTCCCCCAGAAGATCGTGATCGCGGATATCATACGTGAAAAACTGCTGTATGCCTTACGCCAGGAGGTCCCGCATTCCGTGGCCGTGGTCATCGAATCCATAAAGCCCAAACGGAAAAAGACCATCCACATCCAGGCCGTGATCCTCGTCGAGCGTGATACACATAAAGAGATCGTGATCGGCAAGAAAGGCGAGGTCCTAAAAAAGATCGGCAGTCAGGCGAGGGAAGAACTGGAGTCGCTCTTGGACAGCAAGGTCTTTTTGGAAACATATGTGAAGACCAAGAAAAAATGGCGAGACGACGCGCAGCTCCTGCAGGAGCTGGGTTACGACATTTGATATGGGCAAAACGCGGGCGCTTACGGCTCAAGAGATCCAGGATATCGACCGGATGGCCATCGAAGAATACGGCGTTCCTTCTCTTATATTAATGGAAAATGCCGGGCGTCTCGTCGCTGAAGAGGTCCGCAAGGCCGTCAGATCAAAGCGCTCCAAAGAAATCAGCGTTGTTTGCGGGTGCGGCAATAATGCCGGCGACGGGTTTGCGGCCGCGAGATATCTCCTCAATGCCGGCCTTCCTGTCAAGGTCTTCCTCGTCGATCCTTCCGCCGCTTTCAAACATGATCCCCTGATCCATTTTCAGATCTTAAAGAAGATGGGCGCTTCATTTTCCGCGATCGAGAACGAAAAAGTTTTTCGCGATTCTTCCGTGATCATCGATGCCGTCTTCGGCGTCGGGTTGAACCGCGAGATCCGGGATCCGTTTTATTCCGCGATCGACCGCATCAACCGTTCCAAAAAGAAAATCATCGCCGTCGACATCCCCTCGGGGCTTGATGCCACGACCGGAAAAACCTGGGGGATAAGCGTGAAGGCCGATGTCACGGTCACATTCAGTTTTGCCAAAAAAGGTTTTTACGTACACGAAGGGCCGCAGCAGGCCGGCAGAATAAAGGTCGTGGACATCGGCATCCCGCGGATCATCATGAAAAATTTTAATGACCGTCAATAATTCCAATATCGCAGAGGTCATCCGCTGTCTGGAAAAAGCGGAAGAGAATTTGCCGGACCCGTCCGTCACGCTGGTGGGGAAGCGCTGGAAAAATCCGTTTTTGGTCCTCATTTCCTGCATCTTAAGTCTGCGCACAAAGGATGCGACCACGCTCCCCGCCTCGGAGCGGCTCTTTGCCCTGGCCGATGATCCTAAGAAGATGCTTCAGCTTCCGCTGGCGTCGATCGAAAAGGCCATTTATCCGGTCGGATTTTACCGTGTCAAGGCCCGGACCATCCATGGCATATGCCGTGACCTGATCAAGAAATTCAACGGCCGCGTTCCCGGCGATATCGAGCAGCTCCTGACGCTGAAAGGGGTCGGACGCAAAACCGCCAACCTGGTCCTCGTCGAGGGATTTAACAAGCCGGGCATCTGTGTCGACACCCATGTCCATCGTATTTCCAACCGTTTCGGTTATGTGAGGACAAAAGATCCGCATGCCACGGAAATGGCCCTCCGTAAAAGGTTGCCGGTCAGGTTTTGGGTCGGCTATAATGCGCTTTTGGTGGTGTGGGGCCAAAATATCTGCCGCCCGATCTCGCCGTTGTGCTCGCGCTGCGCGGTGAAAGAGTTCTGCGCCCGTGCCGGCGTGACCCAACACCGGTAATTTTTGAAAAAATTTATTCGATTCTTACAATATGTATTGACAAGCGTTACTGTGTATGATAAAAAAAATTTGTAAAATCATTAGACATAGAGTAAATTTATTAAAGATAATTTTTTGAGGAAAGTTTTTTCCGAAAAGGAGAAAAGATAAATTGAAATAACGCAATTTTTGGGGAACCTGAGATTCACCGGTTCCCCTTTTTTTGTGGAATAAGCGCGCTATGGGAAAGATAATTGGCATAACGTTTGACTTAAAATCCGATCGCAGGATCTCATCGACCGACCCGATCGATATCAACGCCGAACTGGATTCGATGGAGACGGTGGATGCCATCGCCGCCGCCATGGAGTCCGGCGGACATCAGGTCAAGAAAATCGGGAATGTGAGAAACCTCCTGGCCCAGATCAAGGATTTGGACGTCGACATCGTTTTCATTATCTGCGAAGGTTATTTCGGCCGTAATCGCGAATCCGACGACCCGCAGATCCTCGAGATGAACGGGATCCCGTTCATCGGCGCCGATGCCCTGACCTTGGGGATCACGCTCGATAAGGTCATGGCCAAAAAATGTTTTATCGCCGACGATGTTTCCACGGCCCCGTATTTCGTGGCGCACAGCGCCGCGAACCTGAAGAAATTAAACCGTATCGGTTATCCCTTGATCGTCAAGCCGCGCTTTGAAGGAACATCGAAGGGCCTGACCGAACAGTCGCGCGTGAAAAATCTGGCCGAATTGACCAAACAGGTGGAATTGGTCACGACACGCTATAAGCAGCCGGCCCTAGTCGAGAAATTCATCAAAGGAACGGAATTCACCGTCCCCGTGATCGGCAACAACCCGCCGGAGGCCATGCCGATCGTGCAGGTCGCCATTGACGATAAGACCGATTTGGGAGACATGTTCTACACCTACGATCGTGTTGTCAAAGAACAGACCGTGCGCTATGTCTGCCCGGCGAAGATCCCGAAGGCCTTGACCAAAAAGATGCAAGAGATCGCCGTGCGCGCGTACCAAAGCGTGGACTGCCGTGATTTCGGCCGCGTGGATTTCCGCGTCGATCAAAAAGGGCGGCCGTATGTCCTGGAAATAAATCCCTTACCGTCATTGGCCTTGAAGGATGCCTTCAACATCTTTCCGGCCGTGATCGGCTCGACCTACAATGAAACGATCAATAGGATCGTGGATTGCGGTCTGGAGCGGTACGGGCTTAAGAAGGCTAACGGTAATAATAAGAGTAGCTCCGCATTGCCAGCGGCTATCTCTCGGAACGAATAGGCAAGGAGGCTTAAGCGAATGAACAATACCCCCGGGGCGGTTGCCAAAGAAGAACAGATCACAGACCCCATCGGAACACCGCCTAATTTAAAATTGACACCCAAGGAAAACCGTGTCATTTCCTTTTTTAAGGACGCCACTCCTTTTGACTGGGAAGACTGGCGTTGGCAGCTGCGTAACCGCATCCGGACCAAAGACGTCATTTCCAAGATCGTCAATCTGACTCCCGTCGAGGAAAAAGGGATCGACGGTGCCGGCAGCAAACTCACCATGTCCATTCCGCCTTATTTTGCCAGCTTGATCGACCCGGAAGACCCGGAATGCCCCATCCGGCTGCAATCCGTCCCTCAGGCCTATGAATTGGAAACAGCCCCCGAAGAGATGGCTGATCCCTGCGGAGAGGACAAGAATTCGCCGGTGCACGGCCTGGTCCATCGCTATCCCGACCGCGTGTTGTTCTTGGTCAATGAAATGTGCGCGATGTACTGCCGTTACTGCACGCGTTCGCGTATGGTGGGCGACGGTCACCGCACGCTGAGCATGTCGACGTACAACACCGCTTTGGATTATATCCGTTCCAACAAAAAGATCCGCGACGTCCTCATTTCCGGCGGTGATCCGCTGACCTTAAGCGACAACGTGCTTGAGTACCTTATCAAAAACCTCAAAGAGATCCCGCATGTGGAGTTCGTGCGTATCGGGACCAGGATCCCCGTGACGTTACCTCAGCGCGTGACCTTTGATCTGGTGAAGATGCTCAAGAAATACAGCCCCATCTGGATGAGCATCCATTTTAACCATCCCAAAGAAGTGACCAAACGGGTGAAATTTGCCTGCGACCTCTTGGCGGACAGCGGGATCCCGATGGGCAGCCAGACCGTCCTTTTGAAGGGCGTCAATGACAAGCCCGCGGTCATGAAAAAACTGATGCACGAACTGCTCAAGATCAGGGTCCGGCCGTACTATATTTATCAGTGCGATCCCATCCTCGGTTCCAAGCATTTCCGCACATCCGTCGAGACCGGCATCAATATCATCGAAAAAATGCGCGGCCACACGACCGGTTATGCCGTTCCGACCTACGTCATCGACGGCCCCGGCGGCGGGGGGAAGATCCCCATCAATCCCAATTACATTATCCGCAAAGAAGAGGGGAAATACATCCTGCGCAATTTCGCCGGCAAAGAATACGTTTACTACGACCCCGAACCTTAATTTTCTGTCGACTTAAAGCGCCTGCTCGTTTTGAAGAGTATTTTCTTCGAGCAGGCGTTTTTATTTTCTGCGGTCCGCCACTTTCATTTGACGTCATGGAAAAGGGTGTGTTATGATACCTGCCCTTTAGGAGAAGCCATGAAAAAGATCGAAGCTATCATACGGAAAGAAAAATTCACCGAAGTGTATAAGGTCCTGGAGAAGTCCGGCATCGGTGGGATGATGGTCTCGGACATCAAAGGCTTCGGGCACCACCGCAACGGCCTTAAAGAGAAGGTGAAGATTGAGATCTACGCGGATGAATTCCAAGTGGATAAGGTCATCGAGATGATCCGGAAGGTGGCCAAGACGGGCGCGACCGGGGACGGCAAGATCGCCATCCTGCCGCTGGACAGGATCCTGCGGATCCGCACCGGCGAAGAAGGCGCCAGCGCGATATAAAAGTCATTTACAATTCTTGAAACTATATTATAATAGGGCACGTTTCCACCAAATAAATCAAGTAAGGCGGTGATTCAATACCATGGTTGAAGTCAAGGTCAACGATAAAATGGATTTCGAGAAGGCCCTGCGGCTCTTCAAGAAGCAATGCCAAAAAGAAGGTTTTTTGGTCGAGCTCAAAGAGCGGCGTTATTATTCAAAGCCTTCCGAGCGTAAAAGAAAAAAAGGAAAATAATCCTAAAAACAATACCCGACGCGTGCCATACAGTCGGGTATTGTTTTTTTGTCCCTCTGCATAATACTTCCTTCCTGTAGATATAAGTCGCACGGAGATCCGTATGCCGAAAGCACAGCCTCAGAAAAGAATGGCTATCCTGGTCGAAGACCAGTATCAGGTGCATGAGGTCTGGTATCCTTTGTTCCGCCTGCAAGAAGAGGGGGTCAGGGTCACCACCCTCGGGACAGGGACCAAAGAAATTTATCACAGCAAAGAAGGGTATCCCATCAAGGTCGACACATCGGTGGATAAGGTAAAGCCCACGGAATTTGACGGTGTCATCATTCCGGGCGGTTACGCGCCGGATATCCTGCGCCGGTTCGAGCCGGTCGTCAATTTTGTCAAGCGCCTCTATGTCGACGGACGCATTGTGGCGTCCATCTGTCACGGGGGTTGGCTGCTGGTTTCCGCCGGCATCCTAAAAGGGCACACGGTCACCTGCTTTTTTGCCATCAAGGATGATCTGATTGCGGCTGGCGCCAAATACGTCGATCGCGAAGTGGTCGTCGACCAGAACTTAGTCACTTCCCGCAAGCCGGAGGACCTCCCCCGGTTCGTGGTGGAGATCATTAAATTATTGCGGAAGTAACCCCACGCTAGGGTGGGTCAAAACATCATCCTCTTATGATCAAGATCAAGCGCGCACTGATCAGTGTTTCGGACAAGACCGGCTTGCTGGAATTTGCCAGAGGGCTCGCCGCTAACGGTGTGGAGATCTTATCCACCGGCGGGACCGCCCAGGTCTTAAAAACCGGCGGGATCACGGTGCGCGAGGTCGGGGATTATACCGGTTTTCCCGAGATCCTCGACGGGCGCGTTAAAACACTGCATCCTCTGATCTACGGCGGCCTGCTGGCCCTGCGCGATAAACCCGAGCACATGGAACAGCTCAAAGCGCACAAGATCCAGCCCATCGACATGGTGGTCGTCAATCTTTATCCGTTCGAGCGCGTGATCAAAAAGAAGGCCGTCAGCCTTGAAGAAGCCATCGAAAATATCGATATCGGCGGGCCCTGCATGCTGCGGGCCGCGGCCAAGAATTATAAAAGCGTTGCGGTCGTCTGCAATCCGGCCAAATATGCGGAAGTCCTGAGTGAGCTCAATAATAACAGCGGGATACTCTCCAACGCGGTCTTGTTCAATCTGGCGCTGGAAGCCTTCGCGCATACGTCCAAATACGACAGCGTCATTCACGATTTCTTGAACAGCCGTCTGCGCAGCGAGGCCTTTTCGCATTTCCCTTCGGAAATAAGCCTGCATCTGGCCAAAGTCCAGGACCTGCGTTACGGGGAGAACCCGCATCAGTCCGCCGCTTTTTATAAAGACGCCGAAGCGCCCGGCGGATTGTTCAAGATGAAGCAGCTGCACGGCAAAGAACTTTCCTTTAATAATTTTCTGGACCTCGACGCCGCCATCCGCTGCGTAAAGGACTTTGAGGGCCCGGCCGCGGTCATCATCAAACACAATAATCCGACAGGCCTGGCCGAGGATAAGGACCTCGCCAGGGCGTATAAAGAAGCATGGAAGACCGACACGCTCTCCGCTTTCGGCGGGATCATCGGGTTTAACCGCCCTGTGGACGAGACGACCGCCCAGGCCGTCCTCAAGAGCGGCTTCATGGAATGCATCGTGGCCCCGGGTTACAATAAAAAAGCCCTCAGCCTCCTGACCTCGAAGAAAAATCTGCGCCTCATGGAATTCAATTTTGAGGAATTCAAAGAGGACATTTATGATTTTAAGAAGGTTTCCGGCGGGCTGCTCCTGCAGGACCCGGACCAGAAAGCAATCAATGCAGACGATTGGAAAGTGTCCACGAAGATCAAGCCCACCGCGCTTCAGCAAAAGGCCGCCGCATTCGGATGGAAAACGATCCGTCATCTAAAATCCAATGCGGTCGTTTTGGTCAAAGGGACCAAGACCATCGGCATCGGCTGCGGCCAGACCAGCCGGGTCGACAGCGCCATCACGGCCATCCGCAAGGCCGGCAAGAACGCCAAGGGATCGCTCCTGATTTCAGAGGCGTTCCTTCCTAAGACCGATACCGTCCTTCTTGCCGCCAAGGCCGGCATAAAAGTGATCGTGCAGACAGGCGGTTCCATTGAAGACGCCAACGTCATCAAAGCCGCGGATAAGGCTAAAATAGCCATGATCATGACCGGCACCCGGCATTTCAAACATTAATTCCACAATATCTGCTCCATGCTCCTTCACGAGGCTAAACGCTATTTAGATTCTTTTGTGAACTATGAAGCGAAACTTTCTCTTGCCGCTGCGCCGCGTTTTGATCTGCGGCGGGTCGAGGCCTTGCTCAAAGAACTGGGTGATCCGCATAAAAAACTTCAGTGCCTGCATGCGGCCGGTACCAACGGTAAAGGTTCGGTCTGTGCGTTTAGCGCCTCCATCCTTCAACGCCTGGGTTATAAAGTAGGATTGTACACATCGCCGCATCTTTGGGACCTGAAGGAGCGCATCCGCGTGCTTGATTCTTCCCAGCGTTTTCAAAAAAACAAACTACTGGCGGGCCAGATCACTGAAGAGGAACTCTGCGATATCCTGACGGATATGCAGCCGCATATTGAGGCGGTCCGCCGCCATGCAGAGTGGGGTGAATTGACTTTTTTCGAAGTGCTGACGGCGATAGCGTTCTGTTATTTTTATCAAAAGGAAACGGATTTTGTCGTTCTGGAAACAGGTCTGGGCGGCCGCTTGGATGCGACTAATGTCGCGCAAGGAAAAGTCTGTGGGCTTACCCCCATCAGCCTTGAGCACACACAATGGCTCGGGCCAACGCTGACGGACATCGCGCAAGAGAAGGCCGCGATCATTAAGGATAAAATCCAAAAAGTTGTCGTGGCGCCACAATCCACCGAAGCCGGAAGGGTGATCGAGGACCACTGTCATCAGTTGGGTATCCGGCCTGTTGTGATCGGCCGGGATGTCATCTATAAGGAACTGAAACAAGATGAAGAAGTTATCATTTTTTCTTTAAAGACATCCGGCCGCGATTATCCGTCTTTGCGGTCCTGCCTGACGGGCGAATATCAGATGATGAATGCCGCCATGGCCATCGCTATGGTCGAAGCCTTGGTCGGCGCCGAGAAAATGGACCCTGAAAAAGTTTCCGAGGCTCTGTCGCAGACGGTTTGGCCGGGGAGATTTGAAATGATCCGTCATCATCCTATCATTATTGTGGACGGGGCGCATAATCCCTCGGCCGCGCAGCATCTGGCCCGGACGGCCCGGAAGCTTTTTCCGGACAAAAAGATAAGATTGATTTTCGGGATATCCGGTGATAAAAACAGAACAGCGGTCGCCGCAGAATTGGACACGATCCAGCCGGAAGAGGTCGTCCTCACGCAGGCGCAGCATCCTCGCGCGGTCCCTGCCGAAGACTTGCAAGGTCTGTTCGCCGGAAAAATTTCGGTCACCCGCACAGTGCCCGAAGCGGTCGAGCTGGCTTTAAGCAAGGCCGCCAAAGACGATGTGATCATTGCGACCGGCTCGCTGTTTGTCGTCGCCGAAGTGAAAAAATATCTTTAAAAATATGTATCAATTCCCCGGATCAGAAGACACCATTGCCGCGATCGCCACTCCGCCCGGAGAGGGAGGGATCGGTATCGTGCGTTTAAGCGGCCCCCAGGCCATTGCCGTCAGCGACCGCCTTTTTATTTCCGCCAAAGGCCGCAAGCCTTCTTCGTTCAAGAATTTCACCGCGTATTACGGCTGGGTGAAAAACCCGCAGGACTCCGCCACGATCGATGAAGCACTGCTGACCATCATGCGCGCCCCCCACAGTTATACCAAGGAAGATGTGGCCGAGATCAGCTGCCACGGCGGCGGGATTGTGCTTAATGCCATTTTGACGTTGGTCTTAGAGTCCGGTGCCCGGCTGGCCGAACCGGGTGAGTTCACCAAAAGGGCTTTTTTGAACGGCCGCATAGACTTGGCCCAGGCCGAGGCGGTCCTGGACATCATCCGGTCCAAGACGGAAAAATTCCTGCGCATCAGCCATAATCAGCTCAAAGGTGAACTTTCCCGCCAGCTGGAATCCATCCGCGAAAAACTGATGAATATTTACACGGAAATAGAGGCCATTGTCAATTTTCCGGAAGACGGCCTTGAGACGCGCGGCCGTGAGACGATCGCGCAATTGCTGAAAGCTTCTTATGAAGAGATCTGTACACTGGTCGCCTCCGGCGAGCAGGGAAAGATCCTGCGCGAAGGGATAAAGATCGTCTTGTGCGGCCGGCCCAATGTCGGGAAATCTTCGCTCTTGAACGCGCTCCTGCGGCAGCCGCGGGCCATTGTCACCGATATCGCCGGAACGACCCGTGATACGATCGAAGAGACCGCGCAGATCCGCGGGATACCCTTCCAACTCGTCGACACGGCCGGTATCCTTGAACCGCGCGATCTGATCGAGGAGGAGGCCATCAAAAGAAGCCGGATGTATATGGCCCGGGCTGACCTTATTCTGCTCATCCTGGATGGATCGCAAGAATTCTCGGCGGAAGATAAAGAACTGGTCCACAAGCTGAAAGGCAAGAATACCCTGCTGGTGATCAATAAGTGCGATCTCAAAGGCCGGCTGGATGAGAGTATTCTAAAGAAGGAATTTCCGGGAGGGAAGATATTCCGCATTTCGGCCTTGCAGCAGACCGGCCTTGATGAGCTGGAAAACTCTATCGTCGATTATGTTTGGCACGGGCATGCCGAGCCGGGGAGTGATATCCTGGTGACCAACGTGCGCCACCTCCACGCCCTCAAAAACTGCCGCGAGAACCTGGAGAAGTCCAACCAGGTCCTAAACGACCGGCTTTCTTTGGAGTTCGCCTCCGAAGAAATAAAATCCGCCGTCAACGCGCTTGATTCCATCACCGGGCGCAATATCGACGCGGACCTGCTGGAAAAGATCTTTTCTTCTTTCTGTATAGGGAAATAAACTACGGACTTTCGGCAGGCTTTTCTTCTTCCTGTCTTTGACGTTCCTTCACCGCCAACTTCACCAGAGCCGTGAATTCCTGCATCAACTCCTCGTCTGTCAGAATGGAAGTGACCTTCGGGTTGGAAAGGACCTGGACAATGTCTTTATTCTGGATCTGTTCCATAGTTTCGGGATCATTGAGCAGGCTTTGGATCTTTTCGTTCTCGACGAAACCTTGGTAAGCGGACGTGTCCTGGATGGGTTCGCTCCACGACGGAGAGGCAAACACTTCCACGAAACGCGAGGTCTTTTCCATATACGGCAAAAAGTCGGTAAGATAAATATGGATGGCCGCGTAGGTCCGGGACTCCTTGATGATCTGTTTGGCCCGCTGCCCGACCATGCTGGTCGGCAGGATGGTTATGAAGATGAGGATCAAGGCCAGGATGATCCCACGCCAGGCCAGCGTGACAATGCCGCCTACCAAACGGCTTCCCCAAAAAAGAAAATAGCGCTCTTCCGCGGGAACCGCGCGCCGTGACAGCGTCCATAAAATCCACACGATGATCATGGTGACGGAGGTCCCGATCGCCACGATGGCCAGGGATTTGACGAGATTTTGGTTCAGGTCATAATTGATGACGGCGATCAGGCTGAAGAAGATAAAGGCAATAGGGCCGATGAACGACCGGAAGGCGCCTTTGGTCCACCCGCTGATAAAAAAACTGATCAAAAAAGCCAGAATGATGTAATCGAAGGGCATAGGCTAAGATTTTAAGGGTTTACGGTTTTTATTATATAAAAACGTACCGGAAGTGTCGAGCAAAAGGACATTTTATTGTTCTTTCGATGCCAGCCAGGCGTGTAATTTTCCGGCGTCGAGGATCCAGACGCGGCCTTTGCGGCGGTCTTCCGCGCTCACTTGTTTCAGAATGAGGTCGCGGTAGGCACAGATCTCTTCTTCCATGTTCCATATTTGGCTGACGGCCATGGAAGGGAAGCTGGCCACGGTGAACTGTTTGAGCCGGCCGGAGAGGTAGAGCTCGGTGAGGACCGGATCGAGATAAAAATTATCGAAACGGCATTCCACGTAGAGGGTCTTGCCCGTGATGGGCGGAATAAGGACGTATCCCGAACGGGCCTCGCTTAAATTATCAATAAAGTGGAATTTGACCGGTTCTTTGCGTTTGGGATTGTTGAAATGTTCCACGATATTAGTATTGAGAGGATGTTCCCTGAAAGCGTACAGCTCCTTGACGTTATTTTTTATGGCCCAATCGTGAATGCGGGTCGTCACCAGACGAGAAGGCAATATTTCGCCGACATAGACAGAGACATTCCAGGCCGCGTGGACCGTCAAGACGGCCAAAGTCACTCCCCAGAAGAGGCCTTGTGCTTTCGCCGAGGTCTTGGCCAACTTATTTTTGATCTCAAAAAATGCAAAGGCGATCGCCGCCAAAAGGCCGAAATACCAGACAAAATAATTCCGACCGAATTGCACGACCCCGCTTATTTCGATGGCCCAGGGTGCCACGGCACTCAAGAGGATGAGCACCAGAAGAAAACGGCGGTCAAAGGAGAGTTTCAGCAAATAAAGGACCGAGGCCAGGTACAAAGGAAAAATGACCGGCAGGATCAAGAAAGCGTATTTGAAAATCCATATCCAACCGCCTCCCCGCAAGGTCTTATCAACCGGAAAGAAACGTTCAAGGTAGTCGTTGTAGTACGTGAAATTATTCCCCCGCTGACTGTATTCCATGAACTTAAAGTAATCCTTCATGTTGGTGACCGGGTCCGGAAATGTAAACAGCGCAAAAATAGACCCTATGCCGGCAGCGATCAAAAGGACTTCCCCGACCCTCGGCAGGACAGCGGACCGGGAAAGGAGCTTGTATCTCCAGTTCACAAAGAAATATAAAGCCGCGTAGTAGGGCAAATACACAGGGGCCGTGGGGGTGGAAAATAGCATCAGCCCCAGGCTCAACCCGGAAAAAAGGTAAAAGATTTTTCCCGGGGCCTTCAGCAGAAAAAAGACGGCCAGCAAAAAGAAGAAAAGGCCGAGCGGGGGATGGGCGCCCATGATGATGTACATGTACGGCCAAAAGCAACTTATGAACAAAGCATAGATTACTAATCCGGTCGGGACATCCAGCAGGCGGGCGGTGATGCAATAGATCAGGACCGCGGAAAGACCCACGGCCATGATCAAGAAAAGAATATTGGGATAAAGCGTCTGAGCATCATTCAGTAGTTTCTGAAAGATCGCGATCCCGACGATCAGGGTCTCTTTGCCGTGCATGTTGACGCGCAGGACCCCGCGCCAGGGGAGGTCGTGTATGTCGGAGATGTGTTGAAGAGTGAAGAGTTTGGCGGCGGTCGGTAAATAAGGGAATTCGGAGTCCGTCGGCCAAAAATTGATGTAATAGGTCGTGCCGGCCAATGCCAGCCCCAGGCAGACGGTGCAGAGGATGACCCCAAGAAGTGCGTGCTTTTTCAACAAGATCCTTTGATGAGTCTATCGCGCGAAGGATGAGCGGTGAGTTTACCGTTTGGCCTCCAGCGTCTTGCCTTTTTCCGTTTGTTCGACGGCCGCTTTTCCTGTCGCGATCTGATAGATCATAAAAGGAATATAAAAAATGCCGAAACAAAAAATGATCAAGAACGGCGACAACAAAAAGATTTTTACGGGCAAAGGCATTTGGGAGTTTTTTTTCTTCTTGGCTTCCTTGGCCTTTGCCTCCAGATAGTCTTTGAGCTCAATTTTTTCTTTGGATTTTTTGGCTGGTTGATTCATAGGCATGAATGATATTAATGTTTGACGTGATCTATATCCAGGCTCGCTTTGGGCGAAATAAGCTCCAGGCCGACCGGTATGTACTCGACCCAGGGGTGGATGGTCAACTCCAGCTCCTCAGGGCTCTGATCGGAAGGCTTATTTCTCAAGCGGACCATACTTGTCACCAGGTATTTTTGAGCGTCCCCGTATGTTTTTGCGGCAAAATTGGCGGCCATCCGGAACAGGTTGCCGCGTACCGCTTCCGGCAGCCCTAGGAGCGGGCTGTATACGGTCGAGACCAGAAGGTAATCAGATTCCTGGGCCGCGACCTTCCTAAAGTATTCCGCCGCCCTTCCATAATCTTTTCTATTATAATATATAACTGCTAAATTGTATTGATGCCAGTAAAATCGTGGCTCTTTTTTTGCTGCCATTAAAAATGCGTCGACGGCTTTCTCCTGTTTCCCTAAATAGTAATAACAATATCCGAGCAAGCCGTGCGCCAGGCTGGAGGTGGGGAAGACCGCGATCAAGGTCTTATAGTAGCGTAGGCCGCGGCGTAAAAGCACGGAGCCATTGTTTTTTCCGTTACTTTCGGCATGGCTCACAGGATAGGTGGCCCAGGCCGCATCCCGCTGCAGACGGCTGAAATAAGCCCTTTTTTCATCCGCTAAGCCGGCGAAGAGAAGCGCAGCGCCGATATAGTAGACGATCATCCGCCGGCTTATATCTTTCATCGCCGTCTCCTCCGGATAAATATCGCAACAACCGCGGCACTGAAGATCAAAAAATAAACAATAACGGAAATATAGACCCAAGGCAGCCAGGCCGGGCCATAACGGAGTTCAACAGTATTATGGCCGGCCGGCAGCCAAAGGCCTTTGAAGGCAAAATTGGCACGGTAGAGCGGTGCCGCCTGGCCGTTGAGCGTGGCTTTCCATGACGTGTGGTAACTGTCGTTATAAACCAGGAATTTCGGTTCCTTAAGATCGGTCATAAGGCGGATCGAGTTCAACCGGAACGCGATCACCCGGAATTCCGGCGAATCTTGCTCAATGGCCTGGGCCTTGACCGGCGCTTTTTTATCCAAGACGTGCTCGGCGGGAGGAAAAGAGACAAAGGCGAGATTTCTATGCTCGCTGAGAGATTTTTCCAGATAGTTTATGTCCAACGAGGGATCATTCGTATACACGACATTGTCGAAGAGGAAGAATTTATATTGCGTGTAATTGGAAAATTTTTCCTGTTTCACCCGCTGGTTGAGAAAATAAGACCATTTGACGCCCAGATAATAACTTCCGGCATAGCCGGAAAGGTCGCGCATGTCCTTTTCGAAGATATCCTGGAAACCGTGCCGGAGAAAAGGTTCGTCCGCTTTCGGCCGCGTGTACGAAAACGCCGGCGCGTCGTAGCGCGCCGGTTGAGGCGCATCGGGAGAGAAATCCCGGCGGGAGAAATGATAATTCACTTCCAGCGGCTGAACGAGCAGGGCTGCCGTGATCAGGACAATAAACCGCTTGTTCGCGGCTTTGGTGCCGCGCCCTGTCCAGAGGGCAACGAAGGCGCTGAAACTTAAGATGACCGCGGCATAGGAACTGGTGATCACAAAATCCTCGGCGACCAAATAGCTTAAGGCCAGGCCATGGATGACCGTCAGGTAGATTAGCCATCTTAATTTGTCCCGTGCGTTTTGCGGTCTCAGGTCCCCAAGTTGCTTCAGATGGCCCATGGCAAATATGGTCAGCAGTCCCGCCAGGAGGGGGCCCATGAAAAAATAATTACGCGCATATTTGGCGGTCGGGATGAGATAAAAAAGTAATTTGTGGACTGGAGTGACATCGGCCAAGGCATAGATAAAAATGAAAAAGAACATAAAAAGCAATATTTTCAACCGGGTCGTGGCCGTGTTCCAAAGCGACATAAGGATTACCAGATAGATGAAAATGGACACATAATAAAATTGTACGGTCCCGATATCGAGGTCGGAAAAAAGTTCAGGGAAGGTGTATTCCATGGCCAGCCCGCCGAGATTGGCACCCTTAAGGCCGACAGCAGCGGTATTCTCTGCGCCGGTATAAGAGCGGACATTGAAAACATACTGGTCGTCCTGGATGGAAAAATACCATATAAGCCGCGGGATCAGGGCGATGGCCACGGTGAGGAGCCCGAGCGCAACTGTCCGTTTGTTTTGAGTCAGGGCTTCCCATAGCCGGCCGGTCGCCGGCTTAAGCTGCGGAAAACAGAAAAGCGCGCAGGCCAAAAGAAAGGCGATGAGGGTAAGGATAAAATAGGTGGGCACATACGTCGTCAGGATCAGGCTGACCATCAAGATGAGGCCCCAGATGTATTTTTTGTCTTGGGTGTTTATGAGTTGCAGAAAAAAATAAAAGAACCAAAAGATCGGCGCCAGACTAAGAAGGATGTTGGGTTGCATATACCACCCGATCCCCAGGGAAGAGAACAGCATGGCCAGATAGGCCCAGAACGCCAGCAGCGTATTTTGCAAAATAAGTTTCGCCAAAAGATAAAATCCAAGCACCGCGAACCCGTAATAAATGACAGAATAAATAAAAAAAGCCGTCGGGAAAGGACACCCCAGTTTATACAGGAGAAGCGCCAGATACAGGAAAGGGTTGAGTTGACCGTAGTTGAGGATGGGATAATCTTCCGGGCATCCCCAGAAATGGAAAGGGTCCCATAGGGGATATTCGCCCTGACTGAGGGCCACAAGGAAAAATCGCGCCCAGGGATTGATTATCGGGCTTTCCCCGCCCCAGGGCCAGTGGCCCCAGAAGAAGCTTATTTTAAAGGAAGTCCATAGGGCAAAAGCAGATAGCAGGAGGATGATCTCTTGGCGGAGGGAAATAGAAAATAACCCGCTGGTGAACGTTTTTTGTTGCACGGTTCTGCTCCAGACAAAAGGGCGGGGCGATCGCCCGTCGGAAGAACGAAAGACGCGTAAATAAAGTTTATAGAAAAATGTATTGATTATCTTTTTCAAGATTATACAATATAAATCACAGTTAACGTAGTCAATACATTTTGGATGAAAGAATGAACAAGCGAAGAAATATCCGCCAAAGATGTGCTGTGCCGGTTGAAGCCAAGGCCGGAACGGCATTTGCCAAGACCACGACCCTGGACATCAGCCAGGGCGGTATCGGTTTTTTGGGCCCGCGTTTGCCCCTGCGGCGGAAGATCGCGGTCGAGATCCTGCTGCCTTCACAATCGGTCCTGGCCGTCGGTAAGGTCTGTTGGTCGAAGCGGGAGAATTCCAAGCTTTACCGGTTCGGTTTTAAATTTTCGAAATCTTTATCCGGTTCTTTGCCGGAGCTTAAAAAAGCCATTTAAATTGATCGTATTTACCAGAACAATGAGCGAAGACGAAAAAAGAATATTTGAACGATTTAGCGCACGTTTCCCGGTCAAGCTCAAGGACACGCGGGATGAGTACGGCTCCAACGTGTTCCTGCAGGATGCCTCGGCCGCCGGCGCCCGGCTCACCACCAAGGAAAAATTCTTCATCAATGATTATGTGACGCTGGACGTGAAGCTGCCCGACGGCACCGATCCCCTCACCCTCAACGGCCAGGTCGTATGGATCAAGACCATTGAACCCAACCAGCTTTGGGATATAGGCCTGCGCTTCCATCGCATTAACCTGATGAAAGTCCAGCGGTTATACAAATTCGTGGACAAAGGCTCCGAGCTCGTTTCTTAACGGCCTTTCCGTTTTTCTTCCTCTATTTTTCCCGTAAATCCGCATATAAAAATCTTGACCGCCCATAGTCTCTGTGTTAAACTCCGAGATTAAATTTCACCCAAATTTTTTTGTATTATTTTTCTAAAAAAGGAAGAGATTGTATGAAATACGGTCATTTCTCGTCCGACGGAACGGAATTCGTCATCACCGACCCTGTCACCCCCCGCCCCTGGATCAATTATCTCACCAACGACAAATATTGTTCGGTCATTTCGCACTGCGCCGGCGGATACAGTTTTTACCGTGACTGCCGCACGAACCGCCTCACGCGCTGGTCACCGGAAAATTGGCATTTTGACCGGCCCGGCAAGTACATTTATGCCCGGGAAGGCGACAAGGCCTGGTCGCTGACCTATCAACCCATGCGGGTGAAGCCCCAATCCTATCAGTGCCGCCACGGCTTCGGGTATACGGTCATTGAGAGCACCTACCATAATATTCAATCGGAGATCACTTATTTTGTCCCCGAACACGACGAGTGTGAGGTCTGGTTGGTCAAGCTGACCAACAAGTCAAAAAAGACCAGAAATTTGGAACTTTATCCTTACGTTGAATTTTTGATCGGTGATTATCATGAAGAGCTGCGTTACCGCAATATCATGCATTTGTACACCCGCGCCTGGTACGATAAATCGCACGCGGCCGTTTTTGCCAAAAAGACAGCCATGTGGGCGGGGATGAACATCCAGCCTTTTGACACGCTGGTCTTTTTCGGTTCTTCGTTGGCCGTGTCCGGTTCCTGCACGCAAAAAGACGCCTTTCTGGGCCGTTTCAACACGGAAGAAAAGCCGCAAGCCCTTGTCGATGGCAAGTTCGCAAACTTTCCGTTGTGCTCGGGCGAAGACAGCGTGGGGACACTTAAACATAAGGTCACTTTAAAGCCCGGGCAGACCAAGGAATTCAGCGTGGTCTTAGGCCAGACGACCGGTATCCCGGAAGTATCGCGGATGCTCAATAAGTACCGTGACATCAAGGCCGCCAAGAAAGAACTGCAGCATACGCAAGATATATGGCGCAAGCGCATCGTGGACAATATCCACATCGAAACGCCGGACAGGGACTTCAATGTCCTGTTCGGGAAATGGATCAAGTATCAGATCTATATCTGCAATTTCTGGTCGCGCTCGCCGAGTTATTATCATGAAGGCTCAGGCGGCCGCGGTTACCGTGATTCTTGCCAGGATTCGGAAGCGGTCTGTTCCATCAATTCCAAACTGACCCGCGACAAGATCCTCAAGATCGCCACTTTGATCCGCCGCGACGGGACTTCCGCGCCGGGATGGTCGGATACGACGGGGCCGTACAAATTCCGCCCCAACAAGGACCATCAGGTCTGGCTGACCGCCACGGTCACCGCCTATATCAAAGAAACCGGCGACAAAAGCATATTGAGAGAATACGTTCCCTATCTAAAGGACAAGTGGATGAACGGCTGGGAGGAAGACAAGGAACATAAAGGCGGGTCGCAGACCGACGGAGAGGGTACGCTCCTTGAGCATCTTGAGAAAAATCTGACGTTCTGTTTTAACGATGTGGGCGAGCGGGGCTTGCCGCGCATCGGCCACGCGGACTGGAACGATGCCATTGATGCCGCCGGCATCCGCCATAGAGGCGAAAGTGTCTGGCTGGCCCAGGCTCTGGTCCGTTCTTTAAAAATGCTGGCTGATCTTTGCGCGCTCATCGGCGAAAACAAGAAAAAAGAAGATTATCTGCAAATGGCCAAGACCATGGACGAGCGCATCAACGAAAAAGGATGGGACGGCTCCTGGTATGCCCGCGGCTTTGACGATGACGGACTTGTCTATGGCAGCAAGAACGACAAAGAAGGTAAGATATTCTTGAATACGCAAGCCTGGGCCCTGCTTTCCGGGGTTGCCCGCGACGAGCGTTTCAAGAAGGTCATTGACTCCGTTGACAAATATCTTAACGGCCCTCACGGTTTGGCCTTGTTCTATCCGGCCTATTCTTCCTGGGTCAAACGCCTGGGCCGTATCAGCATGTTCTCGGAAGGGACCAAGGAAAATGAGATGGGCCTGGCAGCCGGAGCCGAACGCATCGCTGTTTACAA
>CAZCLW010000002.1:55544-167645 GCA_964499685.1 uncultured Planctomycetales bacterium
CCAAGGAAAATGCGGCCGTGTTCTGCCATGCCGTTACCTTTATGACGGTCGCCTATGCCATGAACGGTTTTGGGGAGAAGGCGTATGAGGCTCTGTCCAAGATCATGCCGAACAAGCAAAAGGACATGGACCTTTACAAAACCGAACCCTATGCCTTGGCCGAATATCTGGTCGGTCCGGAAAACCCCTACCGTTACGGTGAAGGGGCCTTTACCTGGATCACCGGCTCCTCGGGATGGAGCTTTATGGCGGCTACCGAGTGGATCCTGGGCGTGCGGCGTGATTTTGAAGGCCTGCGGATTGATCCGTCCATCCCCAAAAAATGGAAAAAGTGCTTTGTCCGCCGGCCTTTCCGCGGCGATGTCTATGAGATCGAGATCCTCAACCCCGATGGGAAAGAACACGGCGTAAAGCAGCTGACCGTTGACGGCCGTGAATGTTCCGGCAATCTGGTCCGTCCTTTTGGGGATGGAAAGGTCCATAGGGTCAAGGTGGTCTTGGGCTAAACTCCGTCTTTTGACATTTTTTCGGGGCGATGATATACTTTGAACTCTATTCTTATTAGTACTATTGACGCTTTGGAGGGTTAATGAAGAAGTTTTTATGCGGTTTTTTGCTGCTGGCCATGGTCGCCGGATGCGGCCAGAAAAAGGAAGAACAGAACACTATCGTCATTTGGCACTGGATGACGGACCGTCAAAAGGCCTTTGAAGAGCTGGCCGAACGGTACAAGCAGCAGACCGGTGTAGAAGTTAAGTTGGAATTGTATGCTCCTTCCGATGTTTATTCTCAAAAAATAGTCGCGGCCGCACAGGCCCGCGTCCTTCCCGATATATTCGGTATCCTCGATAAAAAATCCATTCTGGCCTCTTTCATCGAAAGCGGTTTTATCGCCGATCTCACCGATGAATTCAAAAGCGACAACGGTAAATGGGCCAAAAGTATCTTCCCTAAAGCCCTGGCCGTCAATGAATTTGAAGAAGGGAATATTTATAATATCAAGCCCGGCATTTACGGCGTGCCCATCGACGTGACCAATATCCAGATGCTGTACAACAAAAAACTCCTGCAGAAGGCCGGTGTCACGAAAGTCCCGCGCACCTTTGATGAATTTTTGGCGGCGATCGAAGCGCTCAACCGCGTGGGTGTCGCCGGGCTGGTCTCAGGCTGGGGAGAGCTCTGGATGGCTGATTGTTTCGCGTCCAATTATGCGTTCAATATCATGGGCCAGGACAAGATCATGGCCACTTATCGCGGCGAGGTCCCGTACACCGACCCCGACTGGATCAAGGTGTTTAATGTCTTTAAAACACTGCGCGAGCGCGGCGCCCTGGCGGAAGGGGTCGTCACGAAAGCCAATAAATACGCGGAACAGGATTTTGCCCTCGAGCGGGTGGCTTTTGCTTTTAACGGTTCCTGGTGCGTCAATGTCTATCATGACATGAACCCCGATCTGGAATACGGCGTCATGCTGCCTCCGTCGATCAACCCCGACCTGCCCATGCGGATCTGGGGCGGGGCGGGTTCCTCCTTCATGGTGAATAATATTTCCAAGAAAAAGGCCCAGGCCGTTGAGTTCCTCAAATGGCTTACCGCCAAGGAGCAGCAGGCCTTCCTTGCTCAGGAAACTAAGAACCTTCCGGCTAACAAAGAGGCCTTGCCCATCATTTCCGATATCCTTTCGGACTTTGCCCGCGGCATGGAAATGACCACGCATCCGACGGTTTGGCCGGTCAACGAAGAGCCCCTGGTTATCGAGGCGTTCGACAAGGGGATCCAGTCCATCATCATCGGCGAGAAGACCCCGGAGCAAGTCGCCAAGGAAGTCCAGCAGATCAAGGAACGGGAAATAGAAAAAGCCCAACGGCGCAATAGATGATGTATTTACTTCCGACGAAAGACAACCTATGCAAGCCAGCGTAAAGCAGCGGCGTTTGACCCTTTTCGACATTAAAGACCGTTTTGAGAATTTCCTTTTTATCGTCCCCGCCGTCGCTATTTTTTCCGTCTTCTACATTTATCCCTTCTTCGACATCTTTCATCTTTCCCTTCACGAATGGAACGGCATCAGCCTGAAGCGGACCTTTGTCGGCCTGGAGAACTTTCAGGACCTTATGACCGATAAGGTCTGGTGGGATTCGATCGGTCATGCCGGTTTTATCACCCTGATCGCGCTGACCTTCCAGAATGCCTTGGCCTTTGCTTTGGCCCTGGCCTGCGACCGCGAGATCCGTATGAAAAATTTTTACCGTGTCGTTTTTTTCATCCCGCCGGTCCTCTCCGAGGTTGTCGTCGGGCTTATCTGGCAATGGATCTTGTATTCAGGGACACAGGGAGGGGAGCAAATAGGGTTATTGAATTATTGGCTGACCAAGACAGGATTGCCGCATCTGGTCAACAATTGGCTTTCGGACCCCAAGACCGCCTTGAGCTGTATCGCGATCGTGCACAGCTGGAAAGGTTTCGGCTGGGGGTTCATCATGCTTTTGGCGGGACTGCAGACGATCGACCGTCAGCTCTACGAGGCCGCCCGTGTCGACGGGGCCGGATCCTGGCATTCTCTGCGCCATGTGACCATCCCCATGATGCTTCCCGTCATTGTCGTCGTCATGATCCTGACTATTTTAGGCTCGATGCAGGTCTTTGTCCTTATCCTCTCCATGGTCGGCCAGGGGCTTGTCTATCATACGGAAGTGCCGGTCACACGCATTTTATCGTCGATGACGGGAACGAACCGTTTCGGTTATGCCTGCGCCCAGGGCGTCACTTTCGGGGTCATCCTGATCTTTATTTCTCTTTTCCTTAAACAGATATCCAACCGGATGAAACAGGAATAATATGGAGATCAACAAATATACAGGGGCCCGTGCTTTTAAGTCTGTCGTCATCCATGCCTTTTTGATGGCGGTCATGCTGTCGTGCCTGTTCCCGCTTTTTTGGATGTTGCGTTCAGCGCTCATGACCAACGAAACGGTCTTTACGGATAAATCGTTCATCCCCAGTACGATCAATTACGGGAATTTTTATCTGGCGTGGACACAAGGGAACTTCGGCATCTATTTCCTTAACAGCGTCCTGTATACGGTCACGGTCGTCATCGGCATCGTGGTCGTCTCTTCGCTGGCGGCGTATTCTTTTTCCCGGCTGGAATTCCCGGGCAAGAACATTTTCTTAGGTATGTTCATAGCCGCCATGATGATCCCGCTTCCCGGGAGCTTTGTCCCGCTCTATGTGCTGATGAACAAGCTGGGGCTTGTCAACACGCGCATAGGTTATATACTTTGTATGATCAACGTGGGATTGTCGCTCAGTATTCTTTTGTTGAAACCGTTCTTCGACAAAATGCCCCCCGACCTGGAGAATGCCGCCAAGATCGACGGTTGCTCCAAACTGGGCATTTGGTGGCATGTGGCGTTGCCTTTGGCGCGGCCGGCCCTGGCCGTCGTGGTCATTTTTAATTCTTTGAATGTTTGGAACGAATACATCCTGGCCACGCTGCTCTTGAACGACAAGGGGTTGATGCCCTTGCAGCGCGGTCTGATCGTGTTCCATGGCGCACACAGCGTGGATTATCCTTTGCTCATGGCGGGATTGACCATAGCTGCTATGCCGATCATTCTGGTCTATCTTGTGATGCAGAAGCATATCATCAAGGGATTGTCATCGGGAGCCGTCGTCGGCTAAACCCCCGGAAAGGCCGGTCTTGAAGGTGTTTTCTAAAAAGAATCTGCTCATCTCAGTCTTGATTCTTCTTCTTTTTCCCGCGGTTGGGCGGGCCCAATACAGTTCCGCAAGTTCCGATTTTGTCTCGCTCAATTCCGTCCCTGAAAACCTCCACAATAACAAATTGGCTGCAGCCGTCGAAGAACCGATAGAAAAAGAATCTTCTTCCTTGACCATGTCGTCCAAGGAATGCGTAAGCGCCGTGCGCGAAGCCTCCCACAAGAATGACCTGGCCAAAGTGAACGAGTTGGCCGAGGCCTGTGTCGCCGCTTATCAGGAAGAGGCCAAGAAACAGCAGGCCCAGTTGGTCAATTTCCCGTCGCGCGGCCAGGAAAACCAGTATCAAACTTTGAATGATGTCGCGATCGTTCTTTTCACGCAAGCCGAAACACTTATGAATACCGGAAAAGTGGACGAGGCCATCGCCTTATTTCAAAAAGTGATCGATGATTACAAATGGGCCCAGGCCTGGGATCCCCGGGGCTGGTATTGGTCGGTCGCCGAAAAAAGCCAGGACAGTATCGATGTGTTGACCGGCAAGGCCGAGGATGAGGCGGAGCCGGTCAAGACCCAGCGCACAATCCCCAAGCTGCGCAATACCGGCACGGAAAGGATCGTCGACTATTCCAAATACGGAAAATTCGTCAATATCGGTACCAAGGACTATCATTATGAAGTCACCGACCCCAAGGGCCTCTCTCAAGCCGTCGGCGAAGGGATATACCCGAATGCCAGTGCCGCTTTTAAGGACAAACGACGGGAAGTGTTGAGTGAAGAAGGAAGGCTGAAGGGTTCGCATTGGGATTTTGTCAACAGCGACGACTTGGAGGCGGCTTATTATAAATGGCTTTCGGCCCCGGAACCGTGGGGGGTTAAACTTTTTTATCTGGGCATGATCTTCGAAAAAGCAGGGATGCATTATGAGGCGCTCAAAGCCTACCGCGCGCTGGTCGTGCATTTCCCGAAGACCGTGGCCTGGACCTATTGGCAAACGCCCTGGTATCCGGCACAGGCCGCCATCGCCAAAATAAAGCATATCATCCGCATCAATCCGGAATTGAATTTGGAAACCAAAGGCATGAAGATCGAGATATCCAATGCCTTTGACAACACCGTTGACAACGATGTTACCGTTACTTATCCCGGCATCATTCAGGAAAAAAGCACGCCGACCGCCGGTGATATCTTTGAGCTGGAGAAACCCGACCTCGAAAAATTAGGTAAACCAAAACGCACGATCGGGAAAGGGAAAGTCCGCCTGGTCCAATATGCCAACGATCATTGGCAGATGATGGTGGACGGCAAACCCTACATCATGAAAGGCATCACGTATGCCCCCACCAAAGTCGGCCAAAGCCCCGACAAGCAGACCTTGGCCAATTGGATGGAAGAAGATACGAACGAAAACGGGCGCATCGATGCCTTGGACGCCTGGGTGGACACTAACCGTAACAATGCCCAGGACAAGAATGAACCCGTCGTGGGTGATTTTCAGCTCCTTAAGGAAATGGGGGTCAATACCATCCGGAAATATCATCAGCCGTTCCCGCTCAAAAAGGAAGTTTTGCGCGAGATGTATGAAAAGTACGGTATCCGTTTCATCCTCGGCGATTATTTGGGCAAATACGCGATCGGTTCCGGCGCGTCCTGGTTTGAAGGGACGGATTATGAAAACCCGCAGCACCGCAAAAACATGCTGGAGTCGGTCAAAAAGATGGTCATGGAATTCAAGGACGAGCCGTATGTCCTCATGTGGCTTCTGGGCAACGAGAACAATTACGGCGTTGCGTGCAACGCGGATAAAAAACCCGAAGCATACTATGCTTTTGTGAATGAAGTGGCGAAATGGATCAAGTCCGTCGACAAAGATCATCCCGTCGCGATCGGCAACGGCGATACGTTGTATCTCGACATCTTTGCCCGGCTTGCGCCCAACGTCGACATCTTCGGCGCCAATATCTATCGCGGCGATTACGGTTTTGGTTCGTTCTGGGACCAGGTCGCCCAGGCAACCGGCAAACCCGCCTTCGTCACCGAATACGGCGCACCGGCCTATGCCAAGCATTTGACGACCGAAGAAGCAGAAATGGCGCAGGCTGACTATCATTTGGGGAATTGGCTTGATATTTATGACAACACAGCCGGCCATGAAGAAGGCGTGGGGAATGCGCTAGGCGGCGTTGTCTTTGAGTGGCTCGATGAATGGTGGAAAAATTATGATCCCTTCCGGCATGACCGCAAGTCGGATGCGGTCGGGCCTTTTCCGGGCGGTTATTACTTCGAAGAATGGTTCGGCATTGTCGGCCAAGGGAATGGCACCCACAGCCCGTTCTTGCGGCATTTGCGGAAGAGTTACTATATTTACAAGGAATTGTGGAACCAGTAGCCCGCTGTAACTCGTTCGCGGGCCTTGCCGCCAAAGGTTTGTTTTTTTCGATAAATATGTTACACTATACCTGCTCACCTGGTAAAACTTCGTTTGTTCAATAATTAAGGAGGATCGGTAAAATGAAGTACGCGTTAACTTTAATTCTATCTTTGGGTTTGGGGCTTATCCTTTTACCGCAAAAGGCCATGGCGGCCTATAATTTCGGCGATCACCGTTCCAGCACGCTGGTCGGTAAGGCCTGGGAGGCTCTTGCCCAGGGTGACATCGAAGCTGTTCTTGCCTACACCAATAAGTGCATCGAAATGTATTCAACGCAGGCCAAGAAGATGCAGGAAAGCCTCAGCGATTACCCTGCCGGTGCCAATCAAGATATTTTTAATTACTGGGCCCTCAATGACGTGGCCACATCCTATTTTATCCAGGGCGAGGCCTACCGCAAAGCCGGCATGATGGATGAAGCCAAGCAAGCGTATCAAAAGCTGGTCAAGGAATACAAATACGGCCAATGCTGGGACACCAAAGGATGGTTCTGGAAGCCGGCGGAAGCCGCGCAGGAAAAACTGGCTATGATCGAATCGGGTTCAGATCTCGATTTCGGTGATTATACTTCAACGTTCCTGACCGCCCAAGCCTGGGGAGCCTTATCCGAGAACGATCTCGACGCGGTACTGGCTTACACCAACAAATGTCTGGAGCTGTATGAGCCGAAGGCCAAGGAAATGCAGGATTCTTTGACGGAATATCCCTGGGAATCGAAAGACAAGATCTTTTCCTATTGGGCGCTCAATGATGTCGGCACATGCCTTTTCATCCAGGCCCAGGCCTATCATAACGCGGGAAAAGTAAAAGAAGCCAAAAACACTTATAAAAAATTGGTCAACGATTTCTACTTTGCCCAGTGCTGGGACCCCAACGGTTGGTTCTGGAAGCCGGCGGAAGTCGCTCAACAAAAGTTAGACGAGATGGGAGAAGTTTAGTCTAATTTCCCATGAATAATCGGTTCCTTGGTCCAATCCTCTGCCTATCCCTGGCAGGCTGTTTGTTCCTTTCCTGCACCCGAATCCCCGAAGATGACGGAGAGCAAAATGCACAGGCCCAGGCTTTGCCGGAAGGTGAGGCCCAAGCCAAGACGTTTAAGCCTTTCCATGTCTACACCGACCGCGGCGACCGCGGAAACCATTATATCCCATCGGGATTCATGCCTGACGGAAAATGCCTTAAGACGGACGATAAGTGGCAGGAAAACTGTCATGGCGGCGCCAGCTGCATCAAGATCGTCTATGATATTCCCTGTTCCAAAGAAGGCCAGCGTTGGGCCGGTATTTATTGGCTTAATCCCGCCAACAACTGGGGCAATCAAAAAGGCGGTTATGATCTAAACGGTGCCGAAAAGCTGACCTTCTGGGCCCGCGGCGAAAAAGGCGGCGAGCGTATCGAAGAGTTCAAGGTCGGCGGCATCCTGGGCGACTATCCGGATTCGGATATGGCCATGATCGGGCCCGTCATCCTTTCCAATGAGTGGAAAGAGTACACGATCGATCTGCGCGGCAAAGACCTTTCCTATGTGAGCGGCGGCTTTTCCTGGGCCGGCAACGTGGACGCCAACCCTGAAGAATGTACTTTTTATCTGGACGATATAAAGTACGAATAATTCCCTTCATTTTTTCCTATCCTTCTCTAATTTCAATAATTAAGAAAAAAATATATACCTTTTTTCTTGTATTCATTTTTAACCTTTGATATATTCTTAATTAATAAATATTGTTTTATAACCTGGAGACTTCATGTCGAAAGCCGTAAAGCTAAGCTTCGCCATAATCATCGTATTACTTTTGTTCAGCCTCGGGTTTGCAGGGTACACACTTCTCCAAAAACAGAAAATTGAGCAGCAAAGGAATGAATTGGCCGGCGAAATAGGCCAGGTCAAGGCGCGCGAGCAAGCTTTCACCGTCGATAAGCAAAAAGTTGAAGAACAGCTGAAAACCATTGAAGACGAAAAAAATAGGATCCAGCAGGATTTTGCCGCGGTCAACGAACGTATCCAAAAAGCCGACGAGGAACTCAAGAAAATAGCGCAGGAGCGCGATGAATGGAGAAAGCGCCTGGAGGCGATCCAGCAGGAACGCGACCGGTTGGCGCAGCAGCTTAAAGAGCAGCCCACCGCCGCCGCGGAACCAAAGATCGTTTACAAGTACGTCGATCGCCCGATCCCCATCAAAAAAGAAGCAGCCTCCGCCGCCCAGGAAACGCCCCAGCCTCAGGTCCCGCAGAACGTCGGGGACGCTTATTGGGCCCAGGTCCTCAAGGAAAAAGCCGCGCTGGAAGTCGAGATCGAAAATCTCCGCAAAGACACTTCCCAATCCGCCGTCGAGATCGCGGAACTCCGCAAGCAGAACAACGACCTGCAGCTCGAACTGGGCAAGTTGAAGAACCAGCAGGATACGATCGACCGGGAACTTAAGTACGGAAAAGACCTGGCTGATACGCTCTCCTTGGAGCTGGCCAGGGTCAAGGGCGACAATAAATTCATGAACGAGCGGGTGGCCAAGCTGATGGAAGAGAGCAACGCGCTGCGCGAACAGATCAAGCAATTGAGCTCAACGAAGATCGCTTTGGAAAAGACCATCGTGCGCGTCAGCGAAGACAAAAAGGAATTGGAAAAGAAGCTGACCGACACCGAACAGATGGTCGAAGGTAAGATCGCCGAGATCTGGAACATCAAAGAAAGCCTCAATAACCAGGTCCAGGAACTTTCTTCCGCTTCCAAATCCATCGAGTTGCCGCCCATCGTGGTCAGCGCCAATAATGTGGGCGCGCCGCCGGCCGAGGGAGAAGGTGCCGATGTGGGGCTTTCGGGGAGCGTGGTCAGCGTCAACGACGAAAATAATTTCGTGATCATCGATAAAGGGCAGAGCGCCGGCATTTCCGTCGGCAATAAATTGAACATTTACCGTGACAGGGATTATATAGCGCAGGTCGAGGTCATTCAGGTCCGGCCCGACATTGCCGCGGCCGACATCAAAGAAAAGAAGACCAAGATCAAGGTCGGGGACATCGTACGGTAATATGAGGCATACGTTTGAATACCAAATCATCTTCCCAAAAAATCAGCATTAATGACGTCGCCCGCCGGGCGAAAGTCTCCATTTCCACGGTTTCACGGGTCATCAACAATTCCTCCAGGGTCAGCAAGAAAAATCAGGCCAAGGTCGAAGAGGCGATCGCCGCCCTGAAATTCAAGCCCAATGTCAGCGCCCAGCGCCTGGCGCGCGGCTCGACGAACGCCATCGGTCTGGTCATGCCGGGTTACCCGGGCATTTTTTATTCCTTTTACGCGGTCGAGATCATCCGCGGCATCGGGCATGCCTGCGAGACCCTGCGCATGGACATGGTCTTTCATATCACCAGCAACGACGCGCCCTGGAACACGAATGCCGTCGGAGGGATCATCTTCGCCGACATCATCGAGAACCGCAAACAGGTCGAGGCCGCGCTGGACGTGGGGACGCCTTCCATCATCATCAATAACGTCGTGGACGATCTGGATGTCAGTTATATCGGCATCGACAATATCGCCGGAGGGAAGATCGCCACCGATTATCTCGTCAATCTGGGGCATAAGCGCATCGCGACGATCACCGGGACGCTCAAAGTCCAATCGGGTCTGCAGCGCCTCGAAGGTTTCAAGAAATCCCTCAAAAAGAACAATATCCCCATCCGCGAAGAATATATCCTTGAGGGCGATTATTCCCGCCGCTCGGCCAGGGCCGGCATGGAAAAGCTTTTGTCGCTTCAAGAACGCCCCACGGCCGTCTTTGTGGCGAGCGACGAGATGGCCCTGGAAGCGATCGCGGTGTGCCTCGAAAAGGGCTTGCGCGTCCCGCAGGAAATTTCCATCATCGGTTTTGACGATAATCCGGCTGCCCTGTACGGCCCGGTCGCCTTGACCACGGTGCGCCAGCCGCTGTTCCAGATGGCGGAAGACGCCGTGCGTTATTTACAGGGAGTCATTGCGGGCAAGAAAACCTCTTTACTCAAGACCGTGATCACCCCGCAGCTCGTGATCAGGGAATCGTGCGCCGCCCCCAAATCCTGATATTGACAAATCCGGCGTTAAAGGGTATCTTATAGTCACCCCGTTTTGGAAACTTTGTTTCTAGACGGGGTTTTTGCGAGGGACAAGCGTTGAGAAAATTTCTTGGCATCCTGGTTTACATCCTCTGGACCGCGGCGATCATCTGTTTGCTGGCGACCACCTTCACCAATTTCCAATATGAAGACCTCAATATGCTCGCGGCGGTCCTGCTCATTTTTGCCCTCGCCAACAGTTTCTTTCTGACCACCCGCACAGGGAAGGATTGAGGGCGTAAGCCCGAAATATGTCATCACCCAACCATTATGATTGCGTTGTTATCGGTGCCGGCCACGCCGGTGTCGAGGCTGCGTTGGCCGCAGCCCGCATGGGCTGCAAGACGCTCATGGTCACGCTCTTTTTCGATACGATCGGACAGATGAGCTGCAATCCGGCGATCGGCGGTGTGGGAAAAGGCCAGCTGGTCAAAGAGATCGACGCCTTGGGCGGGGAAATGGGCCTGGCGGCCGACCGCACCGGGATACAGTTTAGACAATTGAACGCCTCCAAAGGCCAGGCCGTGCGTTCCTCACGCTGCCAATCCGACCGCAAGCAATATAAGTTGTACATGCAGAATGTGGTGAAGCATCAGCCGAATTTGACTATTCTCGCCGATGAAGTGAGCGAGATCATTGTTCAGGGTGGGAAAATCAAGGGATTAAAGACCGCAAAAGGTGAACATATTGAAACAAAGACGGTCGTGGTCACGACCGGGACATTTTTGAAAGGCCGCATTCACGTCGGTCTGGAAACAAAATCCGGCGGCCGTGTGGGCGAACCGGCCTCGATCCGGCTGGCGGATAATTTTAAAGATCTGGGATTTGAAGTTTTATTGTTCAAGACCGGCACACCGCCGCGCCTCGACGGGAAGACGATCGATTTTTCCCGGCTGGAACCGCAGCACTCCGATGAACGCCCGGTACCGTTTTCGTTCCGCACGCCGGAGATCCCGAAAACACAAAAATTATTACCGTGTTTCATCACTAACACGACGCAGGAAACACACGACATCATCCGCGCCAATCTGCATTTGTCGCCGATGTATTCCGGCCGCATCCAGGCCACCGGTGTGCGCTACTGCCCGTCGATCGAAGATAAGATAAAGAAGTTCGGCCACCGCAACAGCCATCATGTGTTCCTGGAACCGGAAGGCCTGGACACCGACGAATATTACCCGAACGGCATTTCCACCGGGCTCCCCGCGGACGTTCAGGAAAGAATGGTGCGTTCCATTCCGGGGCTGGAAAAATGCGTCATCGTCAGGCCCGGTTATTCCATCGAGCACGGTGTCATCCCGGCAACGGAACTGCGCCCCACATTGGAGACAAAGAAAGTCGAAGGCCTGTTCCTCGCCGGACAGATCAACGGCACGACCGGTTATGAAGAAGCCGGCGCTCAAGGCTTGATCGCCGGCATCAACGCGGCGTTAAAGGCCAATTGTGAACGGCCGTTCACAATTGGGCGGCACGAAGCCTACATCGGCGTCTTGATCGACGATCTGACGACCAAGGGAACGGACGAGCCCTACCGCATGTTCACCTCGCGCGTGGAATACCGTCTTATTATCAGAGAAGACAATGCCGACAAGCGTCTGGCGCATTACGGCCGCAAGTTCGGGCTTTTAGGCGAAGAAGAATTTGCCCGGATCGAGCGCAAATATGAATTGATCGGCAAAGAGATCGAACACCTGCGCAGCACGCGTATCGCCCGGGGTACACCGCTGGACGAAGAGCTGGAAAGGATCAACAGTGCACCGATCCGCCAGCCCACGACCCTGGCCGATCTTTTAAAAAGGCCGGAAATAAGCTACAAACACATCGCGCCTTACGACGGGAATCTGAAGGATTTCCCTCAGGAGGTGATCGACCAGGTCGAATATGAGATCAAATACGAGGGCTTCATCCACAAACAGATGAAGACCGTCGAGCGCTTCCGCCATATCGAGAACATCCGCATCCCGTCTGACATCAACTACGACGCGGTGGGCGGCCTTTCCGCCGAGATCAGGGAGAAATTAAAGCGCTTTGGGCCTGTTTCCCTGGGCCAGGCCAACCGCATTTCCGGCGTCACGCCGTCCGCTATTTCCATCCTCATGGTTTACCTGCGCAAACTGAGCCTGGAACGGCGCGCTTGACACATCTTTTTTGACGGTGTTATAATCACCCGTCTTATTCGAAACGCCATCCATTTTAATTCCTGAAAGCACATCATAATAGGGAGGCCAGCATGACGAATACAGCCACAGAAATGAACATCGCCAAGGACATTACGGAACTCATCGGCAAAACGCCGCTCGTACGCCTGAACAAGGTGACCGAAGGCTGCGTGGCCGAGGTCGTCGCCAAATTGGAATTTTATAACCCGCTCGGTTCGGTCAAGGACAGGATCGGCCTGGCCATGATCAGCGCTGCTGAAAAAGCCGGCAAGCTCAATAAAGAAAAGACCGTCATCATCGAACCCACGTCGGGAAACACCGGTATCGCGTTGGCCTTTGTCTGCGCGGTCAAAGGATATAAATTGACGCTGACCATGCCCGAAACCATGAGTTTGGAACGAAGAGCTCTGTTAAGGGCCTTAGGCGCCAATTTGGTTTTGACGCCCGGTGCCGAAGGGATGAAAGGCGCCATCCGCAAAGCCAATGAGCTTCTGGCTTCCGATCCCAATTATTTCATGCCGCAGCAGTTCGACAATCCGGCCAACCCGGAGATCCACCGTAAAACTACCGCTGAAGAAGTTTGGAACGATACCGCCGGCAAGGTCGATATTTTTATCGCCGGTGTCGGGACGGGCGGAACGATCACGGGTGTCAGCGAAGTCATCAAGAAACGTAAACCCTCGTTCAAAGCGATCACGGTCGAACCCAAGGGTTCACCGGTCATCTCCGGCGGACAACCGGGCCCGCATAAACTGCAGGGCTTGGGTGCCGGTTTTATCCCCACCATTCTCAATACCAAGATCCTCGACGAAGTCATCCAGGTCGACAATGACGAAGCCTTTGCCATGGCCAAACGCCTTATCAAGGAAGAAGGCCTGTTGTGCGGTATTTCGTCCGGGGCCAATGTGGTGGCTGCCCTGCAGGTGGCCAAGCGGCCGGAGAACAAAGGGAAGATGATCGTGGTTGTTCTTCCGTCGACCGGCGAGCGTTATATCAGTACGGCGCTTTTTGATGAATATCGCACGTAACGAGCGGTTTATGCTCGTCCCGTGAGCGGTTTTGTGATACGGGATTACCTCTAGGGGGCGGGTTTTGGACAACGAAACCCGCCCTTTTTGATATGAACAACAGATTTTTAAATCCAACCGCGCGCTTTATCATCCTGCTTTCGCTCATTGTCCTTCTTTGGTTCCTGGCCAGGGCTTTTGAGTTCAATATCGCGGCCATGCGCCTGTGGCTTGCGCAGTATCCGCTTGTCCTGTCGGGCTTTTTCTTCATTGCCTTGTATGTCGGTTTGACGAGCCTGTTGTGGGTGGGGACCATGGATCTTTTCCGGATCTCGGGTGCGATCCTCTTCGGCGCGTATTGGGGAACCCTGTTCATTTGGATCGCGGAGATCATCATCGCCGCCATCCTTTTTACGATCAGCCGGAAATTGGGCCAAGAATTCGTCCTGCAGAAGTTAGGCATGAAGAAAGGCAGTCTGGATTACGGCAAAAGACACAGCGGCTTCTGGAGCGCGTTTGTCCTGCGGATCAATCCGCTTGTTCCTTTTCGTTTTATGGACTTAGGCTTCGGCTTAAGCAAGATACAATTCGACAAATACATGTGGGCCGTCGTGCTGGGTTCGCCCATGCGCATTTTTATGGTGCAGTTCATCCTCGCCGGCATCGGCGAGGCGATCATCCATCAAGGGCCCAAGGCCATGTTTGATTATCTGATGGTCCATCAGAATGTGTTGATCCTTTCGGCCTTGTATATTCTGGGGGTCGTCATCATCACCC
This sequence comes from uncultured Planctomycetales bacterium, assembly GCA_964499685.1. Classification (GTDB taxonomy): domain Bacteria; phylum Omnitrophota; class Gorgyraeia; order Zapsychrales; family GWA2-47-8; genus CAZCLW01. The sequence continues at coordinate 69,728 of CAZCLW010000002.1, forward strand.
TTGTCGCCGTGGTCAAAGGATTGATCGAACACAATTTAAGGAAAAAGAAGTGAGCTTTTCCAAAAAAGAACTCGAACGTTACAGCCGGCAGATGATCCTTAATGAGATCGGCGAAGCCGGCCAGGCGAAATTAAAAAAGGCGAAGGTCCTGATCGTCGGGGCCGGCGGTTTAGGTTCGGCGCCGGCCATTTATCTTGCCGCCGCCGGTGTCGGGACACTCGGCATCATCGACAGCGACAAGGTCGACCTTTCCAATCTCCACCGCCAGGTCCTGCATACGACCAAAGATCTAGGAAAAGCGAAAGTCGCATCCGCCAAGGAAAAATTAAAAGCGCTCAATCCGCACGTTAAAGTGGTGACGTATAAGGAGCGTTTTGAGGCGGCTAATGCGGCGAAGCTGGTCAAAGAGTATGATTTTGTGGTCGACGGCACGGATAATTTCAAGACGCGTTATCTGATCAATGACGCGAGCGTCCTGGCCAAAAAGCCGTTCGTCTTCGGCGGGATATTCCAGTTCGAAGGCCAGTGTTCGGTCTTCGGCCTGGATGAGGGGCCCTGTTACCGCTGTTTTATGCCGGAGCCGCCGCGGCCCGAAGAGGTCCCCTCCTGCGCGGAGGCCGGGGTCATCGGCATTTTGCCCGGTATTTTGAGCTTATTACAGGCTAATGAAGCCTTGAAATTAATTTGCGGCATCGGCGAGCCGCTTAAAGGCCGTTTGCTTATTTTTGACGCGCTATCCACGCATTTTCGCGAAGTGCGATTAAAGAAAGACCCGCAATGCCCGGTCTGCGGCGTGAATCCGACGATCAAGGAAGTGAAGGAAGAAGCGCTTCCCACGGCCTGCATCCTGCGGCCGGAAACGAACGTCCCGGAAGTCACGGTCGCGGAATTAAAAAAGCTTCTCGATAAAAAGGCGAAGGATTTTATGCTGATCGATGTGCGCGAGCAACCCGAATGGGACGAGAAGCACATCGAAGGCGCGGTCTTGATGCCGATGAGCACGCTCCAGGAAACCTACCAAAAGATCCCCAAGAACAAGCGCATCTGTATGCACTGCGGCGGCGGCGGCCGCTCTTCCCGCGCCGTACAATTTCTCCAATCCAAGGGTTATACGAAGGTCTACAACGTCAAGGGCGGGATCAGGGCGTGGAAGGAAATCGAGCCGAAGTAATTAGGATTATATCCTCCTCCAATCCGTAAGCACCGGGTCGAAGCGTTTGGTCTTGAGCATATTCACGATCTCGTTTATCGAACGGTGGTCGGAGATGTCGAACTGCGGGTCCTGGGCTTCCTCATCGAGCAGGGTGTAGCCACCCACCGACGTGTTCGAGCCGGCGGACATGCGGGTGATGCCCAGTTCCAGAATATTGTCGCGTAATTTGGCTTCTTCGCGTGTGGAGAGGTTGATGCCCACACGGGGGAAAAGCATGCGCGTGAGACAGATGATCTTCACAAATGTAATATCATCCACATCGCACTGGGCGAACTGCTTGCCCTTGATCTCGCGCAGTCGCGGAAAAGAGACGCTGTACTCAACGCCCGGATAATTCTTTTCCATGAAACGCAAATGTTCATAGAGCGAAAACAAGTCCTGCGCCAGATCTTCGCTTAGTCCGAGCAAAATTCCCATCGAAATACTTCGCACTCCTCCTTTGGCGGCGCGCTCAGGCGTTCCGTAACGGAAATCATAATCCGCTTTCGTGCCCGAGACATGCACCTGGCTGTAACGCTTGCGGTCGTAAGTTTCCTGATACACTGTTATCCCGTCGACACCGCAGGCGAAAAGCTCTTCGTATTCTTCTGTGTTCATGGGATGCACTTCCAGCGAAATGCTGGGGAAATAATTCTTGGCGATCTCGACCGCTTCCTTTAAATAGGAGACAGGTGTCACGTTGTAGGACTCGCCCGTCAGGATGAGGATATTCTCCAGGCCCTGGCCCGCAAGGAATTGCATCTCTTTGTCCATCTGCTCGGCGGTCAGCTTGAAGCGTTTGATGCGGTTGTGGCTGTGGAACCCGCAGTACGTACAATAGCTGCTGCAGAAGTTCGAGATGTAGAGAGGGGCGTAGAGCGATATGGCGCGGCCGAAATATTGGCGCGTGAGCCGGCTGGCCTTCTGCGCCAGATCTTCAACGAATTTCGGATCGTTATTGGCTAAAACAGCTCTGATTTCGGAAATAGTACTCATAGTTCGAGAAATGACTAAGCCCTTCAGCTCAGCGAAACAGCCCCAAGGCAGGCTTGGTTTCGAATTCGCTTGCGGGCTTAGTCATTTCTCTTGCAAGACAAATTCGATGAGAGCCATGATCAAATCCGAAAGGCGAATTCGAACGCAGCGCGAAGCGACCGTTCGTTGAGCCGAAGGATTTGATCATGGCTCTAGAGATCATTCTGTTTTTCAAATAAAAATCCCGTCAAAGGGGAAGAGGCGTCCGCGATGTCCTGTTGCGCGGGGAGCTTGCTTAAAAATCCCAACCGTCCCGCCTGGACCGCCAGGGCAAAGGCCTTGGCGATCGCGGCCGGATGTTCGGCCATAGCGACCGCTGTATTGGCCAGCACCGCGTCCGCGCCTATTTCCATGGCCTCGGCCGCCTGTGAGGGGGCGCCGATGCCGGCATCGACTATGATGGGAAGATCGATCTCATTGATCAAAACTTTGATGAATTCTTTGGCCTTCAACCCCTGATTGCTGCCGATGAACGACCCTAAAGGCATGACCGCGGCGGCACCGGCTTTGACAAGTTCGCGTGCGGTGTAAAGGTCTGGAGAAATATAAGGGAGGACGATGAACCCTTCTTTGACCAGCGCTTCGGTCGCCTTGACCGTTTCATTATTATCCGGCAGTAAATATTTTGAATCATTGATACATTCGATCTTGATCCAGTTGCCGTAGCCGCCTTCGCGGGCTAAGCGTGCGATACGGATGGCTTCTTGGGCGTTACGCGCGCCGGAAGTGTTGACCATGAGCGTTGTATCTTTAGGGATATATTCGAGGATATTTTCTTCATGGCGTTCCAGATCGATGCGGCGCAAGGCGACCGTCACGATCTGTGTGCCGGAGGCTTCGATAGTCTCGGTCACATCGGTCTTGTTGCGGAATTTGCCCGTGCCCAATAAAAACCGACTCGTGAACGATTTATTGGCAATGATTAAGGGTTCGTCTTTGATGGTAGATTGTAAGTTTTGCATAAGCTAGTCACATGTCACAAGACACATGACACAAGTAAAATCTTGTGTCCTTTGTCATTTGTCCTGTGTCATATCTATCCTCCGCCGACAATATTGACCAATTCGACCTTGTCCCCGTCGTTGATCGTCTTCATTTTCCAGTCATGGCGTTTGATGGTGTGGCCGTTCACTTCCGCGATGATGTTGGGTTTATTGGGGGCGAACCGCTCTACAAGCGTATGCAGGGTAAGCGGCGGATATACTTCCCGGAGATGGCCGTTGATGGTGATTTTCATGTCAACATTATACGGTTGGCGGGCGAAAAAAGGAAACGAAAATATAGGGGCCTTGACAGCGCAGGCGGGGATGTTATATTTCCACTAGAGCAGCAACTCTCCCCGAAAATCACCTGAAAATAATTCAATCTTTTTTTGACTTCAAAGTCAGATATGATAATATCAACCATGTGGGTGCGTGGTGTGCGTCTCCTCACGTTCTAGGAAAAAATATATAGATTTTTTTATTTAATTGTTGTATAACTTCCTTTAATCATTTTTACAAGGAGGTTGGACAGCGGCCTATAACCTCATGGTATTGAACGCTTTTAGCCTTTGAAAAATTTCCTCTTACGAAGGAGACGGAATAAAAGATGAGTCATAAAAACCAGGTGTTCGGTTATCAGTTGTTGTTGGATCTGTACGGTTGCAAAAAAGGTGTTTGTGAAGATCTGAATCTGTGTTATCAGTTCCTTGATGATATGGTCAGTGCTTTGGGGATGGAGAAGCAGGCCCCGCCCAGTATCTTTCGCAGCGACGGGGTAAGGTTCCCCGACAAGGCCGGATTGTCCGGTTGGGCGCCTTTGATCGAAAGCTCGATCGTCATTCATACGCTCACTCCCAAGGATTTTATCTCGGTCGATGTCTACTGCTGCAAGGCGTTCGATCCCAAAAAGGCCAAGGAGATGTGCCAAAAGTTCTTTGCGCCCAAAAAGATCGATGAGCAGTACATCGAGCGCGGGATGGACTATTACAAGAGCGATATCAAGACCGCCAAACCGCAGCCGCAGATCGTCATCAATAAAAAAGAGGCCCTGGCGGCACGGTAAAACAATAAAAAGAGATGCAAAAAGGGGATTTACCATTTAATTTGGAAATCCCCTTTTTTATTGGTATAAAAGAAGAATGCCTTACACCACGAACGACATAAAACGCATCGAAGAAAGATGGCAAAAGGCCTGGGCCGAGCAGAAGACCTTTAAGGTCGAAATGAAGTCCGACAGGCCTAAGTTCTATTGCCTGGAGATGTTCCCCTACCCTTCGGGCAAGATCCACATGGGCCACGTGCGCAACTACACGATCGCCGACGTGATCGCGCGGGTCAAGATCATGCAGGGGTTCAACGTCCTTCATCCCATGGGCTATGACGCTTTCGGCCAGCCGGCCGAGAATGCCGCCATCAAGCATAAGACCGATCCTTCCACATGGACCTATCAGTGCATCGATCAGATGCGCACAGGGCTAAAGAAAATGGGTTTTTCCTACGATTGGGACCGGGAGCTTTCGACCTGTGATCCCGAATATTACAAATGGAACCAGTGGATCTTCACCAAGATGTTCGAGAAGGGCCTCGCCTACAAAAAAGGCTCATCGGTCAACTGGTGCCCGAGCTGTGAGACGACCCTGGCCAACGAAGAGGTCATCAACGGCGCCTGCTGGCGTTGCAAGACCGACGTCACGCAGAAAGAGCTCGAACAATGGTATTTGAAGATCACGCATTATAAGGAAGCGCTGCTCAAAGATCTGGCGCAATTGACCCATTGGCCCGAGCGCGTGCGCACCATGCAGGAAAACTGGATCGGCAAAAGTTTCGGCACGGAGATCTATTTTAAGGTGGAACCTGCCGGCCGGCAGGCAGGGACAGCGGGCGAAGACATCCCGGTTTTCACGACGAGGCCGGACACGGTCTTCGGCGCCACGTACGTCGTTTTGGCGCCGGAACATCCTTTAGTCGATAAAATTATCAAAGGTTCATCGCATGAGAAAAAGGTGCGCGCCTTTATCGCCAAAGTCGCCAATGAAAGCAAGAGCCAGCGCATCTCCGGCGAGAAGGCCAAAGAGGGCATCTTTACCGGACGTTACGCCGTCAATCCGGTCAATAAGGAGCCGGTCCCTATTTATATCGCGGATTATGTCCTGATGGAATACGGCACCGGTGCTATCATGGCGGTTCCCACGCACGACCAGCGCGACTTTTTGTTCGCCAAAGAACACAATTTACCTTTGCGCATCGTCATCCGTGATCCGTCGAACCCGTACATCAAGCCTTCCGATATGGAAAAGGCCTACGAAGGCCCGGGCAAACTGGCCAATTCGGGGCAATTCGACGAGGTGGACAATGAATCCGCCAAGAAGCAGATCGCCGAATGGATGGAAAAGAACAAGATGGGCAAGGTGACTGAACACTGGCGTTTGCGTGACTGGCTCATCTCGCGCCAGCGTTACTGGGGCGCGCCTATTCCGATCATTTATTGTGACACCTGCGGCACGGTTGCCGTGCCCGAAAAGGATTTGCCGGTCGAGCTCCCCAAAAACATCAAGATCACCGGACAGGGCGGAAGCCCGCTCGCGCAATCGAAGGAATTCATCAATACGACCTGTCCGAAATGCAAGGGCAAAGCCCGTCGGGAAACCGACACCATGGCAACCTTCTTCGATTCGTCCTGGTATTATCTGCGGTTCTGTTCGCCGCGTGACGACAAGCAGGTCTTTGACAAAAAAGAAGCGGCGTACTGGATGCCGGTCGATCAGTATATCGGCGGCATCGAGCACGCGATCTTGCATCTTTTATATTCGCGTTTCTTCACGAAATTTTTCAAGGACATCGGGCTGGTCAGTTTCGATGAACCTTTCACACGGCTGTTGACCCAGGGCATGGTGCTTAAAGAAGGCGAGGTCATGTCCAAGTCCAAAGGGAACACGGTCGATCCCGACGAGGTCATTGCGAACTTCGGCGCGGACACGCTGCGCTTATTTATCCTGTTCGCGGCCCCGCCGGAAGACCAGCTGGAATGGAACGACAAGGCCATGGAAGGCTCGTATAAATTCCTGGACCGCGTTTACCGTCTGGTCGAGGATCGTTATGACGTGCAGGTAAAAAGTGCGAATGTCGATCTGCAGGAGGCCGAGAACAAGAAGCTCGAGTTCGAGCGCAATAAGGCGATCAAGTCCGTCCAGCAGTCCATCGATCAGGGCTTCAAGTTCAATACCGCCATCAGCCATATCATGGTCCTGTCCAATGCTGTCAACCGGTATCCGCACGCGAACAATGTGCTGTTGAATCAAGCTTTGGAAACATTGGTGCTTTTATTGTCCCCGTTTGCCCCGCACATGTGCGAGGACTTGTGGCAGAAAATGGGCAAAAAAGAAAAAAGCATCAGCCATGCCGCCTGGCCTGTTTACGATGAAAAGAAGGCTCAGGCCGATATCGTGCAGATCGTGGTCCAGATCAACGGCAAGCTGCGCGGCAAGTTCGACGTCCCCGCCGACACAGGCGAAGAAGAATTAAAACGGCTCATCTCGTCGGATGAGCGCCTGCAGCAGTATCTTTCGGGCCAGACGGTGAAAAAATATATTGTAGTTCCCAAAAAGTTAATTAATATAGTGTTGTAGATTTCAACATCCCCTCACAGTTTCGCTCGCCCTCTTAAAATCATTACTGCTTCAATATGCTTCCTTTGACCAAACAGGAACGCTTTGTCATTGCTTTTGTCAGCCTGATCCTTATGGCGGGGATCATGCTGCGTTTCCTTATCGTCCGCTCACAATTCATCAATAATTTTATCAATCAGATCGCCCAAGAGAAATTCCATCCGCACATCGACATCAACCGCGCCGATAAAGATGAACTGGTCGACTTGCCGTATATCGGTGAAAAAACAGCCTCCGCCATCATCGCGCACCGTGAAAAGAACGGGGCCTTCAAGAGCGTAGAGGAAGTGGCCCGCGTGAACGGGTTGAGCGTAGGCACTTTTCAAAAGATAAAGAAATATCTGATAGTGAGGAATTGATGCAGGTGCGCCGGCCCATAATGTGGATGGTCATATTCTTTACCGTTGGGATCATTGTGTCGGCCTTTTGGCGATTCCACCTTCCGGCCGCGGCGTTCATTACGGGATTTTTATTTCTTTTAAGTCTTAAGCTCCATTGCCGCCCTTTTGCGGCGAGCGCCCTTGTGCTCTTGGCGGTCATGCTCTGCGGTTATGTCTATGCCGCCCATTACCCTGCACTGGAGACGGGGAAGGACAAGAATTTATCCTATTGCCTGGGGAAAGATACCTACCTCCAGGGGACCATTGATTCTTCCGTCGATAAAAAGAAAATTTTCCGCACCCAAAAAACCTCGTTCATCCTTTCCGTGACGCACGTCCGCACAGCTTACGGCTGGCGCAAGACCGAAGGCCGGGTCCTGATTAATCTGTTCCGTCCGGACCCCTTGGCCTACGGCGACCACGTCATCCTCGGCGGCAAGCTCCATTATCCTTTTGAATTTTCCAAAGACGGCACATTTTCTTACCGCGATTATTTAAAGCGCAAAGGGATCAATTTTATTTTAAGCGCAAAAAAAAGCGGTTATCTGAAAGTATTGGAACGCACGAAAGGGAACCCGTTCTATGCGGCGATCATCAAATTGCGGCAGGAATTGAAAAAGATCCTGTTCGCGCATCTTTCTCCGCCGGAGGCGGCCATCATGCAGGCGATGCTCTGGGGCGACACGACGGAGATCCCCAAGCCCATCGAACAGCTGTATCTGCGCACCGGCACCGCGCATATCCTGGCGGTGAGCGGATTTAATGTCGGCATCATGACCGCGGTCATCTTTTTATTTTTGCGGTTATTTCCTATCGGTCGGCGATGGCAGATCGTGCTGACGATCGTGCTGCTTTTGGGATACGCCGTCCTGGCCGGCGCGAGACCGCCGGTCGTGCGGGCGACCATCATGGCGGTCGTTTTTTTGCTGAGCTTCCTGTTCGAACGGGAAAGCGACGGGTTGAATTCGCTTTTTATCGCGGCGTTCCTTATCCTTTTGATGAACCCGCTGAATATCCGGGATGTGGGGTTCCAGCTTTCCTTTTTAAGCGTGCTTTTTATTCTCTTATTTCTGCCGGTCTGGCTCAAAAACTCGCCGCCGGTGAATTGGCCGGTGGTTGATCAGGTATGGGGCTGGACCAGTCAATCCATCGCCTTGTCGGTCGCGGCCTGGCTGGGGGTGGCCGGGCTTATTGTCTATTATTTTCACATCGTTACGCCGGTCACGGTCATCGCCAATCTTTTTATTGTCCCCTTAAGCACAGCGATCGTGGTCCTGGGTGTCGGGCTTGTGGCCGCGGGGGTAGTCTGGCCGGTCCTGGCGGCAAGTTTCGGCGTGTGCATCAAATTCATCCTCAATCTCATGATCCTGGGAATTTATCTTTTCGACCAGATCCCGTATTCTTATTTTTACGTTAAGGACCTATCTTATTGGTATGTCATCGGTTATTATGGATGTATAGCCCTCATCGCAGCCTGGTTTTATTTGCGGCGGTCGCCCCGCTAAAAGACCGCGATCCCGCCAATGCGGCGCCCCGCTAAAAGACTCGCGGGGTCACCTCAAACCTTTCTAAATTGGATTAAAGTAGTTTTTCGGCGATTGACAAAGTAAAAGGGCTATGTTAAATTGTTCCCACATGTATAGATTTGTTTTAATATTATTACTTATCTGCGGTTTTGCCCGCCCTGTGTCCGCTTTCTGGATCTGGACCCCTGAGACCAACAAATGGGTCAACCCCAAATACGCGGTCAAAGAAACGCCTCAGGAGCAGTTTACCTACGCAAAGGAATTCCTCGATGCCAAAGAGTATGAAAAGGCCATTGAGGAATTCAAAAAGCTCATTAAGCATTATCCGCGCGCGCGCGAAGCCGCCGAGGCCCAGTTTCATCTCGGTATGATCCTGGAAGAAAGGGGCGAGCTGTTCGAGGCCTTCAAGAACTACCAGATGGTCATCGACAAATACCCTTTCAGCGAGCGGGCCGCTGAGGTCATCAAGCGTGAATACCAGATCGGCAACAAGATGCTCGAAGGCAAGGAAGAACGCAGCAAGATCATGAATGTCATTATCGGCGGGGACTATAACGTCGTCGAGGTCTTCCGCACGGTCATCAAGAACGCCCCGTACGGGGAGTTCGCGGCACCCTCACAATATAAGATCGGCCTGTACCTGCAGGGAAAACAGCTTTATCAGGAATCGCGCGACGAACTGGAAAAGGTCATCAACGATTACCCCGACAGTGAATGGGCGACCGCCGCCAAATATCAGATCGCCTTGTCCGATTCCAAGCGTTCGGCCGGTCCGCAATACGACCAGGCCATCACCCAGACGGCCGTTGAGGAATTCAAGCGTTTTGTGCAGGCGCATCCCGACGCCGAGCTTTCCGACAAGGCCCAGGAGCACATCCGCGCGTTGCGCGAAAAAGAGGCTGAAAACACTTTTCTGGTCGCCCAATTCTATGAGAAACAGAAGAAATTCAAGTCAGCGCAGATCTACTATTCCACCATCGTCGAAGAGTATGCCACCACCACCTGGGCTTCCAAAGCCCTGGAGAAAATGCGCGAATTAAGCTCCAAAATCCAATGAAAAAACACCTCGGTCTTTTCCTTCTATTGGCCTTGAGCCTTTGTTCCGTTCATTGCGGTTATTCGACCAATATCCTTGCGGCGAGCGGTGTGCGTACCATCCACGTTGAGCCGTTCATCAACAATATCAATTACACCTCGGAGCTGCAGAGCGGCCAGGAAGTGTATATCCCGCTGCTGGAGGTCAAGGTGAGGGACGCGGTCATCAACCGCTATCTATTCGACGGGAATTTGAAGATCGCCCAGCCCGACACCGCCGATGTTATCCTCAAGGGCGCCCTGGTCGGTTATGAGCGCAATGTCCTGCGCCGCACCGATAATGACGACGTCGAAGAGTACCGGATCCACATCCTGGTCGATCTGGTGCTGTGGGACCCGGAAAAAGAAGAGGTCGTGTGGGAAGAGCGGGCTTTTGCCGGGGAATCCACTTTCTTTTTGACCGGGCCGAAGGCCAAAAGCGAAGCGGCCGCGGCCGACGACGCCATCAAGGACCTGGCGCGCCGCATCGTCGAGCGGACCGTCGAAGCCTGGTAACGGACAAGGTGACCCATGCCGTATTTACTTTTGGGCAAAGACAAACCCGCCAAAGATTCCAAGATCGATGAATTAAAAAAGCAGCACCTTCCGTCTCCCGGGGCCATGGAATTCGATTACGAGGTCCTTTACGGCCATAAATTGGACCCGGACACGTTGCAGAAAGCCTTATTGGCCTTACCGGCTGTTTCCGCCAAACGATTCCTTCTTATCCGTGAATGCCATAAATTAAGCCCGCACAACCGAGAGCTGGTCATCCGCTTTTTGAAGCAGAAGCAGGAAAAGGTCTTTCTGGTCCTGGATTCGGACGAACTGGAGCCGCAGGACAGTTTTGTGAAAAGCCTCCAGCCGCTTGTGAAAGTAGTGGATTTTTACCGGCCGGCGGTCCGGTCGGTCTTCGACATGACAAAAGCGATCGATCGGCGCGATCCCGCTGAAGCGCTGAGGATATTAGGCGAACTATTGAACGCGGGTGTCCATCCTTTGCAGATGATGCCGGCAGTTGTCTGGTTCTGGGGTCAAACCCGTAACCGGGTTTCGCGGGAAAAATTTCAGGAAGGTTTGTCTTTGCTACAGAAAGCAGATTTGAACATAAAACGCAGCCGTTTAAAGCCCGAACAGGCTATTGAGCTGGTCGTTGTGCAGTTGAGTGCTCTGATCTAGGATTAATTGAGACGGGAAAGCAGCCGGCTGAAAAGCGATTTGCGGCGCGCGGCCGTGTTCGGATGCAGGATATGGCGCTTGCTGGCCTTGTCCAATTTCTTGAAAACGAGGCCCAGGTTGGTCTGCGCCTCAGTTTTATTTTTGGCCGTGACGGCCGCAAGAAATTTTTTGATCGTCTTCTTGAGATCGGTCTTGATATCGAGATTATGCGAATGCCGCGCTTGGTTTTTGCGCAGGTCTTTTAAAGCGGTTCTACGTTGTGGCAAAGTGATGCTCCTTTTCTTGTTGTATACTGACCTGTCTAAAGAGATGAGGTAGTCAGTATGACGTCTTGTTTCTAAAATTCAATGATGAACAAGACGTCAATATACCAAAGAGGTTTTTGGATGTCAACTAATAAATCGGCCCTGCCCGGCGGCCACAGCCATCAACACCTTATCCGTTCCACATCGATCATTTCCGCCGGAACATTGACCTCTCGTATCCTCGGATTCATCCGCGACATCATCATCGCTAAACTCCTTGGTACGGGGCTTAAAGCGGATGCTTTTTTTGTGGCCTTCCGCATCCCTAATCTTTTCCGCGATCTGGTAGGGGAAGGGGCGGCGAATGCCGCGGTCGTCCCTGTTTTGGCCGAATACGCGCATAAAGAGGACAAGCCCGCCCTCTGGCAGTTTGTCAGCGTCATTTTCACTCTGGTGATCATGGTTTTGTCCGCGCTGACGGTCTTGGGCGTTGTGTTCGCGCCGGCCATTGTGCGCCTCATCGCGCCGGGCTTTATGGCAGAGCCGGATAAATTGGCCCTGACCGTCCAGTTGACCAAGTTGATCTTTCCGTATCTGGTGCTGATCGGATTGACCGCTTATACCATGGCGGTCTTGTATACATTCCGTTCTTTTGTGGAGCCGGCGTTCGCGCCCTGTTTGTTCAATCTTGCGGTCATTGTCAGCGCTTTGTCATCATATGTAGTGGCGGTCGATCCGGTTTTTTTACTGGCGGTGGGTGTTTTGGCCGGAGGGTTTGTTTCGCTTATTTTTCAACTGGGCGCAATGAAACGGATCGGCATGCGGTTCATCCCGCCCAAGACGCTGAACCATCCCGGCGCCAAACAGGTGGGGCGGCTGCTCGTGCCGCGGCTCGTGGGATCAGGCGTTTATGAATTGAACATCTTTGTGGACACGCTCTGCGCGTCATTGGCCTTTATCGTCGGACAGGGCGGCGTTTCGGCGATCTATTACGCCAACCGCCTGATCCAGTTCCCCATGGGGATCTTCGGACTGGCCCTGGCTTCGGCGGCCTTACCGACGTTCTCGCAATTGGCCGCGCAAAAGGATTTTGAGCAGTTCCGGGCCACCCTGAAATTTTCGCTGGAAACGATCCTGTTTATCATGTTCCCGATGACGGTCATGCTGATGCTCTTTGCCACGTCGATCATCAGGGTCTTGTTCGAGCGCGGGGAATTCACGGCCTACTCGACGGGGATCACCTCTTCGGTCCTGTTCTATATGTCGATCGGCTTGGCCAGCTTCGCAGGGGTCAAGATCATGGTCACGGCCTTTCACGCGAGCCAGGACACAAAGACGCCGGTCAAGGTCGCGGCCATTTGCCTAGTCATCAATGGTGTATTAAACTTAATATTGATGGGGCCGATGAAGGTAGGAGGCATTGCCCTGGCAAGCGCCATTGCCGGAACGGCCAATTTCGTCATTCTGCTTCATCTCATGGAAAAAAGATTTGCCGGCATCTGGGACGGAAACAAGCGGTATGTCCTTCGCCTGACCCTGGCCGCGGTGATCACGGCCGTGGTCAGTTTTGCGGTATGGCGGTCTCTGGGGCTTTTCCCGGAACTGGCCCGCCTCGCGGCTGCCGGACTTCTTGGTTTTCTCACCTACGGTCTCTGCTGCTACTTCTTGCATATCGAACAGGCCATCAAGATCGCTGCCTGGCTGAAGCAAAGATGGGGACCATCATGATCAAAATGAAAGATGATCATCTTCAGAAAAAGATCGCCGCGCTTCCCTTGACCTGCGGGGTTTACCTCATGAAGGACAAGGAAGGGAGGATCATTTACGTCGGGAAGGCCGTGTCGCTGCGGACCAGGGTCCAGTCGTATTTCCGCTCCTCGCGCACTTATTCCAAGACGGATTTTCTGGTCCAGTCCATTGCCGATATCGAATGCCTGCATACCGCGAGCGAGGCCGAGGCCCTTATTTTGGAAGCGAGCCTCATCAAACAGTACAAACCGAAATTCAACGTCGAGCTCCGCGACGACAAAAGTTATCCGTACATCGAGATCACGAATGAGGAGTTCCCGCGTGTGAGCCTGGTGCGGCCGCGCGTCAAGAGCAGGACCTCGACGTATTACGGTCCGTACGTCAGCGCCGGCCTGATCCGGGAAGCGCTCGCCATCATGCGCCGCATTTTTCATTTCCGTACCTGCGATCCGTTCCCGGACAAAGAATGTCTGGATTATCACATCGGGCTTTGCGACGCGCCCTGCATCAAGAACATCTCCAAAGAAGAGTACCGGCGCAATATCCGCCATGTGCGCCTGATCCTCGAAGGGAAAAAAGATGAGCTTTATCGGAACCTGAAAAAGGAAATGGAATCCCTCGCCCGGGACAAGAAATTCGAACAGGCCGCGCGGGCCCGTGACCAGCTGCAGGCGATCGGCGCTCTGTATTCGGGCACCAAGGACATCAATTTCTACAAAGAGACCGAACAGCTGCAGCGCATGCTCAATCTGCCTAAGCGCCCCGAGCGCATCGAGGCCTTTGACATTTCAAACATTATGGGCAATCAAGCCGTCGGTTCCATGGTCTCATTTTTTAACGGCCGGCCGGACAAGAGCAATTACCGGCGTTTCCGCATCCGGGAGGTGGAAGGCATCGATGATTTCAAAATGATCGCGGAGATCGTCCGCCGGCGGTATTCCCGTCTTAAAAGGGAGAATTTGTCTTTCCCTGACCTGATCATCATTGACGGCGGGAAAGGGCAATTGTCGGCCGCCTGCACGGAGCTCAAGAAGCTGGACGTTGATATCCCGATCATGGCCCTGGCCAAACAGGAAGAAGAGGTCTTTCTGCCCAACAAGCGCGATGCGGTCCGTTTGCCGGATGATTCGCTGTCCTTGAAATTGATCCAGCGCGTGCGGGATGAGGCGCACCGTTTCGCGCTTGCTTATCACCGGCTTGTCAGAAAAAAGGCGATGTTTTAAAGGAGAGACACATGAACGAAAAAAACCATCAATTGACCCCGTTCCAATGGAAAGTGCTGAAGGCTGCGACCCAGATCCCCATCGGTGAGACGCGTTCCTATAAATGGATCGCGCAAAAGATCGGCAGCCCTCAGGCCGTCCGTGCCGTCGGGCAGGCGCTGCGGCGCAATCCTTTCCCGCTGCTCATCCCGTGTCACCGGGTGATCAAGGCGGACGGTACGCTGGGCGCTTACTCCGGACGCTATGACAACAAAAAGAAAAGGCTTTTGGAGATCGAACGGCGCATCGCGGCATCTTTGCAGGGAAAAACCAAATAATCATTCGCAAGAGGCGGGATTTTAAGTAAAATAAGTTCAATCCATAAAGGACGACCCATGAACGCAAAAGAGCTTTTTCAGATCATGATAGAGCAGGAGGCCTCGGACCTTTTTTTAAGGGGCAGCGCCAAACCGCGGGCCCGCATCGACGGGAAGGTCCGTATCATCAGCGACCATGTCATCACCAAAGAGGAGATGATGGCGATCACCAATTTCCTTCTGGCGACGGAGGACCGCAAGCGTTCTTTCCTGGAGACCAAGGACATCGAATTTATTTATAGCGACGAAGAAGTAGGGCGTTTCCGCATCAACATCTTCACCCAGCGCGGTACTCCGGCGGTCGTGGCCCGGCACGTACATTCCAGCATCAAGACATTCCAGGACCTCAACCTTCCGGTCGATATCTTCAAAAAATACTGTGATGAGTCCAAAGGGCTCTTTTTGGTCTGCGGCCCGGCGGGAAGCGGCAAATCCACCTCGATCGCCAGCATGATCGAGTACATCAACCAGAATTACGAAAAGCACATCGTCACCATCGAAGACCCCATCGAATTTTTGTTCAAGGACAAAAAGAGCATCGTCAATCAGCGCGAGCTCAGTATCGACGTGTATTCGTATCCGGCGGCGCTGCGTTCCGTCACGCAGCAGAGCCCGGACATCATCTTTATCGGCAATACCCGCGACCTGGAGACCATGCGTGCGGCGATCAACGCGACCGAGCTGGGCACATTCGTCATTACCACCTTCCACACGATCAACACCGTGCAGACGATCACCCGTATCGTGAATTTTTTTCCGCCGCACCTTCACGATGAGGTGCGCATGCAATTGTCCATGATCCTCAAAGGCATCATTTCGCTCCGGCTGGTCCCTTTAAAAGGCGGGACCGGGCGCGTGCCGGCCTACGAGTCGCTGGTCGTGACCCCGACGATCTCGCGCCTCATCCGCGAAAACAACATGAAAGAGGTCCAGACCTTCATCGACGAAGGCGATCTCTTCGGCATGCAGTCGTTCAAAAAATCCCTGGTCAAACTGGTGCGGGACGGTCTGGTCGATGAAGAAGTCGCCCGCAACCTTTCCGACAGTAAAGACGAATTCAATCTGGAATTAAGAGGCGTCAAACGCTTATAACATCTTTGTTCGGCCCAACGCATGTCCTTTAAGAAAATCCTCATGCTTCTTTCCACGCCCTTGCCGTCCGGTTTAAGGGTCCCGCTCTACAGAATGCTCGGCGCCAAGATCGGCAAGAACGTCCATTTAAAGCCTTTCGGGCTCGTCATCGCCGATGAGATCGAGATAGGACGGGACTCC
Source organism: uncultured Planctomycetales bacterium (assembly GCA_964499685.1). GTDB lineage: Bacteria > Omnitrophota > Gorgyraeia > Zapsychrales > GWA2-47-8 > CAZCLW01. Next base: position 85,607 of record CAZCLW010000002.1, read on the forward strand.
TACATTGATCCTTTGACCATGGTCTTTAACATCAAAAAACTGTGCCTGGGCCGGGCCGCGTCGATCCGTTTCGGGTCCATGGTCTACGGCCACGGCGGCGGCTCCTTCGCGATGGGGGATTTCAGCACGCTGGGGCTTTTCACCATGGTCAACTGCACTGGGAATTTTTCCGCCGGCAAATATTTCGGCACAGGCCCGCGCTGCATGATCTACACGCACGGGAATCATTTGCCCACGCTGATGGGTTACAAAAATCAGATCAGGGATGTCAAGGCCGGTGATTTTGTCTGGCTGCACATGAACGTGATCGTCTTGCCCGGTGTGACCATGGGCGACCATGTCATGGTCTATTCGCATGGTGTTGTCAGTAAAGACCTTCCCGATGATACGACGCTGGTGCCGCCCTATAAGGAGCAAATACAGTTCAAGACCTCCCGGGCCAGAACACCGGTCACGCCGGAGTTCGAGCAGGAATGGTATCACCATGTTTGGGACAAGCTTGAGGAATATGTGAAAAGCTTTTACAAAGATGGGGAGGTTAAAAGGAACGGCGGTTCTGTCGAATTGAGGATCGGGAATAAGAGTATCCATCTTTTCGACGGCGCCAAAAAAGAGACGCCCATCACCAAAGACGGCGCCTTGGTCTGTTTTCTGGAAGGGAATGAAGGTATTTATAAAGCCCATCAGGACCACAATTGGCTGGATTTTAAGAACAGCCTCTACCATTTCCCCCGTTACCACCCGCTTTTTAAAGACGTCCTGTATTATCTGGAATTCTATAAGGCCCAGTATTTCTTCGGCTATGAAAGCGGCCGGTAGAATTTAATTTAGTTTTAACCCGCGTTTAATCTCTTCGATTTTATACTGTTCTTGTACTTTTACCGAGGAGGTATATATGAGAACAGTATTGAAAGATCGTCTTCCGGAAACCGCAGGGCCTTCCGCCGTTGTCCGAACGGACCAGTCGCGCGCAGCTTATCAGATACTGTATTTTGGTTTTATCGTCGCCCCGATCGTTGCCGGGCTGGATAAATTTTTTAATGTTTTGGTCGATTGGTCGTTTTATTTATCGCCCCTGGTCAGCAATATCATCGATGCCCGGCTCTTCATGAACCTTGTAGGCGTGGTCGAGATCGCCGCGGGCGTACTTGTGGCCGTTAAACCGCGGATCGGCGCTTTTGTGGTCGCCGCTTGGCTGTGGGGCATCATTCTCAACTTGCTGACCATACCCGGATACTACGATATTGCTTTAAGGGATTTCGGCCTGTCCTTGGGTGCATTGGCCCTGGGTTTTTTGGCCAAAGACCACAGTTGATCCCCCGCCTGGCACTGTTTCTGCCTCATTTCCATCCTCTGGAATGGACTTTCTCCCCGTTTGCAATTAAAATCTCCTATGCTATAATGCCAATCTTAGTATAAATACTAATAAGATTTTAAGCGCACCTTTCCGTTTTATGCTTGATAATATCCGCCAAACGCTCAAAGACTTGGACAGTAAGCTGAATACTGTCAGGGGGTTTCTTTGACATTCCGCAAAAAGCAGAAGCCATCAAGGCCATCCAGGAGCAGATGTCCCAGCCGAATTTTTGGAATGACAACGCCCACGCCAACAAAGTGATGCAGGAACTCAAGAACCTCAAGACGGTGGTCGAGCCCTTCCAAAAAAGCCGCAAGCATTTGACCGATCTGGAGGAAATGGTCGAACTCGCCGCAGAAGACCCGGAATTCCTGTCCCAGATCAATGCCGAACTTTCCCAGCTGACCAGAGAGGTCTCGCAGCTGGAAATACAGACGATTCTGGGGGGGCCGTTTGATAAAAGCAATGCCATTTTAAGCATCAACGCCGGCGCCGGCGGCACCGAATCCTGCGATTGGGCCAGCATGCTGCTGCGCATGAACACGCGCTGGGTGGATAACAAAGGTTTTAAAGCGACCATGCTCGATATCCTCGGCGGTGAAGAAGCGGGGATCAAGAACGTAACGCTTCACATTGAAGGCCCTATGGCGTACGGGTTACTGAAGAGCGAAAAGGGCGTGCACCGGCTGGTGCGCATATCGCCTTTTGACGCGAACAAGCGCCGGCACACGTCGTTCGCTTCCGTGGACGTCATCCCGGAGATCGAGGATGATATCGACGTCGAAATAAAATCCGAAGAGATCCGCGTGGACGTGTTCCGTTCCTCCGGCCCCGGCGGACAAAGCGTGAACACCACGGATTCCGCGGTGCGCATGACCCATATCCCGACGGGTATCGTCGTGCAGTGCCAAAATGAACGTTCGCAGTTGCAAAACCGGCAAATGGCCCTAAAATTATTACGGGCCAAACTGTATGAGCGCAAACGCCAGGAGCAGGACGAGCGCATGGCCAAAGAATACGGTTCAAAGCAGAAAATAGAATGGGGCAGCCAGATCCGCTCCTATGTCATGCATCCGTATAACATGGTCAAGGACCACCGGACCGAGGCCGAGACCGGCAACGTCACCGCGGTCATGGACGGTGAGCTGGACATGTTCATCGAAACATTCTTAAGAATGCCGAAGGAGAGTAAATAATACCATGTTCGATTTTATCGTACGAGGAACAGCGGTCGGCGGGGCGCAAAGATTCATTGACCGCCTTGATCCCAAGGTCAATCTGCACGTGCCCAAGGACCTTCCGCTGCCGTCCATCGCTTTTATCAAAAAGGCCGCGGCGGTCGTCTCGCGCATCAACGGCCTGGAAGAGACAATCGGCCGTTTAAGCAACGACGCATTGCGCGCCAAGACCCTTGAGTTCAAAAAGCGCTATCAGGATGCGATCGCCAAGGACGCGGAAGATTTCAAACGGATCGAAAAAGAGAAAAAAGAATCCGTCGGTGAAATGGCCGAAGAAGCAGGCCTGCAATACGAGAAGGCCCTGGCCGACTTCAAGAAAATAAAACAAAAGGCGCTCAATGTGATCCTGCCCGAGGCCTTTGCCGTCGTTCGCGAAGCGAGCAAGCGCACCATCGGCCTGCGGCACTTTGACACGCAGATGGTCGGCGGTATTGTCCTGCACGAAGGCTGCATCGCGGAAATGGCGACCGGTGAAGGAAAGACCCTGGTCGCGACCCTTCCGGCGTATTTGAACGCCTTGACCGGCGAAGGGGTCCACATCATTACCGTCAACGATTATCTGGCCAACCGTGACCGCGAATGGATGGGCCCCATCTTTGAAATGCTGGGCCTGACCGTCGGCGTCATTCAGCATGATATGGACCCGCCGGCGCGCCAGCAGGCCTACGGCTGTGACATCACCTACGGGACCAACAATGAGTTCGGGTTCGATTACCTGCGCGACAACATGGTCAATCACACGGCCGACATGGTCCAGCGCGGGCATTCCTACGCGATCGTCGACGAGGTCGACAGTATCCTGATCGATGAGGCGAGGACGCCTTTGATCATTTCGGGCCCGGCAGAAGAATCCACCGACAAATATTACCGGGCCAATGAGGTCTCCAAAAAATTAAAAGGACGGCGCATCACCCAGCAGGATGAGATCGACGCCAAGCATAAATCCGAAGACCTTTTTAAAGGGTACGATTATCTGGCCGATGAAAAAGCGCATTCGATCTCGCTCTCCGAAGAAGGCGAGGAGAAAGTGGCCAAGCTCTTCGGGGTCGCGAACCTCCATGACTTCGATACCATGGAATACCGCCACCATATCCTGCAGGCCTTGAAGGCCAAAGAATTCTTTCAGAAGGACGTAGAGTACGTGGTCCGCGACGGCGGGGTCATGATCGTCGATGAATTCACCGGACGTTTGATGCCGGGACGGCGCTGGTCCGACGGGCTGCATCAGGCGGTCGAGGCCAAGGAAGGTATCAAGATCGAGCGCGAGAACCAGACCCTGGCCACCATCACGTTCCAGAATTATTTCCGCATGTATAAAAAGCTCTCCGGCATGACCGGCACCGCGCACACCGAGGCCGCGGAGTTCCAGCAGATCTATAATCTCGAATGCGTGGTCATGCCGCCCAACCGCGTTTTACAGCGTTTGAATTACGCCGACTGCGTCTATAAAACGGTGCGCGAAAAATTCAACGCCGTCGTCGACCAGATCGCCGAGCTGCACGCCAAGGGCCAGCCGGTCCTGGTGGGTACGATCTCCATCGAAAAATCCGAATTGCTTTCTTCGCTCTTGAAGACCCGAGGCATCCCGCACCAGGTATTGAACGCCAAGTACCATGAACTGGAAGCCCAGATCGTCGCGCAAGCCGGTCGCTTCAAAGCGGTCACGATCGCGACCAACATGGCCGGCCGCGGGACCGACATTTTACTGGGCGGCAACGCCGAATTCCTGGCCAAGACCCTGGTTGCGCAGAAGGCCAAAGACACCGATGATGAGGCCGTACGCAAAGAAATGGTGCAGAAATTCCTTACACAGTTCAAACAGCAGGTCAAAGAAGAGCATGAGAAAGTCGTGGCCAACGGCGGACTTTTTGTATTGGGCACCGAGCGCCATGAATCGCGGCGCATCGACAATCAGCTCAGGGGCCGTTCCGGCCGCCAGGGCGATCCCGGCGCCTCGCGTTTTTTTGTGTCACTGGAAGACGACCTCATGCGTCTGTTCGCCTCGGACCGGATCATGGCCATCATGGATCGTTTGGGCATGGAAGAGGGCCAGGTCATCGAGCATCCGTGGGTCACGAAGGCCATCGAGATCGCGCAAAAACGCGTCGAAGGCCATAACTTCGAGATCCGCAAACAGCTTTTGGAATTCGACAACGTCATGAACAAACAGCGCGAGGTCATTTACAGCCTCCGCCGTTCCATTCTGGAGAGCGATAATGTCCGCGACCATATCGTGCAGGCCATCCAGGGACTGGCTGATATTACGGCCCAACAGTTTTTAATTCCCGCGCAAGAGACCCAGGAGCGCGACGTGGAAGGCCTCGTCGTGGCCTTAAAGAATAAATTCAATGTCGACTTGCAGACGGATACGGCCCAGCTTCAGGAAATGTCCATGGAAGAGGCCTCTGTCTATCTGGAAGGCAAATTGATCAGTGCGTACGAAGCCAAGGAAAAAGAGATCCCGGCCGAGCATTTACGCCACATGGAAAAGATGCTCCTTCTGCATACGATCGACGCCAAATGGAAAGACCATCTTTACGCCATGGACCAGCTGAAAGAAGGCATCGGCCTGCGTTCTTACGCGCAGCGCGATCCGATCATCGAATACAAACGTGAAGGTTTCCAGATGTTCCGCGCGGTGTATGATTCGATCAGCGTTGAGGTCGCGGAATTGATCTTGAGGATACAACCGGCCACTTCCGAAACGAAATTAAAGAGCGTTTTTGGGTCGCTGCCCCAGCGTCTGGTGCACAACGAATTCTCGAGCTTGAACCAACCGTCGGCGCCGCGGGCCGCTCCCCGGCCGGTTTCTCCGACGGCGGCCGCGGTGTCCTCTTCCGCGGGCGACGGGGGGCAACCGCAAGAGCAACCCTATCATAAAGAAGGCCCCAAGGTCGGCCGCAATGACCCGTGTCCGTGCGGGAGCGGGAAAAAGTATAAGAAGTGCCACGGACAGTGATCACCCGTCGGTCCCTATGAAAAAACGATTGGCCTTTGATCTTTCCGCCTTGAAACTCCCTTTTAATCAAATTTTACGTATCGCGGCATCCGTTGCCCTGCTTTTTTTGGCGTTCCCGCCCGCCGACTGGTGGCTGCTTTCCTGGATAGCCTTGATCCCCTTTTTTTCCGTTCTCGACGAGAAAAAGCCCCGGAAAGCGTTTGTGATCGGCTATCACACCGGCATTCTCTTCTTCACTTTTACGCTGTACTGGTTCATCCATGTCACCCTGCTGGGCGCGATCTTGCTGGTCGCCTATATGGCTTTATATTTTGCGGTTTTCGGTCTTGTCTACTGCCGCTGGAAGGAGCGCCCGCGTTTAGAGAGGTTGATCTTGCTTCCGTCGGTCTGGATTGCCCTGGAGCTTGTCCGGGCCCATCTTTTTACCGGTTTCGGCTGGGTCAGCCTGGGGTATTCGCAATATAAAAATTTGTGGATCAGCCAGATCGCTGATGTCACCGGTGTCTACGGCGTTTCTTTTCTGATCGTGATGGTCAATGTCTTTCTCAAAGATCTATGGGAAAAATACAAAGACAAAGGTTTGACGTGGAAGACCGTCTTGGCGGACGGCGGAAAATGGGTCATCGGTCTTCTGGTCCTGAGCCTCCTGTACGGGTTGTATCAATGGCCGCGTCCTGTTTCCAAGCCGCGGTCTGCGTTGCGCGTGGGGATCGTGCAGGCCAATATCCCGCAGGTCATCAAATGGGCGCGTCCGGCTTGGCCTTCCATCATGGAAAAACATTTATCGATCAGCCGGGAGCTTTTGGCCGAGAAACCGGACATGATCATCTGGCCCGAGACCGCGTTCCCCGGATTTTTGTGGCAGGACCCCACGCGATTCGAAACCCTCAAGCAATTTGCCGCCGAGAGCAAAACACCGCTCCTGTTGGGACTTATCACCAACGAGGCGGAGGTCTATTACAATTCCGCGGTATTGCTTTCCGCGCAGGGAGAAAGCGCAGGCCGTTATGACAAACTTCATCTTGTCCCGTTCGGCGAATATATTCCGTTCCGGGGACAATTCCCGTTTCTGACTGATATCATCCCGATCGGTGATTTTACACCGGGGAAAGAATACACCGTGTTTTCCCTGGGGCCGGAGGAGCAGTTCAAAGGCCGGCCGCACCGCTTTTCTGTCCTGATCTGTTTTGAGGACGGTGTCCCGGCCATCGCCCGCCGGTTTGTCCGGGAGGGCGCGCAATTTTTGATCAATATCACCAACGACGCCTGGTTTATGGATACGCAGGCGCCGTTTCTGCATCTGCAGGCATCCGTTTTCCGTGCCATTGAAAACCGCCGCCCCGTCATCCGCTCGGCGAATACGGGGGTAAGCTGCATCATCAATTCGCGCGGCGATATCCACTCTTTTGTGCAGCAGGGAATGAAAAAGACTTTTGTGGCCGGATATGCCGCGGGCCACATTTGGCCCGATACGCGGGAAACTTTCTATACAAAATTCGGAGATTTTTTTACATATTTATGTTTTGGTTGTATACTATGGGGGATAATCACAAAACGAAAATAAAAATGTCATTTTGCACGTATAAATCGAATTAGCGGAGGGGTTTTAATGGCCAAATATTCGACATCGGTAAGGGTCATCTCGCTGGGACTGGCTTTGATCTATTTTCTGTCGCTTTTTATTTATGCGGGATACTTCGCCATCCCCGACCTGAGGATCTCGACCGCGATCCTGGTCGTGCTGTTCGCCCTGTTGTTGATTTCTGCCCTGCTGGCCGCGATGCTCAAAGAGATCGGGCGCAAATTCATGGTCATGGGCAATCTTGTTCTTTTCTTACTTCTCTTTGGGCTGGATTTCTTTAACCGCGAGGTCGGCCCGACCAGTTATATCATCATGAGCGTCATCGCGGTGTTGTTCTACAGTCAGGGAAAGGCCAAAATGCTTTATCTCGAAGAGGCCGGCGGTATCCGCAAAAGCATTTTGGTCGTCGACGACGATCCTTCCTTGCTTAAATCCATTAAACCTTTATTGCTGTCCAAGGGATTCAGCGTCCTGACCGCCCTGACGGGCGAGAAGGGGCTGCAGATCGCCAAGCGCCAGAAACCCGACCTTATCCTTCTGGACGTCATTCTTCCGGGGATCAAGGGAAGACAGGTCTGCGCCAAATTAAAGGAAGACGCCGATACCCAGCGCATCCCGGTCATTTTCCTGACCGCCAAGGATTCACCCGACGATGTCAAGGCGGAGCTCGCCGTCGGTGCCATTGCCCACGTGACCAAGCCTTTTAACTCGAACAAATTGCTGGAAGAGATCAAGAAAGCCTTGCCTTCCTGAAGACTTGCATGCCTGTGTGATCCGGAGTGCAATTTCACATGAGATGGGAAGACCGTATTAAAATTTTTAAACGCATGATGGCGCGCCGCGGCCTCTTTTTTGCCACGGGGCTGCTCAAAAAAATATCCTATCCGGCCCTGCATGGCCTGACCACGGTCTTTTTTACCGTCGGATTTCCCTTCCTGATCAAACAAAAACGCATGGCCCGCGAAAGCCTGGAGATCGCCTTCGGGAAAGAAAAAAGCAAGGTCGAGATCGACCGCATTTTTCACGCCTGTTTTGAAAACCTGGCGCGCGGCATGATGGAATTGATGTACTACATGGAGCATCCGGAGTGGATCACGAAAAAGACATATTTCGAAGGCAAGGAACATCTGGATGCGGCCCTGCGGCAGGGCAAGGGTGTCATTCTGGTCAGCGCGCATTTCGGTATTTTCCCTCTGATGCTGCTGCGCTGCGTTCAGGAAGGATACGCAACAAGCGCCATCATCCGCCAGACGCGCGATGAAACCGTCGAAAAATATTTTCAGGACCTGCGCACGCGCCTGGGATTGAAGACGATCTACGCCCTTCCGCGCAAAGAATGCGTGGACACGGCCCTTAAGGCCCTGCGCAACAATGAACTGGTCTTTATCCCGCTCGACCAGAATTTCGGCAGCGGACGCGGGGTCTTCGTGGAATTTTTTGGCCAGCAGGCCGCGACCGCGACGGGACCGGTCGTGCTTTCCCTGCGTACGGGCGCGCCGATCGTGCCGATCTTCACCATCCGCGAAAACGATGAACGGCATAAGATCATTGTCGAACCGGCAATGACCCTGGAGCACAGGGAGGACGACAAGGAAACGGTGCAGGTCAATATCGCCAGGATCACCCGCCTGATCGAAGACTATATCCGGCGTTATCCGCAGGAGTGGGGATGGATGCACCGGCGCTGGAAGACCCAGCCGGCAAGTACAGAGTCTGCCGCGGAAACGGCGGGGGAACAGATCGTATAAGAGGAGCGGACATGGCCCAAAAAACGAATAAAACAGTCTTGGGAGCGATCGGCGCCGTGTGTGTGGTTGTGGGCGTTGGCTTGATCCTCGCATGGTGGCCCAGCCTGGTCGTGGTTTTCAAGGGGGTGGCTGGTTTTGCCTTGGCGCTGGCCGGGATGTTCATCCTGTACACCGTCAGGGAATAAGCGCTCTAAAAAATTGAAAATTGATTTTTAATTTCGGTTTTCACAATTATAATAAAAGAGAAATCGAAAGAGAGGATATTTTATGAGTAAGCGTAAACGTCGCGGTAAATTGAACTGGCGTTCGAAGCGCGCCAATCACGGGCGCAAACCCACGCGCGGTTAATAAGACCTGATTTTCAGCCTGGTGATGAGACCCTTCAAGTCCTTACAAGCGGCTTTTCTTTCAGTTTTGATCCTGTCGATGAGCGGGTGTGTTTACCTTGTTGTCGGCAGCCTCGGGGCTCTGGGCGGGTATGTGATCAGCCCTGATACGGTCGAAGGTATAACCGGTTATGAACAGTCCGAGATCTGGGACGCGGCCATCGAGATCCTGTCGATCATGGGCACGATCGACGAGGACCAGGCCGAGGGCGGGATCATCGTCGCCAAGGTCAACGGCACCAAGGTCACGGTCAACATTTCACCGATCAGTAGCCGTACCAACAAAATCACGGTCAAGGCCCGGAAGGGTATCTTCCCGAAGATCGCGGTGGCCCAGGAAATTTACGTCAAGATCATGACCCGCCTCAGCGAATAACCCTTCTTTTTCCGCCAAAGCGCATAATCAATCATTGACAGTTTTAATGGCGTTGGTATAAAATGTGTCCTTATTCTAGGGCTCTTTGGAGGCTTTGCCGAGATAGCTCAGGTAGTAGAGCGCAGGACTGAAAATCCTGGCGTCCCCAGTGCAAGTCTGGGTCTCGGCACTTTCCTTACGCTTCTTTATTCCTCAAGCGGCTCCCACACCATCATCTTTAATTCCGATCCTACCTTGGCCGTGGTCAATAGTAAATTTTCTTTCAAGCGATAATTTTTTATCAGGATATCCTCCGGGACCGGTTCACGTGAACCTTGGGAGAGAATGATCAATTTGAATTCGCGTTGCGCGATCGCGTCCCTGATTTCCGTCTTATATTCGTCAAATCGGGAGAGGATCCTTTGGTCGGCCGAACGGTTCAGAATTGACGGGGGATAGGCGCCCAGGACAAAATATTCCGATGTCCCTGAGAAGTGGATCTCTTGGCCCAGGCTTTGCCGTAAAGGCGTGAGAACGGGAGAAGCGAGGATTTTTTTATCCGTGGAGGCGATGTCATAGAGCCTTTGCCAGGCCGAGACATCGCCGTTTATTTTTTGTATGTCCTGCACTTTCAGCAGGCGGAAGCACAGATAGTACATATTAAGGACCAGAACGATCGCGATCAGCGCCGACCAGGTTTTAAGCCGGGGCGTTAGACCAAAGATCCAGATGACCAAAAAAGGCGCGACAAGATGGAGATGATAAAGCATCCACACCCCGCTGCTGCGGCCCATGGTAAAGAGGACCAGGATAGAGGAAAGAACGAGGCAGAAGAAAGAAAGATCACCGCGGGCCTGAATCAACGGCCTTGAACGCTCACCCTTGAGCCGTTCGCGCAGCGTTATCGCCGTCGCCCACACCCAGATAAAAAACACCCCGCCAAAAATCCTGATCATGGCGATGAATTGCAGCCGGGAGAAATCGAGGCCATGATATCCCACCCCCGCAAAAGCCATGTGCGTAAAGAGCACATTGTTAAAATAAAATTCCGAAATATGCTCGACGAACAACGCGCTGGCAGCCAGCAATCCCAGCGAAAGCGCGCCGTAGAGAAGCCCTTTTTCCTTTGACACAAAAAAGAACAAAAAAAGCGCCAGGAAGGGAATGCCCAACACGAAATAGACCTTGGTGTAGAATGCCGCCACGCCCAGAAGCGCGCTCAGTACGAGACTGGAGGACGAAAATTGCCGCAGGTACGGAAGCCAAAGGGTGGAAAGAAAAAGGAACAGGCCGAGCCCGTCGGGTTTGGCCAAAGGTGTCGTGTAATACAGCCAGGCGGCATAAAGGAGCGCGGTCCCGCCGAGGTTTAAAAGAACAGGCACGCCTTTACGCTTAAGGACAAGGAATACGAGGCTTGCGCTCAGAAGAATGAAGACGCCGTTAACGGCTCGGTGGACGGGAAGGGTGGGCCCGAATACCTTGGCGAACGGAAACACCGCCAGGTTATAAACAATGCCGTAAATGTTCGTGTATTGCGGCTGGATGGAAAGGCTGAAAGGGTCGCGGCCTTTGAGCAGAAGTTCCGTGGTCAAGGCCGGTGCGCCTTCGCGGTACTCCAGCGGAAAAGGGTTGTTGACCAATTGGACGTGGTAACGCAGAAGCAGGACAATGAAGAGGAAGCAGGCAGCGCCAAACAGAGCGGCAAGAAGGATGTGAGCGGAAGGCCTCGGAGAGGGCTTGTCGGGCATAAGAAGTTAAGCTGGCGAGAGGAATTGAACCTCCGACCCGCGCATTACGAATGCGCTGCTCTACCAACTGAGCTACGCCAGCGCTGTTTATCAAATAGACGATTTCTCAGGTGAAAAACTGTCCTATTGTAGCCGATAACGCCAAAATTGACAATATCTGGGTTTAGGAAAAATTCATTTTCGCGGTTAGTCAACTTTCCAAGTTATGCTAAAGTATTAATACTATTTAATGCCATGAAAAGATCCACGACGGCCAATTTTTGGAACAATCCGCGGCTTATTATCCTCCCGCTGGTCCTGTGCTTCGCGGCGTATTCGTTCATGCTGACCGCGCCGTTCAAGACCCTCGACGACGAATTTATCATCGAAAAGAACGAAACGATCCGCAGTTTCGCCAATGTGGGCAAGGTCTTTCGCTCGTCTTTTTTCGGCGGGAACGCCTACTACCGGCCGCTGGTCACCTTCAGCCACATGATCGAGTACCATTTTTACGGCCTCGATACGTTCTACTATAATCTCACCAATATTTTCCTGCACCTATTCTCAACGCTTTTGGTCTTCGCCCTGGCGCGGCTCTTGCTTAAAAAGCAGCCCGAGGCTCTGTTCATCGCCTCGCTTTTTGCCATTCATCCGGTGCACTGGGAAGCGATCGCCAACATCGCGGGCCGCTCCATCATCCTTTGCGGGCTTTTCAATCTGGCCGCGTTTTGTTTGTATGTCCTTTACCGACGGGAAAAGAAGACGGCGCTGCTGGCCGGTTCGCTGGGATGTTTTCTCCTGGCGCTTTTGTCCAAGGAGGCCGCCGGCGTTTTTCCAGGGCTTTTGCTCGCTTACGAGTGGTTCCTGGAAAAAAAGAATTTCCGGCACTGGAAAGAAGTGGCGCAGGCGGTGGCGCCTTTCATCATTCTTGAACTTGTTTACATCCTTTGGCGCCATTCCTTGGGCATCACCAAATTTTTTTACTGGCGCAACATCGGTGAGAACATTCTCGGATTTTTGACCTTTTTGCGCAGTGTGATCACCGACGTGCGGCTCTTCCTGTGGCCGGTTGATCTGCATTTTGACCGGATGCAGAGGGTCTTTCTGTTCTTTTCCGAACCCCAGGCTGTCCTGACCTTGTTGATCGTCCTGACCGCGGCCGCGCTGTTGGGCCGTTCCTGGAAGGATATCCCGGCGGCGGCCAAATTTTTCTTCTGCTGGTTCTTCATTGAACTTCTGCCCGTCGCGCAGATCCTGGTCTCGGTGGGCGTTCAGCCCGGGTATATTTCGACCGCCGAACATTTCCTCTATACACCGTCGGTCGGTTTTTTTGCCGTCTTGGTCTTGACGGTGCAGGCCCTTGTTAAAAGATATCCGCGCTTTTTAACGGCCTTTACCGTGACTGCCTGCGCCGGCGCGTATTTTGTTTTTCTGTTTCTTATCACTGTTGAACAGGCGATCTACGCCTCCAGTGAGACCACCATGTTCGAACGCACCTTGCGCCTGAGCCCGGACAACAGCCGCATCCGCACCTCACTTGCCTTGTCTTTTGCCCGGCAAAAGGACTTCAAGGCCGCCGAATATCATTTCCGCAGATCCGTAGAATCCAATCCCTATAACAACCGCGGCCGGATAGGCCTGGGCCGTTCGCTCTATGATCAGGGCCGTTATTTCGAGGCCATGCAGGAGTTCGAGAAAGTGGACGATCCCGGGAATTTACGCGAGAACCTGGTCAAAAATCTCGATGAGACTTACCGTAAACTGGTCGAGGCTTACCAGAAGCGGATACAAAAGGAGCCCGACAACGGCCGGATGCATTACAGTCTGGGCCTCATTTATACCAAGCAGAATTATGACCTGGGCGCCATTGAGGCCTACAAGCGGGCCCTGCGCCTGGATCCGCGATTAAAAGAAGCGCAGTTGAATTTGGCCTCGACTTACGCTAAATTAGGCGATATACCAAACGCCATAGACGCCTATCGCCGGCTCCTGGAGATGAAGGGCCCCAAAGACGCGATCGACTATCATGCCGCGGAGCATCTTTCCGGTCTTTACCGCCGCAGCGGCGAGGAAGAAAAGGCGGCGTACTATGAAGAGATGGCGGAGAAATTAAAACTTTAAAAAAGGAAACTCCTTGTTCAGATTTATACGTCTCAGCGAACACAGTAATTTCTTGCGGCTTTGGTGGGCGCAGCTCATCTCGCAGCTCGGTGACCGCATTCATCAGATGGCTCTGATCGCTCTTATCGCCGAAAAAGCGCCCGGCTCGGCCTTGGAGCTGGCCAAGCTGCTTTCATTCACCATCATCCCCGTCTTCATCGTCGGCCCGATCGCCGGCGTGTATGTGGACCGCTGGGACCGGCGCACCACGCTTTTTGCATGCGATTTCCTGCGTGGCATGCTGGTCACGCTTATCCCCCTTATTTTTATTTTGCGTGATTCCATGGTGCCGATCTATATCATCGTCTTTTTGGTCTTCTGTCTAAGCCGCTTTTATGTTCCTGCCAAACTTTCCTTCGTGCCCGACCTGGTCGACAACGAGCATCTGTTGGCCGCCAACTCACTGCTTACGACCAGCGGCATGATCGCCTTCGTCATCGGCTGCGCGTTAGGCGGTTTTCTCGTCGATAAAATAGGCGCACGCGGCGGCTTTATCATCGATGCCTGGACGTTCTTTCTCTCCGGGATGCTGGTCTTTTCGATCGTCCGGCCGCTCAAGTTCGACAGGCAGAAAATCCTGGCGACCGGGGAAGAGATGCTCGGCGTCATCAAAAAGTCCCTCTGGGATGAGTTCAAGGAAGGCCTTGTCTATCTCAAAAACCATAAAGAGATCCGTTTTATCATCAATATGCTCTTTACGCTGTTTGCCGCCGCGGGCGCGATCTATGTCGTGATTATCGTATTTATCCAGCAGACGTTCCAAAGCGTCACCAAGGATTTGGGTATCCTGGCTGTCCTGCTGGGGGTGGGCCTGTTTTTCGGGGTCATTCTGTACGGAAAATGGGGGAAGCGTTTCGCCTGGGACAAGACCATATTCTTCTGCCTGACCTTCGGCGGGATCGCGCTGAGTTTCTTTGCCTGGATCACATACAACTATCCCAGTCTGGCGTTTGCGGGAATGCTTTCGGTCCTGATCGGCATGATCAGCGGCCCAATTTTCATTGCGGCCAACACCATGACCCAGCAGGTCTGCGAACAGAGCATGCGCGGGAAGGTCTTCAGCGCGCTCGAGATCGTGATCCATTTCGCGTTCCTGATCGCCATGTTCATCAGTTCCGTGCTTTCGGAGCATGTCGAGCGCGTTTGGATCCTGGCTGTGGTGGGCGGCCTCATTATGCTCGTCGGCTTGGCCGGATTTGTAAGGTCCAAGAAGCCCTTGTCAGGCGTTTAGAAAAAGGGCATACTTAATGAGTATGTGAAGCAAAAGGAGCAAGCAATGCCACGGTTCGCTGTCTTTGTTTCCGGTAACGGTTCCAATCTGCAGGCCATTATCGATGCGGTAAAATCAGGTGAGATCAAGGCCGAGCTTGTCTTGGTTTTTTCCAGCAACGAAAAAGCCTTTGCCTTAAAGCGCGCCGAAGAGGCCGGTATCAAGACGCTCGTCTTGGACCCTAAGAATTACACCAACCGTCAAAGTTACGACCGCGACATCATCATTCGCCTGAAGGAATTTAACATCGATTTTATCGCCATGGCTGGCTATATGCGGCTGCTGACCCCGTTTTTCCTCAAGAATTATCCGCGCAAGGTGCTCAATGTGCACCCTTCGCTCTTGCCTTCCTTTAAAGGCGTGCAGGGGATCAAGGACGCCATGACCTATGGCGCCAAGGTGACCGGCGTGACCATCCACTTTGTCGACGAGAAAATGGACCACGGCCCCATCATCCTGCAGGAATCCGTCAAGATCGCCGACAATGACACCCTCGAGAGCCTCACTGAAAAAGTCCACAAGCTTGAGCACAAATTGTATCCGAAAGCCATCCAGCTTTTTGTCGAAGGAAAGCTCAAGGTCAAAGGGCGCAAGGTACAAGTACTGGAAAAAAGCGAACCGCGGTAAGAATGTCGCAAAAACGCAAAAGCATCTTGCTGTGTGCAGGCTTTCTCGCCTCCATCGCCCTGACTGTTTTTGTCATCCACCGGATCAACTGGTCACTTTCGCTTAAAGTCCTCGCGGAAACCTTCCTCAATATTCTTATCCTCGGAAGTCTTCTTTTGTTCCGTCCTTTTCGCGCATATATCCTGCGCCTGCCCTTGCCGCATCTGACAGTTCTGTCCACCCTGATCTATGGATTATGTGTCGGCCAACTCATCCCCGCGGCCCGCACTACATTCCCGTTCGTTCCATGGCAGATGTTCGCCAACGTGATGAAAGAAGGCGTGTATTATGCGTACTGGGGATTAAGCCCCTCCGGGGCGCGTGTCCGGATCAATGTGGGAGCGGTATTCCCGTCTTTGCGTGAAGGACGCATCAGCGGGGGATTAAGACAGCGCATGAGCTCGATCCGCAATGGGGGAACGAAGCCGCCATCGGAAGAGGTCCAGGGCCGCAAAGGTGTTTTGCGCACAGCAGCCCTTTTTGTTCGTAAAAGTCTCATTGATGAATATGATGCGCAGCCTTCTTTGGCGGAGAGAAAGAAGCAATTCAATGACATATTGATCGCGATAGGAGAGATGTATAATCGCAAAACCCATGAACCGGTTCATTCCCTGGAGGTTTCGCGGTGCGTCATCGCTCTGGCCGACCAAGCCCCGCGGTGCGAGACCGTCTGGCAAGTCGATCTGGAACACCCATGAAAACAGCTCAACTTATCCATAGCCGTGCGACCCCGCAAGCCAGGCGTTTTTTAACACAGCTGGTTTTCGGGATATGGTGGATATACATTCTCTGCGACCCTCTGTCCGATCTTGCCTCTTTGCCGCCGGCGATGTTCCAGGTTACCGGCATTCTTACCTTGCCGTTCGTCCATGGATATTTGACCGTGCCCGTGCTTTGGGTGCTGAAAATATCTTTGCTGTTGTTTTTAGCAATGGCTTTTCTGAAGGTCCGTTTTATTCTGAGCGCGCTGGCCAGCGCTGTTTTACTGACCCTTCATCAGGGACTCGTGCGGGGATTCGGGCACATTAATCATGCGGAAATTGTTTTACTGCTGGCCGTGTATGTGCTGGTTTTATGCGCCGCGGCGGACCGGTGGACGGAAAGAAAAGGGAAAGGACCCGATGAGTTCAATGCCGACAGCGTTCCCTTTATCGGGATCCTGCTGGTCATGTGTCTTACGTATATGTTCACGGGCATCCGGCGCCTGATCTGGGCCGGGCTCGAGCCGTTTACCTCAGATACGATTTTATATCATATTCTCGTCAATTCTCTGCTCAATGATACGCCGCGGGGAGAAATCTATCGGCTGATCGTGGATAATCCTCTGATGTCAGCGTTACTGAGGGTCGGTTTTATGGTTATAAATATTTTCGAAATCCTGGCGCCATTTTGTCTTGTCTCCCGAAAATTCCGTTATGCCTTTGTGGCCGTCATGGCGCCGTTCCATATTCTGAGTTGGCTTTTAATGCATGTTTTTTTCTGGCAGACCCTGGCGTTGTATTTCCTCTTCTTCGACGTATCCTCGCGGCAGCCCAAAGGTCTTTTCCGTATTTTTATTCCCGTTTTCCGTTGATAAACACCTACCAGGCATTTACAATACATCAATGCGCCAATACCGCACCGAGTTCAAAAACCCGGCTTCTTACATCACGCTTTACCTCAAAGGGGTCTGTATGGGCATCGCCGACCTCATTCCCGGCATTTCCGGCGGGACGATCGCTTTTATTACCGGCATTTATGAGGACCTTATCGAGGCTATCAAGTCCTTCAACCTGCAGTTCATCCGCGAATGCCTTTCCTTTAAACTTAAAAAAGCCTTCACGCACGTCAACTGGCGCTTTCTGGTCACTCTGCTTGCCGGTATTTTCACCTCCGTTTTCTCGCTCTCCAAAGTAATGCATTGGCTGTGGATCTATCAGGCGGTCTGGACAAAAGCCTTCTTTCTGGGATTGATCGCGGCGACCGTTCCTATTATCGGCAGTCATATTAAAGATAAATGGGCGTTCAAAAATGTAGCGGCGATCGCGGTCTCCACGGTTATCACGTATTATATCGTGGGCCTGGTTCCGGTCACCACGCCTGAATACGCCTGGTTCATTTTTTTAAGCGGCGCGATCGGTGTCTGTGCGATGATCCTCCCGGGGATTTCGGGTTCGTTCATCTTGCTGGTCTTGGGGAAATACGAATTCATTATCGCCGCGGTCAGCAACCGGGATTTCGCTACCCTGCTTATCTTTGCCGCGGGGGGCCTTACGGGGTTGCTCAGCATCGTGCGTTTCTTGAGCTGGCTCCTGCACAAATACCATAATCCGACCCTGGCAGTCCTCACCGGATTGGTCATCGGATCGATGCGCAAGATCTGGCCCTGGACCGAGGCTTTGGAGACCATGACCACGCCTAAGGGTAAAGTGATTATCCTCGAAGAGATCAATGTCCTGCCTTCAACCTTCGGCACCCCTGAGATGATCGCCGTTGTTTTTATCGCTCTGGGTTTTGCCGCCGCGTATCTCCTTAGTTCCGTCAAGACGGAACACCTCAAGACGACCTATCACGAGAAGAAATAGCTTTAATCCTATTTTCATCTTCCCTTAATCCTCCCTTTGGTAAAGTGAATTCAGCACGCTAAAGGAGGGGGTATGCGCCAGCAAAAAATAACGAAGTTCTACAGTGCCGGGCTCGCGGCGCTGATCTGGACTTCCACGGCCGCCGTTCCGACGGTAGAGCAGGGTATTCAAGGGGTAAACCCCGAAGTCTCCCAGGAAATACAGTTGCGTTCTCCCGGCGAGCGATATGAAGGCGCAACCAGCGGCGAATCGTTTTCTCTCTGGCCGGAGAACGCGGTCAATGTCATCCGGGGCGAGGTCGTCTGGGTGGATGCGGACGATCAGATGATCACGGTCAAGGACATCGCGACCGGCATGCAGTTGACGACCCGTGTGGCCGATCCCAGCACGCTGGGGTCTTTCGCGCCGGGCGACCGGGTGCGGGTGACGTTTGGGACCGATGATAAGACGACCGCTACATCCGTGGTGGCGGAGGAAGACTGGAAAAAAGAATGACCTGTTAACGGGATTTTAACGTTCTTTTAATCAGGATTATTGTATAAAGATATTGGCTCTTTGTGAGGGTCTGGAAGCCTTATTGCCGGGATCTGATTTTCATACAAAAAGGATTTTGGAAAACCTGCAGAGGAAACTCTGTTAGGTTTTCCGCTAGATCCGGTAATAAGGCTTCATTAACAGATTTTCGCAAAGAGCCTTTTTTATGGAGGTCCGCCATGTTGAATAAAGCCAAAGAATTATTAGGTTTTCGCATCCATGCCAGGGACGGTGAAATAGGGGATGTGTATGATGTCCTCTTTGATCAGGAGGGATGGATCGCACGTTATCTGGTCGTCGAGACCGCGTTGTTTTTGGGCCGGCGCGTGCTTATTTCGATCGGTGCGGTTAAAGGAGAGCCCGATTCTATCGCCAAAGAGTTCCATGTCGATCTGACCCGGGACCAGGTCAAGAACAGCCCGGTCGTAGACACCGAACTTCCGATAACCCGTAAAGTGGAAAAAGCGGTCAATGACTATTACCGCTGGCCTTTGTACTGGAATACCAGTATGGCGGCCGGTTATGTTGTTCCGGTTTCGCCGCCGGTTGCTGTCGCAGAGCCCGAGCAGGCAACACATTTAAGGTCTTTGCGTGAAATGACCCATTATGCCATTCACGCTTCCGACGGAAAACTCGGTCATGTGGAGGACCTGATCGTTGATCCGCAGGGGAGGGTTCTGTACCTCATCATCGATACCAAAAACTGGCTGCCGGGTAAAAAGGTCCTGATCGCGGTTTCCTGGATCAAAACGATCTCATACGCGGATGAGGAGGTCACCACTGACCTGAGCCGTTCGGAGATCAGGCGCAGCCCGCCGTATGATCAGAGGGTGCTTTTAAGCCGGGAATATGAAGAAGACCTGTATAAATATTATGACCGTCCGGGTTACTGGAACAGTTGAAAAGGGCAAAATTTTCTGTACACCCCGGCGGTAAGCTGTTATATTTTGGGCAAAACTATGTTACGTTTTGCCTTTCGCTATTTCTACAGCCAGATCGACGAGATCAAAAACGACACGGCCCTGCGTCTTTACGGTGCCTTTGTGGCCTTTGGCTATTTCCTTTGCTATACCGTCTGGGACGGCAAGCGCACCGCTCTTGAACTGGCCGATCCCGCCCAAGCGTACTGCTGGCCGTTCTTCCTGAACTGTTACGAACACCGCTATCTTAACGCCGCCCAGGTCGAACAGATCATCCTGTTCTATGGCCTTGCCTGTGTTGTGGGTGTTTTACTTTTTCTCTCCCGCAAGACGACGTCCGCCGCCTACTGGTGGCTCGTCGGCATAACCATCCTCAAGACTTTGATCTACGTGCAGGACTACCGTCTGCGCATGAACCAGCATTACATGCTCTACTGGGTCACGCTGGCTTATTTATTCTTTCCGTATAAACGCCAGATGCTGCGTTATCTTCTTGTCTTTTTTTATTTTTGGGCGTCTGTTTTGAAATACAACGTGGAATGGATGTCGGGAAAGGCGCTTTACGCCAAGCCGTTTCTGGTGCCGTGGCGCTTAGTGCCGGCGTCCTGTGTGTACGCCGCGCTGTTGGAGACGTTCATTTCCTGGGGAACGCTAAGCGCGAACCGCTGGATATACTGGTTCGCGCTCTCGCAGTTGTGGCTGTTCCATATCGCTTCGTGGAATGTGGTGGGGCCGTTCTATCCGATGTTGATGTTCGGGCTGTTGATGATCTTCCCGCTCACCTATTTTACGCCGCCCGCCCCATCGGAGCCTAAAAGTCTTTGGGCCGCGCTGGTCAAAGGAAAGCAGCAGCCGGTCATTTATATTTTTCTGGGCGTTTTTTCCATATTTCAATTGGTCCCCATCGTCATCCCCGGCGATGAAAAGATAACCGGTGAGGGACGGCTTTTCGCACTGCACATGTTCGACGCCCGGGTCAAATGCCAAGGGGCGGTCACTGTGAAGTTTAAAGACGGGAGGACCGAGGTGATCGAGATCCCCGTCAAACACACGGCCCGCATCCAGTGCGATCCGGTCGTCAACTTGACGATCGCCAAGCGCACGTGCTACTTGAATCGCGATAATCCGGACTTCCGGAACGTAGACCTCTATTATGAGGCCCGCCGGGCGCATGAAAAGGTAATGCGGCCGCTCGTCGATATTCCGGATGTCTGCGACAAGGACATTTCCTACCGCCTGCTGGGCACCAACGACTGGATAAAACGTTACTGATCTATTCGATATCTTCGGAACCCGTCTCCAGGAATTCGCTTTCCCCGGTTTGGGCTTCCTCATTGATACCGCTCTCGGCGATCTCGGTCAATTTCTTGTCCGCTTCTTTTTCCTCTTCCAGAGTCTGCTGTAAAAGATCAAGGTCCTGGTTCTGCCCGAGGCGTTCGGCAAAAGTGCACAGCGTGCCGTAGGCCGCGATCTCATAATGCTCGGCCCGCTGGGCGGCTTCGATCAATCCCGCGTCCATCACTTCGGGGGCGGCCTTCATCTGCAGCAGAGAAGAGCCTTCCTTGATGATCCCCTTGATGCCTTCACAGGAGACATTGTCCGGCTTTTGCTCGTGATTATGGAGGATTTTCTCGATGCGGTTGACCTGTTCTTCGGTCACGCGCAGGTGTTCTTCCAGGGCACTGCGCAGCTGGGGCGAAGAGGCCTTTTTGGCCAGCTTGGGCAGGGCCTTGGTCAGCTGGACCTCGGCGTTGTGCATGTCCTGAAGATCGTGGATATAAAGATCGTTTAAGGAATTCAATGTTTCTTTTTTCATAATGCGCTCCTTTCTTTAACACGCAAAATATTGTAAGCGTATTGTAAAAGAACGCATGTTAAGGCGGGATTAAAAAAGGATTAAAAAGGGAATAGAATATATAGGGACAGACTCTATTTATTTAAGAGTCTGTCCCTAAACAGGGTCTGTCCCTATGTATTAAAACGCAAAGGCGAGCGACATCCCGCCGTAGAATCTGTCCTCCTGAACGTTGATCCCGCCGTTGGCGGTGTCATCTTCCAGATCATCCCACGGTGTGCTGTAGGCGATCTTGGGGGTCAAGGTCACGTTCTCCGAAAGCGGCACGGTCAACGAGGCGGTCGTCAAAGAATACCCGCCCTCGCCGATGATGAAGGCGTCGTTGTTCAGGCCGATCTCCTGGCCCAGATTGAGCGCGATACCGTATTTTTCGTTTAAGGTGAAGCTGTGGCTGATGCCGAACATGTAATATTGCCCGTCGGCGCCGCCATGGGCTTCATCGCCGTAATCGAGATACGCGGTAAAATACGGCGAAAGAAGCGTAGCGAGGCTCAGGCCCACGTAGAATTCCTCCGTGTGCGTCCCGGCCTCGGGAAAAGCGTACCACGTATGGCCGAACTTTACGTCCACCACTTCGAGTGCTTCATTAATAAAACCAAGATCGTGATGATAGCCAACCCAGCCGTCAACCTCATCAGAGGCCAGGGCGTCCTTGGACTCGAGGTCCCAGCTCCCCCAAAACCCGCCCTGAAAACCTCCGGACGTCACGGTCAGGGCCGGCTGCATCACGTTGTCTTTATCGAGGGTAAACCCGCGCCAGACGTATTTGTCGTAGTAATCGATCGAAGCGGTCACTTCCAGATCGACGCCTTTTTCTTTTAAAAGATCGCCGAACAGGGTTTCC
The DNA here is from genome assembly GCA_964499685.1 of uncultured Planctomycetales bacterium. GTDB lineage: Bacteria > Omnitrophota > Gorgyraeia > Zapsychrales > GWA2-47-8 > CAZCLW01. Next base: position 107,772 of record CAZCLW010000002.1, read on the forward strand.
GCGGCGGCGGGCCGGGTGAGGCACAGGACCAGCAGTATTCCGAGCCACATTGAGGTTAGATTTTTGCGTTGCATTGTTCCTCCTTCTGTTGGTGTGGTTTGACGGTTTGGCTTTTTCTGCTCTCCCAACAGAAAAAGCCCCTGAGGGAAATTCCCCCAAGGGCTTCAACGCCTTTTTCCGAAAAAGACCCCGTGTCTTTTTTACGGAAAATAAAAAAATCCGGCTCGCGTTTATTCACGGCCGGACTTCAGTGTCTTTTTAAGCGCATGCGAGCTTCTTTGCTCAAATGCAACGCTGACAATATAAAACACCTCGGTGTATGTGTCAAGGGTTTTGTTTTTGTCACGCGCGGTCCTGCACCAGATGCGCGCCGGACTCGGTGGCGCAATGCGCGCAGCAGAAGATCTGGCCGTTCTCTTCGACGCCGTGGCCGATGATCTTGCACGCACAGTGCGGACACGAGGGAGCGAGCGCGTGGATCGCGCATTCAAAACAATCGAACGTTTCTTCTTTATCGCCCATCACGACCGTGAAGGTCTTGTCATATTCATTCCCGCAGGTTTTGCATTTAGCCATAGTACACCTCCATTATTTTTTGTTATAATCGCATTTTAAGGAAAGCAAGATGAAGGGAGAATTAAAAGAAAATTAATGGGCAGATACGCCTGGCTTAGTATTTTCTCCATCCTTATGACCGCATCGATTGGACATACGGCCCAACCCTTACGCTATCTGGCGCTGGGCGATTCCTACACCGCCGGCCACGGCCTAAAACCGGCTGAGAGCTGGCCCTACCAATTGGCCGCGCATGTGCACGCCAAGGGCCTCGCGATTGCCGAACCCGTCGTGATCGCCGTGTCCGGCTGGACAACGGCCAATCTTTTATCCGCCCTTGAAAGGAAGAGCTTCGAGCAGCCCTTTGACCTGGTCACGCTGATGATCGGCACCAATGACCAGTTTCAGGGCCGCGATCCCATGGTCTTTGCCAAGGATTTAAATACACTGATCCAGAAAGCGGTTACCCTGGCCGGCAATGACCCTGCGAAGGTCCTGGTCATCACGCTTCCCGACTGGAGCGTGACACCCTATGCCGTCGATCTAAACCGCGCCCTCATCGCCCGGGATATAGACGGGTTTAACGGGATCGTATCCGCCCTGGCCGCCAAAAATCAGGCCGCTTATTTCGACATCGCGCCCGCCTCCCGCGGACAAACACAAGAGGATATGTTCATCGACGACGGCCTGCACCCGTCGGCAAAAGGCTATGCCGGCTGGGCAAAAGCCATTTTGCCCGAAGTCCTGCGCCTGCTCAAATGAAAAAGACCGCCTTAGCGACAATTTTTTTATTCCTCTGCGGATGCGCGGCGCCTGTCGCGCAGGAGCGCACCGCCTCCATTATCTTGAATGATGTTCATTCGCGGCTGAATCCCACGCGCGTGGCTGAAGTCCATTATCCTAAATCAACCAAAGACATCGTCGCCATCGTCAAAGACGCCAAGCGCCGTCAAAAGCCGGTGAGCATTTCCGGCGGACGGCACGCCATGGGCGGACAGCAATTCGGCGAGGACACGGTCCACATCAGCATGAAGGAGATGAACGATGTCCTTTCCTTTAATAAGGAGACCGGCATTGTGCGCGTGGAGGCCGGTATCGGCTGGCCCAAACTGCTCGACTATCTCGCCAAAGAACAGGAAGGGCAGTGGCCGCAATGGGCGATCGCTCAGAAGCAGACCGGCGCGGATGAGCTCTCGCTGGGCGGCGCGCTTTCGGCCAACGCGCACGGCCGGGGCGTGCGTTACAGGCCCATTATCCAGGATGTGGAGCGCTTCACGCTGGTTGACAGCGATGGGAAAGTTTTACAGGTAAGCCGCACGGAGAATGCGGAATTGTTCTCTCTGGCGATCGGCGGTTATGGACTTTTCGGCGTTATCGCGACCGTGGACTTACGGCTCCAGCCGCGTCAGAAACTGCAAAGAGATGTTGAGGTCATTTCGATCGAGGATCTCCCGGAAAAGACGAAGCAAAAATTGGCCGAAGGCTATCTCTACGGCGATTTCCAGTACAAGACCGACGCGGCCGCGAGTGATTTCATGCAGAAAGGTGTTTTCACCGGCTACAAGCCCGTACCGCCCGAGACGCCTATCCCTGAGGGGCAAAAGGTTTTGACAACCGACGAGTGGTATAAATTGATCCACCTCGCGCACGTGGACAAGTCCCGGGCCTTTGAGGTCTACAGTCAGCATTATTTGAAGACCAACGGCCAGATCTATTGGTCCGATACCATGCAGCTGGGATTTTACGCGGACCAGTACGTGGAATATCTGGAGAAGGCCATGCCGGATTATCCCCAGGGTTCGCTGATGATCACGGAAGTGTATGTGCCGCGGCCCAAACTGACTGAATTCATCTATAAAGTGATCGACGACGCACGGGCCCACAATGTCAACATCATCTACGGCACCATGCGCTTGATCGAGAAAGATGATGAAAGTTTTCTGGCCTGGGCCAAACAAAATTATGCCTGCGTTATCTTTAATCTGCGCGTGGACGCGGGCGAGGAGGGATCGAAGAAAGCGCAGGAAGATTTTCAGCGGCTGATCGACCGGGCGTTGGAGTTTGATGGCTCCTATTTCCTGACCTATCACCGCTGGGCGCGCAAAGACCAAGTGCTCAAAGCCTATCCGCAATTCCCTGAATTCCTGCGCTTAAAGTTAAAATACGATCCCGAAGAGCGTTTCCAGAGCGAGTGGTACCGGTATTACAAGAAGTTTATCGGAACAGGCCCCGCCGACCCATTTTTCCAAAAGCATGTTGAGCCGTGGCTTGACGATCCGGAGACCGAATCCATCTTTTTAGGCGCGGCGCTGGAAGACCCCCAGCCGCATCTTGAAGGCCCGTGGCCGCACTATGTTGTGGGCTTCCGGGTCGAAAAGCAATTTAAGGGCGCTCCGGAAGCGGAGATCGAGCTCCTGCTCGATGCGCCCCTTGATGAAAACTTTGTCGAGATCAACGAAGGCGGGACGTACCTTATCCGGAAGGAACAGGGGAACTTTTTGAACGTCATCCCGGCGCCAAAGGACCAATCCCCGTCGGAAATTTAGATTGACAAATTTTCCCTCGGGCGCTACAAGAGGAATTAGGGTACCATACCTATTTTGACGATATAAAAAGAATTCCTGGGGTTAAAAAATGAGTAATTCGGATATTGAAGAAAGCATCAAACAATATTTACTCAATTTAAAGACGTTGTATGGTGAGATTAAATCTATTTGGCTGATCGGCTCAAGAGCGAACAACGCTGCAACTGATAATTCGGATTGGGATTTTCTGCTCTTCGGGAGTAAAAATGTTTTCAGGGCGTTGCAAAATGATCAATCATTTAAAAGAGAAAAAATAGATTTACTTGTCGTGGATGAGGATGGGGAATTTAAAGATCCATGGCAAAATAAAAACGGCGATCTCGCCTCCTGGCGTTGGAAAAAACAATCAGAAAATACAGCAACTTATCGTTCTACAAAATTTATACCGGATGAGCCAGAGGGCGATTTGGGTACTTTTGAAGAGAAATGGTTTAAAGCTATAAGGATTTTATAAGGATAAGGCATGCGCAATTAACTGGAGAGTCTTGATTTGGAATCTAAGAAAAGCATAGCGGCGCTTAATCGCGAATTACGCAATTTACCCGAATATGAATTGTACTTGTCGATTACAACCTTTGACATATCGCGGCACATATTTAACAGAAATTATTATGAATTGTCTAAATTAATATCCTTTTTGGTAAATGACCCAAAAGCGGATCAATATATGATAGTAAAAAACCGTGATAAATTGGATATATTATTAGATGAGATTATTCGCATGACGCATAATTTCGTAGCTTCCGCAATGTCTCTGGTTGATCATACAAGGATTTTCTATAAGAAATCATATGAAAAGAATGACAGATTTCCTGATTATCAGGCAAAAATTGATGACACTTTTACGAATGATAATTTAGTACAGTTTGTTCATTGCCTGAGGCAATATTGCCAGCACTATAGGTCTCCGAATATTTCTGTTGAGGAATCATGGAATCAGGGAGACCAACGCCCAAAGAGGTCAATAAAACTCTTAAAACGAGATTTAAATACATTTTCTGGGTGGAATTCTAAGGCAAAGAATTATTTGATGGGGGAGGATGAAAAAATTGACTTAATTTCTGTGATAGATATTTATAAGGATAAGATTTTAAATTTTCATTCATGGCTCCGGAAAAGACAGGGAGAAATACATGCTGCTGAATTCAAAGTTTTAAGAGATAAGGAAAAAGAAGTTTTAGTTGCACAAATTGTTATGTTCTTAAATGGAGCTTTAAAGAATGATCGAATGCAATATTCAGGTGAAGATGAAATATTTTATGGCATATTTACATCTAAAGATTACGAAGAACTAGAAGCTTATTCGTGGGATTCTCCAGCCAGATCAAAGCGAGCCATTGAGTTATTAAAACAACGTCTCGATGTACCCGAGGATGTCATCAGGAGAATCCGATTGTGGTATGAGAAGAAAGCACAGAGAAGCGGCCTTGTAAACAAGAGATAAAGAACCAATGGACAAGGAAGCAATAGTTTTTTGGATAAAAAACTGTGAAAGAACTTACGTGGATATGCAAGAGATGCGCGCATAACAATTAATCATGCACTGAAATAAGATTGATTATTCCCATGTCTGCCCAATTCCTTACCAAATCCTCCTATTTTAAGCTCCTCCATTCCATCTGCTCCGAAATGTCTTCCGGTCTCGCCCGCGTCGAGAAGCTCCTTGAGCGCCAGAAGGTCGTGACTTATTGGGAGATCGGCAGACACATCAACCGCTACCTGGCAAAAAACGCGCCGGTGCGGGGCAAGATTGGGTCATTTTATGACCGGCTCTCCGGCGATATCAAGGTCAGCGCCAGGACACTTCAGCATTGTGAGCAATTTTTCCGCTATTTTCCCCGGTTGCCCAAAGCGGACGGCCTAAGCTGGTCGCATTACCGTTTTCTTCTGGTCCTGCCGGAGGAGAAGGAACGCCTAAGCTGGATCAACCGTATCCGGCGGGCCAATATTTCGGTCAATGACCTGCGGCTCGAACTGCTTTCCAAGACCGGAAGTTTGGAAGAAGAGGAAGGGCAGCGGCTCGATGGACCGCGCCGCGGCGCATTGTACACCTATCGTTTGCGCCGTGCCGAAGGCCTGGAAGGGGTCGGGGTGCCGTGGTTCGTGGATTGCGGGTTTTCCTGCCGCATTGAGGCGCCTCTATCCCGGAGCGCTTTGGAACTCAAATATATCTACACTTCGGAAAAAACAAAAGAGGGCTACCGGCTCAAGGTGACCGATACACCGGCGGATGCGATCTATACCTACAAGGCCAAGATGCGCCGGGTGATCGACGGTGATTCGCTGCTCGTCGACGTGGACCTGGGCTTCGGCATCTGGACCGAACAGCGTCTGCGCCTGCGGCTGATCGATACGCCTGAGCTTGATACTCTGGCCGGACAAAAGACCAAACGCTGGCTGGAGAATGAATTGAAGGACTGCCCCTTTGTCATCGTCAAGACGTACAAGAGCGATAAATATGACCGGTATCTCGTTGATGTATTTTATGCGCCCGGTGAGGAAGACGCACAAGCGGTTGCCGATGAAGGAACGTATCTGAACGGCCGGTTGGTGGAGTTGAAACTGGCCAAGCTCTGGTAATAACGGACTTGCCTGAAGCCGGAAGCCGTGTAATACTTGTTTCTGCCCTCACAGTTATAACCTTCCTTATCCGATTTCCCCTAAAGCATAAACTAAACAATCCGCAAAGGGGAACTATGTCTGTTGTAATTCCGCAGGAAGTCATCGAACAGAAAATCTATTTAATCCGAGGTAAGAAAGTGATGCTGGACAAAGATTTAGCCCAATTATACGGGGTACCAACTAAGCGCCTCAAGGAACAGGTCCGCCGCAATCCCAGACGATTTCCGAATGATTTTATGTTTGAGCTGACATGGGAAGAAGCGGAGACGCTGGCTTCAAGGTCGCATTTTGCGACCTTGAAAAAAGGTAAAAATATTAAATATCTGCCCTATGTTTTTACCGAGCAAGGGATTGCCATGTTAGCCCGGAAACTTGAAGAGCTGGAAAGGAAATACGATGCACAGTTTAAAGTCGTTTTTGACGCGATCCGGCAAATTGTAGCACCGCCTGATCCGCCTAAGCGTAAGATAGGTTTTCATGCTTATTAATCTTTTTTTAACCTTCCCTTAATCTCCCGCGGCGCACAATGGCGTCGGAAAGGGAGGTGGATATGAAAAAGGTATATTTGAACATGATGGTGGCGATGATGGTGAGTTTGGTTTGGCCGGTTGCGGGTTTCAGCCAAGGGACGGTGCAGGATGCGTCTCCTGATGTTCTCGAGGCCCCGCCGTCGGCGACACAGGACCTGTTGATCGGAGAAGGGCAGTCTATCGAAGGCACGGTGACGTCGCTGGACCCCGCGGGCAACACGGTCAGCATCGCGGAAGACGCGACCGGGGAGGTCCGCACCTTTTCGGTCAGCGATGAAGAGGTCTTGAACGATATTGAGACCGGCAATCAGGTCAATGTGACGCTTATGGAAGATAATCCCGGCCGGGTCGAAAGTATTCAGAAAATATAAGGGGACAGTCCCTATTTAGGGACAGACCCTCAAAACGGGTCAGTCCCTAAATTTTTTTCTCCGAAGCGCGCGGCGTGATAGTCCTCCAGGAATGATTCAACCCTGTTCAGCGACTCTGCCGGAACGTCAGGGCGTTTTTTAAGACGTTCGACCACATCTTCGTCGGTTTCCGCCGCTCCACGTGTCTCACCGAATGACCGCTTCAGATATTGCTCATAACGCCGGTAAACGGCCTGCAGATGCGCCGGAGTCTTGAAGGCGGGTTTTTTCTGTTTCTGCCGGCCCAGCAGGCGTTTTATCCCGAGAATGATCGCTTTGGCGTTCATGACCAGCATGACCGCCATAAGCGTCAGAAGCACATTCATCTTCAATCTGTCTTTGTCCATGTTCTGCACATGCGCCGAAAAACGTAAAAAGCCCAGCCACATTTGTTCCGCCAATCTGTCCAGATCGATGAGTTTCTTTCGGCCTGAGCCCGTCGGAAGCACTCCCGCCGGGGTCGGGTCCAGCCCGGTCCAGGTTATGATCCTTTCTCCTGTCCCTGAATGTTCCGCCAGCAAAAGGACCTCCACCCACGCGTGCGCATCCCGGACGCGCGCCAAAAACCTGCTTTGCCGGCGGTCGGTCATCTCCTGGGTATAAAAGCCGGTCACGACGCGGGCCGGGATATTTTCCGCGCGCAAAAGCAGCGCCATGGCGGTCGCGAAATACGTGCAGTACGCCGGGCGCCGTTCCCTCATCATGGCGATCAAACTCTTATTATCCGCCCGGAAATCCGTCTCGAGCGAATACGCGAACTCATTCTGGAAAAAATTCTTGATCAGAAGGGCCTTTTGGGCCGGATCGGTCTCGTTCCCGACGATGGAAGAGGAAATGGCTTTGAGATCGGCCGCCATGTCGGGCGGGACCTTGATGTGCCGGAAAAGTTCCCGGCGTGTCAGCCGCGCCGGGATCAGTTTGTCACCGGCGAGGAAGGTGAGGATGCGGCTGCGCCTTTCTTCGCGGTCATACACGATCCAGTTCTCGTCCATTTCATACGCGCCGGGGCCGCGCACCTCCGTAAGGCCGGGCGGGGAAGGCACAATGTCTTTCAGGGAAGTGAACATCGTCAACTCGATCTCTTTGTCGCTGCCGGTGAGGCCGCCTCCGACGGGAATATATTCCAAGTCTTCCGGTTCCTTCCAGACACCGTTATTGAAGTCCCGGAAGACCTGTGTCCGTAGATACACTTCCGCGGTTCCCGGATATTTCACCTCCAGGACCGGACGCCGGTCAAAGGCGCTGTTTCCCGGAGAGATCAGATTAAGCTGTGGGCTGATGTTCAAAAAGTGCGTGTAGTGCCGCGGCATGATGTAATTGCGCATGACGTTCATAAAGGCCTCATCGAGCGCCCGGACCGCGGTCGAAATGTTGAAGAACGACACGATCATGAGCGCGATCAGCAAAAACGAAAAGAACGTGAAATTACGGTAATAACGGAAGATATGTTTACGTGTAGGCGGCCGGTGGAAGGTGTTGAGGATGACGATGACGACCGATAAAAGCGTGAAGATCGAGAAATCCAGGAACAGCGGGCGCGAATACGGGACGTTGATCGAGGAGGTGACGGTGAGCCAGGCCATGAAGATGATCAGAAAGAAGTTGTGGCGGTTGAAAGGTTTAAGCCACAACAGGACGGACGCGATGATGGCCGCCGACTGGATGGCGGCGGTCAGCTCCGGAAAAGGCGACATGGCTTCTTCAGGCATAGGTACTGAAGAGCGGTAAAAATATCCCGCGACCAGCGACAGCAGGATGACCGCAAAAAGCGGCAGGCGCTCGAAGAGTTTAAAGCGTTTTTCCGTCGAGCCCAGTCTGAGAAAAGATGAAAGGACCACGATGCTCCCCGCGATCAAAGGGAGTGCAGCCTCCTTCTGGCAGCTGGCATAGATGTTCCAGGAAAAAAAGAGGAGAACGGCGCTGTGGATGTAGCGTTTAACCATGCCGCGGCTCCTTGTCCCGCCGCGGCGGGGCTTGGGGCGTATAGAGCGCAACGGACATATCATCGACCGCTAGCGTTGTCTCTTTGTCGCGCACAATGATCGTTTTGACCTTAAGCCCGGTCTCTTTGAGGCGCCGGATGAATTCCGCGCGCTCCCGGTCCCAGTCCTTTAAGAAAACGATGAGCTCGGAAAGTTCGCGGCCGTATTCTTTTAAATGAGCAAGGCTTTGGGCAAAATCGACCTTCCGGTCGCCTTCAATGCTTGAGAGGAACTCGAAAATGCGGTCCAGGTTATTCAGCCCCCGCCCGGACTGGATGTGCTGTTTTCTTTCGCTTAAGAAGATATCCAGGATGTAATCGCGTTCGTTCAACTCGCGGCACATGCCTGCGCAGAGGGAAAGACGCGCTTCAAAAGAAAGATGCTTTTCGAAGCGTTTGAGTTCCGTGTCGATATAAAAACCGATCCGCACGAAATATTCTTCGATGTATTCTTTGACGATGAGATCACCGGTGCGGGCGGTGGAGGTCCAATGGATGTCCCTGAGCCGGTCGCCGTGGCGGTAATCGCGGGTGCTGGCGAATTCGTTGGAATCGCCGACTTTATGGCTTTCCGAGATGCCGCCGCGCTGGTACGTGCGGTGTTTCTCGACGGGTATGTCTTCCGGCACGATAATGCGCGGATACACGATGAATTTGGCCGCTGCGCCGGTCTTTCGCACACTGCGGAAAAGCCCCGACGGGAAGTCCGAACAGGCGAGCAGCGGAGAGAGCTCAAAGATGCCGCGCCGGGGGGTTCGGAAAACCAGCGTGCAGGTCGCCTGCTCTCCCGGTTCCAGCCAGTCCACGGAGTTCTTGAATTCGGGATGGTCGAGGTCCGGATAAAGACCATAGGGCAGGCATTGTTCAAAGAGGGAAAGGTTGCGCAGGATCCGCTTGCCCGTATTTTTGACAAGGACTTTATAGACAAAATGTCCGCCGGCCGTGGTCGGCGAAAGGATGCGCCGGGCTTCCACGCGCGGCCGGGCAAAGAGGGAAAGGAGCCAGGACGTGACAAAAAGTGCGAGCACAAAACTCGGTAAAAAATAGGCAAAGGACTGTATTCCGACCGAGGAAATGCCAAGACCGAACAGTCCGACGGAAAAAATGGCCTGGCCCCAGGGCGTGAACCTCGACTGGATAAAGGCGAGCAGCCGTTTAAATTGATGATGATCTTCGGCCGGTAAAAAGAATGACCATTCGACTCTGGGCATCAGCGCGGGACTTTAATGTTCGAAACTATTTCTTGCGTGATATCGGAAGCGGATGTGCCGCCGTATTGCGAACGCGAATCCAGGATGAGACGGTGGGACAGTACGGGCGCGGCCAGATTCTTTACATCCTCCGGGATTGTATAATCGCGGCCCTCCAGCAGGGCGCGGGCACGGACGATTCTCGCGTACAGCAGGCTGCCGCGGGTTGAAACACCCAGGCGGACCTTGGGATGTTCACGGGTCGCGTGCACGATCTCGAGCAGATATTGGCTTACCGAAGGCTCCAATTTTACCGCGTCCACGCAGCTTCGAAGCGCCAGTATCTCCTCCAGCGAAATGATCGGCCTGATCGACTCCACCGGATCGACGCTGGTACGGTTGATGGCCAGCGATTCTTCCACTTCGCGGGACGGATAGCCCAGGTCCAACTGGAGCATAAAGCGGTCGAGCTGGGCTTCGGGCAGAGGATAGGTCCCGTGGTATTCGATGGGGTTTTCGGTCGCGAGCACGATAAAAGGCGAAGGCAGCGCATAGGTGACCCCGTCGCTGGTGACATGCTCGTCGCTCATGGCCTCCAGAAGTGCGGACTGGGTGCGGGCCGAGGCGCGGTTTATTTCATCGGCTAAAATGATATTGGCGAAGATCGGGCCTTTTTTGAAAATGAATTGGCCCGAGGATTGCTCGTAGATATTGACGCCGGTGATGTCGGTCGGAAGCAGGTCGGGCGTGAACTGGATACGGGTGAATTTTCCGGCGATCGTCTTGGCGAGGCTGCGGGCAAGTGTTGTTTTACCCACGCCGGGGATGTCTTCGATGAGGACGTGGCCGCCGGCGGTCAGCGCCAGGACCAGCAGTTCGATCTTGTCTTCTTTACCCTGGATCACGCGGCCTAAGTTGCCGATCACGGCGCGCATTTGGGTGCTTATTTTATCGAGGGGAAGATTCATTAGATTGTCAAAATAGCACAAAAAAAGGAGACAGGCTACTTTTTTAATAAATAGGGCCTGTTCCTATTTATATGCTAATCTATTTTCATGGCCGAACAAATCTGTCCCCATTGCAAACAATCCACCTATGACGATGAGGCGCTCTTGTGTCATTTTTGCGGGGAAAGCCTGGGCCGCACCAGCCGCGGCGCTTTAGGCAAAATGACCGGCGCGTCGGCCAAATGGCTCTTCGCCGCGGTCGCCGTTATCCTCATCATCAGTTTCCTGCTGCTGTTTTGGTAAAAGCCATTCTGTTTCCCTGATGGTCTCTTTCTGTGATACGATAGAATTATTCAGTTGTTTAACCGGGACGCGTGAGGCCGCTTTTACGACCGTACGGGTTTCCTTCACGAAGGGAAGGTGAGTATGAGCGGTTCTATCATTGTGGCCGGGCAAGCCGGCAACGAAATGACGCGCATGGTGACAGGATTGACCAACTACGGGTATACAGTTTTTCCCGCCGAGAACGGAGAGGCGGCCGCGGGGCTGGTCAAGGAGAAGAAAGAGCTGGTCGCCATTATCATCGGTTCGGCCCTGCAGGGTTTGAGCGCGAGCGATCTTTGCAAACAGATCAAGCAGATCGGCCGGCTGGACAAGGTACCGGTCTTTATCCTTGAGGACAAAGGGTTTTTACAGACCACGTACGCGGACCTGGGGATCACGCAATTTTTTAAGGAGCCGTTCAGCACGACGGCGGTCGTGCGCGAGATCAAGTCGCTCAGCAGTGATGCCGGGCCTCTCGTCGGTAAACAAAACACAGGGAAACAACTGATAGGCGTCTGGATCGCTCTGGCGATAGCCTTGTGTATCCTGACTTTTTTTATATTCATCCCCCTGATGGCCGGCGGGTCCAAGTAAAGTCTTTATAAAGCTTTTACTTGACATTTCGGCGCCAGGCCTCATACTCATAGTGTAGTAAATAAAGGGAGAAGGAATCTTTAGACCGCAAGGCAAGAATTCGCCTGGCGGTTTTTTTGTTATTCGGTACTCCTGTCGTTGATGCTGTCGATCATCGAATTATTTACTTCAGTGTCATCGAGAGGAGGTAATTCACTATGGCAACAGGAAAAGTAAAATGGTTTAACGACCAAAAAGGTTACGGTTTTATTTCCCCGGAGTCAGGCAAGGATGTTTTTGTCCATCACAGTGCAATTCAGGGTGATGGTTACAAATCATTAGCCGAAGGTCAGGCGGTCGAGTTCGATATCACCGACGGTCCTAAAGGCGAACAAGCCCAAAACGTGAGGAAATTATAGCCTCGAAAAGGCCCGGTCTCCAAAAGACCGGGCCTTTTTAATTCACGAGAAAACAGGAGTCCAATGTCAAAAGAAGAAGCTATCGAAGTACAAGGGGTCGTCCTTCAGGCCCTGTCGAATGCGAAGTTCCGTATCGAGCTAGAGCACGGCCATTCCATCATCGCCTACCCTGCCGGAAAAATGAGCAGGCATTTCATTAAGATCTTACCCGGCGACAAGGTCACCGTCGCCATGTCGCCCTATGACCTCACCAAAGGGCGCATCACCTTCAGGCATAAAACCTAAAAGGAGGGCGTCCCATGGGACCCCAAAATGAAGAACGTATCCGGACCAAAGGGTCGATGGACCTTTTGCATGTTGAAAAGCTGCTCACCCGTTCCAACGGGAGTTTATATCTTTTGTTGCGTCTGGCCATGAAGCGTGCCCAGGAGCTGGCCGACGGGAAGCCGTGCCTGATCAAAGACCCGATGTCGGAAAAAACGGCTACCATCGCGCTCCAGGAGATACTGCAGGGCAAGATCGCCATCAAAGAAGGAAACGGCCGAAAGTCTTAGAGCTCGGTCGGGCCTTCGGGCTGCGTCACGGCTTCGTTGACCTCATCGGTCGTCTCGTTGGCCGAAGCATCTGCATCCGCATCGATCAATTCCACATAGTTGGCGTCCCAATAGCCCTGCTCCTTGTTGGCGCGCGCATCCAGTTTGATTTCCTGGCCGCTGCGCAGTTCATCGAGGGAGGCGAGGTTTTTGAGCTTCGCGTTCTCCAGGATCTTGACATCAAGCTCCTTGGAATAGGCCTCTTGGAACTGTGCGCCGCTTCGTTCGATCGTCACCATCCTTTCGCCCAAGTCCACTTCCTTGACCACTCCCGACATCCATGCCGCGTAAGAGGGCGTCTGCATCAAAAACAGGCTCATAAAAATGAATAAAAGTGTCTTTTTCATTTTTACCTCCTTGCCCGCCTCAGGCGGGCTTTTTATGGTTCGTCTTGATGCTAGCAAGCGCTTCATGAAAAGAGGATTAAAAGAAAATTAAACACAGGCTGTAATGTTAATTTTATTTTAATTCTGTCTTCATGTTGCTACCCTTAAAATTTCAGATAAAGGATAAACAATGAAGCAATTACAGACGATCAATATACTTTTGCCCGAGAACTTAAAGCCGGTCGGTTCGCTGCGGGACTATCTGGACACGGGCGGTTTTGACGGTTTTAAGAAGGCCAAGAGTTTAAGCGCTGTCCAGCTCATTGAAGAGGTCAAGCGGTCGGGTTTGCGCGGCCGGGGCGGGGCGGGTTTCCCCACCGGTATCAAATGGGAGACCGTCTACCGTGACCCGTGCCCTACCAAATATGTCGTCTGCAACGCCGCTGAAGGCGAGCCCGGCACGTATAAAGACCGTTACCTTATCCGGATGAACCCATATCAACTGATCGAAGGGATCCTGATCGCGTGCGGGGTGGTGGAGCCGCCCAAGGCCATTATCGGCATCAAGAAAAAATTCGTGCGTGAGATCGAATCTTTGCGCCGGGCGATACGGGAAATTGAAGATGCCGGCATTATGCCCAAAGATTTTATTGAGCTTTTTCTTGGGCCGGATGAGTATCTTTTTGGGGAAGAAAAAGCCCTTTTGGAGGCGATCGACGGACGCGGCGCTTTGCCGCGTATCCTGCCCCCGTATGTCTTAGGTATCTATGAAAGTCCGGGCTTTCCGAACCCCACGATCGTCAACAATGTCGAGACCTTCAGTCATCTGCCGCATATTTTTGCCAACGGCGCGCACTGGTATTATTCGACCATAGGCGTGGAAGGTTCATCCGGGACCATGATCTTTACGCTGACCGGCGATGTCAAAAAGCCGGGCCTTTACGAGCTTCCTCTGGGCACGCCGTTGCGGGAACTTTTATACGATATCGGCGGTGGGCCGCGCAACGGGCATTCGTTCAAGGCCGTTTTTTCAGGCGCGGCCAATCCGGTCATTACCCCGGAGATGTTCGATACGCCGATGGATTTTGTCGCTCTGCGCAAGGCCGGTTCAGGCCTGGGTTCTGCCGGATTCATCGTCTTTGACGACCGTACCTGCATGGTCAAAGCCGCTGCGCTTTTTTCCGGATTTTTGGCCGCCGGGTCCTGCGGGCAGTGCGTTCCCTGTATCACCGGCACGAACAAAATAACCCAGCTTTTGGAAAAGATCGACCGGGGGAAGGGAGAAGGGGACGATATTGACGCGGTCCTGCGCGAGGCCGCCCGCACACCGGAACAGAGCCGCTGTTATCTGGCGACCCAGGAGTCCGTCTTGGTCACCAGTGTGGTCAGGAAATTCCGGCAGGAATTTGAACAGCATCTGGGCGCGAAATGCCCGTTGCCGCGCACGCTTGTCCTTCCCCGTCTCGAAATTTAAATTAAATAGGGTCTGTCCCTTGTTATTTCTGTATAATGTTTTCCATGAAGCGCTTCCTGGTCCGCATTGTCACCTATCTTGAAACAGCCGACATCCCTTTTCATTATTTCATCCTGACATTCTTTGCAGCCGTTACTTTGCGCAATCTTTTTGAACAGCTGGTCTTTGCCGACACCGATCCCGCGCACATGGCCGCTGACCTTTTTCATTATTACCTCAACTATATTTTTCTGGCCCTGGGCTTCATCAGCCTCCTGCAGGCCGCGACCAAAGAAAATGTCCTGCGTGTGGCCCGGGTCGTCCTGCCGTGCTTTATCATCCTTAACATCGTTCCCCTGATCGATTCTTTTTTCCGGGGCGCCCATCCATACTCTTTAGGATATATGTTCCCCGGCGAACATGACCCGCTGTGGTTGAACTTTGTGACCTTTTTCGGCCCGCTTAAAGATACCGGCATCACGATCGGCATGCGCACGGAGATCGCTATCGTCCTGGCCGGCTGCCTGTCCTATTTTTCGCTCAAAGGCTTAAGCTGGCTGAAGAATATTTTGTTCTGCTTTCTGATCTACGCGTTCGTCTTTGTGACCGGCGCCTTACCCTATATCATCAAGGCGGTCATGGGCTTTTTAAAGATCAATTACAGTTTCAAGGCCCTGCTTTTTATCCATATGTATTTTGTCCTGCTTTTTCCGCTGATCATTTGGGTCTTCTTTGTGTACCGGCCGGATTATATGCGCGCGCTTGTGAAGGATATCCGGTTCCTGCGCGTGCTGCATTTTGAGTTGATGTTCTTTATCGGCATGGCCGCGGGCCGTTATTACGGGAAGGGGATACATGCCCTCACCCAATACAGCTTTTTCGAGATCACCCTGACCGCGATCGCCATTTTTCTCGCCTGTGTCTTTGCGCTGACCACCAACAATCTGGCGGATGTCCGTATCGACGCGGTCAGTAACGCCAAACGGCCGACCGTTTCAGGTGCGATTCCGATGGAGCATTACCGGTTCATCCCCTGGTTTTTTCTTTTGGGCGCCCTGCTTTATTCTTGGATCGTCAATGTCTCGGCCTTGTTCGTCATAGGCACGTTCATGTCGGTTTATTATCTATATTCCATGCCGCCGCTCCGGTTAAAGCGTATCCCCATCCTCAGCAAAGGCTTCATTGTCCTTAATTCCATTTTGCTTCTGGCTCTCGGCTATTACATGCAGGACCAGACCGTAAGGCTCGCGCTCGACGTTCCGCGGTTTTTTTTTACCTAGTTTGGCTCACTCTGGCGTGTAATTTTATCGACCTGAAGGACGTGGAAGGGGACCGCGCCGAAGGCATTAAAACACTGCCTGTTTTGATCGGCAAAAGACAGGCGCAGGCCCTGATCAGCGCCTTTTTCTTTCTGTCCTATGCGATGGTCGGAAAGACGTTCAACGATCCCAAGGTGTTCGTTTTTTCCGTCACCGCCGGTTTTCTGCAGGCCATCCTCATCAATCAAAAAAATTATAGGGAAGGACCGGTCTTCCTGGTCTACGTGTTGAGCCTGATGTTCGTGCTTTTGACCTTGCATCAATAGGCCGCTTTTTCCTGATTTATTTTGACTTGAACGATGTCTTTGGATATAATAGCCACATTATTCCCGCATCGGGAGGAGAAATTGATGGCTTCCTCGCCTCATACAATCCGCTTGAATGACGTCGCGCTGTTCCAGGACCTTTCCGAGGGTGAACTTCAAGCCTTGTCGTCCTTCTTACAAGAAAATTCGTTTGAGAAAGATGAGATCATCGCCTTTGAAGGTGAAGAATGCCGTCGGATCTTCATCGTTCAGTCTGGACGCATAAAAATTTTCCGGTGCGCGGGCTCCGGCCGCGAGCAGATCCTGGAAGTCCTGGGCCCGGGCGATTCCTGTGCCTGTAATCCCGGCGTTCAGGTCTGGCAATGTTCGGCTACGTCGCAGGCCCTTTCCCCCTGCAAGGTGTGGTTTCTTCCACGCCAGCATTACAACAATCTGATCAATTCCAACTCCAAGCTCATGAAAAAGCTGACGCATATTTTTGCGACCCGTCTTTGCCGGTTCAGCTCGCTTATCGAGGATGTTTCCCTGACTGATTCCCGCCATCGCCTGGTCCGGTTCCTTTTGAACATGTTCGGGGCGCAAAAGGCGGTGCCGGGGAAACCCGTCTCGATCTCCTTTACCCGCGAAGAAATCGCGCAACGTCTGGGCCTTGTCCGCGAAACAGTGACCCGTCATCTGCAGAATTTAAGACGGAAAAAATTAATCGACATTAAAGCCCAACAGATCCTCCTACTGGACCGCCAAGGCCTTGAAAAACTGCTGGATTAAAACTTCCATTCTTCCGTTTTTTCCTTATGTGACGGCCGTCACAGACATTTTTTAAAAATATATTATATCTATACCATCATCAATGTATGCCTTTTAGGGAGGAGAGAGTGTATTTTTCGGCCCTCTGGGAACAGGATGAGGCAAAAAATAGAAATCCATCAGGAAAAGGCGCTCCAAACGGCCGACAGGCTTTATGAGGCTTTGCACAATCTTCGCTATGAAGGGAAAATATTTCTGAAAAGAAATATCAGGATCATCCAGGAAGCGGTCGATTTTTTTAAAGAGGAGCATATTTCTTATATACGGCTCGATGAGGAAGTCATTTTTCCGTTCCTACGGGTCCATATTCCCAAACTTGAACAAATGTTGGACGTGCTCCAGGCCGAGAATAACGAGTTCAGAGAAAAATTGGCCGAATTGGAAGGCCTTTTCCGCCAACTGAAGTCAGAAGCTTCGGACAGCGGCCGTTTCCGCAAGATCATGGAAAACATCTGTGATCAGGGCACTTATCTATTCTGTCTGGTCCGGAATCACATGCAGGTCAAGGCGGAGGCCGTTTATAAGGTCATGGACCGGGAGCTGCATCAGGATGAGAAGCGCAGTCTTTACAAGAATATTGCGGATTTCACCGCCGGGATAAAAACGACCTAGAGGATCTATGCGCATTATTGCCGTCGGCACCAATCACAAAATCGCCCCTCTCGAAATAAGAGAAAAATTCTATCTTCAAAAGATCGAGCGCGAACTGCTGTTGAGCGCGTTACGCAATGACCCTTCCGTGGCCGAGGCGCTGGTCCTTTCGACTTGCAACCGTACGGAAATTTATGCCCATATCATCGATACCGGCCGGGTGGACCTTGTGTCCGCGCTTTTTAAGACCAAAGATATTGCTCCTAAAGATGAAGAGCGCTTGAGGCAATATTTTTACGTGTACGAGGATGAATCGGCTATCCGGCACCTTTTTTCCGTTTCCGCAGGCCTGGATTCGCTGATCGTGGGCGAAAAGCAAATTCTGGGACAGGTCAAGACCGCCGCGGAATTATCCCGGCAAATGGGCATGAGCGCCAAGGTATTCAATATCCTGACCAATATGGCCATCCGGGCGGGCAAAAAAGCGCGGCATGAGACCGATATCGATGCCGGCGGGGCCTCCATCAGCTGGGCGGTGATGAAGACCGCGGAAAGACTTCTGGGTTCGCTCAAAGACCGGTCTGTCCTGATCGTCGGCGCCGGAAAAATGGGCAAACTGGCCATCAATTGCTTTGACGGGAAAGGCCTGAAACGCCTTTATGTCATGAACCGCAATCAGGAGAAGGCTGATGAAGTCGCTCTCCATTACGGTGATGTCCTGGCTGAACCTTTCTGGAAATTAAAGGATATTTTGGCCGATGTCGATGTCTGCGTCTGTTCTACAAGCTGCCCGCATTATTTAGTGGAAGCGGGGCTGGCCGCACAAGTCATGTCCGGCCGCCGTGCCCGTCAGCTGATATTCATTGATATCTCCGTCCCCCGCAATATCGATCCGGCAATCGCCGGTCTGGCCAATGTCCGTTTGATCACGACGGACCATTTGACCGATGTTGTGCAAGGGAACTTGAAAAAACGTCAAGCCGCCGCCGGGAAGGTCGAAGCGATCATCGAAACTAAGTTGCATGATTTTTATAAAAAGATCATTAGGCGGGAACGTCCTACATATGTTCAGCCCGGAGGAGATCGCCCTGGAAAAGCCGCGATTTCAGGAAAGGAGTCAGTATGACCGGAAAATCTACTGCCAAAATTTTAAGCTTATCGATCGGCTTTTTTGTGCTGCTCTTGGTGCCTCCGAGCGCCTTTTCTGACTCTAAGGAGCTTCCTCTTATGAAAGGGGCTACCTATGTCGGCATGGAAACCTGTGCCACCTGCCATGAAAAGGAGCATAAGGAGTATCTTCTTTCCACTCATGCGCGCATCAGTGTTAAGGATGACAAGACCGGACAGCCGCAGGACTGCGAAATGTGTCACGGTCCGGGAAGCGTTCACGTGGACGATGGGGAAGGCAGGAGAGGTACCATTATCAATCCGCGGAAGAATCCGGAAGTATGTTTCAGCTGTCACATGGACAAGAAAATGGAATTTATGCTGCCGCACCGCCATCCTGTCCTTGAAGGAAAAATGAGCTGCGCGGACTGCCATTCCGCCCATGGGACCGATGTCAGGCCTTGGTCGTCAACGACCATGGAGGGAGTAAATGAGCTTTGCTTCAAATGTCATAAAGAACAGCGCGGTCCATTTATCTTTGAGCATGAGGCCCTTCGTGAAGGTTGTACGACCTGCCATAAAGTGCACGGATCGATCAACGACAAAATGCTTTTAGCGCGGGACAGCAATCTTTGTTTACGCTGCCATGTGCAAACGAACTTTCCGTTCATCGGAGATAATAATCATAGCGGCCGGCTGTTCCGAGCCACCTGCTTCAGCGCCGGATGCCATACAGCCGCACATGGATCTAATTTTGATGATCACTTGCGCTATTGAGAAGGAGGGTCCCATGAGAAAAATTCCCCAATTTATTTTTACGGTCTTTGTGACGATAATGTCCTGCCATATGGCAGCCTCCCGCTCAATGGCCGAAGAGGAGGACAATCCCATCCATATTCTTTTAATGCCGGCCTACTATGCCTCGGTCAAAGGAGATGTGCAAAGGTTCCGTGCGCACACGTGGACTAATGACGGATATATGGGCGGCATCAAGGACCTGTGGGCCGATTATGTGCTGCCTAATGACACGAAGATGTCCTTTGAGGGGCATTATATCCATGGCAACGGGGACATCGGCGCCGATCTGCTTTTAAGCAACGAGAATATCGGGGATTTTAACGTCGATTACCACACCCTTCGCAAATATTATGACGGATCCGGCGGGAGCTTTGCGCGCTTTCCCACGCTTCATACGCTGCAAACCAACAACGACCTTCAGATGGACATGGGCCATCTGGGGGTTACCTTTGCGCCCACTTTAACGCTTGGGAGCTGGCATGATTTTGTGCTCGGCTATGAACACCATACCAAAGATGGGACCAAGTCCAGATTGTCCTGGGGGCAAGTAGTGGACCTTACGAACCGCAGCGTAGGCCCTTCATTCCAGGAGATCAGCGAGATATCAGACATCATCACGCTGCAAGGGCAAACGGAATTTGCCGGTTTCGATGTTACAGCCCGGCAACTGTATGAAATGACTTCCATCGATTCCATGAGGCAGGAACAAAATCTGGATACCTCCTCGACACCCAGTGCAAGCAATCTGATACGTCAGCAGTATCAGCAGCCCTCGTCCGATACGGCCATGACGTTGTTGCATGGGGAAAAATGGTTCAACAAAGACAAGTCTTTTGTTTCCATGGCCTATCGTTTTCATAAGATCAATGCCAATGAATCGGAAGATCTTTATGAATTGAACAGCTTTAACGGCCAGCCCACCAATTACGGAACAAATGCCCACCAGCGCCGGGGCGCGGGGGCCGAGACTCATCTGGATTCCCACACTTTTTTGGGGAATTACAATACCAGACTGAGCAAAGATCTGAATTTTATCGCCAAACTGAAGACCGAGTACATCAAGCGGGACGGCAAGTCGATCTATCCATACGATCATCTCCCGGGCAACGGGGGGCTTCCCGATGGGACCATTGATGCGATTGATTATAGCGAAAGCCGTCAATCCGCCCTGATCTGGGGGCAGAATCTCGGATTGCGTTACTCCGGGATTCCTAAAACCAGTCTCTATGCTGACGCCGATGTCTCGGAATCCAGAGGTAATATCCGCGAACAGCAGCAAAATATTACCAAGGTCCTGAACTGGGAAAGAGAAACAAACACCCACATCACTAAAGCGGCCTGGACGGTGGGCGGCAGATATGTTCCCATCAGCAAGTTCTACGGCACCCTCCAGTATCGGCACCGGCTGGAATTAAATAAGTATGAAGATAAGCGGGACACAGCCGGAACGATTAATTCTGCTTTCGTCGACCGGATGGACATTATTTCCGATGAACTTTCCACGAAGCTGAACTGGAAGCTTCACCAAAAAGTCCAGACAGCCTTCCGTTATCAACTGGCGGACCGTAATTATACGACCCGGGTGCAGGGCCAGCAAGAACAGGATGCGAAGGTCCTTTCGCATACCTTCACCTATGATGTCACTGTTCTTCCGGTGGAACGCTGGCTGCTGAACTTGTCGTTCTCACAGCAGAATTTAAAGACTTCTACAGCGGCAACCGCCTATGGTACGGCCGATTCGGTCCCCGGTTTTGTCGGGGATGTCCGGACGCTGCTTCTCGGTGCCAGCTACACAGCGACGGAAAGCCTGAACTATACCGGCTCAGCCTATTATTCCTGGACGGATAATTTCGATGATTATTCCGTTTCCGGTTTGCCGTTGGGGCTGGACAGCGGGCATCTCGGAGTGGAATTGGGCGCACAGTGGAGGCCGACGAAGAACGAAGAAGACTTTTTGGTCGAGCCGCATTACGGCTATTATAGCTATGATGCCGACTCGGTGGTCGAACGGACAGCCTATAGCGCACATGTTCTGTGGCTCGACTTGTCATTGAAATGGTAAGCGCTGGGTGACAGTATGAATTCAAAAATGGATATTCCGGGAATCCATCCCTTTTGGGTGATCGGCATATCCATTTTTATTCTCTTTAACAGCACAAGCGCTCTTTCTCAGGAAGTGACCGGAAATTCCTGCGTGGATTGTCACGCCGATATGTGGGAAGAGATGAAGGACAGTGTCCATTCCCAGCAGCAGATTACGTGTCACCGCTGTCACGGCGGTGATCCTACAAAGGCCGATCAGGATGCCGCTAAAGCCCCGGAGACAGGATATATCGGCGTACCCGAAAAGAAACAGATCATGCAGATCTGTGGCGGATGTCATGCCGATGTGGAAGTCATGAATTTTTACGGTATCCGGACCGATCAGCTGGCGCAATATAAAACGAGCCAGCACGGTAAAAGCCTGCTGGAGGGAAATAGCCGGGTCGCGGTCTGCAGCGATTGTCATGGTTACCACGACGTTCTCTCTGTCTCCGATCCCAACAGCACGGTTTATGCCCTCAATCTTCCCAAAACCTGCAATAAATGTCACGGCAATGAGAAGATCATGAACCACTATGATCTGCCGACGGATATATTTGAAAAATACAAAAACAGCGTCCACGGCCGCGCCTTGTTCGAGAAAAAGGACACCGGTGTTGCGAATTGCGCCAGTTGCCACGGAAGTCACGGCGCGGTCCCGCCCGGTGTCAAGGACATCGGTGCAACCTGCGGAAAATGCCACGTGAACGAAAAAAACAATTTTTTGGAAAGCGTTCATGCGAAGGTCGTGGAACAGGGCAAATTTTCTGAATGTGTTTCCTGCCACAGTAACCACGAGGTCGCTCCGGCGAATGTTGCCATGTATGATCATGTGTGTGCCCAATGTCATCAGCCGCAAAGCCCCGCCTTTCAGGTAGGCCAGAGGATCCACGACCTCCTGCAGCGGTCCGAAAATGAGCTCTCTGAAACGACCATGATCGTCAAGCAGGCGGCCATCGAAGGTATTTTTGTGGAGGAAGAAGAGGGTTTATTGGAAGAAGCCAAGACCAAGGTCGTGGAAATGCAGCCTTTGCAGCACACATTGTCTTATCAGAAGTTAGCTGAAGTTTACGGCCAGGCTGAGGCCAGGACGACTGAGATAAAGAAGATGATCGCCGATAAACGGCAAGGATTAAAATGGCGCAAGATAGCACTTATCCCTATCTGGATATTTGTCTTTATCATGAGCTGGGCTTTGATCATGAAATACAAACAACTTAAAGGACATGGATAAACCTTTACCGACACAGTATGCAGGAGCCCCTAAGGCTGTTTCCCGCCGTGATTTTTTAAGCTGGCTGATCAAGTGCGGTCTTTTTGTGACGCTGTCGAGCATGATCATGCCGGCCTTGGCGTATCTTTGGCCCGTCACCCGACGCGGGCCCGCCGGAGGGATGAATGATATCGGGGGCGAGGAGGACTTTCCGGAATGGGGATCGAAGAAAGTGATCCTGGGTGGCAGTGCGATCCTGGTGATACGCACGCCGCAGGGGTTTAAGGCGTTTTCCGCGATCTGTACACATCTGGGATGCCTGGTCCACTGGGATAATAAAAAACGTGAGATCGTCTGTCCTTGTCACGCGGGTTTGTTTGATATGGAAGGGCGGGTGGTGGCTGGCCCGCCTCCGCGGCCGCTTCCGTCCCTGCCGGTCAGCGTGGTCAACGGCCGTGTCATGGTGAAAGTATAAAGGAAAACGATGTTTAAGGCGAAGATCCTGGACTGGCTGGACAAACGCTTTGATCTTAAAAAGATCGAAGAGCCGCTCCGTTATCAGGTCGAGAAACCGCTGCCGAAAAATATCGGTTGGTTCCATACGCTGGGAAGCATGTCGCTCTTTCTCTTTATCAGTCAGGTCCTCACTGGGATCCTGTTGCTGGTCTATTATCGTCCGACGGTGGACGAGGCTTTCGAGAGCGTCAAATTCATTATGACCAAGCCTTATCTAGGATGGCTGTACCGGCAGATCCATGCGTGGGGTGCCAACCTCATGGTCATCATTGTTTTTCTGCACATGCTCCGGACATTTTTTACCGGTTCCTTCAAGAAGCCGCGGGAATTGACTTGGATCATAGGCGTATTTTTGTTTATCCTGACGCTTGTTTTCGGTTTTACAGGATATCTTTTGCCGTGGAACCAGCTGGCTTATTGGGCCACGACCGTCGGAACGGAAGTCGCCGGCGCCATACCCTTTGTGGGTGAAGGCATGAAAACATTTATGCGCGGCGGGAGTTCCGTGGGTGCGGAAACTTTATCGCGGTTCTTTGTCATTCATGTGATCATTCTACCCTGGCTGGTATTCTTTTTGATCATGGTGCACCTGGTACTGGTGCGCTATCAGGGCATTGCCACCATGGACCCTGTCGGAGAAGAGCAGGAGACCAAGAAGGGCGAAGGCACGCCCTTCTTCCCGCACCATGTCCTGAAAGAGGGGGTGGTCTGGTTCATCCTGCTGGGTGTCCTTGTGACTTTGTCCATTCTCATGCCTTTTGAGCTGGGAGAAAAGGCCGATCCGCTGAAGACGCCGGAGGGGATCAAGCCGGAATGGTATTTTCTCCCGATGTATCAGGTCCTGAAATATTTTTCTAAACTGCTAGGGATCTTTGTGGTGACCTTGGCGCCTATTTTTCTTTTTCTCTGGCCGTTCCTGGATAAGACTAAATTTCGTCATCCGGCCAGGAGGTCCGTTTCCGTTATGATCGGAATTTTGGTATTATTATCATTGCTTATTTTTGGCATCCTAGGCCATCTCTCGGAAAGCAAGAGAGAGTTTTTTGGTAAAACGTATGAATTTGATATTTACGGCATTCCGCACGAAGTGAAGCCGGGTGCCGATCATTAAATGCGTTCTCAAAACGGGAGGTCTTATGAAATTACCGCTCATGGTCATTTGTTTTATCATGGTTTTATCGTGCCGTTCCGATGCCCAGACCGAACCGCCCCAACATGAGTTTGTGGGCGCGGCCAAGTGCGCGCTGTGCCATAAAAAACCGGAACAGGGCGAGCAGTACCGTATATGGCAGGAATCGAAGCATGCCAAGGCGCTCGAAACTTTAAAGACGCCTGAGGCCAAAGAGATCGCGGCCAAACAGGGCATTGATGACCCGGCGACCAGCGGAAAATGTTTGAAATGCCATTCCACTGCCTATTGGTTCTCGGAAAATAAGGTGACGGAAGCTATTGCCGTCGAAGAAAGCATCTCCTGCGAAACCTGCCATGGTCCGGGCAAGGATTACATGAAAAAGAGTATTATGGAAGACCGGGACGAGTCCATCGCCAATGGCCTGATTATCCCCACCGAAGAGACGTGCCTGAAATGCCATAATCAGGAATCCCCGACGTATAAGCCTTTTAATTTCAAGGAAAGATGGGAAAAGATCAAGCATCCCGTTCCCGAGAAATAAGGCGTCAGACAAGCGTTTTCCTTGCATTTCTATATCCCTTTCGGGCGTGGACTTCATGGAAAAATGCGTTATAATACGCTGAAAATAAGAGCTAAATAAGGGTCTTTATGCCACCAGACAATGAACCGGCCGCCCCTCAGCGCCGACGATTCTCAATTTATTTCTATAATTACATAACGTATGCCGGTATATTTTTGAGCTTGGCGATCTTTACGGCCGAGCTCTTTCTTTTCGGGCTTGATTTTTTTACCGGTTCCACCAATGTCTATCTCGGCATTCTCACCTACTGTTTTCTCCCCATCTTTTTGATCATCGGGCTGATCCTGATCCCGGCCGGGGCCTTATGGAAAAGAAGGCGTATTCTGAAGGGGCTGGCTGACTGGAGACCGAAGAAGCTGCTGATCGATCCTGCCATTCCCAGTCACCGTAATGCCCTTTTTATTTTTTCGATCGGCACTATCATTCTCATTGTTATGTCCGCCGTCGGCGCTTATAAAGCTTTTCAGTATACGGAGTCGGTGCATTTTTGCGGGATCGTCTGCCATAAGATCATGATCCCCGAATATACGACCTATCTTAATTCGCCGCATGCGCGGGTCAAATGTGTGGAATGTCACATCGGGGAAGGGGCGACATGGTATATGAAATCCAAGGTCTCCGGTGCCAGGCAGGTGCTGCGCATGCTGACTAATACGTATGAAAAACCAATCGCCTCGCCGGTCCATAATCTGCGCCCTTCAGAACAGACCTGCGAACATTGCCATTGGCCGGGCAAGTTCTACGGGTCTTCTGAAATAAGGAAGACGTATTATGCCCGCGATGTGGAAGAACCGCGCAAATGGTTTTTACGCATGTTGATGCATGTTGGGCGGAGCGAGAACGAAGACTACGGGATCCATGCCCATATGTACGTAGATAATGAGATCTATTATGCGGCCGAAGACGACCGCCGCCAGAAGATCACCTGGATCAAAAGCGTGGACAAAAAAGGCCAGGAGACCATTTTCACGACATCAAAATCCAAATTCAAGGACCAGGAGCCGCCGCCGGAGGCCATCCGCAAGATGGATTGCATTGATTGCCATAATCGGCCCACTCACCGTTTCGAACCGCCCTATAAGTTGGTCAATGCCGCCTTGCTCGCCAACGAAATCGATCCGGAGATCCCGAATATCAAGTCTAAGCTCATGGATGTTTTGGGCGCCCAATATACAAGCACGCAGGAAGCGGAAGAAAAGATCCGGCAAAAGCTCCGCGATTACTATACGCAAAAACAGGCCGAATTTTATGGAAGCCATCAGGCCAAGGTCGAGCAAGCGATCGAAAAGGCGGTGGAGATCTTCAAGAATAACTTCTTCCCGGCGATGGAGGCCCGATGGGATACGCATTATAACAATATCGGACATCTCTGGTCGAACGGCTGTTTCCGGTGTCACGACGGAGAGCATCGCTCTTCCGACGGAGAGGTGATCAGCCGGGATTGCAACATTTGCCATACGATCATTGAGCAGGGGCCGGTCGATGCGCTGCAGACCGACACCAAGGGTCTTCCCTTTGTGCACCCCTTTGAAGACGACGGCGCCTGGCAGGAAATGAACTGTTCGGATTGTCATACGGGCAATTGAGGCCAAAATGCTCCGGCTGTTTTTATTGAAATCAAAAATGCTTTCTGTTACGATAAGGACTTAATTATTATGAAAAAATATTATTTCAGTCAGTATTTTCTTTCTATGGCCTGTACGTTCCTGCTCTTGGCGGGATGTGAGCGGTCTCCCGTTGTGCGCGCGTACACCGAGATCACGCTTGCGCCCGAAAGCTCCCCTAAAAAACCTTCCGGTCCCAATGCCTTCCCTAAAGGCATGATGCCCGAGGATGACATCCATAAGGATTTGATGCCCCAGGACGACATTCATAAAGGCCTGATGCCGCAAGATGATATTCACACCGGATTGATGCCTCAGGATGATATCCGCACGGGGCTGATGCCCGACGATGACATCCATCGGGGCATTACGGCGCAGGGCCAAGCGCCTGCCGGTATGGATATGAAGAACATGGCTCTTGATCCCCGGCTCAATGATTCCGTCGACAGAACACCCTTAAAGTGGACAACGCCGGAAGGGTGGTTGGAGAGCAAAGGGAGCGGAATGCGCCTGGCCACATTCGTCCATACCGATAAAAACAATCCTATTGAAGTGAGCATTATTTCCCTGGGCGGTTCGGCCGGAGGATTATCGGGCAATATTGTCCGCTGGATGCAGCAGATCAATGTCCCGGTGCCGGCGGGGGCGGAATGGGAGCGATTTATGGGCCGGCAGGAAAATTTTAAGACCGTTTCCGGCTTGCCGGTTGTGCTGATCGACTTTACCGAATTGCAAAAAGAACAAAAGGGGGATGCCCCTAGCATGATGGCGGCCGTTATTGACCGGCAGGACGCTCAGATCTTCATCAAGATGACCGGCAGCAAGCAGGCGGTCATTGCGAGCCGCGCTGCTTTCCGATCGCTGGCCGAATCGATCGAGGTGAGAGAATAAGATGAAGGATTTCCGTCAAAAATTCCGTCGAAATAAAGCCGTAAAACTTCTGACTTCGGTCAAATTGACCGTTGTTTTCCTTTTACTGCTTTTTATTCTTACGCTCTGGGGGACCGTGGCCCAAGTGCACCAGGGGCTCTATCTGGCGCAAGACAGATATTTTCATTCTTTTTTCTTTTTGGCGATGGGATTTTTGCCGTTTCCCGGCGGACAGCTGGTCATGTGGGCGCTCTTTTTCAATCTGGTCGCGGTGGCGATCTTCCGTTTGAATTATAAGTGGCGCCATGCCGGTATTATCATCATCCATTTCGGGCTTTTATCGTTCCTGGTTGCGGGATTCGTGACCATGCGATGTGCTAAAGAAAGTTTTCTCATGCTGCTCGAAGGTCATGCCTCGAATGTTTCCTCGGCTTATCATGAATGGGAGATTTCTTTTTGGAAGGATCAGTCTCCGACCCCGGCAGGCAAAGAGGAGCGGAATATTATTGCGGTCAGTACGGCGGCCTTTAAGCCAGGCCGGACGGTCCATGTGGATGAATTAGACCTTAAACTGACGGTCAAAGAATATTGCCGCAATTGCGAAGCCTTTGTGGGGAGCGGATTGGAGGCCCTGAACGCGTCCGGTATCCAGCGTCTGAAGTCCGTGCCGCTGTCCAAAGAGCCGGAAAGAAACGTTCCCGGCGGTGTCTTTCAGATGGAAACATCCGGCGGACGTCATTATGATGTATTGCTGTTCGGGAATGAATCCAAACCGACCGCCATTGAGATAAACGGTGTTGCTTACAATGTGATCCTGCGCCTGCAACGATATCCGCTTCCCTTTACGCTAAGACTGGTTGATTTTATGATGGAAAAACATCCCGGGACCAATACGCCGCGCGCCTTCAAGAGCCTGGTATCCATCGAGACCGGCGGCGCCTGGCGGGATAAGCTGATCTCCATGAACAATCCTTTGCGTTATAAAGATTTCACGCTGTATCAGGCTTCTTACCAGATCGATGAGTTGGGCCGGGAATTTTCAACCCTGGCTGTCGTAAAAAATGTAGGGCGCATTTTACCGTATGTATCAACCTTTGTGACCTTTGGAGGTCTGGCTCTTCATTTTATTATGATGGCCTTCACCGCCAGGAAAGGTGTCGAGTCGCCGTATGTGGGCAGCGAATAAGAAGGTATCTATTGTGTTTAAAGGCTTTTTATTGACGGCCGTTTTGACCGCGGGCTTGTTTCCCCCGTCGACATTAGGCGCGCAGGCCATTTGTCCGCTGGATACGCGGAAACCGCAAAAGATCGGATCGTTGGACGTTTTCAAACGGATCCCAGTCCTCAACGAAGGCCGGATCAAACCGATGGAGACGTATGGACAGAATTTATTGTTGCTCCTCTCCGGGAAAAAGCGCTATGAAAAAGAGTCAGGTGCCGAGTGGTTTGCCCGCTTTTTATTTGCCCCCCGTACGACATATAATGACCGGATCTTCCTTATCAATAATTCCGAGATCCCCGAGGCCCTCGGCATCCATCCGGATAAAAAGCGCCGGTACAGCTTCAGGGACATCGAGCCCGCGTATGGTAAATTAGAACAGTTGGCCCAAGCCTCCCGGAAGATCGACGAGAAAAGCCAATCCGTGGTTGAGAAAGAGATCCTGAGGCTTTATAACAATGTCTTTATCTATGTCCAGCTCTCCGGCGCCATGCTGTATGCGGTCCCGCATCCGGATTTTGCGATCGGATCGGCAGAGGTCATTGAGCGGCTGCAGCTGCCCAAGGAAGAGAATACCTTCAGTTTTTTTGATCTCATCGAAAGAAGCCAGCTGCTGCACAAAGCGACCGAAGGTTTGGAAACCAAAAAACAGAGCGAATGGACCGAAGAGGACAAGATCCTGGCGCGGTTAATGAACGCGATCTTTTTCTGGGCCGAGCATTACGCCGATTGTCCGTTCGGCCTGATCCCGTCCCAGGATGAGCAGGATGAACACTGGTTAAGCCCCATGGACGTCATCCTTTCCCGTTTTTCGGATCCGGCCTATCATGAGGCCATTAAGAATGCCAGGGACATGACCCTGGCCTATTGGAACGGCGCCCAATTGGAGTTTGATCTGGCCGGCCGGGCCTTTATGAACTCGGTCTCCAAGGTCTATTCGGTCAAAGAGCAGCAGGCCGTCTCCAAGATCCCGCTTGAGCTGCTTTATAACAAACTGAACTTATTTTTTTGGGCCAAAGTTTTTTACGGTGCGGCTATTTTTCTTTTCTTATTTTCGCTGATGTCCGAGAGAAAGTGGCTCTATCCCGCAGCGGTCGCCGTTGTTGTCGCCGGTTTTATTCCTCATGCCGCGGCGCTGTTTCTGCGTATCGCCATTTTGTCCCGGCCGCCGGTCAGCAATCTCTATGAAACGTTTATTTTTGTCGGCTTGATCAGCGCCCTTTTAGGTTTATTGCTGGAATTCTTCAACCGGAACTGGCTGGGCATCATTGTGGCAGCTGTCAGCGGGTTTACTTTTCTGCTGATCTCCGGTAAATTTGCCGTCGAGGGTGATACCATGCAGATGCTGGTTGCTGTCTTAAATTCTAATTTCTGGCTGAGCACACACGTCTTGGCCATTACCATAGGATATGCTGGATGCAGTGTTGCCGGGGTTTTGGGGCATGTATACATTTTGCAGGCCATGGCCAGACCCAACGACAAAAAGCGGCTGGAAGGGACCTATAAGAACATGATGGGGATCCTTGGTTTCGGTTTGACGATGACCTTTTTGGGGACCATGCTGGGCGGGATATGGGCAGACCAGTCCTGGGGCCGTTTTTGGGGCTGGGACCCGAAAGAGAACGGTGCCCTATTGATCGTCCTGTGGTCGGCGATCATCTTTCACGCCCGCTTGGCCAAGTTTATCAATCCGCTGGGCGCTGCGGTCGGTTGCGTTTTCGGTCTGGTCGTTGTGATGTGGGCCTGGTTCGGCGTGAATTTATTAAGCGTGGGCCTGCATTCCTATGGATTTACGTCCGGCATCGCCTTTGCTCTGGGTGCTTATGTCGTGGCCGAATTGGTTTTTGTGGCCGTGGCCGGCCTTGTCCTTGGCAAAAAAAATATTAAATTTTGATCCCGGCCCCTCTTCAGATTAGCATCTCTTCTTTTTTCTTTTGTGCTATAATTTTTCCAGATATCTTCCCTGACGAGTTATGGACAAAGAAAAACTAAAATCCTTAAGATTTCTGCACCAGGAAATCGAGCATACCCTTGCTGAATCCCTGAAGGAACTGACCGATATCAAGTTTGCTCTTGATGTTTCGACCATTGTGGCGATCACCGATCAAGCCGGCAAGATCATTTATGCGAACGATAAATTCTGCGAGATCTCGAAATACGCGCGGGAAGAACTGTTGGGGCAGGACCATCGCATCATCAATTCAGGATTTCATCCCCAGGAGTTTATGCGTGACCTCTGGCGGACCATCGCCTCGGGGAAGGTCTGGCACGGCGAGATCCGCAATCGTGCTAAAGATGGCGCTATGTATTGGGTCGATACGACCATTGTTCCGTTCCTGAATGATAAAGGTAAGCCTTATCAATATGTGGCCATACGCCATGACATCACCCAGCGTAAGGCCCTGGAAGAATCCATCAAACAGCTTCCTCAGCGGATCCTGCAGGCCCAGGAGACCGAGAAAAACCGCATTGCCAAGGATATTCATGATGATCTGGGGCAGTCCTTGGCCACTTTAAAGATGATGATCCAGTCCACGACCGCGGAGTTTTCGTCCGGCAACCCGCAGTTAAAAGAATGCGTGGATAAAGTGATCAAGGATGTGAACGGCATTATCGAGAAAACCCGCAGTATCGCCACAGGCCTACGGCCTCCGACGCTGGAAGTGCTGGGCCTGGAAGCAGCCGTATCCACGCTTATTGAGAATGTCAAGAGGCGGACCGGGCTCAAGATAAAACTTTCCGGGGATTGTTTGGATGACGTTCAATTTAAGGATGAATCCATACACTTTTATAGGATCATCCAGGAGGCGTTGAACAATGTGGCCAAGCATGCGCGGGCAACCAGGGTCGATATCGGCATCGAACTCAGCGAAGGAAAAATGATAGTCGGCATCAAAGATGATGGCCAGGGTTTTTTTGTTCCAAAGCACAAGGCGAAAGATACCGCTGATCAGATCATTCAGGGCCTTGGTTTGGCCATCATGGAAGAGCGTACGCGGGCCTTGGGCGGCGATTTTCATATTTCTTCAGAGGCCGGCGGCGGAGGGACCATGATCGTTCTTTCCATCCCGGTCATTGTGGAACCCAAAAGAGAATATTAATGCCTTCCTATAGGATTATATTAGCGGATGACCACAATCTTTTCCGTACGGGGCTGAAGGGCCTTATCGAAAAGGATCCGGAATTCAAGGTCGTGGCTGAGGCCCAAGACGGCGAACAGCTGCTGGAAAAAATGGGTCGAGTGAAAGCCGATCTGGTCGTCCTCGATCTTTCCATGCCGAATATGGACGGCCTGGAAACCCTTAAAGAGATCCGCAAAAAATTTTCCAAGCTCAAGATCCTCATCTTGACCATGCTTAAGGACCCTGAACATCTTAAGCATGCTCTCGCCGGCGGGGCCAACGGCTACATGCTCAAGGACGATGCCTATGACCAGTTGCTCATGGGCCTTAAAATGATCCTCAAAAAAGACAAACAATTTGTTTCCCCGGCAATTTCCGGCGTCATTGCCGACCATTATGTGCGTTCCATGGATGAAGTGGACGCGCCATCCATGGAGATCTTGACTAAACGCGAGCAGGAAATCCTCAAATTGATCGCCCAAGGCCTGCCTAATAAGGCGATCGCCGCCAAGCTCAAGATCAGTATCCGCACCGTCGAGACCCACCGCGGGAATCTTTCCGCCAAATTGGGCCTGAAGAATACCGCTGCCCTCGTCAAATATGCCATTTCCAAAGGCCTTGCCTGATTTATTTTCTTCTACGTAATTTTACGTAGGTATCTACGTATATTTACCAATTCTTTCTCCCTTCCAATTCGAATAAAATTTATCTATGAAAGTATTATTTCTTACGCCTCCGATCGGCTCGTGGGCCACACACGGCAACCACAAAGCCCCCAATCAATTTTATGCGCAGCTCGCCGCTTATGTCCGCCAGGAAGATCTGGCTGAAGTGGAAGTCTTGGATTGTAAAGCTTTGGGGCTTTCCTACGGTCAGATGCTCAGCCGTGTACGTGAAATCGCACCGGATATGGTCGTCATGGGTGACCTGCTGCATTCAACCGGGGGGTTGGCGGTCATCTGGCATTTTAATGAGAGCGCGCGCCTGATCAAAGGTATTCTGCCGGATACTTTGATCGTGGTGGGCGGTTTATGGTATTCGGCGTTTTACGCCGAAACGATGGAAGAGGTGCCGCAGATCGATTTTATTCTGATCGGTGAAGGGGAGCTGACCCTGGCGGACCTGCTGACTCATTTAAATTCCGAAAGATTACGGGTGCATCTGGATTTTTCGCATAAGAAAAAGGCCTTGCGGGGAATCCCGGGCCTGGTTTCGCGCGGTCAAAATGGCCAGATCTATGTCGGCCCGCACCGTCCCCTGATCCCCCATCTCGATGCCTTACCGATGCCGGCCTATGATCTTTTTCCCATGGACCAATATGTGGGGCATACCTATTGGAAGCCTTTTTCGGAATTAATGACTTCCCGCGGGTGCCCGGGGGGATGCCATTTCTGCTATGAGTGGAGCCTTTATGACCCGCGTTCCAATCAAAAGGATTTCACTTCCTGGCGCTGCCGTTCAGCCAAAAGCATTTGCGATGAACTGGACCTTTTGGAAAAGACTTACGGGATCAGAGTGGTGGTCATACAGGACGATGCGTTCAATGTGAGCGCCGATCTGGTCCGGTCGTTTTGTGAAGAAAAAATTAAAAGAGGCAATCAGATCAAATGGGTTTGTCTTGGCCGTGCCGATGATTGGACCCAGCAAAAGGACCTTATCCCTTTGATGGCCCAAGCCGGTCTTTTTATGGGCCTGGTCGGCGTGGAGGTCGAAAAAAACACTAAGCTGAGCCGTATTGGGAAGGGAGTAACGCTGGAGCAGATCAAAGGCACGGTCGACATTTTAAGGGCGAACAATGTAGCTACCGTCGGAACGGTCCTGATCGGCCTGGAAGACGACGATGAAGCCGCGATCAAGGAACGGTTGCGCGTGGTCAATGAAGTGGACCCCGATATCCTGGCGCTGGATTACGTGACACCCGTGCCGGGTTCGCCCATTTGGCGCAAGGCGGTCAAGAGCGGCCTGCTGGACCCCAAGAAGATCAACCTGAAAGAATGGGACTTTCATCACCCTGTTATCCCGACGAAATATCTTTCCCTTGAGGATGTGGGCCGTTTGGGCGCCTGGTGTATGCGGGAATTCTATTCGCGGCCTGAGAGGATCCACCGCATCATGGACAGCGGCTATGACGATCTTGTTAAGCTCTGCGTGAAGGATTTTATGAGCAATATAAGCAAATTTGAGGCGACATCCCGGCGAGAACGCACCTATGTTTAATGGAAGAAAATCGTGAAAGGAACAAATATCATGGAAAAGACCATATCCTCATTTTATGCGCATGATCATGATGAACTGGACGGTTTCCTGCAGGCCTTTCAAAGGCTTAAAAAGACCGATTATGCGAGCGCCAAAGAAAATTTCAAGAAATTCAAATTCGGGTTGCAGAAACACATTGCCTGGGAAGAAGAGATCCTGTTCCCACTGTTCGAAGAAAAGACCGGCCTGAAAGAAGGCGGTCCGACGGAGGCGATGCGCGATGAGCACCGCCGGATCAAAGACGCTTTGGAGGACCTGCATAAGAAGGTCCAACGGCAGGACCCGAACAGCGACAGTGAAGAGCTGATGCTTTTGGCCCTTTTGCACGAACACAATGAGAAAGAAGAGCATGTTTTATACCCTGCGATCGACCGCCTGGCTTCCGATGAGGAGCGTAAAAAAATTTTCGGCCGGATGGATGCTCTGCCTGAACAGAAATACAAGACCTGTTGTGGTCTAAAAATGGATCACTGATGAAGGCGGTTTCCTATAAATGGCTTCCTGTTGTCGAAGCTGATCGGTGCACAGGCTGCGGTGAGTGTGTTTTGGCCTGTGGGCCTCAATGTCTCGATATAGTCAACGGTATCGCCGTTCTGACCAACCCGGATATTTGCGGCAGTGAAGAGCATTGTATTGCACCGTGTCCGGAAAAGGCCATCCGCATGGAGTGGGTGCCTTGCAAAGGTGACCATACACGGGGTCAATGGAGCAATACGCCTGATGGATACGAAATTTGAAGCATTTCGATTTATCTACGGTCCGGTCCAATCTTGGCGGATGGGAAAATCTTTGGGCATTGATCCGCTTTCCGACTCGACAAAAATCTGCAATCTCAACTGCATTTACTGCCAGCTTGGCAAGACCTCTCTCCTGACGAATGAACGCCGGGAGTATGTTTCGACATGGGAGATTCTCGACGAAATCCAGCGGTTTTTTCAAGAGCGGGCTGCTGACTCTGCGGACATCGATTATCTGACATTTTCGGGCCGCGGCGAGCCGACCTTGGCGAAAAATTTAGGTGCGATGATCAAGGGGGTGCGCCGGATCTGCCAGGAAGAGATTGCGGTCATCACCAATGCGACCTTTTTGGGACGGCCGGACGTGCAGGAAGACCTGGCTGCGAGCGACTTGATCATTACCAAGCTGGACGCCTACGATGAGGCTTCGTTCCGCAAAGTGGACAGAGGGATCAGGGGAATCAGTTTTGAAAAGACCCTGGAAGGCATCAAATCTTTTCGGGAAATTTACACGGGCACTTTGGCCATCCAGATCATGTTCGTGGAAGAGAACCGCACGCTGGCGGAAGAAATAGCGAAGCTTGTCAGAGAGATCAACCCCGATGAGATCCAGATCAATACACCGCTGCGGCCGTCCGGCGCCAGGCCGCTCGACAAGGCCGGCATTGATGAAATTAAGTCCTGTTTTGCCGGAATGCCTGCCGTTACCGTTTATGACAGAGAACGGAAGGAAACCGTGCCTTTCGATAGGGTGCAGACGATTAAACGACATGGTAATTTTTATGGATAACTAAAGGGAGGTACTCATGGGGCTGGATATTTCAGAGAACTCGAGGAAAGTTTTAGAGAGGCGGTATCTAAAGAAAGACAAGGAAGGCCGCATTTCTGAAATGCCGGATGAAATGTTCCGGCGGGTCGCCCATGAAATAGCCTCGGTAGATAAGATCTATGGTTATAACCTTAATGAGATCAGTTATACGGAAGAGGCGTTCTTCCAGATGATGATGAACCTCGAATTTATGCCGAATTCCCCGACGCTGATGAACGCCGGCCGGCCGCTGGGCCAGCTGAGCGCCTGTTTTGTCCTTCCCATTCATGATTCCATGGAATCCATTTTTGATGCCTTGAAGTGCACGGCCATTATCCATAAATCCGGCGGCGGCACAGGCTTTTCTTTCTCGCAGCTGCGGGAGAAGAACAGTTTGGTCCAGGCGACCGGCGGCGTTGCTTCGGGACCGGTCTCTTTCCTGAAGGTTTTTGACAGCGCCACACAGGCGGTCAAACAGGGTGGTACCCGACGCGGGGCCAATATGGGGATCCTGCGCATCGATCACCCCGACATCCTGGAATTCATTGCCTGTAAAGAAAAAGACAAGGAGATCTCCAATTTTAATATCTCGGTTTCCATTACCGATAAATTCTGGCAGGCCTTGGAAAAGGGAGAGGATTATGAACTTGTTTCTCCTTTGACGGGTAAGACGGTCAAAAAATTGAGCAGCCATAAAGTTTTCGACCTTATCGTCAAGAGTGCGCATCGTAACGGCGAACCTGGCTTGATCTTTATCGACCGCATGAATGAATTCAATCCCACGCCCGAACTCGGTGCGTATGAGGCTACGAACCCCTGCGGCGAACAGGTGCTTCTTCCTTATGAGAGCTGTAATCTGGGTTCCATCAATTTGATCCGCATGATCAAAAAAACGGAGCATGGATACGATGTTGACTGGGACAAGTTGCAGGTCACGGTGCGGCGGGCGGTCCATTTTCTGGACAATGTGATCGACGCCAACAAACACCCGGTCAGGGAGATCGAAGAGCAGACAAAGTTGACCCGCAAGATCGGCTTAGGGATCATGGGCTGGGCATCGCTCTTGCTGCGGCTTGGTATCCCTTATGATTCCGAACAGGCTTTGGAGCTTGCCGAACGGGTGATGTCTTTTATTCTGACGGAAGCCAAGATGAAGTCACTGGAACTAGCCAAGGCCAAAGATGTTTTCCCGGCTTTTGAGCAAAGTGTGTATGCTGTCGGTGGAGAAAAAATGAGGTTCAGGAACGCTACTTTGACAACCATCGCGCCCACAGGGACGATCAGCATTATTGCCGGCCCGTGCTCGTCGGGAATAGAGCCGGTCTTTTCGATTTGCTATTATCGTAACGTTATGGACCAGACCAAACTGGTGGAGGTTGACCGGACTTTCGAGGAAGTGGCCAAGGAAAGAGGTTTTTATAGTCCGGCCTTGATGGACCGGATCGCTTCGGAAGGCGGCATCCAATCGATAGACGAGATCCCGGCGGATATCAAACGTATTTTTGTCACATCTCACGATATTGCTCCGGAATGGCATGTGAAAATGCAGGCCGCTTTCCAGAAATATACCGATAATGCCGTTTCAAAGACGATCAATTTTCAGCATGCGGCCACCGAGGAGGATGTGCGTGAGGCCTTTAAGCTGGCCTATGAGCTTGGCTGCAAAGGGATCACGGTTTACCGCGATGGAAGCCGCGAAGACCAGGTCCTCAACATTTCCAAACAGGAAAAAAAGGAAAAACCGGCCACGGAAATTCCCGGCCACTTGGAGCCGCGGCCCAGGCCGGAGATTACCGAAGGTACAACCGTTAAAGAGCTGACCGGTTGCGGAAATCTATATGTTACTATAAATGACGATGAAGAAGGGCGGCCAT
This sequence comes from uncultured Planctomycetales bacterium, assembly GCA_964499685.1. Taxonomy (GTDB): domain Bacteria; phylum Omnitrophota; class Gorgyraeia; order Zapsychrales; family GWA2-47-8; genus CAZCLW01. Next base: position 145,181 of record CAZCLW010000002.1, read on the forward strand.
TCGAGGTCTTTACTCAGATGGGGAAAACCGGCGGCTGTGCGGCGAGTCAGCTGGAGGCCATCGCCCGGCTGACCTCCTTGGCTTTACGTTCGGGGATCGATGCCAAGGTCGTGGCCGATCAATTACGCGGCATCCGCTGTCCGGCACCGGCGTGGAACAAGGGAAAGCGCATTTTTTCCTGCGCCGATGCGATCTCGCAGGTTTTGCAGAAACGCCTGCAGGCCGAGCGATCGCCCCAGGCGCCGCTTTCCGCCCGGATCAAGGTCGACCCGCCTCTGGCCGTACAGGCTGTATCCAAAAATAATGTTGTGGGGGTCTGCTTAGACTGCGGTTCGCCGCTTCACCATGAAGAGGGATGTTTAAAGTGTTACAGTTGCGGATTTACAAAATGCTGAAAGACAATATCTCTTTGATAAAGATGCTGCTGAATGTTGTCGAAGTTATCTGCCGCGAACCCTACCGTTTGTTCTTTCCGCTTGGGACGTGGATGGGCATCGTAGGCGTCAGTCCGTGGCTTTTTTACGCTTTCGGGTTCAGCCACAGTTACTCCGGGCTTTTTCATTCGTCCATCCAAATGATGGTCTTCATGAACTGTTTTGTAGTCGGTTTTTTGATGACCTTTATCCCGCGTTTTACCGGGACATCTGTGGCCCGCCGGAGCGAGGTGTTTTCGTTCCTTTTCCTGTTCTTGGGCATGTCCGTTTTTTTGCGGATGGAAGAGTGGATCAAGGCTGAACTTCTTTATGTCGTATGGTTTGTCCTTCTTTTGCGTTTTCTTCTGATCCGCATCCCCCGACGCAGAAGTGATCCTTCTGCCAAGCCGCCTATTGAACTTGTCTGGATTCCGGCCGCCGTGCTGCACGGGATTTTGGGGACCGGGCTCATGATCATGGCCCGCCTGGGAATCTTACCGGCCGGTTTATTAAAGATGGCCAAGCCTATGATGGAACAGGGCTTTATTCTCTCGATTGTTATCGGTATCGGAAGTTTTCTGGTTGCACGGTTGATGAAGACGCTTGTCAGAGAAGAGGGGAAACCCAATATGCTGTTTCAGATGGCGTGCATCGCCGGTTTTATGACAAGCTTTATCATCGAGGGCTTGGGTCTCTATCCCGCAGCTTATGGATTACGCGCACTCGTGACCGCGGCTGTCTTTACAAGAGCCAATATCCTTTTTAGGGTCCCGCGGGCCGTTGATTTTTATGTTGTCCTGGCCTGGGTCTCGGTGTGGATGGTCGTTGCCGGTTTCGCCGGCGCGGCCTTATTTCCTCTTTACAGTGTGGCCATGCTGCATATTGCATTTATCGGCGGCTTTAGTCTGTTGATCTATGCCATCGCCACCATGGTCATTATGTCGCATGCCGGACAAAGGGATCAGCTCAGCCGTCGCTTATGGGTCCTTTGGGTGGTGGCGATAGGCATTCTCCTCGCGTTGACCAAGCGCTTCGTGGTCATCTTTTTTCCCGATGTCTTCTTTAAAATGTTAGGGATCGCCTCAATTGTCTGGACCATCACGGGCGTCTGCTGGCTGCTTTTTATTCTACCTAGACTGTTCATTGTCCCTTCTGAAGACGAATTTGGCCGCATGCACGAGCAGGCCAAGAAGCAAATCAACCGGTAAAGAAGAAAAATGCATTTTTGTGATATAATCATCCCCGGAAAGGAGAGGGTATAAATGTTCATGCGGTTATATCCGCCGGGTATTGTAAAGGGATTGACGGGAGTCGGTTTCCTTTCTATCTTGATCGTCATCGGGTCGCGCAAGCTCTTCTACTTTGACGCCGCCTTGATTCCCTACCTTATTGCTACCGTCTTCGCCGTCTTTGGCTGTATTTACCGCTATTCGGTCTGGCTTTTTCGTCCTCCGACGAGAATTCTATGGCAGCGCAGCCTGAAAATGGTTTTTAACCGTGATTTTCTCCCCAATATGGGCCTTGTCGTAAAGGCATTCTTCGAAAATATTTTCCTGCAGAAATTCATCAGCAAACGCAGCCCCTATCGGTGGATCATGCATTTTCTTTTGGCCTGGGGATGTATTTTAGGGTTCGCGATCACTTTTCCGCTGGTATTCGGGTGGCTCCATTTTGCCAATCCTCCCGGCGCGTTCCATATGTATCAATTATACCTTTTCGGTTTTTCCACGGTTATCTTTGACCCTTACGGCATCATCGGTTTTTTATTCTTTAATGCTTTGAATTTTTGTTCGTTAATGATCGTCATCGGGACGCTGATGGCCTTCGGCCGCCGCTTGGTGCATCCGGGCGAGGTGACGACCCAAACCTTTGCCGATGACCTTTTACCGCTGATCATTCTGTTTCTTGTCGCTGTCTCCGGTCTTTTTTTGACTTTCAGTATGCATTACTTGGGAGGGCAGCATTACCGCGTTCTTTCCACCGTCCATTGCTGGACGGTCGTTGCCTTTTTGGTTTATCTGCCGTTCGGCAAATTTTTCCATATTTTCCAGCGTTCGGCCCAGATGGGCGCAGAGCTGTATATCCGTGAAAAAGAAACGGGAACACCGGCCGTTTGTCCCAAGACCGGCGAGAGGTTTATCAGCGAAGTACAAAAAGAGGACGTCAAAAAACTTTTGCAGGAAATTGGTTTTAAGTTCCAGGCAGGGGAAAATGAGATTTCAGTCCAGGACTTAAGCCCGCGGGCCAGGCGCCAACTTCTCGTGGCGGCCCAGCACAAACGCATTAACGGAAAGTTTGACATCGCCAAAGATTAGCAGGAGATCATCGTGGCAAGATTACCGATCGAAGAAGAGAAGATCATTGAGGAATTCGGACCGCATGTGAAACATGAGCCGCCCGGCGGGTGGGAGGCGTCCGTCGTCGAGCCTGATAAGCGCGTGAAAACACATTGCTGCTTCTGTGGACAGCAGTGCGGGATCATCCTGAAGGTCAAGAACAATGAGGTAACGGGGTTTGACCCTTGGGAGGCCTTCCCTTTCAATCAAGGGAAACTCTGCCCGAAAGGTGTGAAGCGTTATATGCAGGGCAGTCATCCCGACCGGTTGATGCATCCCCTTGAAAATAATTTTGGTAAGGGTTATGAACGGGTTTCATGGGACAAGACGTACAGCCGTGTCGTGTCGGAAATTCAGCGCATCCAGCAGAAATACGGTAAAGACAGCTTTGCCATGCTTTCGGGTGTCTCCCTTTCGAATGAGAAGTCTTACCTCGTCGGAAAATTTGCCCGGGTCGCCTTGCAGACGGCCAATTTGGATTACAACGGACGTTTATGTATGGTTTCGGCCGGGGCCGGGAACAAGAAGGCCTTTGGAGTGGACCGTGCCGCCAATTCCTGGGCAGATCTTTTGGAGACCGATCTTATCCTTTGCGCCGGGACCAATGTCTCGGAATGCGCGCCCATTACGACGGATTATATCTGGAAGGCGCGTGACATGCGTAAAGCCAAATTGATCGTCGTGGACCCGCGCATCACGCCGATCGCCCGTACCGCCGACCTTATTCTTCCCGTCCGTCCGGGAACGGATTCCTATTTATTCAACACCCTTCTGAACCTGATTATCCGGGCCGGTGATATAGATGAAGAATTTATTCGCGATCATACGCTTGGTTTTGAGGAGGTTAAAAAGACCGTAGAAAAGTATACGGTCGAAGAATGCGAACGGATCACGGGTGTCCCGGCCAAAAGCATCAGGCTCGCCGCGGAATGGTGGGGAAAGGCCAAGAGGAGCTTTCTTTTGCATGCGCGGGGGATCGAGCATCACACCAAGGGCGTCGATAACGTGCTTTCTTGTATTAATCTTGTGTTGGCAACGGGCCGTATCGGTAAGATCGGCTGCGGCTACGCGACGATTACTGGACAAGGCAACGGTCAAGGCGGCCGGGAACACGGCCATAAATGCGACCAGCTCCCCGGCAACCGGGACATCACTAATCCCGAACACCGTCAATATATCGCCAAGGTCTGGGGGATCGAAGAAAAGGACCTCCCCGGGAAAGGTTTATCGGCCCAGGAGATCATGAATGAGATTCATGCGGGAAAGATCAAGGGCTTGATCAGCATTTGTTTTAATCCGCTGGTGAGCCTCCCCGACGCCAATTTTACCAGAGAGGCCTTGGAAAAATTGGAATTTTATGTCGCGATCGATTTCTTTTTAAGCGAAACCGCCCGTTACGCGGATATTATCTTGCCCGGGTCTTTGCATGAGGAGGATGATGGTACCTCGACGTCGGCCGAAGGCCGGGTTATCCGCATTCAAAAGGCGGTCAACCCGCCGGGCGAAGCGAAAGTGGACTGGGAAATTCTTCTGGAAATAGCCAATCGCCTTGGAAAAGGGAAATATTTCAATTTTAAAAACCCTGAAGAAATGTTCAATGAATTACGTGTTGCCTCCAAAGGCGGAACAGCGGATTATTACGGGATCACTTATGAGAAGATCGATAAGAACATGGGTGTCTTCTGGCCATGTCCGAGCTTGGACCATCCCGGGACCCCGCGGTTGTTTGAAGACGGGAAATTTTATCATCCTGACGGAAAAGCACGATTTAATATGGTCGAATATAAACCTTCGGCCGATGAGATAAACAGTGAATACCCGATCTATTTGACGACGGGCCGCGTGATCTATCATTATCTTTCCGGAACGCAAACGCGCCGCATCGGATTTCTGGCCGATCAGTCTCCTGGGCCATATGTTGAGATCCACCCCGCCTTGGCGCAGAAGTATGAGATTAAGGAAGGGGATCTGGTCAGGATAACATCGCGCCGGGATTCGATCGAATTGAGAGCCAGGGTGGTCAAAACTATCCGGCCGGACACTTTGTTTGTCCCTTATCACTGGGCCGGCAGGCAATCCATAAACCGTTTAACCCAGCGGGCGCTCGATCCGGTCTCCAAGATCCCGGAATTCAAAATGAGCGCTGTTCGCATCGAAAAGATCGAAAAAAGCAAATGAACCAATGGCTGGAAGAAAACGATCTGTTCATCGACCCGCAACGCTGTATCGGCTGCCGGGCCTGTGAAGCGGCCTGTGCTGAATGCGGGACCCACCGGGGGGTTCCCATGATCCACTTGGAACCTTATGACCGCGCTGAGTCGGTCAAGACCGCCCCTACCTTATGTATGCATTGTGATGATCCCGCCTGTGCCGCGGTCTGTCCGGCCGATGCCATTAAGCGCACAGAAGACGGTATAGTCCAATCATCGACCAAATCACGCTGCATCGGATGTTCTAACTGTTATGTGGCCTGTCCGTTCGGTGTTCCGAAAATTTACAAGGCCCGGGCGCAGATGAATAAATGCGATATGTGTTATGACCGGACCTCCGTCGGCCTCAAGCCCATGTGCGCCACTGTCTGTCCGTCTGAGGCGATCTATTTCGGGCCGAAGTCGGTCATTGAATCCCGGCGCAGCAATAAAGCGAACAACCAATTCGTCTTCGGCCGGCAGAAGATCACGACCAAGGTCTATGTCATGATGGACCGCTCCGATGAGGCCATTGAATTGGACGTGATGGAATTTATCAGCACCAACATCGAAGATCCGCAGCCCTGGATCGCATAGAGAGAAGGAATTATGTCCGCACCTCAAGATCCGATTGAAAAAAGACTGAAGGAAAAATACAGGGAAATCCCGAAATGGTTCGAGGATTTTCCGCTCGACAATCAACGGGATGCCAACATTTCGCGGAGGGATTTTATCCGTTATTTAGGGTTGGTCTCGTTCGGTTTTTTCAGCGGCACGGCCGGCGTATGGATAAGATCGCTTTTCCGCACTTCGACGGAACGCCGTTATGAACCCATGCGGATCGTGGGAAAAGATGATCTAAGGGTGGGAGAATCCTATGTGTTCCAAATTCCGGGTTTCAAGGAGCCGGTGATCCTTGTGCGTTTAAACAACGAGGAGTTCGTCGCCTACGGGCAGAAGTGTACGCATTTGCAGTGTCCGGTCATTTGGAAAAAGGAGGAAAATATTTTCTTCTGTCCTTGTCATAAAGGGGCTTTTAAATCAAGCGGAGAGGTTTTTTACGGTCCCCCGGAACGGCCGCTCCCCAAACTGAAACTGGAGGTCAGGCCGGAAGGTATTTATTTTGTGGGTATGGAACGGGGAGAATTGGTATGAGATTCGCCGACAAAAAAGAACAATTTATCCGCACGATCGAAATGGTTTCACTGACGATCAGCTTGGGTGCCGTGTTTTTCCAGATCTGGATCCTGATAACGGCGCTGGAGGCTTTTTTCAGGGGGCAGTATAAGGTCCTGCTGCCCAGCCTGATCTTAAGCGGTTTGGCCTTTCTCGCATGCGCCGTCGGGGCGCTGCTAACCAATATTCCCTTCTTAAAAGGAATTTATGCGGGACGCAGCCAGAATTATTCGGAAGCTAAACGGGGGATGAAATGACGAAAATAAAAGGGACGCCTGATTTAGGCGGAATGAGCGCCACCATCGGATTTTTTATCGGGTTCGCGGCTGTATCCTTGTTTGGTGTTACGGCTACAAAAATTAAGGAAATCATGCAGGTCAGTCCGATGCTGCTGGGACTTTTAATTTCCATGCCGGCCTTGTCAGGTTCGCTTTTACGCATTCCGTTTGCGGCATGGACCGATACCAACGGCGGCCGTAAGCCATTTCTGGCATTGCTGATCCTCTCCATCATCGGCATGACGGGATTGTATATCGTGATGAGCCGTTTTTACCCGGATCGCTTGACAAGTGATTTTTATCCGTTGTTTTTGCTTTTGGGCATGTTGTGTGGATGCGGGATAGCGACCTTTTCCGTCGGTGTTGGACAGGTTTCTTACTGGTTTCCGCAAAGCAAGCAGGGGACAGTGCTGGGATTGTTTGCCGGTTTGGGAAATCTAGCGCCGGGGTTGTTCGCGCTCATCCTACCCTTTGCCATGAAGCAGTTAGGGTTACCGCTCACATATTTGGGCTGGCTGATTTTTTTAGTTACAGGAACGACCGCTTATTGGCTGTTGGGAAAGAATGCGTGGTACTTTCAGCTTATTGAGCAAGGGATGAACCCTGCGGATGCCAAGATAGAAGCACAGACCAAATATCATCAGGAAATATTTCCAAAAGGGAACGCCAAACAAAGCCTGCAGGCCTCAGCCCAGAATTGGAAAACCTGGGCATTTGTCGCGATTTACTTTGCCACCTTCGGCGGATTCATTGCATTGACCGCCTGGTTTCCGACATACTGGGTTTCATTTTACCAATTGCCTCTCGTTCAGGCCGGTATGCTGACGGCGTTGTATTCTATCCTTGCGTCACTTATGCGTGTGGTGGGCGGACAAGTGGCAGATATCTACAGTGGGGAACGGACCTTAATTTTCTCTCTTGGCATAATGACTGCCGGGTCTTTCGTCATGTCTGGTTCGCAAGATTTCATGGTTTCGATCATCGGATGTGTTTTGTTGGCCATCGGCATGGGTATGGGCAACGCGGCCGTCTTTAAGCTGGTTCCACAGGAAATTCCGGAAGCGGTGGGCGGCGCCGCAGGCTGGATCGGCGGCTTGGGCGCTTTTGGCGGGTTTGTCATTCCGCCGTCCATGGGATTTATGGTCAATCTTGCCGGTCAAAGGGGTTACAGCCGGGGATTTATTATTTTTATTTTACTATCCGTTCTTTCCTTGGCCTTGACGTTTATCTTACGGTCAAAGAGAAAGTCTTAGGTTTGAAATGGCCACCATTATCTCCATTAATATTTCCAGAGGGGGGATCCCGAAAGTCCCCGTGCCCGCCGTCCGGTTCAGTTTTTCCGGTCTGGAAGGCGACGGCCACAATCATGCCAAACATAACACGCCCCTTCAGGCGGTCTGCATCCAGGATATCGAAAAGCTGGAAGAATTGGGCCGGAGTGCCCCTTATAAATTGGAACCCGGCCAGGCCGGAGAGAATTTGACCGTTCAGGATCTTCATGTGAACGGTCTGGCCCTTGGGACTATCCTGGAATTATCCGGCGGCGTGGTCCTGGAGATCTCCAGAGTCCGGAAGCCCTGTTATGTGATGGACTCTATCCACCCCCAGTTGAAAAACGATGCGTGGGGCCGTCACGGTATGTATGCCCGCGTCATCAGAGAAGGCTTCGTCCGCGCGGGCGAAACCATCCGCGTTATTTCCTCCTGATCCTCATTTCCCTTTCATTTCCTCTTTTTTCCTTATCTCCGTAGAATTACTTAGAAGTCTGCGTACTATATCCCATTATATTCGCTTCAAAAGCGTCTTATAGTAATGGTGATGCATAAAAAGGAGGCGAGTAAATGGTTTCACGTATATTGATCGTTGAGGACAATCAGGCCTTCAGGGAAGCGGTAAAGGACCATATCAAGCAGCTTCCGGATGCTGAGATCTTTGAAGCTTCGACGGCTGAGATGGGCGTGACTAAGGCGGCTTGTGTCAAACCTGATATTGTGGTCATGGACCTTAATCTTCCGGGAGAGAACGGATTCAATGCCTCCCGGCAGATCAAGGAGGACAATCCTGGCTGCGACGTGATCATTTTGACGATGTTCGAGATAGAATCCTTCCGGAAGCTGGCCCGGGAATCACGCGCCAAGTATTTCATTGGGAAAAGCGAAGTTTATGAGCGTCTCATTCCGGTGATCAAAAGATGTTTGAAGAATAAGAATGGCAAAGTCAAAAAGGAGGAAAAGTAAATGAGTCACAAGACAGCAATCGGAATATTTATTCTTTTACTTTTGGGAGTATTTAGTTCTTGGGGAGAATCGGCCGATAAGGTATCAGTTATCAAATTCCCCAAATTAAGAGAAAAAGCGGTCTTGACGCATGCGCCGGAAGTGCCTCCGCCTATAACCCGCAAGCAACCCGTCCTTGTAGAGGTGCACCTTCAATCCGGACGAAAAGTGGCGGAGATCAAGCCGGGCGTAAAGTATGAATACTGGACATTTAATGATGATGTTCCCGGCCCGTTTATCCGCCTGCGTGAAGGGGATGTGCTGGAAGTTCACCATACCAGCACGGACACCATGGGCATGCCGCATAATATTGATTTTCATGCCGTAACCGGCCCCGGAGGCGGGGCGACCGTCACGACCGTTGTCAAAGGCGAAGAACGTGTTGCCTGGTTTAAGGCGCTTCATCCCGGGCTCTACGTTTATCACTGCGCGGCGCCGCCTGTTATGGACCACATTGCCAATGGGATGTATGGATTGATCCTGGTAGAACCCAAGAAGGGCTTGCCGAAAGTGGACAAAGAATTCTATGTCATGCAGAGTGAGTTTTACACGCCCAAATATGAGACCAAACCGGAAACCGTCGGGCATGATCATCACGGTGCCGTAGCCGAGGCAACTGAAGCAGCGGAAGACTTCTGGGGAGAAGAAACGGACGGCGGGCCGGCGGCTGCATTGCCGGAAGTCTGGCCTTTTTCTCATCAGGAAGGATTGAATGAACATCCTACGTTCGTGGTCTTTAACGGTAAAGTCGGTTCTTTGATAGGAGAAAATGTCATTAAGACAAAGACCGGAGAAAAGGTAAGGATATATTTCGGTAACGGCGGTCCTAATCTTATTTCTTCGTTCCATGTGATCGGTGAGATTTTTGACAATGTCTATCGAGAAGGGGATCTTATCAGCAAGCCGGCTCGAAGCGTCCAAACGACACTGGTCCCGGTCGGTGGCGCCACGGTTGTGGAATTCGGTGTGGAGGTTCCGGGGACCTATACGTTGGTTGATCATGCGATTTTCCGCGTCGAGAAAGGCGCTGTCGGGTATCTGGAAGTTGAAGGCGATCCCCGGCATGATATTTACGTTTCCGACCAGGATCCGGTCATTTGTGAGGGATGCATGGTCCATCCCTAGGAAGGAGGATTGAATGGGCTACATTGCCAAAGATAAAGAGATCAATCTTCTGCACACAGAAGCCGAGCGCATGTATCGTCGGCTGGTGGAGAATTTGCATATTGGTATTTACATGGCCGATGCCAAAGGGGACCTTTTTTATGTCAATAGTGCCTTTGTCGAGATGCTCGGCTATCAAAACCGGGATGAGGTTCTGGGCCTGAATCTGGCCAGGAATTTGTATGTTGATCCGACAGACCGCGATACTTTTCTTAAGCGGATGGAAAGGCTGGGTTTTGTCCGGGATTATATCGTAAAAAACAAGCGAAAGGATGGCACCACCATTATCCTCTCGGTCACCAGTAATTTTATCCGCAATGACAGTGGGGGGATTATCGGAGTGGAAGGGGTGGCCGAGGATATCACCAGCCGGAGCCTGCTGGAAGCGGAGGCAAGAATGCTGACCAACGCGGTCAGTCAAACGGCCGATCATGTGATGATCACGGACAGTAAGGGGGCTATTTTGTATGTAAACCCGGCTTTTGAAAAAACGACGGGTTATGCCATGGTTGATGTCTACGGGAGGAGTCCGCGGATATTGAGGTCGGGCGTCCATGGGAAAGAGTACTATGACAAATTGTGGTCCACTCTTCTCAGCGGAAATGCTTTTCAGGCCCAAACGACCAATAAGAACAAGTACGGAAAAATGTATATAGCCGATCAGACGATAACCCCGATCAAAAATGAGGCGGGTGAGATCACGCATTTTGTCTCTGTCTGGACAGACGTGACCGATAAGATCCGTTGGGAGGAGCGCCTGAAAAATGAAAAGCGCAAGCTGGAAGAGATCATTGGGTTTGACGAGAAGGTAAGTGCCATAAGGAAGCTGGACCGGCTTTTTGATTTTGTGGTCAAAAAAGCCTCCGAAATTCTGGAAGCCAACAAGTGCCTGCTGATGCTGGTCGATCATGCCGAAGGAGAGCTTAATATCAAAGGAGCGGTAGGTTTTCCCGATGATATCTTTAAGCGCAAGATCAAGGTCGGAGAATCAATCGCCGGCCGGGTGGCTCAAAGCGGACAACCGCTACTTGTCCGCGGGATCGAACAAGAACCGCAATATGAAGGCGGATTTTCTTATCTGGGGAATTCGTTCGTTTGTGTCCCGGTCAAGGTCAACGACCATGTCATCGCGGTCATGACCGTGGCAGGAAAGGGCGAATTCGGAGATGAGGCCTTTGATGAGACGGACCTCAAGATCCTGGACGCCATGGGGCGGGAGGTGGCCGTGGCTTTGGACAATTTGAAGCTTTATAAAGAATTGCACTATCTGTCCATCACCGATCCGCTGACCCATCTTCACAATTTCCGTTATTTTCACCGAGGCCTGGATTACGAGCTGAAAAGGATCAAGAGACATCCGCGCCCTTTGGCCGTGATGATGATCGATGTGGACAATTTTAAATCTTACAACGACAGCTTCGGCCATCCGGAGGGAAGCCAGCTGCTTATGGACATAGGAAAAATCCTGAAGAAAGATCTGCGTGAAGTGGACATCCTATGCCGATACGGCGGAGATGAGTTTGCCGTCGTTCTTCCGGAAACCGGAAAAGACCAGGCCGAAGCGGTGGCCGAGAAAATAAGAAAAGCGGTCCAGGAGGCCAAATTCAGGCACCCGGTGACGGTCAGTATAGGGATCGGCATGTATACACCTAATGCCGGCCGCTATGAATTGACGTCCAAGGCCGACCGGGCACTGTATCAAGCCAAACATGAAGGCAAAAACAAGGTTTGCGTCTACGGTTAACTAAAGGAGGAAAGTCATGAAAATCAAGATCGGGAGAAAAAGAAAAGACCAAAAAGTATTGAATGAGGAGCGTAAGCGCTGTTCCCTGGACATTGCACAAGCGTTTCCTTCCTTTGCGGAAAAGGAAGAAAAGATCCGTAAAAAGGCTTACGAACTCTATGAAAAACGGGGCTGCCAGCCGGGTCATGAATGGGATGACTGGTTTGAAGCGGAAAAATGTATAGGTGTTCAAAATGAATAAATTGAGGATCATTGCACAAAGCAATCAGCCGTTCAAAGACCGGGCCAAGGCTGGGAGTCTTTTGGGTCTTGCCTTGAAAGATTTTTATGACAAGGACGCCATTGTTCTCGGCATCCCCGGAGGAGGCGTTGTTATTGCTTATGAGATTGCGGATGTCCTTGATTCCGATTTGGATATCGTCCTGACTCGGAAAATCGGGTCGGCCGAAAGTCCGGAATTAGCGATCGGCGCCGTGGAAGAGAGCGGTCGCGTTTTTCTCAATGGCGTTTTGGCGGATCAACTGGGAATTTCCGCGGATTTCACGCATGTTAAAGAGAGGGAATTGGCTCTGATTAGGCACCGGCGTTTTCTTTTCCGCCGGGTTTATCCCAAGGTCCCGTTAAAAGACAGGACCGTCATCATTGCTGATGACGGAGCGGTAACGGGCGCAACTCTCCAGGCTGCGCTGTGGAGCGTCCGTCGGGAAAGACCGGCAAAAGTGATCGTGGCCGTGCCGGTGGCTCCGCAGGAGGCTTTGGAACGCCTGGCCCTGGACGCGGATGAAGTCGTTTGCCTGCGGGTTCCGTCATGCCTAAGCACGGTTGAACAGCACTATCTTCATTTCCCGGAGATCGGGGATGATGAAGTGCTGGAGATTTTGACGCAGTCCGCCAAGCAGAGCCTGAAAAGCTAAAATTCGGCCGGAACTCTTCGCTGCGATTTTTCCCTTCATTGTCTTGATATTTTCTCTGGGGTTGATTATTGTAATCTATACGCTCTAGAAGGCGTATAACCCATGGTTTTTAAATCCGGACTAACGCTTGTATTAGCTGCTTTGTCGTATTTTTTCGCGCCGGCAAGTTTACCCGAGCCGGCGCGGCGCGTGCTGTTCGTGTTTGTCCTTGCTGCTTTTTCCTGGGCTCTGGAGATCATCCCGCTCTATGCCACATCGCTTGCCGTCGTTATTCTGCTCACCTTTTTGTTGGGGCTTCCCGGCGGAGGTTTGAACTGGGCTGGGAAGGGCATTACCGAATTTTATGTCTTGTTTTCAGACCCGGTCATCATGCTATTTCTGGGCGGGTTTGTACTGGCCGCGGCCGTGCATAAATTCCATATTGATCAGTTCATTGTTGGGAAGGTGATCAAGCTCTTCGGCAGCGGTCCATATTCCTTGTTGGTGGGATTCATGATGACCTCGGCTTTTATCTCGATGTGGATGTCCAATACGGCCACGACCGCGCTGATGCTGGCCCTTTTAAAACCTATCTTGGACCAGATGCACTCTGAGGACAAGTTTGCGACTGCTCTGATCCTGGGCGTCACTTTCGCAGCCAATATCGGCGGTATCGGCACGCCCGTCGGCACGCCGCCCAACGCCATCGTTCTGGGGCTTTTGGCCAAGCAAGGTATTGTGATCAATTTTATTTCCTGGATGATGATGGCGGTCCCGCTGGTCTTCATGCTACTTTTCTTTTCCAGCATTGTTCTCTATAAAATGTTCCATCCGGCGAAAAAAGAATTGGTCTTGAACGTCCGGCAGGACATGGCGCTGGACATCAAAACAAAGGCGGTGATGGGGATTGCGGCGCTGACTATCACCCTGTGGCTGACCGCACCGTTCCATAAAGTGCCGGAATCGCTGGTCGCGCTTTTCAGCGTCGGGATCATCACGGCGACGGGGCTTTTAAACCGCAAGGATTTCGATAATATCGAGTGGGACATTCTGGTTTTGATGTGGGGCGGTTTGGCTTTGGGCAAAGCCATGGAAATGACAGGGCTCGCCAAGTGGATCGTGGGGTTGCCGATTTTCGGGATAGAAGGTTACGGCCTCGTGCTGGTCTTTATCGCCTTAACGTTCGTTCTTTCGACCTTCATGAGCAATACGGCCGCGACCAGCATCCTGGTTCCTTTGGCCTTGAGCATATCGACCGAAAATCCTGTTTATCTCGCCCTGGTCATTACGTTAACCTGCGGGTTCGACATGGCGCTGCCGGTTTCGACCCCGCCGAACGCCATGGCCTTTTCAACGGGAAGATTGAAAAGCATGGATATGATCAAGTCGGGCCTGTTCATTTCGATTATTGCTATCATCGCGATCCTGGTCGGATACAAATTGGTGTTTCCTTTGACTATTGGAGCCGGATAATGCGGAAATTATTCTGGATACTGATCTCATTATTGTGGCTGACGGCGGGGGCACGAGCCGATGATGATTTCCAGTATTGGTCGCAGCTTTCGCTCAGGGCTTATAAAAGCGAAAAGCTGGACTTTGTCGTCTTTACGGATTCGCGTTTTATGCACAATGCGGAGAAATTAGGGCTATATTATATCTCCCCGCGGCTGGTTTATCATCATTCCGAGAACCTGGACTTCGGGCTTAATTACACCAGCCTGCGTTCCCGCAGTGTTGCGGAGACAGCCGTCGATGACTCCTTCAACCAACAGCACCGCGCCGAGATCGAGGTGAATCCCCAGTGGGCCCTGGCCGATTGGGTCAAATTAAAGATGCGTAACCGGGTGGAATTCCGCTGGATCGAGCAGAGGGGTTCCGACAATACGCGTTATCGTCAGCGCTGGATGCTCGAATTCCCGCTTAAAGATACCCTTCCGCTTAAGTCCGTATATATCTACAACGAATTTTTTTATGATTTCCGTCAGGACCGCCTCAACGAGAACTGGACCGTTCCTCTGGGGCTGAACTTCAAGGTGAGCGATAAAGTGGGCCTGCAGGTCTTCTGCATGCTCCAGGCGCAAAAAGGGAAGAGTGACTGGTCGTCGAACCAGGTCCTGGGAACGCTTATTGCCGTTGATTTTTAATACTGACCGTCTCGCCGCTTAAAAGATTCTCCAGCCGCACACCGTCAAAATCCTTAAATCCGTAATTTCCGACCGTCTCTTGGACGATGGCCGCGATCTCATCGGCGATCTGGCCTTCCGGCGGGAAATCGCTGCGCTGGAATTTATACCGGATACGAAAGACGATCTGCTTGGCAAGGAATTCGGGGAAGTTTATCTCTTGGGGATCAAGGTGCCTGCCGGTCGTGTCGCCGAGGATGTTGGTGTGGCCGGTGGGCTCTTCGCTTATTGTCCGGCGGGTGAACTCCTCATAAAAGAAATTATCGCTCATTGCGCGCCGGAAATCGGGAAAATAGAATAAGGTCGTGGTCTCCAGTCCCGTCTTGATGTCCGCCATGACCAGAACAAAAAAGTCAGGCGCTTTTTCCGGGCTTTCGCGGTCGGCAGGCAGTCCCCCGTAAGCGCGGTAAACGGCCGTCAAAATCCCGCGCTGTTTTGTCTGGAATTCTTCCGTATAGGAGCTGCTGTAGCCGGGATCTTTGGCGTATTTTTTGACCGGGCCGATATCATACTGGATCACGAACTGGCTGTCCTTGAATTTTCCGTCGAGATAATGGATGGCAAAGCTCTTGCTCGCCTCCGCGGAAGAGGAGGGGCCTTTATCGGAGGCTTTAAATTCAAAGATATTTTGAGCGAGCGGGATGTAAATCCACATCGTGTTGGGCAGACGGAAAACGACCGGCGTAAAATTATATTCTTCCTGGCAGATCGTGATGAATTTCTCCTCGGCTTGCGAAAGCGTGTTGACCGCAACCGTATTGATCTTGGAACATCCGGTAAGGAGAAAACAGAAGAGGAGGAGAAGGTGCTTCATTTATGCGGGAAGTGTTTTATTGATGGGCAAAGGACGGGCGGACTTGACGCCGAATTTTCGGAAGATCGCCTCGATCTCGTCGTATTCGAGTTCCTGCTTTTTAAGGAGTTCCTGCGCGAAATATTCCAACACATCCGTGTTCGCGCTCAAGATCTGTTCGACTTCCTTCATGCAGGTCTGCAGGATGTTCTGAACATCGTCGTCGAGGATTTCACGGGTCTTTTCCGAAATAAGCGAGCCGTTGTTCGAGGCCAAGGCGTGAAAATCGCCCACCAACCCCGATTTGCCCATGCCGTACTGCCAGACCATGGCGTGCGCGATGCGCATGGCCGTATCGAAATCCGTTCCGCGTCCGCCGCCCACGCCGCTTCCGGTCGTGCCGAATTTGAGTTTTTCCGCCACATAGCTGGCCAGGCTTACCTTGATATTGGCCAAAAGCTGTTCGCGGTTGGACGAATAAGTCTCTTCGATGGGCCGCTGGGAGATGAAGCCGAGCGAACCCTTGTGCGGGATGATCGTGGCTTTGATGACGTCATTTGTCGGATGCGTTAAATAGGCGATGACCGCATGGCCGGCTTCGTGATAGGCCGTCCAGGTCTTTTCTTTTTCGTTTAAAGTTATGTTGGACTTGAGCCCGAAGGTGACGCGGTCATAGGCCTGTGAAAGGTCTTTCATGGTGATCGTCTCGCGTTTATCGCGCAACGCGAGCAAGCCGGCCTCGCGCACCATATTGTCGATATCTGACGGAGAAAACCATAATGCTTTTCGCGCCAGAAAATTAGGTTCGATCGAGGGGTCGGCCTTGACGCGCGAAAGATAGAATTTAAATAACTGCTCGCGCTCTTCCAGATTGGGTTTGGTGATATACACTTTCCGGTCAAAGCGTCCGGCGCGCATGATGGCTGAATCCAATTCATCTTCGGGAACGTTCGTCGCGGCAATGACCACGATATTGTTCTCGTTCTGGCGCAGGCCGTCGAGCTCGGTCAGGAATTGGTTAATGGTCGCGTTATGCGAAGTCGCCCCGCCGAAGCCTGTATCAGCCATGCGCGGCCGCGCGAAGGAATCGATCTCATCGATAAAGATGATGCATCCGCCGTGCATCTTGGCAGTCTCGCGGGCCTGTTTAAAAAGGGACTTCATCTGGGCCGCGCCTTGGCCCACGAACATCCCGACAAATTCGCTTCCTACGGCCGACAGAAGGGGCAGGCCGCATTCGGTGGCGATCGCTTTCGCCAAATAGGTTTTTCCGCAGCCCGGCGGGCCGATCATGATCGTTCCCTTGATGATCTTTCCGCCGATCATTTTGAGCATGGAGCGGTCCTTGAGGAGCTGGACGAGTTCCCAGGCGTCACGCTTGGCAGCCTCCATACCAATGACCTCATCCCATTTAACGTTGACATGGGCCTTGGAGATCTTTTCGCGGCCCAGGCGGCCTAATCCGCCGCCCTGTAGGAAATAATAGTGCATGCCGAAGAAGAGCGGAAGCTGGATGAAGGCGGTGAAGATACCGATGATAAGAAAGAAGCCCATGTAGGCGGAGATCTGGCGTCGGCTGAAGGACTCCAGGCCGAAATAGTTGTTCAATCCTGAATAGAGGAAGAACGCGGCAGCCAGAAAGACCGCGGCAAAGATGCCGATAATGAGCAGTTTGGACCAGTGCAATTTGAGGAAAATGATGAGTTTTCGCATAAAATTAGTATAAATATTAAGGTGTATCCAAAGTATACCATAATCCCCCTGTTTGAACAGCCCTAAGAAGGAAATCCTTGCCTTTGGCCGACTTAGCTCTTGACTTTGAAATTAAACTGTGATAATTTGGCACCTTACCATTTAAGTATTAGGAGAATACCATGTCCAAGATCAAAGATATCAAGGCAAGACAGATCATCGATTCCCGCGGCAATCCCACGGTGGAGGTCGATGTTATCCTTTCTTCCGGCGCCATGGGCCGCGCCGCGGTCCCTTCCGGCGCCTCAACCGGCGAACATGAAGCCATCGAATTACGCGACGGTGACAAAAGCAAATATATGGGCAAGGGTGTGACCAAGGCCGTTGCCAACGTCAACACGCTCATTCTCAAAAAGATAAAAGGCCAGGAGGCTGATTTCGAAGCCATCGATAAAATGGTCATTGAATTGGACGGTACCGAAAATAAAGGCCGTCTGGGCGCGAACGCTATCTTGGGCGTTTCGCTCGCGGTGGCCAAAGCCGCGGCCGCGGAAATGAAAAAGCCGCTGTACCGTTATTTAGGCGGCACGAAGGCCAAAATTTTACCTGTTCCTTTAATGAATATCATCAACGGCGGCGTGCACGCCGATAACAATCTCGATGTGCAGGAATTCATGATCGCCCCCATCGGCGCGCCGACTTTCAGCGAGGCCCTGCGCATGGCGACGGAAGTTTTTCATACCTTAAAGAAAATCCTGCATGACCGCGGGCTCGCCACTTCCGTCGGCGATGAAGGCGGTTTCGCGCCGAACTTGAAGTCCAACGAAGAAGGGATCGGCGTCATCATGGAAGCGATCGAAAAGGCCGGATATAAGCCCGGAAAACAGATCTTTATCGCGCTCGACGCCGCGTCTTCTTCTTTCTACAAGGACGGCCAGTATAATTATGACGGGCGGAAAAACACGGCTTATGATATGATAAGCGTGTATTCCGATATGGTTGCGAAGTATCCGGTCGTGTCGATCGAAGACGGTTTGTACGAGAACGACTGGACCGGCTGGAAGGCGCTGACCGAGAAGCTTGGTTCCAAAACACAACTGGTCGGCGACGATCTTTTTGTCACCAACGTCAAGCGCCTCAAAGAAGGCATCGATAAAAAGGTCGGGAATTCCATTCTCGTCAAGGTGAACCAGATCGGCAGTTTATCGGAAACATTGGCGGCGATCGACCTGGCCCGCAAGAACAATTATACCTCCATCATTTCGCACCGTTCCGGCGAGACCGAGGACACGACGATCGCGCACTTGGCCGTTGCCACTAACGCCGGCCAGATCAAGACAGGTTCTTTGTCACGCACCGACCGTTTGGCCAAGTACAACGAACTTTTGCGGATCGAAGAGGAGCTCGGCGAAAAGGCCGTTTACGGCGGCGCGATGTGGAGAAAAATTTATTAATGCTCAAAAACGCCATCTGGCTATTTGTTATCGCGACATTTGTGTTTTTTTATTTCCTGCCTTCGTACACGAAGATGCAGGATCTGAAGCAGAGGAATTGGGAATATAGGCAGGAGATCAAGGCCCTGCAGGAAAAGAACGCCGCGTTATTAAGAGAAAGGGAGCTTTTGGAGACCGATCCGGAGTATGTCGAGAAGATCGCGCGCGAGAAGATGGGGCTGATCAAAGAAGGAGAAGTGGTGTATAAGATCGTTCCTGCAGCCAAAGAATAGTTTTTAGAGACATCGCGGGGTGGAGCAGCCAGGAAGCTCGTCAGGCTCATAACCTGAAGGTCACAGGTTCAAATCCTGTCCCCGCAACCAATCTTTAAATGCCCAGCCAATTGGCTGGGCATTTTATTTTCTGCAGATTGCCCTAGAATACGGCGGTCTTCTGCCTATAATAAGGAATAATGGCTAAACCGAACGCTCACACGCCGTTTGTCGCTCTCGTCAAAAAGATCGCCGAAAACGATCCTTTGTCCGCGGCCCGTCATTTACAGACGATGTCCACCGAAGAGGTCGTTTCCATTCTCTGTCATATCCCGCCGACGCTCGCCCTGGAGATCTATAAGTGCCTTCACGACAGCACCAAGGCGCTCCTGGCGGACCGGCTTCCGCAGGAGTTGTTCATCAAATTTGTCCATCACCTCGAGATCGCCGAAGCGGCCAATGTCTTTTTGAATTTGACCGCGGAAAAACGCGACCTATTTCTGGCCACGCTGGATGAAAAGAAGAAAAAAGAGATCCAGGAATTATTGACCTATCCCGAAGACAGCGCCGGCCGGATCATGAAAACGGATTTTATCGCGCTTCACCAAGAGATCAGGGTCAAAGAGTCCATCCAGAAAATCCGCGAATTGGCCAGCAAAGGTTTTGCCGGTTCCTATGTTTATGTGGTCGATCAGGCGGGGCATCTTGTGGGCGTTATGAACATGCGCGACATGATGCTGGCCGGCGAAGGGGATGTGCTGGGCAACATCATGCGCAAGGATGTTTTCAAGATCAACGGCTTTTGGGACCGCGAAAAGATCGCCAACGAAATATCCTCACGCCACCTTTTTGCGGCACCGGTCGTCGATCATGAGAACAAATTGATCGGTATCATCCACGCCGAACAGTTGATCGGCGACGTCCAGGAAGAGGCAAGCGAGGACTTGCAGAAGATGTTCGGCGCGAGCGGTGATGAGCACGCCTTTTCACCGGTCAGTTTTTCCCTGAAAACACGGCTCCCCTGGCTGCACGTCAACTTGTTGACCGCGTTCATGGCGGCGTGGGTCGTTTCCCTGTTCGAAGATATCATTGCCAAGATCACCATCCTGGCGGTGTATCTGCCGGTCGTCGCCGGGGAGGGCGGAAACGCCGGCGCCCAATCCCTCGCGGTCGTCATGCGCGGACTCGTTATGCGGGAGATCCCTTTTTCCAAGGCCAGACAGCTGATCTATAAAGAAACAGCGGTGGGGTTGATCAACGGGATCGTTATCGGCGCCGTAACGGCCCTGATCGCCTGGTTGTGGCAGGGCATCCCCATGCTCGGCGTGGTCGTTGCCTTGGCCATGATCGTCAATTTGACGGTGGCGGGATTTGCGGGTGCCTTGATCCCGTTGTCGATGAAGGCCGCGGGACTGGACCCGGCGCAGTGTTCCAACATCATTCTGACCACCATAACCGATACCATGGGTTTTTTCGCCTTTCTGGGCTTTGCCGTCATGTTCCAGCATCATCTGATATGAGCGTATGAGACAATTGACCATATTTCTGGGTGTGTTTGTGGGCGTGATCATTCTGCAGAATTGGCACAGTGTTCCCGTCCAGATCATATTTTGGCAATTCCGCATCTCACAGATCGTCCTTTTGACCCTTACCCTTCTTGCCGGCGTGGCCCTGGGATATTTTTGGGGCAAACGCTCCTGGTAGCAAACCTCAATTTTCATTTTAAGTTAATCCTCTTTTAATGTGGCTTTTGGTAAAGTACAGCCATGAAGAATAAAACACTTTATATACTTGGTGTGATCGCCGTGTTCATCGTGACCAGCGCCAGTCTTATTTATGCCGAATACAAGCGCACCACCACGACGACCACGACCACCGTGACGAATGATGATGAATTTGATGAGGCAGCGGCCGCGAGCGTGGATGAGGAGCGTTTCATTGAATTTGATATCAATACAAAAAGAGAATATAAGTCCCCCCAGCGTCTGGAAGGGCAGATCGTGCTGTACAATAATTACACGGAACCGCTCCCCGCGGATTTCAATATCGACCTTTACAAGGACGATAAGCTGGTCAAAGAACTCCGGACGACCGTCCAGGACCTTGAGCCCGGACAGACCAATTATACGTTCCGCGCCTTCGGCATTCCGTCCATTGATCCCAACGACACCGCCGACCACGGTAACTGGACGATCGTGATGTACCGGCCTGAAGAAGGCCGCGCCAATTCCAAAGAAGCCCATTTCCGCATTCTTCCTTCATTCTAACTCTATCCTTTCCCCAAGTTGTCCTTGTGCTCATTCCTTTTCTGAGTTATACTTGAATCAATCAATCGCACATAACGGAATATTCCCCACATTATCAGCATAGTTTTCTTGCCTGTTTTCTATTTTTCACGTTTTAATGTTCGAGAAGGTTCCCCATTAAAAATCAGGCCGTGACGGTCTTGGGAGGAAAAAGTGTCTTTAAAGCATATTTCATGGCAGAAAATGGTGGCCAAATATCAGAATCCGCAATTGGCCCGCAGCATTTGGCAATTGGTCAATACTTTAGTGCCTTATGTTTTTTTATGGTATCTGATGTATTTGAGCCTGCACGTTTCTTATTGGTTGACCTTGGGGCTCGCCGTTCTGGCGGCGGGATTTTTGGTCCGCGTATTCATCATTTTTCATGATTGCGGCCACGGGTCATTTTTTAGATCGGGAAAGGCGAACCGTTTTTGGGGGTTTGTTACCGGCATATTGACCTTCACGCCGTATGATTACTGGAGGCATGAACATGCCCAGCATCACGCCGGCGCGGGAAATTTGGACAAGCGAGGGTTTGGCGACGTGTGGACCTTGACCGTCAAAGAATATGTGACGGCCTCACGCTGGACCAGGATCCGTTATCGTTTTGCCCGGCACCCGCTTTGTCTGTTCATTATCGGGCCGGCCATACTGTTTTTTATCGTGCACCGCATTCCCGGTAAAGAAGGCGGAAGCCGGGGACGCCGCAGTACCTATTTGACGAATGTGAGCATTCTGGCCATGGCCGCCGCTGTAAGCTCTTTGATCGGCCTAAAGGCTTATCTTCTGATCCAGTTGCCGGTCGTGGCGATCGCGGCTTCGGCAGGGGTTTGGCTGTTTTATGTCCAGCATCAGTTTGAAGGGGTCTATTGGGAACGGCATCAGCAATGGGATTATGTCACAGAGGCCCTGAAGGGAAGTTCTTTCTATAAACTGCCCAAAATACTTCAGTGGTTTACCGGGAACATCGGGTTCCATCACATCCATCATCTTTGCCCCAAGATCCCGAATTATTTCCTGGAGAAGTGCTATAAAGAGAACCCGCTCTTTCAGGAAATAAAGCCGATCACATTCTTTTCCAGTTTGAAATCGATGACTTTCCGTCTTTGGGATGAGCAGAACCACCGTTTGGTCGGGTTTGACTATCTCAGAAAATTAAAAGCGGTGACCGTCAAAGCTTAAGCGTTGACATCGCCGTTGGAGTGTGCTATATTTTTTAACGTTATGAACAAATCCATGAACCACAAACACTACGTACCCTGTATTATGCTTTTTGCCACGTGGAGAAAGCGCGCGGGAAGAGGTGTTTCTGGATTCATGAGCTGATCACAATAG
>CAZCLW010000003.1:0-114868 GCA_964499685.1 uncultured Planctomycetales bacterium
GTACGCGTCTGATAAACATTATCAGCATGGCGAGAAATTTGATCCCAAAGAATCAGCTGCCAAATATCACGATCCTCAATTTTTAACGGCTTGGGGAGCAGGGAACCCGGTCGCTGATGTAGAAAAAACTAAAAATGCTGAACAGGCGGTTGCTGAGGGCCTGGGGACTTATAAAGCTTATCATTCGGCCGCGACCGATGTTGAGGCTAATGGTGTTTGGAAGGACGGCCGATGGCATGTTGTATTTATTCGGTCTTTAAAGGTTGCCAATAAGAAAGATTTACAATTGAATGAAACTAAAAAGGTTTCTATCGCATTCGCTGTTTGGGATGGTTCATCCCATGATCGTAATGGTCAAAAATCAGTGTCAATTTGGAATGAGTTAGTGATTGGAGGGATGAAATAATATGAAATTGACCCGACTAGAGTTCTTAAAGCTTTCAGCAGCCTCCGGTTTAGGGGCGCTTTTATTTTCAAACGGCCTTTCACTCTGGGCCTTTGAGGTTGATCCCGCGATTGATAATCCTCTGGCCTTTTATCCCAATCGTGAATGGGAGAAAATTTATCGTGACCAGTATCGCTATGACAGTAAATTTTCGTGGGTATGCTCGCCTAATGATACGCACGCCTGCCGGGTGACGGCTTTGGTCCGTAACGGCATAGTCGTGCGCATGGGAAACACGTATGACTATCAAAAATACGCGGATATTTATGGCAATAAGGCAACAGTTAATTGGAACCCCCGTCAATGCGCGAAGGGATACACTTTTCACAAATTGGTCTATGGGCCGTACCGGCTGAAACACCCCATTGTCCGTCAGGGCTGGCGGCAGTGGGCTGATGACGGTTTCCCGGAACTGACGGATGCGAACAAAGAGAAATATAAGTTTACTTCGCGTGGAACAGATCGCTTTGAAAAGGTCTCTTGGGATGAAATCAATACTTACATCGCCAAGGCCTTGATCGCGATCGCCAAACGTTACAGCGGTGAGGAGGGGCGGCAGAGATTGTTGGCCCAGGGATATCCCCAAGAGATGGTTGATATCATGGAAGGGGCCGGAACACGAACGATCAAAATGCGCGGAGGGATGGGGTTGCTGGGTGTTTTTGGTAAATATGGGATGTACCGTTTGTGTAACACACTGGCACTTCTTGACACGCATATACGGGGCGTCGATGAGAAAGAAGCCAAGGCGGGACGGACCTGGTCAAATTATACCTGGCATGGGGATCAAGCACCGGGACATCCGTGGGTCCACGGTCTTCAGAACGCCGATTGTGATTTCAATGATTTGCGCTTTAGCAAGCTTATCATTCAGGATGGCAAGAATTTAGTTGAGAATAAAATGACCGACAGCCATTGGTTCATTGAGTGTATGGAAAGAGGAGCCAAGTTGGTGACGATCGCTCCCGAATACAGCCCACCGGCCACAAAATCCGATTATTGGATTCCTATCCGCCCGCAGACAGACGCCGCTTTATTCCTGGGGATTACACGTTTAATGATCGACAAGAAGCAATACGATGAGAATTTCGTGCTTCAATTTACGGATTTTCCGCTTTTAGTAAGAACAGATACTCTTAAGCGTTTAAGGGCGCATGAGATCTTCCCCAACTATCAATTCGGGTTGTCTCCCAATGGCCCAAGTTTTAAGTATCAAGGTTTAAAAAAAGAACAATATGAAAAGTTGGGGGATTTTGTTATCTGGGATAAGGCAAGAAATCAACCGGCCGCGATCACGCGTGAAGATGTGGGTGCGCAATTCGCCCAAAAAGGTCTTCAGCCAGCGTTGGAGGGAAGCTTTAAAGTGGTCACTGTCGACGGGAAAGAAATTGAAGTGACGACCCTGTTTTCTCTTTATAAACTTCATCTCAAGGATTACGATCTGGATTCGGTTGTTGAGATAACCCATGCACCGAAAGATTTAATTATTCGGTTAGCCGAGGATATCGCCACGATCAAACCAGCGGCCCTTCATCAAGGGGAAGGGATCAATCATTGGTTTCATGCCACGCAGATGAACCGTGCCGCTTACTTGCCGTTTATGCTCACCGGCAACATTGGTAAGCGTGGTGCCGGGGTGTATGCCTGGGCAGGAAATTATAAAGCCGCTGTTTTCCAAGGATCCCCGTGGACAGGGCCGGGATTTAAAGGATGGGTGGCCGAAGATCCATTTCAGCCGACTCTTGATCCTAATGCCCACGGGAAAGACATCAAAGCCCATGCCTATACTAAAGATGAAGAGCCGGCCTATTGGAATCATAGCGATCGGCCGCTTATCGTTGAGACACCGAAAGAAGGGCGCAAGGTTTTTACCGGGGAGACCCACATGCCCAGCCCAACAAAAGCCATTATGTACACAAACGTCAATCTTATTAATAACGCGAAACATTGCTACGAGATGATCAAGAATGTTAATCCGAATGTCGAGATGATTTTGTCCATTGATATTCAGATGACCGGCTCTATTGAATATTCTGACATTGCCTTGCCTGCCAACAGTTGGATCGAATTTGAAGGATTGGAAGTAACCGCTTCGTGTTCCAATCCGTTCCTGCAAATTTGGAAAGGTGGGATTCCTCCCGTTTTCGACAGCCGGGACGACATCATGATCCTTGCTCAAATCGCCGCGAAATTAGGCGAACTGATGGGTGACAAGCGTTTCTCTGATTATTGGAAATTTGCCTTGGAAGGCAAACGCGAAGTTTATATCCAGAGGCTGCTGGATTCATCAACCACAACCACAGGGTACAAACTTGAGGATATTATGCAAGGGAAATACGGCCCTCCGGGCGGGGCGCTCATGCTTTTCAGGACGTATCCCCGCATTCCCTTTTGGGAACAGATTCATGAGAGTCAGCCGTTTCATACAGATACGGGCAGGTTGCATGCCTACACCGATATCCCCGAGGCTATTGAATATGGAGAGAACTTCATCGTCCATCGTGAAGGGCCGGAGGCGACCCCTTATTTGCAAAATGTGATCGTCAGCAGTAATCCTTACATTCGCCCCAATGATTATGGGATTTCGCTTAACGAAGAACACTGGGATAAACGGACTATCCGTAATATCAAGATGCCGTGGTCAGAGGTCAAGAAAACCTCGAATTTTCTTTGGGACCGCGGCTTCCAATTTTATTGTTTAACACCCAAATCGCGGCATCGTGTTCATTCGCTGTGGAGCAATGTGGACTGGCATCAAATTTGGGATTCCAGTTTCGGAGATCCTTATCGCATGGATAAAAGGGCCCCCGGCGTCGGGGAACAGCAAATCCATCTTAATCCGCAAGCCGCTAAGGTGTTGGGGATCAACAACGGCGATTATGTTTACGTGGATGCCAACCCTGCTGACCGGCCTTATGTCGGGGCCAAACCGGATGACCCATTTTATAAAGTCACGCGGTTGATGCTTCGTGCGGTATACAATCCAGCGTACCCTTACAACGTTGTCATGATGAAGCATGGAACGTATATCGCAACAGAGAAATCCGTCAAGGCCCATGAAACGCGTCCCGATAAGCGGGCGCTTTCTGAAGGGGGAATGTATCAATCCAATTTTCGTTATGGGTCACAGCAAAGTGTTACCCGCAATTGGCATATGCCTATGCACCAGACCGACACTCTCTTTCATAAGGCCAAGGTGTTTATGTCTTTTATCTTTGGAGGAGAGGCAGATAATCATGCCGTTAACACAGTCCCTAAGGAAACATTGGTGAGGATCACCAAGGCTGAAGACGGCGGACTCAATGGAGTGGGCATATGGAAACCAGCGACAACGGGATACTCGCCTGCTGGTGAAAATGAAGCAATGAAAAAATATATTGAAGGATCGTTCCTCGGTGGAGGATCTTCCCAAGAAGATTTTTGGTCCTGATGTTACAAAAGGTATCCTAATGATCAAAAAAGAGCCTGAACCAGATGATCCCATCGAGATGATCGGTGTGGAGCTTCCCAATCAGACGGAAGAACAGCTTCGGGACATGGCGTTATGTTTTGCCGAGGAGTTCGTGCGTGAAGGTTGGAAAGAAGAGGAGTTAATGAAATTATTCAAGAACCCACTTTATCATGGGCCGCACCTTGTTTGGAAACAGAAGGGGGACGAATTTGTCCGCTTTGTTATTTTTGAGGCGTTAAGGATGTGGCGTCCTAATGATAGAACAAAAGACATTAATCCGGCGAAGGAGGAGCTTCATGGGCCAGGTTTATAATTGGCAGATCAACCGCAAGATGGAATATCCTCATGAGGAGCATCATCCTCAGTCCCAATTTGCTTTTGTGTTTAATTTGAATCGTTGTATCGGCTGCCAGACATGCACGATGGCCTGTAAATCCACCTGGACTTTTTCCAAGGGACAGGAATATATGTGGTGGAATAATGTGGAGACCAAGCCCTATGGAGGATATCCACAGCATTGGGATGTTAAATTGTTAGAGCTCTTGGATCAGGTCAATCCTAACGGGCAAAAATGGAACGGCGAAACTTTTGAGGGGTTGACAATCTTTGAGGCGGCAAAGAAGAATATAGGAGACGATCCCCAGAGAGTTTTGGGATACCTTCCCACGGATGAGGAGTGGCGGGCTCCGAATATTCATGAAGATAGCCCCGTCGGACCTGATGGAGCCAAGAATACGTTTCATAAAACCGGAGCAAGCCTTCCTGAACACAAAACATGGTTTTTTTATTTGGCGAGAATCTGCAACCACTGCACCTATCCGGGCTGTCTGGCTGCTTGTCCCCGAAATGCGATCTACAAACGGCCGGAAGACGGTGTTGTGCTTATAGACCAAGAGCGTTGCCGCGGGTATCGAAAATGTGTGGAGGCCTGCCCGTATAAAAAAGCGATGTACCGGCCAACCACTCGCGTTTCCGAAAAGTGCATTGCCTGTTATCCGCGATTGGAAGGGAAAGACCCTTCATGCCACGGACAGCCGATGGAAACGCGCTGTATGGCGGCGTGCATTGGACAGATTCGTCTTCAGGGATTAGTGAAAATCAAGGAAGATGGAGGCTGGGAGGAAGATCGTTATAATCCGCTTTATTATCTGGTGAAAGTCGCCAAAGTGGCGCTGCCGCTTTATCCCCAATTTGGGACAGAGCCTAATGGCTATTACATCCCTCCGCGTTGGGTTCCGCGGCCATTCTTAAAGCAGATGTTTGGGCCTGGGGTTGATCAAGCTATTGAATCGTACATGGTTCCTGACCGCGAACTTTTGGCAGTTTTGCAGATGTTCCGTCGGTCGAACCAGATCATATTCCGTTATGAGATTCAAGAAGGGCCCAAAGTGTTTGAAACGCAGATCCATGGCAAACCGTTTACGTTATATAACGATACGATCATTGCCTACAATAAGGCCGGAGCAGAGATCTTCCGGACACAAGTCGAGGAACCATTCTATGTCAGACCAGACAAGCACCAAAATTCCATCTGAGATCAATTCTCTTATGGTCCGAAGTCATGTCTATCGCTTTATTGCGCACTGTTTTCGTCGGCCCACTGTAAATAAATTAGATTTTGAAAAAGAGAATTTGGATCTGCCGTGGGATGAAATCATCGATGCAATGCCTCATAAGAATAAAGAGGAGTTGATCAGGCGTCTAAAGGAATTGTCGAAAAAACTAAATCAGACAGCCTATAAAGATTTGGTCACGCAATATGAAGATTGTTTTGGGTATACCGCAAGCGGTCCGGTCCCTTGTTATGAGCTCGAATACGGCGAAGAACATACCCACCGCGAGCCGCAACAACTGAGTGATATTTCTTCTTTTTATCATGCCTTTGGCTTGAAGGTAAAAGGAGACAATTTTGAGCGTGTTGATCATATCGCTATCGAATGCGAGTTTATGCATTTCTTGCTTTTTAAGGAAGCCTATGCCTTATCGAACGCGGCCACGGAGAATGCTGAGATATGTCATCAGGCTTCGGCGCGTTTTTTACGAGAACACTTGGGCCGATGGGCTCCTTCTTTTTCGTTAAAACTTGGTCGGTATGTCAAACAAGGTTTCTTTAAAGATCTGGCGGATTTTACTTTTTTGTATATTGTTCAGGACTGTGAATGGTTGGTGGTAACGGCTGGGCCGGAAGATCTGCCCATCCGTCCTGTCCAGGAGAAAGAGGATAGTGGTTGTGTGAGTTGCAACTTACGTCCGGCAGCTCCCCAATGAGGTGCTCCGATGAATGATTCTCTTCAGATAAATTTTGGTTCAACGTTTATTGAAGAAGCTGTTTTTCTGTTGATGAGAACCAGACAGGGAGACAAACTTTACAAAGATTTTTGTAACGAGAAAGAGGAAATCTATCAAAAAGATGTCTCCGGGGATGAGCGGGATCAAGCATTTAAATTGCTTTATGATAGGTATTTTCGTAATCTCGGCTTAGAGGACTTTTTTAAGAATATCTGCAGGGATTTTCCTCATCTTTTTCAGCCGGAGATCAGGGTCGTTGTCAAAAGGGTTTGGAACAGGAAGCATGAAGAAGCCGAGCTTTATGTCCAGCCGCATCAAAAAACAGTTTATTTGGGGATATTGGTGCGCAGAATGACGGATTTAATTTTTCTTGAATCATTCTTGCGGCACGAACTGATGCGCATTTCGGATATGCTTACTTTGGATTTTCAATATTCCCCGCACCCTGCACTTGGCGGCAAGAATGAGATCGAAAACAACCTCATTCGCGACCGATTTCGTCTTTTGTGGGATCTTTATATTGATGCTCGTTTGATAAGAAAAGGATTCAAAACCGTTAAGCCTTATGAAAAACAAAAAGAAGAATTCAGAAGAAAGTTCTTCTTTTTAGCTTGGCCAGAACTCGAGCAAATGCTCCACAAGCTTGAGGGTTGTGAGAGCCTTATGCAAATTGATCTATTGAGTTGGGCAGGGGATCCTCGAAGTACAAAGGTTCTGGGAGAAGGAGGCTTGCGTTGTCCGTTGTGTGACTTTACAAGTTTTGATCCCGTCGAGAAGTGGGATGCCGGGACTGATTATGTTGTTAGCGAAATCAGGAAGGATTACCCTTTCTGGGATCCGAGCCAGGGGATTTGTCCGCAGTGTTTCGACCTTTATGGGTTGAGGGTGAAGGCGGAGGCGTAAACGAAGATGGAACATCCAAGGGAAGTCAGCCGGAAAGAACTTTTGGAGCTTGTCCCTAAATTAGTGGTTCAAAATGTGCGGGCATTTCTTCAGGAGCGATTGCACGGCCAAGATGACAGTGAGACAGAACCATTAGAAGAAGATTCGGCTGATATCAAAGCCAAAGCGGTGCGGTTGGACGAGGAATGTTGCCTCGCCTGGGGCGGGATGAGCTGTCAGTCCTGTTACCTGGCATGTCCTTTACGCGATAAAGCCATCACTTTGGATGACCAAAGGCCGATTGTGAATATGTCATTTTGCGACGGGTGCGGCCAATGTGTGACAGCCTGCCGGACCGTTAATGATTGGCCGGCACTTAAAATTGTTTATAAAAGAGGAAATCCTGAAATGCCTGCTAGGCCGCAGTCATCTCAGGATAAATTCCTGCCTACCGCAGGCAGGCGCACAGGCTGAGTTGACTTCGCCTTCGGCTCCGTAACTCAAGTGCTCATTTAAAGGAGGTGCCATATGTTTGGTTTAGGTATGCAAGAGTTGATTGTTATATTTTTGATAGTCTTTCTTTTGTTCGGTGCTAAAAACCTGCCAGAAATTGCGAAAGGACTGGGGAAAAGCATCAGAGAGTTCAAAAATGCTTTAAGAAGCATGAATGATGATGTAACCGAGATAAAAGAAGATAAAAGTAAAGATTCAATGCCAAAGGATGTTTAAATAAACATCAAATTCCCTAATCCTTAAAACCTAAAGCTTCGGTTATGGTTTTAAGGACGAAGCTCTTGTTAATTGACTGTTGGCAGGAGCTGACGGCTGGGTTGGAAACAACGTAGCTTCCCATGTTTGGAAAGGAAGAAGATGGAATCAAAGTCGATTTTAGTCGACGCCCATGGTCGGCAAATTCATAAATTACGTGTTCAGTTAACCGATGCCTGTAATTTCCGTTGCTTTTACTGCATGCCGTTAACGCCTGAATTCTTGCCTTCCTCAGAGATCCTTTCCTCGGATGAATTAATTGATATATGTTCTGCTCTGGTCGATTTTGGAATCGACGAAATCAGAGTTTCCGGAGGTGAGCCAACGTTAAGAAAAGATTTCGATGAAATTATTGACGGTTTTTCTGGTCTTTCGTTAAGAAAATTGGGTTTGACGACGAATGGTTTTTTATTGGAGACAAAGTTTGATTTCTTAAAACAAACACATTGTCAGCACATTAATATAAGTTTAGACAGCCTTCGCACTGAGCGATTCCACAAGATCACAAGGACAGGACATTTTGAAAAGGTTTATAAGGCTGTTCTTCAGGCAAAGGCGCGAGGGTTTAAGGTAAAGGTCAACGCTGTGGTGATGCGTGGGATCAATGATGATGAGATCATGGATTTTGTTAGATTCTCGGCAGAACATGACATTGAAGTCCGTTTCTTGGAGTTAATGAAAATAGGCTGTGCTAATCAAAATCACAGCCTCAATTTTATGCCGGCCCAGGAGGTTATAAAAAGAATCGAAGAATCCGAAACCTTGTTTCCCCAGTCAGTTAATAGGGACTCCACGTCTTTTAATTTTACAACATCATCGGGTGCCCGGATTGGCTTTATCGCTTCCGAATCACAATCGTTTTGTTCTTTTTGTTCTCGCTTGCGACTGACCGCAACCGGAAAATTAAGGGCGTGTATTATGTCGGAAGCAGGGGGGAATCTGCGTGGTGTACCGAGGGAGCAATATCCAGGAATTCTGAGAACTGTTTTGAATATGAAACCACTGAGCCGGATTGATCATATCAATCAACCCATGTATCAGATAGGAGGATAAGTAAAGATTGTTTCCTAATATGCGTTTTCAGCAGCAAGAAACTGGCTATTTGATCATCATTGCCCTCGCAATCCTAATGGGCGGTATCTTTATCGCAGATGTCTCGATCCCCCTCGGAGTAGCTGCCGGGATTCCATATGTCGCCGCTGTCCTCACGGCCCTCAGGTTGCGTAAAGCGCAGTCGATTCTTTTTGTTGCCGCGGTTTGTACCTTCTTAACGGTCCTTGGTTATTTTTTATCGCCCTCAGGGGGCATTCATTGGATGGTTCTAGCCAACCGATCTGTTACGATATTTGTCATTTGGGTAACGGCCATTTTGTTGTTTCAGCGTAAGCAGTTTGAACAGATGCTTAGAGCGCTTCCCCAGCAGCTCATTCATTTTCAGGATATTGAAACAGAACGCATCTCCCACGAAATCCACGAAGATATAGCCCAATCCATCGTAGCCCTTAAGGTCTCAATCTTATCAATTTTTGCAGAGAACAAAATTAACGGAGACGCATTAAGAGAGCGGAGAACAGAGGTGGCGAGACATTTTGATATTATTCTCGATGATGCCAGGCAGCTATCTTATGGAATCCATCCTTCTTCTCTGTCCATATTGGGACTTACAAGTGCCATTCAAAAATTGGTTGATAATTACCGCGAAAATAATAAGTGGAATATTGAACTGTCCTTAGAGCCCGTGGATCATCGTATTAAGAAAGAATCGGCTGTAAATTTTTATCGTATCCTTCAAGCAGCTTTAAGCAATGTCGAACAATCTGCCGATGCTGACTCAGTCCAGATCAAAATTAGAGGGAAAGAGAATGTCCTGCGGATGACCATAAAGGATAATGGGAAAAGTTTTGTCCCTCCCAGGATTCCTCGCGGTGGTTTATTAGCGAAGGGATTGGACCTTGCCGTCATGACCGAAAGAGTAAGGATGCTTGGAGGAGAACTCTCGATGTCTTCCAACCCGGGGAATGGGACAACGGTTGAGGTTCTCATCCCAATTCGGCAATTAAAAGATCAGGAGGATAAGTGCCAGAAAAAGATTTAAAACTCCCGTTTCTCGCGCATTTGGACGAAATTAGAAAGCGATTATTTGTTGTTATCATCGTCTTTATTATCTTTTCTGCCTCAGGTTTTTATTTTATTGAGGACGCGCTCCAATGGCTAAAAATTCCCGGCGGGCCTTATCTGGGGACTCTTTCCGTGTTTAGCCCCACTTCCGCAATCCTTACTTTCTTTAAGATGGCTTTCTTTTTTGGCTTCACGTTCTCTTTGCCTGTTTTGTTATACGAGTTTTGGATGTTTGTCCGTCCGGCCGTAGAGAAGTCTCTGGCGTGGTACGGGGCTCTTTTGATTTCATTAGGGACAGGGCTATTTATCACAGGGGCATTGTTGAGTTTTTACTTTCTCATACCTGCCTCGCTAAAGTTTCTTTTAAGCATTGGAAGGGGGGAACTGCAGTTTCTTATATCGTTGGACTCCTATATTTCTTTTGTTCTTCTTTTTATGTTGGCGGGCGGCCTCATTTTTGAAATACCCCTTTTGGCGTTCTTTTTAGCCAAATTAAATATTTTAACAGCTCAAATAATGCTACGTCATTGGAAAATGGCTGTTGCGGGCTCTGTGATTTTTTCAGCTTTTATAACCCCAACGCCAGATGCCTTTAATATGGCTCTCATGGCAATGCCTATATTTATCCTTTATATGATTTCAGTCGGGATTGTAATGTTAACTCAGATAAAAAGCGAAGAAATTTCATAAGGACGATGCCTGTGCAGGATAAAATTTCGATTGTTCTTTCAATTAATATTTCAAAAGGGGGAATTCCAAAATTGCCTGTTAACTCAATTCGAATCACATCAGCGGGGCTGGAAGGTGATGGGCATAATCATGAGAAACACTGCACGCCGATGCAGGCGGTGTGTTTACAGGATGTGGAGCGATTGGAGGAGCTAAGCCGCCAAGGGTATTCTTTGTCTCCGGGAACAACGGGTGAAAATTTGACTGTGCGCAATCTCAATATTAATGGTTTGCCTTTAGGGACAGTGCTTCAATTTTCCGGCGGGGTGGTCATGGAGGTCAGTAAAGTTAGAAAACCATGTTACGTCATGGATTCTATCCATGCGCAGTTGAAAATTGATGCCTTGGGACGACATGGCATGTACGCCAGAGTCATCAAGGAGGGGTTGTTGACGACAGGAGAAACGATTGAAGTTATCCAGCCTTCCTACATGGCGGTTAGTTAGTGCTTCTTTTCTATAGCCGCATGCCGGAGAGCTCAGAATTCTATGTTTCTTGGTTTTTATTTATGATTGGAGGAAGCCATGGCAAAGATTACAAGTGGTGATCTTTCAGTGGAGGTGCAGTTTGTTGATTATTCTGATGAAGAGATTAATTATCATCTTAAATTAACTTATGGGGGCTTTCCAATTTTTAATCCTGCACTAATGGCTAAGGAATTCTTTTCCGTATGTGAAGGGGATATAGATTCACTCATCCCAGCCTTAGAAGAAGTTTTGTGCACAGATACAGAAAGCGTTCTTTGGGAGCCTTCACTGTCCGAGATAGAACTTGAGATTACGCCTCATCCGGAGTTGGGTTTGAAAAGTTGGAATAAAATCATAGGCACTCCTTTAAGTTCGGAACAGGAAGAAAAAATGCGTAGGGTTGAT
Organism: uncultured Planctomycetales bacterium; assembly: GCA_964499685.1. Taxonomy (GTDB): domain Bacteria; phylum Omnitrophota; class Gorgyraeia; order Zapsychrales; family GWA2-47-8; genus CAZCLW01. Next base: position 11,555 of record CAZCLW010000003.1, read on the forward strand.
GATTTGAAGGAAATGGGGGCTTATTCCCCGGAAGATTTCTTCCGTTTTCAATTCCAGGTTTGTACTAGCGAATTTAAAGAGATGTCCATAGAAAATAAGGGAGGCTACTTCGGAGATGCCTTAAAATTATGCGTCATGGTCCAAAGACACCAATTAGAGAAGTTCTCCTCTGAATTGGAAGAAGAGTATATTGGATTTTGCAAAAAGTTTAAGATCGGTGATCCGAGGAATAATTTGGAAGAGCGATTTGACCGGGCAATGCGCGCTATATGCATAAAGGCCAAACAATACGGCGTTAAAAGCGATACTTTGTTGGCATTAATTGAGCAATATAAAGGCCGTCAGGCCGCCAAATATATTTTGCAGGGTTCTGAAGCAGAAGCAACCGCGGTTGTTAAGCTTCAGGTGGCGGAAATTCTGGAAGGCAAGGACTTAAAACTTTATGTAGAGTCTTTAGTAGCAGACATCCGATTTGGAAGTTTATTTACGGCGGACGAAATAAAAAAAGCACAGGAGAGAATCGCAAAATGGAAATAAAGTAAGAATGGACGAAAATTATAGCGGCTTGACCACGGCGTTTTGTTTGGCCAGTTTTTGTTGCAACAATTCTAAACCCTCGTCAACATCCTCCCCCACAGTCTTAAGCAGCATATTTTTTATAGCGGAAATATTTTTTAAAGGCACTTTGGCAAAGACCAAAATTAGACCTTTCTTTTTAGCCAAGGGTTTTTCAATCTTACCGATCAATTCCGTTTTAATTCCTTTCTGAATTCTTTCTTTTTGCAGAATAGCATTTATTTTCTTTCTTCCCACCTGAAATAAATAAACAAAGCCATCGGCATTGGGTATAAAAGATATCTTCTTTATATTCTTGGGGCGAGATCTAGTCGTCCGGCCTGCACGTGCCATGGGATAACAGAGTACTTTAAGATCATGAATTTCCAAAGAAATGGGTTGATCTTTTGATTCCAACCGGGGCATTAAATTTACAGCAGATTGTATTAATGCTTTTGGAGGTTCGATGAGCCCATTTTCTTCTAAGTCAGCTAAATCTTCCAGATTTTCTTTTAACTGGTTAGAACATCGGGGACATGATCGAAGGTGTTCAAAAACAGCATCGCGTTTTCCTGCAGGGACTTTGCCATCTAAGAGGGAGGCCATTTCATTATCAGTCAGGCAGCTTCCCTTAATGTGAGTTCCCTTTTCTTGCTGAAATTTAACCAATGCCTTTTTTAGGATACCCTCAATATTTTCCATTTTTATCCTTAAGATTTTTCATCGGATTCTCTTTTGTGCATGACTTTTATTTCTTTTAAGAGCCTTGTTTTTTGCATTAATACCGCATCCTCTGATTTACCGAGCACTTTTGCTATTTGTTTAAGAGGGAGCTTATCAATATAAAAGGATTTTAAAATAAATTGCTCCTCCGGATCAAGCTTCCCAATATATTTGACCAAGAAATCAAGCTGTTCCTCAGCAACCATTGTCTCACGAATATTGTCTTTTTTATCTTCAATAAAATCTCCCAGTTCACTTTCTTTCTGATCGCCTATCCTCACATTTAGGGAAGCGGTGCCCCCTTTATATTTTCTTGATTCCCGGTTTACAAAGTTATGAACAGCATTTTTAGTTATAACAAAAAGCCAAGTTGTTAGTTTGGATGTGTCGTTGAAGGACTTCAGAGCCTTGCGATCATTCTCTAAAAGAAGCAGGCAGACTTCTTGGAAGCAATCTCTTTCCGTATGAGTGTGGCATTCCCATGGATGAGTTTGGGGAGGCCTAAGCTTGGATCTTCGTTTACGTTTTACGATTTGAGGCTCAAAATTCCATTGGCGCCTTGCAAGAGTTTTACGTATGGCACTATAAATTACCTTGGAATATTTGTGAATAAAAATATTCCACGAGAGCTTGTCCCCAGCAATAACGCCTTCCAATAATTGATTTTCCTCAGAGGTCATGAATCAATTTTACCGCTAAAGTCATCTCGATAAAGAAATCTTATTGGTTTTTTACATTCTGCTTTGATTAATAAACTAGGGCTGATTCAAGAGCCCTGTCAACGTTGAGCTGTTAAACGACTTCAGAAATCTTGTTGGTTTTTGAAATCAGCTTTGTTTAATTAGGTAGGTCAAATTCACACAAATTTTCATATAAAAACCATTAAGTTCGATTTCGAACTCAGAAAGGACAAAATGAATGAACCTACCTTAAATAATCCATCTGAAGCCAACATCCAAACTCAATCTACTGAACGGACTCACTGTTGTCACGGCAATCTTTTAACCGAGACCTGTTTATATTGCGTTCATGAAGGCGTTTATTTTGAACGGGATAGAACAGCCTATGAAGATATCGCAAAGAGAGATCGGAATATTTCCTTCGATTTGGCTTTCGAGCTTTACGAAAGAATTAATCGCTGGCAGCAAGCTTCAAAAGAAGTTTCCTTAAAAGAGTATTTCAAAAAGGTCAAGAACGGCGCAGACTTCGACTGGTCCGTTCAGTCTTTAAAGCAGGCGTATTACGTAGCCAAGGAGTTCCCAGATTTAAAAGAGAAGAAAAATGGTCGGCGCAAGTTCTCCATATATAGAGAAATCGCTTCGGCTAGATTAACAAAGGAGCAACGACAAGAAATAATTCAAAAAGCAGAACAAGAAAAACTAAAAGTTTCAGAGGTAAGAAAACTCAGAAAACAATACCAAGGGGAAAGGGAAGATTTAAATAAATCGAGAACCATAGTTTTCCATTCTCAGGAAGAATTTATCGAGAAAGTCAGTCGGTTCATTGCAGAGAGGGCCGACATTATTAAGGAAGGTTCAAAAATCACGATCACCGTGAAATCAAAAGGAGAAGCAAAATGAACATACAAGAAATTAATATCAATCAAATCAACCCGGCGGTTTATAACCCCCGGGTTGATTTAAAGCCAGGAGATGAAGAATACGAGAAGCTAAAAGTCAGTATTGATACCTTCGGTTATGTCGAACCGCTTGTCTGGAATCAACGAACAGGGAATTTAGTCGGAGGACATCAACGCTTGAAGATACTTATCGAGCAGGGGTTGACCGACGTTGAAGTAAGCGTGGTTGATTTAAGTCTCGAAAGAGAAAAAACGTTGAATCTCGCGTTGAACAAAATCACCGGCAACTGGGACGAGGATAAACTTTCTGATTTATTAAGGGAGTTGTCAGAGAACCCCGAAATTGATGAAACGATCTCAGGTTTTGATTTAGCCGAGATCAGTGAAATCCTGGATAAAGCCGCGGAGACTGAGGAAGATGAATTCGATTCTGAGAGAGAACGTCAAAAAATAGAAAATCCTATAACGCAAAAAGGAGACCTCATCTTATTAGGTGAACATCGCCTTTTATGTGGAGATTCATCTGTCCCGGAAGACACCATTAGACTTTTAGATGGGAGACAGATTGATCTTATTTTCAGCGATCCTCCATACGGAGTTTCCTATCAAGGCGGTGATAGCAGTTCGCCCAAATGGGAGAAGATTAAAAACGATGACCTGCCGCAGGAAGAGTATGAAAAGTGGCTGCGTAAGGTATTTGAAAATATGTTTGCCCATTTATCTTCGGGAGCCGCGTTTTATATCTGGAACGGCCATAAACAGTTCGGTCCGATGCAGCATATGTTAAGGGATTTGGGGATGCATATCAGCGCCGTCATAACGTGGGGGAAGGAGTCCTTTACTCTCAAGTTCATCGACTATAAACAGAAGACCGAATTCTGCCTTTATGGGTGGAAAGAGAACAACGGCGCTCACAACTGGTACGGACCGGACAATGAATCAACGCTTTGGGAGGTTAAACGCGATTCAACTGTCGGATATCAACATCCGACTCAAAAACCGGTGGCTTTGGCGTATCGCGCTATCAGGAATAGTTCTAAAAGAGGCGACATCGTGTTCGATGCCTTTCTCGGCTCAGGCTCAACCCTGATCGCGGCCGAGAAACTGAAGCGCATTTGTTATGGGATGGAGTTGGATCCCGGATATTGTGACGTCATTGTACGTCGCTATATTCACTTAGTTGGGACGGAGAAAGTTTCGAAAGAGTTGTTGGACAAGTATTTGATTAAGGAAGGGGAAAAATAAAATGGAACAATCAGAAAGCAAGGAAATCATCCCGGTTCATAGATACCTAAAAGAAATTAAGGAAGGCATTCTTAACGTCTATAACCTTCCAAGACTTCACCGGGAAGAATGCGTGGAAGCGCTTATGTTAGAGAAGTTAACGATCCCGGAAATTACCCATTTCTTAAAGATGAACGAAGAAACGGTCATTAAAGACGTTAGGAGTTTTAGGCAAAGGATTATGGAAGGGCCAGAGCCAGAATATGTTTGGCAAAAATGTTACAAGATGTATGCAACTATCAGAAGAAGTGGTCGAAGAACAATCGAGTACCGCCAGAAAATAAACCCCGTATGCTGGGACAAAAGACCCGATGAATGGGACTGTTTCTAAAAGGAGGCAACAAAAATGAACGCTGTACCAAACCAAAATAACAACGAGGAAATGCCAGCCTTAAAAATCCTCAAGCAGATAGATAGCGGTGAGTTGATCCCAAAGGAATTAACCGTGCAACAGCGCAGGCAGTGTGTGGAGGTCTTGAAGTTAGAAGGACGGTCTTATGCAGCAATTGCAAAGATGCTCGACTGTTCGGAAAAGACGATTCAAAGAGATTGGGATGAAATTTGCAAAAAGAATGCACAGAAACCGTCCCCCGAGCTTGCCTTAAAATTGATCGCTCAGTTGATTATGAAGGCAAACGCGAAAGAAGATTATTTAACCAGATTGGCTAATTCGAAGGACGGTTCCATGCAGGAGAAAGCGCAGGCAATGTATTATGCCAGCAAAGTCCTGCTTGAAACAATTCAGCTTCTGCAAAGCATGGGGTACGTTCCGACACAGCCGGCACAGATTGTTGGGGACATCTATCATCACACGGATGAGGATATCGCTCTTGATGATTTGAAAAAAGAAGTGGTCAAGATTGAGAAGATCATTAGCGAAGAAGGTATTGATAACCCGGCTATCAAGCAAAAATTAGAGGCGCTCAAAAATAAAATCGAACAAGGTGAAATTAACCAAGGGATAACTGACTTGAAGAAGGAAGTAAGCGAGCAAGTTAAAATCCCGGAGGAGGATTCAAATGAATAATATCAACCAGTATTTAACCAGTGTCAACCGTGAGCTTGGAAGAGAGTCGATCATGGCCTTTGCCAAGACGTATCTATCGCATTATTTAAAGAAAGACCCGTGCAATTTCCATCGGGAACTATGCGATTTATTGGAGTCATTGTCTCAAGAACGCGGCGGGCATGTGGCTGTTGCCGCTCCACGCGGGCATGCGAAAAGCACATTTGCTAGCCAGATTTACGTTTTGTGGTGTATCTGTTATTCGCTGGAAAGTTATATTGTTCTTCTTTCTGATACCAGAGACCAGGCTGAGACGATGCTTTCGCATATTAAGGAAGAACTGGAAAATAACGAATTGTTGCAACGCGATTTTCCGGATGCCTGTTGGTCATTGGAAGATAAAAAATCAGTATGGAAAAGAAGTGAAGTATTCACTAAAAATAGAATCAAAATAACCGCCTTGGGTGCCGGTCAGAAGATTCGCGGCCGTAGAAATAAACAGTTTAGACCAACGCTCATCATTCTGGATGATGTGGAAAACGATCAGAACACCCGGACGGTTGAGGCTAGGGAAAAACTATTTGAGTGGTTTACCAAGGCTGTTTTAAAAGCGGGGAATCCAGATACAAACGCCATCGTTGTGGGGACAATCCAGCACGACGATTGTCTTTTGGCTCAACTGCTTAAGAAAGAAACCTCGGGATGGAAAAAGAAGTTCTATCAGGCGGTGATTCGTTTTGCCAAGCGAGATGATCTATGGGCCAAGTGGGCTTCGATTTATCATGGCTTGGAATTCTATAAAGGTGAGACCGGCTCGTCTGCCGGGGAAGTTTTCTTTAAGGATAATGAAGCACAGATGCTTGAAGACGCGGAAGTTTTATGGCATAAGCAAGAGAACTACTATTATCTGATGACCTTAAAAGAAAATGATGGCGAGGTCAGTTTTAACTCTGAAAAACAAAATTCACCTTATAATCCTAAAGATGCGATCTTCAATCCGGAGAAATTTCAATTTTGGGATGCTAGTTACAAAACGGAAGAGGAGCTTATTAGCGCTTGTGCTGGCAAGCTGGAATTCTACGCCGCTTGTGATCCCAGCCTTGGCAAACTTAATCGACAGGGCGATTTCTCGGCAATAATTGTCATTGCAAAACATATCGAGACGAACAAACGATATGTTTTAGTCGCTGATATTGCCAAGCGCAATCAAAACGAATTGATCGATGCTATCTTACAGGTCGCAAGAGACTACCAGCATTGTCTGAAGAAGTTCTGTATCGAATCCAATGGTTTTCAAGAATTGATAGTTGATGAAGTTCGAGAAAGGGCGTATGAAGAAGGGATCAACGTTAATTTCGAAGCCGTTAATCACAGCGGCAATCAGGATAAATTCGGACGCATACAAACTCTGCAAGCGTCAGTAAATAGCGGTAAATTGCAGTTTTTACCTAACCAAAGGCTGTTGTTGGATCAGTTGAAACATTACCCTAAAGGCAGACACGATGACGGCCCGGACGCGCTGGCCATGGCTGCCAAAGAAGCTGCCACAGGGAAACGGGTTACCTTTATGCCCTTGGTTGGTGGAGAAGAATTTTTAGATGAAGAGTTCAGAAGAGAGCTGGATAATATAAATATAAGAGATTCGCAAGGCAGGGATATCAACCACATCGACTTTGGCCGCCCAGCGATATCTTCAGATTGGCGTGATGATTAAAGGCATTTACGAACGTTAAAGTTCGAAAAATCGTCAGATGTCCAGGGACATAAGGTGGACATCCTGCAAGCCGTGTAAACGTAAAGACTTACGTTTATTCTCCCGACGAGAAACAGGACAAAAATACCGGGAATTTCAGCTGTTTGTCCTGTTTTTGTCCACTAAATTTATCTCTCTATTTCTGAAAATGCCGGATTTCCATAGTATAATAAAGTCGGTTTTTTGAGAGATAAATTTCAGACTGCCACCAATCCAGGCAGCTTCTTTCCATCTTAATCCTTTTTTAATTCTCCCTTAATTCCAATAATCCTAAAATTAGTCCGTAAATACTCTTAACGAAATCTAGAGCAGATTTCAGGAAAGGAGAGTTTTTATGGACTATCAAACCCTTATTCGCGAAGTACGGACCCTGGATTTTATTAAAGATGACGAAATGGCGGATGCTTTTATCAAGGCCGTCTTAGGCATTTTGGCCAGCGAATTAGAAGTCGAGCCCGCCCATCAGATGACCGACCAGCTCCCCGAGCCCTTGACTTTTGAACGCTTACGCAGTCATCAGGCACGGCCGTTGAACATTTCTTTCCAAGAAAGCATTGCCGAGATCAGCCATCAATTCAATATCCGACCGGACCTTGCACAGAAAGCCGTCAAAAGGGTCTATCATGTACTCAAGCTTGCCCTTGAGCCATCCTCCATTGACGGGATCAGAAACGGACTGCCCGCTGAGTGGGCCCATGCTTTTTCCAGGGCCTGAGAAAAATTTTTACAGGAGGCTAAAATGGACAGAACAAATACGCTGGTTGAAGAACTTCCCGTTGAGATCCCTTTTCAAGAAGGGGCATTGCGGGGAAGCTTGATCAGGCCCGGAGCGCCCAAAGGCCTTGTGCTTTTTGCTCACGGGAGCGGGAGCAGCCGGCTCAGCCCCCGCAACCGCTGGGTGGCGCAGCATCTGAACCATGAAGGATTTGCGACCTTCTTATTCGATCTTCTGACCGGTGACGAAGAAAATATAGATGAGAGAACCAGAAAACTGCGGTTTGATATAGGGCTTCTTTCCCGGCGGTTGATCCTCGCCACGGATTGGGCGCAAGGTCATTTTGATCTTTTCAATTTACCCGTCGGTTATTTTGGGGCGAGTACCGGCGCGGCAGCGGCCTTGGTGGCCGCAACGCACAGACCCAACATTGTCAAAGCGGTTGTTACACGGGGCGGCCGGCCGGATTTGGCCGGCGCTGCTTTATCCTTGGTCAAAGCGCCGACACTTTTTTTGGTCGGGGAAAACGATCCCGTGGTCATTGAGATGAACCAGGAGGCATTGAGGCGGCTCCAGACAAAAGAAAAGAAATTGAAGATCATTCCCCATGCTTCGCATCTCTTTGAGGAGCCGGGGGCCTTGGAGCAAGCCGCGAAGCTCGCCCAAGAGTGGTTTGACCGGTATTTAGCTTTGGATGATCGCAGCCGTTAAAGGCGATGACGGTTACGGGAGACCATATCGTACGCCCGGTCGGAGATCCAGGCAAAGGGCAGAAATTTTTGATAAAGCCACAGCGGGCCGGAAAAGCCCTTTCTATGGGCCATGGCCTTATAGGCCGCGGCCGCACCCGAATAGGCTGTTCCGGAGATGTCAATAAATTGAACATACTGGCGCATCGTTTCTTCCGGGATCTCCGGAAAACGCTTGGTATTGTCCTGATAAGGAGCATAATCGATTTCCTGCCGGACAAAGGCATGCAGACGTTTGGCCCACCGCAGGCAGAATCCGCATCCACCGTCATAAAGAAGTAGCGGTCGGGCAGGAAGCTGAGATACTTTATTTTTCTGGATATGAAGTCTCATTAAAATTCATTCTATTTTAATCTTCTTTTAATGGCCTCTAAGGAAGAATAGGGTGCAAGTAGATTATAACCGCAAATAAGGAGAGCGAATATGAAATTAAATCGAATATTAATCCTAACGGTGTTCGTTTGTGGCATGGCCTCCCCGGCCATCGCCGACAAAATGAGCGTCGATGAAAGCGTGCAAAAGATGCAGGACAAGCTCAATTTAAGCGAAGAGCAGGCCGATCAGATCCGGCCGGTCCTTGAAGAGTATAACGACGGCATGAAAGAATTAAAGCAGGAAAAGAAAGAAAATCTCAGCGGCATACTCTCCGGAGAGCAGATGGATGAGTTGAAAAAGATGGAAAAAGAAGAGTATTCTGATAAAGAAAAAGATTTTCTCTAAAAAATAACAAGGAGCCTTTATGAAAACCAAGGCCATGCCCAATGTCCTTTTCTGTAATGTGACAGAGTGCGCCTATAACAATCTCGAAAAATGCCACGCCGGAGGGATCACGGTCGATGGTCCTGAGCCTTTGTGTGATACGTTTTTTCAAAGTCAGCGTAAGGGCGGCGTTGAGCCTCTGGGAACAGTCGGCGCCTGCAAGAACGATGTATGCGTCCATAACGACTCTTATGAGTGCACCGCCTCTGGCATCCAGGTATCGCTCCACAGTCAGAAACCGGAATGTGATACTTTCAGTCCGAAATGAGGCGACCGATGAATAAAAATAACCGGAACGATGAACGGTCAAAATATGATTGAAGAGGTCAAGGTCTCAAGATGATACGCCGACATGCAACATTCGCGCACGGACAGGGCTCTGCCCCTCAGCACGATGATTTTACAGGCGATCAAAAGCACTTGGACCATTTTTTATTCTCCTATGAGCGCAAACTCTTGGGCGCTTTTCTCCCTTTGGTCCCCTTAAAGATGAGCACTGTGCATTTGACCCTGATGACGGTTGCATGGTCCGGATTTATCATTCTGTTCGGCTATCTCTCGGCGAGAGATCTTTATTGGTTGTGGGGGACAAACGCCTGCATATTCCTTCAGCATGTGACGGACATGCTCGACGGCGAAATCGGCCGCAAGAGAAATGAGGGGCTGATCAAATGGGGCTTTTACATGGACCATTTTCTAGATTATGTCTTTCTCTGTTCCATTGTCATCGGTTACTCGTTTATTCTGCCGCTTTCTTACTCTCTTTTGGTCTTGTTGTGCTTAACGATCTCGGCCGGCTTTATGATCCACACTTTCATGGATTTTTCGATCACCAAAGACCTTAAGATCAGCTTTAACCGATTCGGCGTTGCCGAGGTCCGTTACATTTTGATATTGTTCAACATTCTTTTAATGATCGTGGGCAGAGAGCTGTTGGTGGCGGCCTTTCCCTGGGTCGTTCTGACGGGGTTTTTCGCCTTGGCTTTTGTCGTGTATAAGTCTCAAGGGATCTATAGGCGCTTGGACCGGCTCCAGATGAAACAGGACCAGGCTTATAAGGCAAAGCACAGATTGCACCAGCGCTAATGAAAATAAATATTCTTAAAACGGTGATCATGTGGATATTTCTTGGCCTTGCCAGCGGCAATTTATACGCTCAGCCGATCACCGATCCCGAGTCACTGCGCGAAGTGGCGCCGGGAGGACAAAGTGTTGAACAGGCCCGGGAAAACCTTGTAACGCTCTTTGTGATGTTCGTGACAGCCATGGGGATTGTGGCTTTTCTGGTTTATCTGTTCAAGGGCCCGGCCAAGGATCGAAACCGGTCCCCTTAACCATATTTTAGATAAGAAAGGAGCGCGATATGATTCAACGCGAAAAAGTAGGTAAAACATTAGAAATGGAACAAGAGGCTTATGTTATTCACGATCGTCTTCCTCATCCGGTCTGGGGTGCTATCTTTGCAGGGGTCGTGGCGATCTTAATTGTTCAGTTCACTCTTTCTCTATTGGGGGCCGCTATCGGACTGGGTACGGTGAATCCGACGCAGGAAAATGAAAATTTCAGGGCCTTGGGGGCGGGCGCCGCGATCTGGTGGATCGTAAGCGGATTGGTCGCGCTTTTTTGCGGAGGCTGGGTGGCTGGCCGTCTTTCAGGGATCCCCCGACGTATCGATGGATTGCTGCACGGGCTTTTGGCCTTCGGGACCTCTACCTTATTGCTCATCCTATTTTTGACGACCTCCGTTGGGATTTTCTTGGGCGGCGCCTTTAATTTTTTAAAGCAGGGAGGCCAGACGGCCATGTCATCGGGTACCGCCATGACCGCTACATTGAACACTTTAAGACAACAAAGTCCGGAAGTGGCCGGAACGATCGATGAGATCCGTTCCGAAGTCAGTCAGATCCTGCAAAATAGAGGCACCCAGCCGCAAGCCGCCGCAATGGAAGCGCAAATAATGGCCGGTGTAGGCGCTGTCGCGATCGCCCCGGGTGATCAGGAAGCTCAAATACAACCGCTGGTCACGATCTTGACCACTAATACCAACCTTTCCAACGAAGAAGCGGAAAGTACCGTTAACCGCTGGGTACAAAACATTCGTGAGGTCAGACCCGAGGTCCAGCAAGGTATAGAAAATGTTTCGGAAAGGGTTTCAAATGTCGGCACGACCGCGGCATGGGCTTCTTTCTTCATGCTTGTGCTTGGCGGCGCGGCCGCCGCTTGGGGAGGCTTTGCGGGAACCCCGCATCGGTTCGAGAAAGAAATGGCTTAAGCTTGGTTTAATGAGAGCAAAGAGAGCCCCGGTAAACGCCGGGGCTTTCTTTTTGACCGTCGAGAAAACCCCTTTAATCCTAAATTAATGCTCTCTTAATTTCTTATCTTGTATATATAAGACCGGATTCTTAACCGCCAACAAGGGGGCTTGAATGAAAAACAGGTGGTTTCTGGGTCGTGTGGGATGTGTGTTTGCTGTGGTCATGTTTTTTTCCGTTTCTCCTTGTCATGCCAAGACCGACCTCGATATCATCGGTTCCGCGGGGGTGGCCTATGACGATAATGTTACGCTGGCCGAAACCGACCCCGAAGAGGATGTCGTCAATAATTTGAGGGCGGGATTGGGATTGAAGCATATCGGAAAGACACATTCTTTGGCCCTCGAGGGCGGCATCACCCAGCAGCTTTATAGTGACAATGATGATTTTAATAATCTGTCTCAAGACCTTAAGCTGGAAGCGAATAAAGACCTTACGGAATATGACCGCTTTAAAATCACGGAAAGTTTTATCCACGCCGAAGAGCCCACCAGTTTTGAGGATGCTTTCGGCCGTACCGCCGGAAGATACAGCTCATACAAGAACAGGCTGAGCGTTGTCCGGGAGCACGACTTTTCGAAACAATACTCGGGCGAGCTCCATTACCACAATGCGTTGAATTTTTATTCGCGGGACGACATCAATGATTCGGTCTTGCACCGGTTCGGGGGAGGCACGACCTATACGCACAGCTCCAAGACTTCCTTTCAGGGCGTATACGATCTTACGTATCATCATTTTTTGAAGCAACCGGACGTCATTATCAATTCTCTGACGCCCGGATTACGGTATTACTTGACCCCGCAACTTTTTGCCGATTTCAAGGCCGGCGTGGACCTTATCGATTCTTTCGACGACCGTTTTTATGCCAGGCCCTTATTTTCCTTTGAATTGGCCAATCAAGCCGACGAGAACACGGAATTAAGTCTGAAGTTCGATCAGCGGCACATAACCAGCGCTTCCCGCCTTGATCTTTTTGATTCCTGGCGGACGTCACTCCGCTTCAACAGAAAAATGTCGGAAAGAACAGAAGCATTCTTGAACGGCTTTTACGGCGAAGGAGAATACATCAATCTCGACATTAAAGAGGTATTGCAAGGCGTGGGGACGGGTATCACCTATGCGCTGAACCGAAGTTTGAAGGCAACATTGCAATATTCATACACAAATTCCGACAGCGATGATAATAGCGACGATTACCACCGGAATTATTCATCACTCGCCCTTGCGTTAATTTTTTAAAGGTTATTATGCTCGAACAATACTCGACCATATTGCGGCGCCTCACGATCGCTTTGGACGCGTTCCTCGTCTCGGCCTGTTTCTTTATATCCTATTGGGTCCGCGATCATTTTAAGGCCGGGCTGGAAAACGTCGGCTTTTATATAAAACTGTGGCCAGTGATCGTCACGCTTTGGGTGGCGGCCCTCTTTATCCTGGGCATGTACGAGTCCCTGCGTTTAAAGACATTCCGGCAAGTGTTGGAGACCATTATTAAAGCCATGCTCATGGCCTTTATTTGGTTCAGCGCGGCGATGTATCTTTTCAAGATCGTGGGCGTCAGCCGCACCTTCATGCTTTTCGTCTTCAGCCTTTCCACCTTAGTCCTCATTGTGGAAAAATTCATCCTGATGTTCGCGCTGCATCATATCCGCCGGCGCGGATTTAATTTTAAGAACGTCCTGATCGTGGGGACCAATAACCGTGCCAAGCGTTTTATCCGCCGCCTGGATTATCATCGCGATCTGGGATTGAAAGTCGTCGGGATCGTTGACGAGGACCCTTCTTTTAAGGGACAAAACATCTACGGTCATCCCGTCTTGGGAACGCCGCAGGACCTGCCCGAAGTCCTCACTCAACAGGCCATCGACCAGGTATTTTTTATTATCCCGCGTTCTTCTCTACAGAAAATAGAACCGCTGATCCATCATTGCGAGATCACCGGAACGACCGCAAGCGTGGCCGTCGATCTGTTTGATCCGCTGAAATTCGCACGGTGGAAAGAAGAAAGCATTGTCAATTTACCGCTCATTACCTTCCGGACCGTCCCGGACAAAGTTGGGCAACTTCTCTTTAAAAGAATGATCGACATCGCGGTCTCGACCATAGCCTTGATCATCATCTCGCCGGTCTATTTGCTGGTGGCCTTGCTTATCAAGATGACATCGCCGGGTCCGGTTTATTTTATCCAGGAGCGCCTGGGGTTGCAGGGGAGAAAGTTCAAGCTTTATAAATTCCGCACCATGATGGTCAATGCCGAGCATCAATTGAAGGATCTTCTGGAGAAAAATGAAATGCAGGGGCCGGTCTTTAAGCTTAAGAACGATCCGCGAATCACCGCGATCGGCAGATTTTTGCGCAAGTTCAGTATCGATGAATTACCGCAACTGTGGAATGTCCTGCATGGCGATATGAGCCTCGTGGGACCGCGGCCCCCCATCGCCCGTGAAGTGGAACTCTATGACCATTGGCAGAGGAGAAGGCTGAGCATGCGGCCCGGCCTGACCTGTTTATGGCAAGTCAACGGAAGAAATAAGATCGTCAACTTCGATGAATGGGCACAATTAGATCTTGATTACATCGACAACTGGTCCTTAGGCCTGGATTTGAGGATTCTGATGCAGACGCTGCGAACGGTGGCTTCGGGCAATGGCGCCTAGCGGGTAAGGAGAAAGAAGTATGCAGATAAATAAATTTTTATTTTTTTCAGCTGTTTTTCTATTTGTTCTTACGGACGCCGGCCAGGCGCAAGGCGTTAAATCTTCACCGCTTTCTTCGATCCAGCGGCAAAAAGAGGCGCATGACCAAGAGGAAGCGAGCGAGTACCTAATCGGCGTAAGCGACATTCTCGAAATAACGGTCCTGCAGCCTCAACAACTCAGAAATATCGTGACGGTGGCGCCTGACGGAAGAGTTACGTTCCCGTATATAGGCAGCGTCCCGGCCAAAGACCGCACTTTGACTGAGGTTCAGGAAGATATCCAAAAACGATTGGCCGACGGATATATGAAATATCCCGTCGTTGCCGTATCGCTTAAGGAATCGCGCAGTCAGAAATTTTTTGTGTACGGTGAAGTGATGGAGCCGGGGGCGTTCCCGTTGGAAGAGGACATGACCGTCTTGGGCGCTATCTCCATGGCGGGAGGATTGAGCGAATTCGGGTCGTCGAGCCGCGTTAAGATCCTCAGGCCTAAAAAAAATGCGCCCGGATATGAAGTGATAAAGGTGAACATCAAGGCCTTGATGAACGGTCACCCCAAGGCCGATATTACGGTGGACCCAGGGGACATCATCATTGTTTCAGAAGGCATATTTTAGATCAACTCTTGGCAAACGAGGGATTTTAAAATGAACGAATTGACCTTTCGGGATTATATAAAGATATTTTTCCGTCAAAAAACCGTTATTCTGCTCTGTATTTTCAGCGTAATGGTCACAGTGGTCCTGGGGCTAAAATTCAAGACGCCGGTTTACGCCTCTCAGACGAAAATGCTGATCACGGCGCAAAAGCAGGCTGAGGCGACCTATTACCGGGATATCATCGATTATGAGAACGCCCATCTGGCCCTGACCCAAAGCGAGATCGTCAAATCCACACCCGTCGTGGAGCGTGCCCTCCAGGCCGTGCTGGCTTCCTATAATCCGCTTTCAAATTTTCTGACCTATGAAAAGCGGTTTGCTTCGCCGTTGAAGCGTCGATGGATAGATCATCAGATCAGGCAGCTGAATGAACGTTTTGAAAGGTTTGATTTTACGGAAGAACAGAGGCAGGCGTTTATTTACCGCATGGCGCTGGAAGATTTAAGAAAGCGTATTACGGTCGAACCGCTGCGCAACACCAATATTTTTACCATCTCCGTGACCGATTACGATCCCATAGGGGCGGCCCTGATCACTAATATCGTCAGCCGTTCATACGTGATCTTCGACATGGAACAGCAGATGGCGGAGATGCAATTAAAGTATGGCGAGAAACATTTGGCCGTATCGCAATTGAAGGACAACATTCAGACCATGATCAAAAGCCTTAACGGGCAACCCATTTCCGACATTGAAGCCATTGGCCCGGCGAGTGTCAAGATCATTGAGCAGGCCTTACCGGCCATCAGCCCGATGGGCCCTCCCCGGCGCCTCATTCTTCTCTTGGCTTTCGGAGCAAGTTTGGTCTTAGGGGCTGTCCTGGCGCTGGTCCTTGATTATCTTGATCAAACGTTTAAATCGCCCCGGGATATTGAACGCAGTCTGGGCGTTCTGTTTTTGGGCGGAGTGCCCAACAAGCCGCCTAGCGTCGTCGCCTATAAAAATTTGGCCGAACAAGTATATCTACAGATGAAAGAAAAAGGGCTGCAAATATTGGTCTTGACGGCCTCCCGCAACGGGGAAGGGGTCACGACAGTAAGTCATAACATCGGAAGATATATTGCTTCAACGCTGGGACACCGCGTGCTCATCATTGAAGCGAACCCCCGGCACCTTTTATACAAAAAGAAACATAAATTAAGCACCGGTCCCGGACTTTTTGACGTACTTGAGGAAAATGCCACCCTGGACCAAGCGGTAAAAAACGTGGGAGATAAACTTTACGTCCTGCCGGTGGGGAAAACAGAGCTTAATCCGAATATCCTTTTGGAATCTCATAGGATGGCCGAGGTTTTTCAGGAAGCCAAGGCCGAATATGAACTTATTTTGATCGACAGTGCCAGCCTAAGCGCCTCGAAAGACGCGCTCAAGCTATTGAGCGTGGCCGAAGCGGTCGCCATCATCATCAGCGAAGGTCATGTACGCCGGCATGCGGTCAAGGCGGCGCTGGATAATCTCAATGTCCGCAAGATCAATGTACTGGGCGCCATTCTTAATAAGCGTATATTTCCCATTCCGCAATTCGTGTATGAAAGGGTCTAATATGCTTCGCTTCATTTGCTGCAGTCTTTATTATGGCTTCGCCCAATGGCTGCCTTCTTCTTATATAAAGGGGTGCAGGATCTGCGGCAGGATCCGTTCGTTTTTCTGCCGGGGAATGTTCTCCTATTGCGGCAAGGATGTCCTTATCCAGCGACAAGCCTTTTTTTATTCCGGCCGGAATATACGTATCGGGAACCGTTCTTCGATCGGAGAAAGGGCCAGCTTGTCGGGCAGCATCACCCTGGGCGATGACGTCATGATGGGAGAAGATGTCCTGATGATGACGCGTAACCACGAATTTTCCCGGATGGATGTTCCCATGAACCAGCAGGGTTTCCAAGGGGAGAAGCCTATTTTCGTCGGGAGTAATGTTTGGATCGGCGCGCGGGTGATCGTATTGCCGGGCGTGACCATAGGCGACGGCGCTATCATCGGCGCCGGTGCGGTCGTTACAAAGGATATCCCGGCCTGGACCGTGGCCGTGGGGAATCCGGCCAAAGTGATCAAAGACAGAAGAGAGACGATCAAGGTATGAGCTTAAGACAGAAAACCATCGCAGGCCTATCCTGGTCAGCCGTTGCCCAAGGAGGCAAGCAGTTGAGTCAATTTATCATCACGGTGATCCTGGCCAGGCTTCTGGCGCCCACGGATTTCGGGCTTTTGGGCATGGCGATGGTCTTTACCGGGTTCATTGCCATTTTCAGCGAACTGGGGTTAAGTGGGGCGCTGATCCAAAAACAGAATGCCGATGAGGGACACTATTCTTCGGCTTTTTGGCTGAACGTCTTGGTCGGCGTGGTTTTGACCATCGGATTTATTTTCGCCGCACCCGTTATTGCGGCCTTCTATCGCCGGCCGGAACTGGAGAGCATTCTGGTCGTCCTGGCTTTTAATTTCCTCCTGTCTTCTTTTACCATTGTTCAGCAGGCGATCCTGACCAAGAACATGGATTTTAAAGCGCTGATGGTCAGAGACTTGGCGGCGGTCATTGCCGCCGGTATCGCCGGCATTTTTTTTGCTTATCGTGGATTCGGCGTCTGGAGCCTGGTCATACAATTATTCGTATTTACCTGCGTAAATAATATTTTATTGTGGTCTTGTTCGTCCTGGCGGCCCAAATGGGTATTTCGTCTGGAATCCCTGAAAGATATTTTTCACTTCAGTTCACACATGACCGGGTTTCAGATCGTAAATTATTTTGCGCGCAATGTGGACAGTTTGCTGATCGGCAGATTCTTAGGGTCACAGGCCCTGGGTTATTATACGCTGGCCTACAAGCTCATGATGTTTCCCATTCAGAACTTTACCTGGGTCTTGAACAAGGTCATGTTCCCGGCTTTTTCGATGATCCAGCGGGAACTGGAAAAGGTGCGGATTAATTACCTGAAAATGATCAAGACCGTGACCTTGATCGCTTTCCCGGTCATGGCATTTTTGTTCATAGCGGCGCCCGATCTGATCGTCCTACTTTATGGTGAGCGCTGGAAGGAGGCTGTGCCTTTGGTCCAGATATTCTGTTTTTGCGGAATGATCCAGGCGATCGGTTCGTCGGGAGGGGTCGTTTATCTTTCCCAGGGCCGGGCGGATGTCCAGTTCAAAATGAGCGTCGTGAGCATTTTTCTTCTTTCCGGCACGCTGCTGTTCGCCGTCCGTCACGGTGTGGAAGCAGTGGCCTTGGCTTACACGGTTTATTATCTGCTTTGGACGCAAGTGTCCCTGTGGGTCGTTTCCCGCTTGATTTCCTTGAATGTGTCAAGAGTTTACAAGACGGCCATGGCTCCTTTTGCCATGAGTATGGCGTTATTGCTGGCAGCGGCGGGCTTTGGCGAATTGATCAGTCTGGAGCCGGCATGGAAGATGGTTATTATAGGAACATTGGGTATAGTGGCCTACCTTGCGTTTGTTTTTCTGGCCAAACAGATCATTATTTTGGATAACCGGCAACTTACCTTAAAAGAGGTATAAGGCATGCATAACGCCGTAGTGACAGAGAAAGCCCAGGAAAACATTATCTCACGACAAGTCTTCGATGTATTCCGCCGATTTGTGGACAGGCATATTGTTTTTGTCGAACCGGGCGGGAATCATGGCGACCATCTTATTTATAAAGGGGCGTATAAGCTCGCCCGTCTGGCCAATATCAAGTATACGATCTACGATTTTGATGCCTTTCAGGCCGAAAAATTCCTTCCCGAACAAGTCGTCTATGTGCATGGGGGCGGCGGCTTTGTTCCGTGGTGGTCGGGAAAGACCATGCAGATCTTAAAGAAACTGACTTCTGAATTCCGGGGCAGTTTTATACTGGGGCCGACGACCTTCTCGGACAACAGAGAATATTTGCGCAAGATTCTCGACGATTGTCTGGGAGGGAACGATTTTAGGGGGCTTTATGTTTTCACCCGCGATAGGTCCTCTTACGAAATTCTTAAAGCTTATATGCCCTGCGCCGGAGAGATCATCTGCGATCACGATACGGCCTTAAATCTTGTGCGTTCCGATCTTTTGCCGGAACCGCCTGCCGGGAAATATGTCTTTTATGCCCTACGCGACGACAAGGAGCGTTCCTTTGAACAGGATTACGATTATTTAAGATGGGTGGACCCGGTCAAAGTTTCTTCAACGTTCGAAAAATGGCTGTATCTTCACGCCCGCGCCAAGAAATTGATAACCAACCGCACCCATTCCGCCATTTTGGGGAGCATATTGGGTATACCAACGGTCATGCTGCCCAACAGTTACCACAAGAACCGGTCCGTCTGGGAATTCTCCCTGGCCGAGCGGGGGGTGGAATGGCAGGAGAAAATCTCGCGTTCCCCCTGGAACAATTTTATCGGGAAAAACAAATGGCTGAAGGCCGTTTGCACCTCCCGCGGGTTCAAAAAAGCCGTTATCTACAGATTAAAGCTCTTGGGTTTTTAAACGCTTTTAAACAGTACGGAGAAAAAATGGATTTAACGGTATTGATCTCCACCTGGAATAATTCCCGCTGTCTTGAGATGACCTTAGAGGCGTTCAGGGAATGCCTCATACCGGATGGTCTCAGGTGGGAGCTCATTATCGTGAACAACAATTGCACGGATGACACCGATCAAGTCATCGCAAAGTATGCGGACGCCCTGCCTATTTATTATGTGCGCGAGCCTGTCCAAGGACTGAGCCGTGCCAGAAACACCGGAGTGGCTGTTGCCAGCGGTGACTTCATTATATTTACGGACGATGACGTCAAGCCTTGTCCGGAATGGATAAAAATTTACTGGCAGGCTTTCCGTAAAGGCGATCCGGCAAAATATTTTTGGGGCGGGCCCATTGAAAGCGAATTTGAAAGCAATGAGCCTGATCAGGATCTTTTGGCTGTTTCTCCTTCTTCCGTCAGGGGCCTGACGTTCGGCACTCAAAAACGCCTTTTGTCGAAGAATGAATACTTTGTTTCCATCAACTGGGGGACTTCTTTGGATATTATCAGGAAGGCCGGCGGTTTTGACATCCATAAAGGCCTCGGCGCATCGAAGGCCCTAAGTACGGGCGAGGAAACCGGTCTTATGGACAAACTGCGGTCCCGCGGATTGATGGGAATATATCTTCCGGATGCCATGGTCAAGCATTATGTCCCGCTGGAAAAATGCACCGCCGAGCATATTTTAAAACGCTGTGAAGCGGGAGCTTTGGATGGATATGACCGTTACTATTTCCGTTTGAAACAGTGGGTTTGGTTCAACCGGCCGGTAGGATTGTATGTGCATGCCGTTGTCGCTTTCGGAAGATATTTATGGAAGAAATTCTCCTTCCAAGGCGGCATGGCTGAATATATACGGTTCCGCATCGTGACGGCCATAACACAAGGATACACGAACAACCTCAGAAAAAATCAGGTCAAACTGACCGGCTAAAGGAGATGCGATGATCTCTGTCATCATCCCCACCTATAATTGCGGCAAATACGTGGCCAATGCGATCAAAAGTGTCTGCGCGCAGACCTATACCCATTTTGAGATTATCGTCATTGATGATGGCTCGACGGATAATACAGAAGAGGTTGTCCGATCGATCGCCGATCCGCGCCTACGTTATATCAAAAAGGCACAGGAGGGGAATTATTTTGCCCGTAACCGCGGCCTTGCCGAAGCAAGGGGAGAGTATGTCGTCTTTTTGGACGCGGATGATATTATTTTGCCCAATAAATTTGCCGTACAACTGGAGAAATTCTTGCAGGACCCGGAACTGGGGTTATGCTGCACGAGTTTCTATGTCCAGTTCGCCGACCAGGAGGACCGGTCCTTCGTGGATACCTCCTTTTCTTTTTCCAGTGACTTTAATACGGAAAGCGGTTTTATCGAGAGGGCCTTGGAGAATAATTTTATCCTGACATCGACCATCATGGTCCGACGTGAATGCGTCGAACGGCTTGGGGATTTCGACACGCGCTTTCAAAACGCGATGGATTATGAATTTTGTCTGCGGATGGCCTTTCATTATAAGGCCTGTTATCTCAGCGAAAGGCTCACGGTTCGCCTGGAGCATTCCGCCAATATCAGCAAGAACAAGATCAATACTTACAGGGCTTTGCTCTATATTTTCAGTCATTGCGTGCCCCGTTTTTCCCGAGGGAGGTTTTATGAGCCAAAGCATGCGGCGCTGATCCAGCGCAAATGGCAAAAAAGCCTGTATTATCTGGGACTGGAACACCTCATGCTGCGTCATTTTGCGGACGCGGACCGGTGTTTGCAGCGGTGCCGATATGCCGAGAAATCACTTTTTAAAATGATCGCGATCATTGCTGCCCGCTTTCGCTCTGATTTCTTGGCTTCTTTGATATCGTCCTATCGTTGGAAAAGGCAGCAGGAAAGGTTATTCCCGGTGCTAAAACCATGAAAAACATTAAAGTCCTTCACATCATTAAAAATCTCCGGTTAGGCGGTGCTGAGATCAACCTATTTAATCTCTTGAACACGTTGCGGCACGATAATTTTGAGTTCCATGTCGCTTATGCTTACGGCGGCGAGTTGGAGCCAAGATTCCGAGCGGCGGGCTTCCATCTGTTTAAATATGCCGATGAAGATCACAAGGTCGGCAGTTTAGCCACATTCGGGATCATCGGCCGTTTGATGCGGTATATTTGGCAAAACAGGATCGATATCATCCACACGCATACGTTCAGTGCGCACATTTGGGGGAGCATGGCCGCGAAATTGACGCGCTGCAAGATCGTCGAACATGTGCATGACTTCCGTTATCTGGATAGGGAAGAATTTGCCCGCCGACGGGGTTTTAACAAACAGTACCGTTTTATCAGGAATTTCAGGAACCTTTCCGACCGCGTGGTCGTATTGACCAAGCAGAACCGTGATTTTCTGCTTCGAGAGGACATGTATCCTCCGGAGCGCATTTATCAGTATCAAAACGGCATACCTTTGCCCGACGAGTCAGAGAAAAAGGCAGGGGCCAAGGCCAAGCTCGTGAGAAAGTTCAGTCTACCCGCAGATCCGGTCTTGATCTTTACATCGATACGCATCGCCCCTGAAAAAAATATTGACCTTATCCTGCGCATTGCCCCGAAAGTCATCGCGCAGGTCCCCAATGCCGTATTTTTGATCGCCGGAGACGGTCCGCTTTATTGTAAGACCTTTAATGAGATCAAAAACAGCGGCTTTAAGGACAACATCCGTCTAATCGGTTATGCCGCCAATATCCGTTCCCTGTTGGAAGCTGCGGACATTTTTCTGCTTCCCTCGTTTTTGGAACTGCATTCGATCGCGCTTTTGGAGGCCATGAGCATGAGGGTGCCGGTCGTTATTTCGCGCAATGTCGGATGTCATAACGAATTTATCGATAGTTGGGAAAACGGCGTCCTCCTGGACCCCTTTCAGGATGAGGGGTGGGCCGAGGCCCTGGTTGAGTTATTGGAGAATCCGCACTTACGCCGTACCGTAGGCGATAACGGTTACCGGACCTGTCAGCAAAAGTTCGATATTCGCGATACCGCGAAAAGGTTCGAGGAAATGTATGCTGAACTTATGGCGATATAATTTATCTTTCGGTTTTGTTGCCTTAATGGGTGTTTTGACGGGATACGCCGTTCTTTATGCCGTTCCTATCTTGACCGAAAAACCGGCCTTGATTGCCGGTTTAACGGCGGTCGCTGTTTATTTTTTAGTGATGGTCATGGCGCCTGAAACGGCGCTGGCGATTTTGCTCTTATGCCGGGCGTTTTTGGACCCGGTCCTGGAATCCACCCGCGTCGACGCTGCCGCGCAGGGTATGGGCTTGGGGGCGCTGATCAATCTCGCGATCATTGTCTTGACATTTTTTTTGTGGATCAGGAACCGCTCGGGTGTCATAAAGAAGAGTTTCACGGTCATGTGGTCCCTGTTCTTGGCGGTTACGTTCCTATCCGCCTTTTACAGCCCTGAAACAGGACGGGCCTTGCGTCTTTGGCTTAACTTTGTCACTTACTTTTGTATGTTCAGCCTCCCTTTTTTAGTGGCTCTGACGCCGGAGAAACGGCGCTTTTGGTGGATTATCCTGCTGGTTTCCTTTATTGCGCCCGTTGCTGTCGCTGATATAGAGCTCTTGGGGGGCGGCTACGATGCCGGGGCGGCCGCGGGCATGCGCATCGCAGGCACCTTTATGCATCCGAATATCTTGGCCTTTTATGTCGGTCTGGGGCTAGTTTTGGTCGCCTATTCCTTGCAGCAAAAGAGTTGGGGGCTCAGCCGTATCCAAAGGAATTTCCTGAAATTGTTGGCGGTAAACCTGGCCGTGCTTTTGTTGATGACCAAGACCCGTAATGCATGGCTGGCCTTTTGGACAACATTTTTTATATACGGCCTTTGGAAAGACAGGCGGCTGGCGTTGTTCCTGATTTTTTTGCCGCCTTTGGCGCTGCTCATCCCACCGGTGGCTGAGAGAGTGTTCGATCTTTTTCAGCCGGAATATCTGCGGGCTTACCATGGCGACGATTCATTGTCATGGCGCATTCATTTATGGGAAAGCAGTATTCCCTGGATTTGGAAAAGTCCGCTCATTGGCCATGGGCTTTCATCCTTTATCCCTTTATCGGTGAATTTTTTTGAATCCGTTTCCGGGGTGGGAGCTCACAGCGTTTTTATCGAACTTTTATTCGAAACCGGTCTGATCGGCCTGATCAGCTATTTGGGTATTTTCACTGTGCTTCTTAAGAAAGGTTTTTTTCAAAGAAACACAGCAGGGGTGGCAAACGATAGGGCCACCGCCCTCGCGGCAGTCTTTGTCATCGGCTACTTAGTGATCAATATGGCGGATAATCTTTTGCATTACCTGGTTTTTAACTGGTACTTCTGGTTTTTCGTCGGCCTGGCTCTTGTGGAGGAAAAGCTATGGCATACGGAACAACCGTCTCCTTTATAGTCCCATCGTATAATTCCTGTTCCACGATCGGCGCGACTTTGGAAAGCATCCGCCAGCAGTCCGTGTGGGATCGGGTTAAAGAGGTCATTGTGGTCGACTCGTCTGAAGACGGGGAGACCCGGCCGCTTCTTAACGCGTATGCCCAGGATCCCAAGTTCCGGATCAACTTTTTGGACAAGAAATTGTCTCCGGCCAATGCACGGAATTTCGGTTTTCAGCAGTCGTCCGGTGATCTTTTGTGCTTTATTGACAGCGATACCTGTTTAGCCGAGGATTGGCTGAAGGAGATCCTGGAGGCTTGTAAGCGTAATTGCCGGGCCGGAGGAGGGTCCATTTCGCTGTTTAAATTCCAGCGGAAAAACGTCCTCGCGCTGGCTCAATTATATCTGCAATGCAATGAATTCCTCAACGTCGGTTCCCAGCGTCAAAAACTCTTCGTGCCTTCCTGCAATATGTTTTGCCACCGGACTGTATTTGAAAAAGCGGGAGGCTTCCCCAACATTCGGGCCTCCGAGGACACTTTATTCTTCCTGCAGATAAAGGATGCTAAGGTCCATTTTATTCCTTCGGCGCAGAGTTACCATATTTTCCGTCAGGACTGGAAGTCCTTTGTTGAGAACCAATGTCTTCTTGGGAAATATGTGAGCATTTATCGTCGCCGACATTATTCCAGTCTCTTGTATAAAGGGATCGTGCCGGTCCTTTTATCGCCTGTCTTCCTCGCGATCAAATTTTTCCGCATGTGCCGGCGGGTCGCGAAAGCGGGATCAGGACATGTGAGGGATTTCTTGAGGGCTTTCCCCTTTTTCTGTTTAGGTTTTCTTATATGGTCTTATGGGTTTATCGCCGGTTTTTTGGAGCGAAAAAATGCGGATCTTGGGAATCAATTATCATAATGTCACTTTTCGGGAGGCCTTGGACATTGCTTTTAAGATGTTCGAGACGACATCCAAGGGAGAGATATATTTTCTGAACTTGGACTGTCTGTACAGATCGGTGCGCGACCGGGAATACCGAAGGGCGCTGAACAGGGCCAGCCTTGTCCTCTCCGACGGGGTAGGTCTTAAGGTCGCCACATGGCTCTTCGGCGGGAAGATGAGGGAAAACTGCAACGGCACCGATTTTTCGCCGTTTTTCATGGAAGAGATCGCTCGTAACGGTTATGGGGTCTATCTGCTCGGCGGAAAAGACAATGTTGCCTCCGCGGCGGCGGAAAACCTCCGTCAAATGTTCCCGCGTCTTCTCATCAAGGGAACACACGACGGTTTTTTTGACAACGACGATGAGATCATCGACGATATCAATAGATCCGGCGCGGAAGTCCTTTTTGTCGCCATGGGGGCGCCGTTGCAGGAAAAATGGATCGCGCGCAACCGTCATCGGCTTAATCCCCGCATTTGCCTGGGCGTGGGAGGTTTATTGGATTATTTATCGGGATATAAAATACGCGCGCCTCATCTTTGGCGGAGTCTGCATTTGGAATGGCTGTGGCGGGTTTTCCGGGAGCCGCAGCGTCTGTTTAAACGCTATTTTATGGAGGATATGGGCTTTATGATCTATTTACTTTATATCATTATAAAAAGGAAATTCGGTGTTCTATGGGGAAAGAAAATGCGCAACCCCGCCATTTTTATTTTTTTCTTTTTGACACTTATTTTCACGCGGATAGCTTTCGCGCAGCAGGGTAATTGGAGTTTTGCCGGCTGGTACGGCGGAGGCTGTTACCCCAACATCGTGTTCGACCCGAATGTCAGGAATAGGGTGTATCTCACGTCAGATGTGGCCGGTGCCTGGCGGAGTGATAACGGCGGTGAACAATGGCATTTTATCAATCAAGGTCTTAATAGTTTGAATGTGGCCCAATTGGCGGTCGCCAAGGCCAATTCCAATGTGCTGTATGCCGCGACGGTACGGGGGATTTATTATTCTCTCAATGCCGGCTCGTCCTGGCAGAAGGCGGATGACGCCGGAGGGGCCCTGGTGTTTCAGCGGCCGCAAAGCCACCGGCCCATAACCATTTCGGCGCGGAATGCCGGTAAGGTGTGCGCGGGCACTTCCAAAGGCGAGGTTTTCTGCTCGCAAAATTACGGAAAAAGTTGGGTGCCGATCCCCGCCTATCTCGGCAAACCGACCCCGATAACATCCCTGTCCTTTGTTTCCGGGGATAACGGTTTGCTCGTCGGCAATACCACAGGTCTGCTTAAATACAGTTTTAATACCAAAACCTGGTATCCGTATTTTTCATTCAATCATCCTGTCACGGATTTTACCATCTCCCAAAAAAAGCCTGGGATGCTGGTCGTGGCCGGTGAAAAATACCTTTTGATCACTTTAGATAACGGAAAGACTTGGCAGAGATCGGCGGATATCCCCGAGGGGAAGAGCTACCGCGTCATCCTGGACGATTCTAAAACAAGTCCCGTTATTATTGTGGCTTGGCTGCAGGATTGGAACGGCGGCCTTGTCATTTCCAGCGACGGAGGGGTTTCCTGGAAGAAGTTTGACGGAAAATTTTTCCCCGATACCGTCGGAAACCCGACGCGAAGTTGGGCGGCTTTAAAGACCCGTCCGACAGCGGTCCGGATAGACCCTTTCGATCCCGAGCGTTTTTTCCTTACCGACTGGTGGGGCGTGTGGCGCACGGACAACCGGGGTTATTTCTGGGTCGAAAAGATCAAGGGTGCGCCCAACAGCGTGGGTTCGGATATTTTTATGTCGGCGCAAGGGGATCTTTATGTGGCCACCATGGATAACGGGCTTTTAAGAAGCAGCGACGGAGGCAAGACCTATCAGATGCTTTTCCCGAAGAAGGGATACAGCACCGAGATCAACGGTCATTTGTGGCAGGTCTTGGTCGTGGGGAATAATCGCATCGTCGCGACTTCTTCTCCATGGGGAGCGAATATCAATCAAGTCATTATCAGCGATGACGGCGGCCAGAATTTTCGCATAGCCCGGGCCGGTTTGCCGGCACAGAGGCCCAAAGGCAATACCATGTGGGGACAAGGATATCCACGCGGACTGGCGGTCGATCCGGCCAATGCCAATGTCCTCTACTTGGGAATGGATGGCGATGATCTGGGCGGTATTTTCCGGTCACAGGACGCCGGTTCTTCTTGGGCCCGTCTGCCCGGACAGCCCAGTTCCAAAAAGATATATAACGGTCTGCTTGTCGATAAAGATTCTTCTGACACTTTATTCTGGGCAGCTTGCGGACCCGGCGGAGGAATCTACAAATCCGTAGACCGCGGACAGACTTGGAAAAGAATTTTTTCAAGGACCTTTTGTATTTTGGACCTTGAGATGGGGTCCGATGGGGCCTTGTATGCGGCGGGGTCTGCTCCGCGGCCGGTGCTTTATGTTTCCAGGAATAAAGGGTTGAATTGGACGGAGCTCGGTCAGTTCACCGCGCCGGGGGCCTCGGCGGCGGAGGCGATCGCGACCGCCTTCAATAATCCGCAGCTGATCGCGGTCAGCACGGTCAGCTGGAGCCAGGTGGGCTCCCAGAAAATATTCTTAAGCCGTGATGCTGGTAAAACCTGGACGGATATCTCGACGGATCTTCCGGCGGGAGCCGGCGCTGCGGCCATGACCTTTGACCGCGACGGACGTTTTTTGTATATCACCCGTTATGCGGGGTCTGTGTATAAGTACAGTTTATGAGAGGAGGACAATATGGATAGGGATACAAAATCGATCATTATCAAGGGCCATGCCCCACGACTTTATAATTTATGGACGGATTTTGAAAAATTCCCCCACTTTATGAAATATATCAAATCCGTCCGCAAGACCAGCGACAAGACCAGTCACTGGGTGATGGAGGGCCCCCTGGGCAAAGACCTGGAGTGGGATGCTGAAATTACCGATGCCATGGAGAACAAGCGCTTGGGTTGGCACAGCACACAAGGCGACATCAAGACCAGCGGTCAAGTGACCTTCAATGAACTGGATCACGGGGAAACACAGGTCACGGTCCAGTTAAAATATATCCCGCCGGCGGGTGCCGTAGGGAAGGCCGCGGCGCATGTATTTGATAATCCGGGAAAAAAATTGGAAGAAGACCTGCGCGAATTCAAGAAATATGCGGAAACACAATAACCACAGCCATCCTAATTCCAACGGGGAAAAACCGGACAGGCCCCGACGCTCAAGCGGGGAGAACCGCGAGTGGCCCGCGGGTTCCGTTTCTCCCAGAGGCGTTCTCCAGCACCTTCGCAAATATATTTTTAACGGTCTTTTGGCCATCATTCCGCTTCTCTTGTGCGTTTTGGCCGTTCAGTTGCTGTACAGCTTGATCGACAGGCGCGTCCTTGAATTCTTGAATGTGCGTCAAATTCCCGGGCTGGGGATCCTCTTACTCCTGATCTCGTTATATATTATCGGCCTGGTCGTCAGCAATGTTCTCGGACACGGTTTTCTTAGGTTCCTCGAAAATATCACGCGCCGTATACCGTTGATCGGGTCTATCTATAATGTCGGCAAACAGCTTTCTCAGAGTATCATCGCCAACGGTTCACAAAAGCAGTCCTTCAAGAAAGTCGTTCTTATGCGGCTTGATACGCACCATGAAGTGTGGTGTCCGGTCTTTGTTATGAGCTCCTCGACGGACTCCCAGACCGGAGAGGAATTGTTCTTTGTCTTTGTTCCCACCGCGCCTACGCCGGCGGGAGGATTGGTCTTTGTCACCAAGGCCTCTCAGACGATCGATCCGGGCTGGAGCGTGGAAGAAGGCCTCAAAATAATCCTTTCCATGGGCCTTATTTCCCCGAAAGAGCTGGACCTGGAAGCCCTTTCCGGCAAGTAAACGGTATATTGAAAAATTTATAATTTGTTTTAAGATATGTTTAGGTACAAGAAAAGTCCAACCAGGAGGGGATCATGAAAAAAGTATTTATTATGTTCGCCATGCTGTTCTTAAGCAGTCATTTGGTCTTGGCCCAAGATTCATCTTCCGGCCCCATGATGGAAAAAGCGAAAATGGGCTATGGAATGATGGATGGTCAGCGAAAGAAGATGTGCCCTATGCACGGCATGATGATGAAATCCATGATGAAAATCGAACTGGTTGCAACCTCCGACGGGGGCATTGTTGTTCTGACCGGCAATAAATTGACCAAATATGATAAAAACTTGAACGTGGTCAAGGAAACCGAGATCCAGTCCGGCGAAGACGCCATGCACAAAATGATGATGAAGATGAAAGAGCAATGCCGGATGTGCCCCATGATGAAAAAGGGCATGCCGAATTCTGATGATGCCGCGGATGTGGGCGACGAGGGGACACAAGGCGCCGAAGACCACGAAAGTCACCACTGAGCCCATCCCGGGCCTCAGGGAAGCGCCTCGACTTCGGTCATGGGATGTACGGCACCTCGGCCAGCAAAAAGGCGCGCAGCTCAGGCGGTGCCGGAGATACGGTAGAATCAAAAAAGGCGGGATTTTTCCGGTTTTTCCATGCTTCCCATGTTATCTTGAAATTGCTTTCAGGGACATTCAGCTTGTTCCAAAGCCCGCGCCTGCCTTCTAGGAAATGCTTTTCATATACTTCCCATCGGTGATATTGGTTCGTCCACATGTCGAGTTCCCAATAAGGCTCGCGGAAGTGTAGTGCCAGCCAGGCATAATTGAGCATCCGGACATTGTGAAACGAATTGATCATAAGGCTGACCAGAAAGACGTAAACCAGAAGATCTTTCCATTTTATCTTGGCGATAATAAGTTTTAGCCCCGTTCCCGCCGTGACGGCAAAAAGCGCGCTGAAACCGGCACCGTAGTATCCGCACCCCGATAAAATATTATTTGTGATATGCAAAACGCTGAAAAAGATGCTGAAGATGATCAGTGCTGCTCCGGATTTGAGGAAGTATCCCCGCACTTCGTGCTCCGATGGCGATCGTTTATACAGCGACCACAGGAAGACAGCGGTCAACGCGGCGGCCACGCCGTTGTGAAACACCTGGAAGGGCGCGGTGTATTTGTCGTTCAGCACGCTTAATCCCAGCCGTATATTATCACCATTGAGAAGGCGGTTAGTGACCGAGAAAAATTCCGTTACCCGTACACTGAGGGACGGATCTTTTAAGTAGGCCGTGAATCCGGCCAGGAGATTGTCGTGCAGAAGAAGGAAGAAGTTAACTGTTATGGCCCAAAGATCAACCGCTGGGAAGTTCCGGTCGACTGTAATGCGCCTGAAGAAATCAAATCCAGGATGGCCGGTCAGTGTGTAGATTTTGGGGAGAAAAAACATGAGGGCCGCATAGTAGAGGACCGGAATAAGCAAATAGGAAATGATTGCAAAGGCCCGGTGCGACCGCTGCCAAAATAAGCCGGGGTAAAAAAGGGGAATAAGGACAAAAAGAAAAAGGGAATATTCGTCGAAAAATAAGGCGGCGGTCACGGTCAATACAAGGAGACTGAAGCGAAGGCGGAAATTTCCGGAGCGATTTTTGACAAGACAAGAGCCCAGATATAAACAATAGATGTAAAAGAAATTAGAAAATACCTTCCCTGGATGGAAGAGCATTATAATGGGGATGAGCGCGCCCGGCGTGATGATATAAATAAAGGCGCTGATAATCCCGGCATTCCGGTCGCCGGTCAGGTTCCGTACAAGTTTATACAGAAAATGCGGGCACAGGCCTAAGGCCACCAACCAGGTAAGGGAGAGGCTGGGATGGGGCGGAACAAATTGGAATAACCAGTTCCGGAGCAGGATATTGATAGTCTGGAAGAGATTGGAAAATATCCGGCCGCGGCTGTTGGGGACCCCATTGTATTCCCCTTCAAAAAGCTGCCAGTCGAAAAGTTGGATAAACCGGCCGCTCCAGGAGTCATACCCCGCCAAGATTGTTTGTGTCATCACGGCGACTTCTTTGTGCATCCATGCGTTTTCATAATTGAGCAGGACGCCAAAAATATATATGTAGGCCAGGACAAACAGGATTTTTAGAGAGGAATCCCGGACAATCAGGTTCATTGGGAGAGTTTGAAACTTATGGCCCGCCAGTTGCCTTTATCGAGCACCATTTCCCCGACCCAGGTCCTCTCTGACGGGAGAACGTTGCCCGGAGGAAATTCAAGCTCGACCCAAAACTGGGCTGTCTTTTTCCCGTTGACGGAACCAAAACGTTGCGATTTAATCGTGTAGGATTTCAGGTCGTAGATGGGGGGAGACTGTTCGGGTTCCATGAAATACTTGGCTGCGGCAACCGCGTCGTCTTTGGCCCAGTTTTCAAGAATGGCCTTGACGGTCGCGGAGGCCTTCTGCCGGCTGATAAACGGGATCAGGACAAACTGCAGGAGCAAGAATGCCGCTATACCACCCGCAATATATCTGATATATTTAGGGTCCATAGGGTTGTCCGAAGGAACAAGGCGATTATAACACCGGCGATATCCCGGAGCAAATATTAAAGGAATTTTATGACGTATCCTTACCGATTCATTTCCGCCGTATTAATGATTTTCGTTTTGTCGCTGGCAGGCTGCGACTTTATTTACAGTCTCCTGCAACGGGAAGGTGCGGAAGAAAAAAAACTGATCGGCGAGACTATTCCGAATGAACCCAACCCAAGGGTCATCGAGGTCCAAAAGCTTTTGTCCCTTTTTGGCTACAAGCCGGGCACGATCGACGGCGGGCTCGGACCCTATACGCGCAAGGCCATTGAGGATTTTCAAAAAGCCAATAACATCAAGCCCAGCCGTTTTGTGGACTATGCCACATGGGACAGGCTGCATATGTTCGATAAAAGCGGCCTGGTGGTAAACGGCGAGGTCAATATAAAGGCCGTGCAGCAGGCCTTGAAGAACGCCGGTTTCAGTCCCGGGAAGATAGACGGTAAGCCCGGGCCACAGACGAATGAGGCCCTGAAGAAATTTCAAAAGGCCATGGGATTAAAGCCCGACGGGGTCATAGGATTCAAGACCTTAAGGGAGCTGTATGATTTCCTTCCTGCCGAGTAGGCGGCCGAGGTAATCTTCCGTTAAAAAATCTTGATTTAAGCTTCGTCGGGAGTATAGTAATATCTTATATTTTGAACAGGTTTACATGCCGTTATGAAGATCCACGAATATCAAGCCGCGGAATTATTTAAGAAATTCAATATCCCTGTCTTGCCGGGCCAGGTGGCCGCCGAGGCCGCGGAAGCCAAGACTATTGCCGACAAAATTGGTTATCCCGTTGTTTTAAAATCACAAGTCCTGGTCGGCGGCCGCGGCAAGGCCGGCGGCATCAAAATCGTCAAAAAGTCCGAAGATCTTGAGCCCACTTTCATCCAGCTCAAAAAGCTGGTCATTAAGGATTATCCGGTAGAGCGTATCCTGATCGTCCGTGCCATTGATATCAAAAAAGAATATTACGCGGCGGTCACCATGGACCCGCTGCACAATGATGTCGTCTTGATCGTCAGCCCCGAAGGCGGCGTGGACATTGAAGAGACCGCCAAAAAGAAACCCCAGGCCATCCATAAGTTTTATCTTCAGCAAGAACGGACGCTGGATAAAAAAAGATGGCCGGCTTTTATCGCCGGCGTCTTTCCCGACAAGTCTTCGCAGGAGACCATCACGCAGATCTTCCAGAATTTGGTGAATCTATTCTTTGCCTACGACTGTTCTCTGGCCGAGATCAATCCGCTGGTCATTGATGCCAAAGGCCATTGGTACGCGGCCGATGCCAAAGTCAATTTTGATGACAATGCCTTGTTCCGCCATGAAGATGTCCAGGCCATGCGCGATATGAAGTACGAAGAGGCTGACGAGCTGGAGGCCAAGCAATACGGCCTGAGTTTCGTCAAACTCGATGGAAATGTCGGCTGCATTGTCAACGGCGCGGGGCTGGCCATGGCGACCGTGGACATCGTCAAACTCTTCGGCGGGGACCCGGCCAATTTTTTGGATGTAGGCGGGAGTTCCAGCCCGGAGAAGGTCCTTAACGCGATGAAGATCATTCTGCGCAATCCCAAAGTAAAGGCCATCCTGGTCAATATTTTCGGCGGTATCACCCGCTGTGATGACATTGCCAATGGAATTATCGCCGCGCGGCGAGAATTGAAGATGAACGTCCCGATGGTCGTACGCCTGACCGGAACCAATGAAGAGCAGGCCAAGGCCATCCTGGCCAAGGAAAATATCAATACCTATTCTTCCATGCGCGAGGCCATCAAAAAAGTCGTGGAGCTGGTCCAATGAGCGTCCTGATCGACCAAAATACGCGTTTGCTTGTGCAGGGCATCACCGGCCGCGACGGGTCGTTTCATGCCCAGAAAATGAAGGAATACGGGACCAAGGTCGTCGCCGGCGTGACACCCGGGAAAGGCGGCCAGGAAGTTTCCGGCATTCCGGTCTTTAACACCGTGGCGGAAGCCAAAGAGAAGACCGGCGCCAATGCGGCGGTCATCTATGTACCGGCCAAATTCGCAAAAGGCGCCATGCTCGAAGACATCAAGGCTGGGATTGAATTGATCGTCTGCATCACCGAAGGGATCCCTGTTATCGATATGGTCGATGTCATGCATGCTTTAAGGGGGACAAAGTCGCGGCTGATCGGCCCGAACTGTCCAGGGCTTATCTCTCCAGGGAAAAGCAAGGTGGGTATCATGCCCGGCCACATCCATCAGCCCGGCCCTGTCGGCGTTATTTCGCGAAGCGGTACCCTGACCTATGAAGTGGTCTATAATCTCACGCTGAATAAATTAGGACAATCGACCTGTGTTGGGTTAGGCGGCGACCCGATCGTGGGCCTGCGTTTTGTGGATGCCCTGGCCCTGTTTATGCGGGACAATGAGACCAAAGCGATCGTCCTTGTCGGCGAGATCGGCGGAGAGGATGAACAGGCCGCGGCCGAATACATCAAAAAGAACCCGGCCAAACCCGTAGTCGGTTTTATCGCCGGCAAGATGGCCCCCAAGGGCAAACGCATGGGCCATGCCGGAGCGATCATTTCCTCGGGGGTCAGCACCGCCGAGGCCAAGATCAAGGTCCTTCAGGAAGCCGGCGTCACCGTTGTCAACGCCCCTGATGAGATCCCCGCCATTCTTGCAAAAAAGTTAAAGTAAACTCCTTTTCCCCGTACTATAATAAGAGCATTATTTTTTAATCTCCGAGGTTTCCGTGGTCAAAAGAAAATCCGTCAAAAAGATATTCCTTTCCTCCATACACCAGAATGCCGGCAAGACCACTATCGCCCTGGGCCTTTACAACATGTTAAAGGGCCGGAAGGTCAAAACAGCGTTCATGAAGCCGGTCGGCCAGCAATATGTCCACGTCGGGGAATACGACATCGATAAGGACTCTTACCTCATCAGCTCCATTTACCATTACCGCAAAAATATCAAGGCCATGAGCCCGGTCACCATCGGCAAAGGCTTTACCGAAAAATATGTCTTTAATCCGCATAGCGAGGACCTGCGCAGCAAGATCCTGCAGTCGTTCAACAGTCTGGTGCGCGGCAAAGACGCCATTATCATCGAGGGGACCGGGCATGCGGGAGTGGGGTCGATCATCGACTTTTCCAATGCCGATGTGGCGAGCCTCCTGGGGGCCAAGGTCATCATCGTCAGTGAAGGCGGTATCGGAAAAAGTATCGACGAGATCATGCTGAACAAAGCCCTCTTTGACCTCAAAGGCGTGGAAGTCCTCGGGGTCATCGTCAACAAGGTCCGCCCGGAAAAATATGACAAGATCAAAAAGACCGTGGATCAGGGATTAAAGAACAAGAACATGCGGCTGCTCGGCGTTCTTCCGGAAGACCCGCTTTTGAAGGCTCCGACCATCGACCAGATCATCGCGCCCCTGGACCTAAAGCTGTTGTGCGGGGAAGAAAGCCTGCACCGGCGTTTTCACAGCACGATCGTTGCCGCCATGGAACCGCATAACATGATCAATTATCTTAAAGAGGGGACACTGGTGCTTATCTCCGGCGATCGCGTCGATAACATTATGGTAGCGGTCAGTTCCTATCTTATCACGCGTGGCCAAGTCAATTTGATCGCCGGTGTTATCCTGACCGGCGACCTGCTGCCTAACCCCAAGATCCTGGAAATGCTTAAAAAAAGCCATGTGCCCGTCCTGCTGGCCCAGGCCGATACTTATACGGTCGCGGCCAAACTCGAACATCTTATCTGCAAGATACAAAAGACCGACAAGGATAAGATCAAAGAGGCCGTGGAGCTGGTCAAAAAACACGTCGATATTGATATGATCCTCAACCACGTCTGAAACAATGCTGATCGAAGAAGACAAGAATTATTTCATTAATAACCCGATCTTCGTCAAATATAAGATCGGCTTTGATTTTGCGAAGTTTGCGCGCGTGAAGTCGCTAAAGTCCGTTTTCATCAATGAGCGGATCATTGAGATCCCCTTCGCCATCAGTTGTCTGCAGGGAATCCCCAGGGACAGCCGCGTGCTGGATTTAGGCTGCACGGAAAGTGTGTTGCCGCTTAATACCGCTTGCCTGGGGTATAAGATCACAGGGTTGGATTATAGGCCCTATCCTTATTATCATCCCAACCTGACCGTCGCCCAGGGCGATATTTTAAAACTGCCTTTTAAAAATGAAACGTTCGGGGCGGTCTTTTGCATTTCCACGATCGAACACGTCGGGATCGGTTTTTATGCGGATCCCGCCATGGCCGCCCAGGCGGATAAAGAGGCCATTAAGGAAGTTTACCGGATCCTGAAACCCAAAGGGCTTTTAGTGCTGACCGTACCGTTCGGGAAGCCCCAACAGACGCCTCAGCAGCGCATCTATGACCGCGAAAAATTGCGGGAATTGTTGCGTCATTTCAAAATTTGGGAAGAGCGTTTCTTCGGTAATTTTGTCAAGAACGGGAACCAGGCCAATTTTTGGAAAGAGATCGAGCGCCAGGAAGCCGAGCAGGTCAGTTCGCCCGCCAGGACGGAATGCGTTTGTCTGCTTAAGGCTTTCAAAGCGTAAACATCCTTCCAATTTGTCGAAAAATTCATTGACGCGATTTTGGCGATATGTTACGATGCAGTCTCAAATTCGTAGCAATTGACAATCAATGACTGATCGATAGATCAGTCTCTTTATTTTAGAGGTATGTATGGGCACTTTTTATATCCGCAAAGGCAAGGATATAAAGCTTAAGGGCGCCGCAGAAAAAAGGATCGTCCCTTTCTCCGTTCCGTCGAGAGTAGCTATTCAGCCCCCTGATTTTACCGGTTTTAAGGCCCGCGTTTTGGCCAAAGAGGGGGATTTGGTCAAAGTAGGAAGCCCGCTTCTGGAGGATAAACAGGCTCCCGAAGTCAAGGTCGCTTCTCCGGTCAGCGGCAAGGTCATAGCTATCGTCCGGGGCGAAAAACGCGCTCTTCTGCAGGTCATCATCGAAGCGGATGGACGTCAAGAAGCCCACCTTTTCCACAAATATTCTTCCGGCGAGATCCGCAGCTTAAACCGCGAAACAGTCGTCAAGCAGTTATTGGAAGGCGGCCTGTGGCCGGTCATCCGCCAGCGCCCGTTCACGAAAATAGCCCATCATCACGATTCCCCCAAATCCATTTTTGTCCATGCCATGAACACGGAACCCCTGGCCGCCGACATCGATTTTGTTTTGGAAGGCCGGGAAAACGATTTTCAGGCCGGCTTGAACGCCTTGGGCCGGCTGACCAAGGGAGAGGTACATCTGTGCGTTGACCTTAAGGCCAAATCTAAAGCCCTGACCCAATCCCAGAACGTCCAGATCCATAAATTTTCAGGCCCGCATCCGACGGGGAATATCAGCACGCATATCCATTATGTCGATCCGGTTAAAAAAGGCGATATTGTCTGGTTTGTGGAAGCGCAGGATGTCCTGCGCATCGGCAAACTGTTTGTCGATGGAGTTTCTTCGGGTGAGCGTATCGTGGCCGTGACCGGTGAGGGGGCCGAGAACCGGGTTTATGCCAAGACCATTATCGGCGCTTCCATCCACAGCCTGCTGGGCGGCAAATTAAAAGCGGAGATGCGGTATATATCGGGCAGTATATTTAAAGGAATGGATGCCGGTCATAACGGTTTTTTGGGCTACTATGATTCTCAGATAACGGTCATTCCCGAAGGTGGAAAGAGGCAGCTCTTGGGCTGGCTCACGCCCGGTTTTGGGGTGTACAGTTTGTCCAAGACCTTTGCATCTTCGTTCCTGCCGGAGCGCCCCGTCACCCTGGATACCGATACGCACGGCAGCCATCGAGCCATCGTCATGAACCATGTCTACGATGCCTATGTCACGATCGATGTCATGACATTTTTTTTATTGCGCGCGGTCATCAGCGGCGATATCGAGGAAGCGGAAAGACTCGGGATTTTGGAATGCGATGAAGAGGATTTTGCGCTGTGTTCGTTTGCCTGCCCGTCGAAGACCGACGTGGGGGCGATCATCCGGCAAGGGCTGGACGTCATCGACCGGGAAGGATAATCCTATGAAGTGGCTGGAAAATCTTCTGCATAAAGTAGGGACGAATTTCGAAAAGGGGAAGCCTTTGGCGAAATTCTATCCGCTTTTCGAGGCCATGGATACCTTCCTGCTCACGCCGGGCAAGATCACCCGTAAAGCGCCGTTCGTGCGCGATGCCGTTGATATCAAGCGGGTCATGGTCTTTGTCATCATTGCGTTGATCCCCGCGACAGTGATGGGCATTTACAATGCGGGGTATCAAATGTTGTTGGCCCAGAACCAGCCTTTGGATTTTTGGCAGGCCATGCTCCTCGGCGCGCAGAAAGTCCTGCCTATTATCTTCGTTTCTTATGCGGCCGGCGGCGTCTGGGAGGTCGTTTTCGCAGTCACGCGTAAACATGAGATCAACGAAGGATTTTTGGTCACCGGTCTTTTGTTTCCATTGACACTGCCGCCGGACATTCCTTTATGGCAGGTGGCTGTCGGGATTTCCTTCGGGGTTGTGTTCGGAAAAGAAATTTTCGGCGGCACGGGGATGAACGTCTTTAATCCGGCGCTTGTGGCCCGGGCCTTTGTTTTCTTTGCCTATCCGGCACAGATGTCGGGCTCGACGGTATGGGTAGCGGTAGATGGTTACACAAAAGCCACACCGTTGGCCGTGGCGGCCGAAACCGTGCGCGGTGGTTCCGCGGTCCAGGCCCTGACCAGCGCGGGGTTCACCTTTGAAAATCTTTTTTGGGGCTTTGTGCCCGGTTCTATCGGCGAAACATCGGCCGCGGCTTGCTTGATCGGCTTAGCGTTTTTATTAATTACGCGGGTGGCGAGCTGGCGGACCGTGGCCGGATGCGTCCTGGGCCTTCTGGCGATAAGCGGTTTATTCTATATACTTCGCGGACCGGAGCGGTTAGGGTTTTTCAATCTGCCGCCTCATTGGCATCTGGTCCTGGGCGGTTTTGCCTTTGGCGCGGTATTCATGGCGACGGATCCTGTTTCTTGCTGTGCGACCGATATCGGACGCTGGATCTACGGATTTTTGATCGGCGCTTTAACGGCGGTCATCCGGGTCCTGAACCCGGCCTACCCGGAAGGCGTTATGCTGGCCATCCTGTTCATGAACATGTTTGCCCCGCTGATTGATCACTTCGTTGTTAATGTCCATATAAAGAAACGCAATGAACGGTTCCAAACAGCAACCGTAAAAACAAAATGATTTTTAACATCAAAAAAGACAATCCCGCCTATCCCTTTATTTTCGCATTGATCGTGTGCGTTGTTTGCGGTGTCCTGCTTTCCTTCTTTTCGGAGGCTCTGCGGGAAAGGCAAGAGCTTAATGTCGAACTGGATATCAAAAAGAACATCCTCAAGGTCGTGGGGTTAAGAGAACCTATTCCCGCTGAAGCCGCTCCCCAAGAGGTCCTCAAGATCTACGAAGAAAAAATACATGGTCTGGTCATTGACGAGCAGGGCAATGTGGTGGAAGGACGTAAGCCTGACGATATCAAAGAAGGCGAAAACAACCTTCACCCGCTCTATATTTATAAAGAGGGGGAAGAGGTCGTTGCTTACGCGTTTCCCATGGTAGGCCAGGGGTTGTGGTCGACCCTGTATGGATATTTTTCTTTGGAAAAGGATGCGATAACCGTACGCGGGATCACCTATTATAAACATGGGGAAACACCGGGCCTGGGCGGGGAGATCGAAAAGGACTGGTTCCAGAGCAATTTCAAAGGAAAGACCATCTATTCTCTCCAGGAAAATAAGCTGACTCCCATCGTCGTGGCTAAGGGAAAGGCCGAAGGCCAGGTCTCGGAGGAGAAATTGAAACATTATGTCGACGGGATCACCGCCGCCACGATTACGGGCGCCGGTGTGACACAGATGATCGAAAGAACTTTGAAGATCTATGAGACTTATTTCAGCAAAGTCCGTCAGGGGGCGTAAGGGCACTCGCATCGCATTTTTATCGTGCTATAATAGTTTTAGATTGAAATAAGATTTTAAGAAAGAGAGGTGGCTGATATGCCAAACACACTTTTATCGAAAACAGAGAAAAAGATCGTCCGTGACGGGCTATGGGACACCAATCCCATTACGTTCCAGATCCTCGGTATTTGTTCGGCCTTGGCCGTTACCACACAGTTAAAGACATCCCTGATCATGGCTTTGGGCTTGACGTTCGTGACCTCCATGTCCAACGTGGTCATTTCTCTCATCCGTAATTATATTCCGTCGCAAATCCGTATCATCGTGCAGCTGACCG
Organism: uncultured Planctomycetales bacterium; assembly: GCA_964499685.1. Classification (GTDB taxonomy): domain Bacteria; phylum Omnitrophota; class Gorgyraeia; order Zapsychrales; family GWA2-47-8; genus CAZCLW01. The sequence goes on from CAZCLW010000003.1 coordinate 50,932, forward strand.
TTGTCTCCAGCCTGGTCATCAGCATTGACCAGATCCTGAAGGCCTATTCGTATGAAGCCAGCAAACAGCTGAGCGTTTTTGTCGGATTGATCATTACCAATTGCATCGTTATGGGGCGCCTGGAGGCTTTCGCCATGGGTAATCCACCGCGGAAAGCTTTTTTGGACGGCTTGGCCAACGGGCTGGGTTACAGCGCGGTCTTGATCAGCATAGGCATCATCCGTGAGATCTTCGGTTCCGGGACTTTGCTGGGGTTTCGCGTGATCCCGGAAGCGGCCTACGCGAGCGGATATGTCAATAACGGCATGATGGTTTTGGCGCCGGGGGCATTTTTCTTGCTGGGCATCGTTGTCTGGATCCAGCGTGCTGTTTCCGGATATTCGGAAACTTAAAAAAAGGAAAATACAATGGATATCGTGCATTACGTGAATTTAGCGATCAAAGCTATATTTGTGGAGAATATCCTTTTGGCGTATTTTTTGGGGAACTGTTCTTATATCGCGTGTTCAAAGAAGATCGAGACCGCTCTGGGTTTAGGTATCGCCGTTATCTTTGTCATGGTCATCTGCACGCCGGCCTGCTGGGCTATAAAATACTTTCTTCTCCAAAAAGGCGCCCTGGCCTGGACCGGTATCCCGGCATTGGCTTCTTTGGATATGGCCTTCCTGGTCTTCATTAGTTTCATTGCGGTCATTGCCGCCATGACCCAGCTGGTCGAAATGCTCGTCGAAAAATTTTCTCCGGCGCTGTACAATTCCCTGGGTATCTTTTTGCCGCTCATCGCCGTCAACTGCGCCATTTTGGGCGCCGCGCTCTTTATGGACCAGCGCAATTATAATTTTATGGAATCGGTCATTTTCGGCCTTGGCGGCGGTATCGGCTGGGCCTTGGCCATCGTTTCCATGGCCGCGGTGCGCAAAAAATTGGCTTATTCGAACATCCCGGCCCCTCTGCGCGGGCTGGGGATCACGATGTTGATCAGCGGGCTGATGTCCCTCGGCTTTATGTGTTTTGCCGGAATACGGTTATAGAAAAGGAATGTCATGCACCTTTTATTTTATGTCCTGGTTAGCACGGTAGTTTTTACGCTCCTCATCATTCTGCTTGTGGCCATCCTGTCTTTCATCCGGGCCAAGGTCGTTTCCACCAAGGATTGCAAGATCATTATTAACGACGACCCGGAACCGCTCCATGTGAAGGCGGGCAGCAATTTGCTGTTCAGTCTGGCCGACAGCAAGATATTCCTGCCCTCGGCGTGCGGCGGCGGCGGAAGCTGTGCCATGTGCAAATGCCAGGTCTTGGAGGGCGGCGGGAGTATTTTGCCGACGGAGACAGGTCAAATTAATCGTCGCATGCAAAAGGAACATTACCGCCTAGCCTGCCAGGTGAAGGTGCGTAACGACATGAAGATCCGCATTCCCGACGAGGTCTTTCATATCAAGAAATTTGACTGCAAGGTGCGGTCCAACCGCAATGTGGCCACTTTCATCAAGGAGTTGATTCTCGAACTGCCTGCGAACGAACCCCTGGATTTCAAACCAGGCGGGTATATCCAGATCGACATTCCCGAATACAAAGACTTAAGTTTCAAAAATTTTAGCATCGAAAAGGAATATCACCCGGATTGGGACAAGTTCAAGTTGTGGGACCTTAAAGCAACCAACGAAGAGGAGATTTTCCGGGCCTATTCCATGGCCAATCATCCGGGCGAAAAAGGCGTTGTCATGCTCAATGTGCGTATTGCCACACCTCCGCCGAATGACATGTCGCTCCCTCCAGGCAAGGCCTCTTCCTATATTTTTAATCTAAAGCCGGGCGATAAAGTCACGATCAGCGGTCCATACGGCGAATTCTTTATCAAGGACACCAAGCGCGAGATGATCTATATCGGCGGCGGTGCCGGTATGGCGCCTTTACGCAGTCATTTGTTCCATTTGTTCCACACCCTTCAGAACCGAGACCGCAAGGTCAGTTATTGGTATGGGGCCCGTTCCAAACGGGAAATGTTTTATACAGAAGATTTTGAGAATATCGAGAAGAACTTTTCCAATTTCAAATACAATGTGGCCCTTTCCGCGGCCCTTCCGGAAGATAATTGGAAAGGCATGACCGGCTTCATCCACCAGGCCTTGTATGACAACTATCTGAAAAATCATCCCGAACCGGAAGAGATCGAATATTACCTGTGCGGCCCGCCCATGATGATCGCGGCCGTGCAGAAGATGCTCGATTCCCTGGGTGTGCCCAAGGAAATGATCGCCTTCGATTCATTCGGTTGATACAGAAGAAAACCCTGCACTTAAGGTGCGGGGTTTTCTTGTTTAGGAGAGTTGGCGTCGCATTCCGCGGCCTTTTGAGGGTCGTTCTTGCACAGGCACTCCGGGCCCAAGGAACATCCGCGCTTGAGGACTTTTTTGGTGAGGACAAAGCCGATGCCCATCAAGAGAAAGCATCCGGCCAAAATAAGAATGGCGAAGAGTGTATTCATAATTTTAGTATAGGCCAATTTAAATCAAAATGCAACAGAGCACAAAGTCCACTACATCCTCCCGCCTTTCGAACAATAAGAAACTGCAGATCAGCCAGTCGGAAGAGCTCAAGATCCTGCGCAAGGTCGTGGATATCACAAGCTCCGCCCTGGAATTGAGCCTTGTCCTGAAGGAAGTGGTCAAGATCGTGACCGAAATGACCTCGGCCGACTCCGTCTTTATCTATCTTTTCGACGAGAACCGCGAGCATCTGGTCCTGATGGCCTCCAAAACCCCGCATAAAGAACAGTTGGGGAAAGTGCATTTGAACGTCGGGGAAGGTATCACGGGATGGGTCGCCAAGGAAAGTAAACCCGTTGCCATCGCGCAGAACGCGTACAGGGACTCGCGCTTTAAGAATTTTGATGTCCTGCCCGAAGATAAATACGAAGCGTTTTTGTCGGTTCCCATTATCTACCAGAACCGTGCCATCGGTGTCATCAACGTCCAGCACCGCCGGCCGCATGCCTATGCGGCGAACACCGTCAGCCTGATCGTGACGATCGCCAAACAGGTCGGCGGCGTCATCGAACACGCCCAGCTCTTCGAACAGATGAAGAAAAAGGCGACCCAGTTCGACAGTCTGGTCAAGGTCAGCCAGTCCATCACCTCCGAAGATTATTTGGACGAGATCTTGAGTCTCATCGTCGTGGTCACAGCTGAGATGCTCAATTCCAAGATATGCTCCATCATGCTTTTGGACGAAAAAGGCGAAGAACTGGCCATCAAGGCGACCCAAAGCCTGAGCGTGGATTACCGTAAGAAGCCAAATGTCAAAGTGGATGCGAGCTTAAGCGGAGAGGTCGTCAAAACCAAGAAGCCCATGGCGGTCTATGATGTCCGGGAGGAGAAGCGCTATTTTTACCGGGATTTGGCCATCAAGGAGGGATTGACCTCCATGCTGGCCGTTCCCATGATTGTGAAAGAAAAGGCCGTGGGCATCATCAATGTGTACACGCAAAAACCGCACCGCTTTGCGGAAGATGAGATCAATGTCCTGCAAATGGTAGCCAACCAGGCGGCGGTCGCGGTCCAGAACACGAAATTGATGGAAGAGGCCCTGAAGGCCAAAGAATCTCTGGAGACACGCAAGGTGGTCGAGCGGGCCAAAGGGATCCTGATGCGGATGAATAATCTGAGCGAAGAAGCGGCCTACAAGGTCATCCACCGAAAAAGCATGGATTCCTCCCGTTCCATGAAAGAAATTGCTGAATCCATCATTCTTTTGGATGAACTGCAGAAGGACAAGAAATAATTTCTCGACGGGAAAAAGTCTTCCGCTGTTTCGTTAAATTTTTTTCTTGACAAAAAACGCGGTGTGGCGTATATTTTGGTTGCTTAAGTCAATGAAGATTTAAGGCCTTATCCGGACAGAGAAGTCCCGCCGTCAACGACGCGGGATTTTTTATTTTGTACGGAAATATTTTTGGGCAAAGACGTCCGATGATTTTCTGAAAAGGCAGTCAGAAAGGTCATCGGATTTTTTTATGGGATTCGGGCGCTGAGGCCCTCTTGAACAGAGCAAGGACGTTCAAGGGGGCCTTTTGTGTTTAAGTTTGCCTGAGGGAGACAGGGGAGGTGAATATGAACTGACAACACATCTAGCGATTAACCACGAAGTGGAAGTGGTCTTACTTATATCAAAAAATGGAGGATACAAAACAATGTTTAAACAATTTGGCAAAAAATTCTTAAGTATATTCATGGGCGTGTTGTTCGCGACCCTGGCGTTCAGCCTGCCGGCCATGGCGGCCGATGTTACGGCGGCCGATGCCATGTTCACGGTGAACAATACGTGGATGATGGTTTCAACGTTCCTGGTCTTTATCATGCATTTGGGTTTCGCGACCCTGGAATCGGGGCTGACCCGGGCCAAAAACACCACGAACATTCTTTTTAAGAATGTCTCGATCGTGGCGATCGGCCTTTTGACCTATGCGGTCTTGGGCTTCAACCTCATGTATCCGGGTGATTCCTGGATCTTCGGTAAATGGTTTGGGTTCGGCGGCTTCGGAGTTTCTTCACCGGAAGGTGCCGCAGGGCTCATTGAATATGCCGACGGCAAATACACCTACTGGACGGATTTTCTTTTCCAGGCGATGTTCGCGGCCACCGCGGCCACGATCGTCTCAGGGGCCGTTGCCGAAAGGATCAAGTTACACAGCTTTTTATTTTTCTCCATTTTCTTTGTCGGGCTGGTCTATCCCTTTATCGGAAGCTGGAAATGGGGTGCCGGTTGGCTCAATGACAAAGGGTTCTATGATTTCGCCGGTTCGACCCTCGTCCACTCTGTGGGCGGTTGGGGCGCCTTGGCCGGAGCGCTTATCCTGGGCCCGCGTCTGGGCAAATACAATAAAGGCAGTGTCAAAGCCATTCCCGGGCACAATATGCCTTTGGCAACCATCGGTGTTTTTCTCCTATGGTTGGGATGGTTTGGTTTCAACGGCGGGTCGGTGCTTTCAGCTGATCCCGGCGCTGTTTCCTACGTTTTGGTGACCACCTCTCTGGCAGCGGCCGCCGGTATCGTCGGCGCCATGCTGGCCTCGGAGCTTTATTTAAAGAAACCGGACCTATCTATGGTCTTAAACGGTTCTCTGGCCGGTTTGGTAGGCATCACGGCCGGAGCTGACACTGTTTCGGTCCTTTCCGCGATTATCATAGGCCTGATCGCCGGTATTTTGGTCGTTTTGGCGGTCGTTTTCATTGATTCTAAACTGAAGATCGACGATCCCGTGGGGGCCATCTCGGTCCACTTGGTCTGCGGCATCTGGGGCACATTGGCCGTCGGGATCTTCAGCACCAAGCCAGAGCACACGTTCTGGATCCAGTTGTTGGGCGTCATTGCGTGCGGACTTATGGCGTTTCTTTCGGCTTTTCTCATCTTCAGCGTGGTCAAGGCCCTGATGGGCATGCGCGTTCCGGAAGAAGAAGAGCTGAAGGGACTGGATATTGGGGAACACGGTATGGAGGCATACGAAGGTTTCCAGATCTTTACGACCCAATAATCCTTATCAATCAAAAGGGAGGTTATAAAAATGAAATATATTGTTGCCATGATCCAGCCTCACAAGCTGCCTGATGTCAAAAAGGCTTTGTTCGAGGCCGATGTCCATAAGATGACCGTGACCAACGTCGTGGGTTGCGGGCAACAGCGCGGTTTTAGTGAGACCTACCGCGGTGTTGTACATGAAGTGAACCTGTTAAAGAAGGTCCGTATTGAAATTGGCGTCAATGACGAGTTCGTGAAGCCGACCATCCGTGCCATTATCAAAGGTGCCAAAACGGGAAATATCGGCGATGGCAAGATCTTTGTTTTTGATCTTCCCCAATGTATCCGTATCCGCACCGAAGAAGAGGGCGGCAAGGCCATTGGTTAAGTAAGCTGTGGTTGTCCACGAGGGAGAAGGTGGTTAAGGCTAAAAGCAGCCTCTCTTCTCCCTCCTTAAAATATCAGCGCGATGATTTTTAAGGAAAGAGGCTGCTCAATTTATAAGAAAGGCAGCGCTTACTATGCACTCCCTCTGGGGGCTGTATGATTCTTTGGGAAAAGCTACATGGGTGTTCATCATCTCGATGTTCGTCTTCGAGGTTTGCCTGAGCATTTATGGGCTGATGTCCTTTTAGTCGTCGCTTTAAAAAACCTTGACATCAAAATGGGATGATTGTATACTCACCTCAATTCTAAAGGCACTGGCGTCTTTAGAAAAAAATCGGTCGCACGCATGCATAGCCGGCCGATCAAGGGCATGGAAGTCCTCAAGAGACCAAAACAAGAGAAGGTCTCGTTTGAGGGCTTTTTTTTTGGACAACGGCGTCCGTAACATGCACAGGTAAAGATCTCGTTGCAGAAGCAGTAATAACACAATGTGAAGGGAGAACACATTATGGACATGATCAATGCAGGTGACACAGCGTGGGTTTTGATTTCCTCAGCCCTTGTCATGCTTATGACGCCGGGCCTGGCCTTCTTTTACGGAGGCATGGTAAGACGTAAAAATATTTTAGGCGTTTTAATGCAATGTTTTATCGTTCTTTGTGCGTTAAGTCTTCATTGGGTCTTGATCGGCTATAGCCTTTCCTTCAGCTCAGGGAATCCTTTTATCGGCGGATTGCAATGGGCCGGCCTCAACGGTGTCGGTCAAGAGCCTAATCCCGATTATGCCGCGACGATCCCGCATCAGGCCTTTATGATCTTTCAGGCTATGTTTGCCGTCATTACCCCGGCTTTGATCATCGGCGCCTTTGCCGAGCGCATGAAATTTTCAGCTTTTCTGTTATTCACCCTTTTATGGGCCACATTCGTGTACGCGCCCGTGTGCCACATGGTCTGGGGTCTCGGCGGATTTATCCGCAGCATGGGAGCCTTGGATTTTGCCGGAGGCACGGTCGTTCATATCAATGCCGGTATCGCGGCTTTGCTGACCGCTATGATGATCGGCAAAAGGACCGGCTATGCGAATAAACCGACGCCTTTGCATAATATCCCGTTCACGGTATTGGGTGCGGCGCTGCTCTGGTTCGGCTGGTTTGGTTTCAATGCCGGAAGCGCTTTGGGTGCCGGCGGTCTGGCCGCCGCGGCTTTTGTCACGACCAACACGGCCGCCGCCGCTGCAGGTCTTACATGGGCGATTTTAGAATGGAAAATGACCGGTAAACCGACGATGTTCGGAGCGGTGACCGGCGCTGTTGCGGGTCTGGTTGCCATCACACCGGCAGCCGGTTTTGTTACGCCCGTATCGGCCATTATCATCGGTGTTGTCGTCAGCCTGCTATGTTTCTTTATGGTCGGTATTGTCAAACCGAAGTTGGGCTACGATGATTCTTTGGATGCCTTCGGCGTCCATGGTATCGGCGGGATCTGGGGGGCTCTGGCCACGGGGTTGTTCGCGACGACCTCGGTCAATTCGGCCGGTGCCGACGGGCTTTTCTATGGGAATCCCGGATTATTGTTTATTCAGTTGAAAGCCGTTCTGGTGACCATTATTTACTGCCTTATTGTGACAGCCGTCATTTACAAAATTGTCGATATGATCATCGGCATGAGGGTCTCACAAGAAGATGAGGCGATCGGTCTGGATTTGACCCAGCACCATGAACGCGCCTACACCATGCTGGAATAACCTAACGAGAAAACAATAATTCAAGGGAGAAGAAGATATGAAATTAATCATTGCGATCATTCAGCCTCATAGATTAGAGGAAGTAAAAAAGGCCTTGTATGAGGCCGACATTAATTTGATCACGGTCAGCGAGGTCTTGGGCCACGGCCGTCAAAAAGGCATCGATGAGTTCTACCGCGGTTCCAAGGAAACCGGCAATCTCCTGCGCAAGATAAGGCTGGAGATCGCCGTTAACGAGAACTTCGTGGACCCCACGATCAAGGCCATCATCAAGGGCGCCCGTACTGGAAAGATCGGTGATGGGAAGATCTTTGTCGTTGATCTGCCGCGATGCATCCGCATTCGTACAGGAGACGAGGGCTCACAGGCCATCGGTTAAAAGCGTTCGGAAATGGGGGTTTTCCGGATAAATTTCCTTCCCCGGGCGTGCCCGGGGAAGGGGATTTATTTGGGTTGACGCTTAGAGGAAAGATTGCTAGAATTGCCTCTAAATCTAACCCGCTGAAAATAAATTAGTTTAAACCCTAATAAATAATTGAGGAGAGAAGGAATATGCGACGATTATCAGAAGTAAACGCAGCAGCTAATTCTGTCTCAGATGCACAAAAAACTGCCGCAGAAGGTGGAAATGGAGGGCTTGCAAACGTGAAAGGTGCTCAATCGATCATCGATCTTTACGGTCAAAATGTGTTCAGTCTCAAAGTCATGCGCAATTATCTTTCGGAAAAGGCCTATAAATCCATCAGCACGACGATAAAAGAAGGCGGCCGGCTCGATCCGGAGATCGCCGACGAAGTCGCCGATGCGATGAAGAACTGGGCTGTTTCCAAAGGCGCCACGCACTTTACTCATTGGTTCCAGCCGTTGACCGGCACCACGGCCGAAAAACATGATTCTTTTTTGTCTCCCGATGGTGAAGGCGGGGCCATTCTGCATTTTTCCGGAAAAGAATTGATCCAGGGTGAGCCGGATGCTTCCAGCTTCCCCTCAGGCGGCTTGCGTGCGACTTTTGAAGCCCGCGGTTATACAGCCTGGGACCCGACCAGCCCGGCTTTCATCAAGGAAGGGCCGGAAGGGGCAACGCTGTGTATCCCGACGGTTTTCTGCGGTTATCACGGTGAAGCGTTGGACAAAAAGACCCCGCTTTTGCGTTCCATGGCGGCCTTGTCCAAGCAGGTTTGCCGTTTGGGAAGACTCTTCGGCATCGACACCAAAGGGAAAAGGGCCTACGCCACCTTAGGCGGCGAGCAGGAATATTTCCTGATCGACAAGAATTACTATCTGCAGAGAATGGACCTTATTCAGACCGGACGCACTTTGTTCGGCCGTAAACCCGCCAAACATCAGCAGATGGAAGACCATTATTTCGGCGCTATCAAGAGCCGTATCATTGCTTACATGGAAGACCTGGACCGCGAACTCTGGAAACTGGGCGTTCCGGACAAGACCCGTCATAACGAGGTCAGCCCGGCTCAATATGAGGTCGCTCCGGTCTTCGAAGAGCTGAATATCGCCGTTGACCACAACCAGATCACCATGGAGCGCATGCGCGCTGTGGCTGAGAAGCACGGTTTGGTCTGCTTATTGCACGAAAAACCGTTCGCCGGCGTCAATGGTTCGGGTAAGCATAACAACTGGGCCATCGTCGGACCCGATGGAAAGAACTGGTTCTCGCCGGGCAAGAACCCGCATGAAAATGCGAAATTTTTGACCATGCTTTGCGCGACCATTCAGGCCGTGGATGAGTATGCCGCTATCCTGCGCGCGTCCGTTGCCTCGGCCGGTAATGATCACCGTCTGGGCGCCAACGAAGCTCCGCCCGCCATCATCTCCATCTTCCTGGGTGAGCAGTTGAGCAATATCATCGAGCAGATCGAAAAAGGCGGCGCCAAGAGCTCGACCTCCGGTGGTACGATCGAGATTGGGGTCGATTCTCTGCCTAAACTGCCGCGCGATGCCACCGACCGTAACAGAACTTCGCCGTTTGCTTTCACCGGGGCCAAGTTCGAATTCCGCGCCGTGGGTTCCAACATGAGCCTGGCCGGTCCGAACGTTGTCCTGAACACGATCATGGCCGATGCCCTGGATGATATCTGCGCCAAGTTGGAAGAGGCCCAAAAATCCAAGAAGGATTTCAACGCCTCCTTGCAGAAGATCCTTCAGGAAGTCATTAAAAAGCATAAGCGCGTTCTCTATAACGGAGACAACTATACTCCGGAATGGCATGCCGAAGCCAAAAAGCGCGGCCTGCCCAATCTTAAGACCACACCGGAAGCGCTTGCTGTGCTCAAAGAAGAAAAGACCATCAAGCTCTTTGAAAAGCACGGTGTTTTGACCAAAAAAGAGCTGCTTTCCCGTTATAACATCTACATGCATACCTACGACACCATCGTTCAGCTGGAAGGCAATTGCGCTCTGCAGATCGCCAGAACGCAGGTTATCCCGGCTGCTTTGGCGTATCAGCAGGAACTGGCCGAGACGATCAAGATCGTCGGTACAGCCGGTAAAACGGTCCAGGCTAAGAAACTGCTTAAAAGAGTTTCGGGCTACACCGAAGATGGCCTGGCCGCAAGCGATCAGCTAGAAACAGCGGTAGACAAGCATGATTCCGCCAAGACTTTGGCGGCCATGGTCAAGCTCCGCGAAGCTGTCGACGAGCTTGAGGCTATTGTTCCCGAACAAAAGTGGCCGTTGGCCTCTTATGCTGAAATGTTATCTGTTTTTTAATTAACATAGAACATAAGAACGAACCATTAAAGCGGTTAGGGGCAAAAGCCCCTAACCGCTTTGCTCTATCTTAAGAAAAGGAAAGATGATCCTCTTTATCAAGCACATCGACATCGAAGGTCCCGGGACGATCGAGACCTATTTCCGCGGCAAAGAGTTCGCCTTAAAGACTGTCGACCTCGGCCGGGGAGAAAAATTGCCGGAAAATTTTTCGGACATCGAGGCGATTGTCTGCCTCGGCGGGCCCATGAACGTTTATGAAGAAGATAAATACCCTTTTTTAAAAGAAGAGGATAAATTCATCAAGGACGCACTCAAAGAAGAGGTTCCTTTCCTGGGTATTTGTCTGGGATCGCAGCTCTTGGCCAAGGCCTGCGGCGCCAAGGTCGGAAAATCGCCGGTCAAAGAAGTAGGGTGGTTCAAGGTCAATTTGAAAGATGAAGGCCAAAAGGACCCGCTGTTCAAAGGGATCGATCCCAGCTTTGATGTTTTCCACTGGCATGAAGATATGTTCGAGATCCCGCAAGGGGCGAGGTTTTTAGCTACCGGTACGGGATGTCCTCATCAGGCGTTTAAGGTGGGAAAAAATGCTTACGGTATCCAATTCCATGTGGAAGTAACTAAGCCTATCATTGCGAATTGGTGTAAGGCTTATTTGGCCAGCGACGATCTGCAAAAGCAGAGTCAGGCCAAGGACATGCTGGCCGTCTATCACAATAAGGAAGAAAGTTTTAACCGGCAATCAGATGTCATCTATAAGAATTTTAACGATCTGATCGCCCAAAGAAAGCTGGTCAACCCATAATGCTGCGCATCGCTTTAGCCCAGATCAACACGACCGTCGGCGACCTGGAAGGGAACCGTCAGAAGATCACGGATTACCTTGTCCGTGGCCGGGAAATGAACGCGGATGTGGTCGCTTTTCCCGAACTGGCTGTCACCGGTTATCCCCCCGAAGACCTTTTGTTTAAAAAGCATTTTGTCGACGATAATATCAAGGCCTTGAAAAAGATCATCCCGCAGACGGCCAATATCACGGCCATTGTCGGCTTTGCGGATCTTAAGAACGGAGAGTTGTTCAACGCGGCGGCGATCATCCATGATAAAAAGCTGGTGGGGGTTTACCATAAAGCGGCCCTGCCCAATTACGGGGTTTTCGATGAGAAGCGTTATTTTGTTCCGGGAGATTCCAACCCTATCTTTTCGCTCAACGGTATCAAAGTCGGTGTGAACGTCTGCGAGGACATTTGGTTGCCGCATGGGCCCTGCGAGGCCCAGCTCAAGGCCGGGGCACAAGTGCTCATCAATATTTCTTCATCGCCGTACCATTTTGCGAAATGGAAGCAGCGCGAGAAAGTCCTGAAACAATGGATCAAGAACAATAATATCTTTGTCGGCTATGTCAACCTGGTGGGCGGCCAGGATGAGCTGGTTTTCGATGGAGGAAGCGTTATCCTCGACCCTAAAGGCCGCCGCGTTGCCGTCGGGAAACAGTTTGAAGAAGATTTTGTCGTAGCCGATATCCAGCCCGGCAAAACAAAGAAAACGGCGCGGAAGGTGAAGGTCGTGCTGGTCAAAGATCTCCCCGGCCATGACAGCCGCCTTCCCATCAAAGGGAAAGTTGAACCATACCTCGAGCCGAATGAGGAGATATTCAAAGCATTGGTCGTAGGAACAAGGGATTATATCGTTAAGAATGGATTCAAAAAGGTTGTCATAGGCCTAAGCGGCGGCATCGACTCTTCGCTGGTCGCGGTTATCGCCAAAGAAGCGATCGGAAAGGAAAACGTGATCGGCATCACCATGCCGTCGCGTTTTTCTTCGGCCGGGACCCTGAGCGATGCTAAACAGCTCGCCCAGAATTTGGGCATCCGCTGTCTCGAGGCCCCTATCGAAAATATTTTTAAAAGTTATCTCGAGAGTTTAGAGAAGGATTTTGCCGGACAGCCGCCTAATATTGCCGAGGAGAACCTGCAGGCACGCATCCGGGGGACCATCCTGATGGCCTTTTCGAACAAATTCGGGTGGTTGGTCCTGACGACCGGGAATAAGAGCGAATTTGCGGTCGGTTATTGCACCCTTTACGGGGACATGTCCGGCGGCTTTGCGGTCATCAAGGATGTTCCCAAAACACGCATCTACGCCCTGGCGGCGCTGGTAAATAAAAAATGGCCCGGCACCATTCCCGAAAGCGTCATTCAAAGAGCCCCTTCGGCTGAATTGAGGGAAAACCAGAAAGACCAAGACAGCCTGCCGCCCTATGAGGTTTTGGACCCGATCCTGCAGTCCTATGTGGAAGAGCATAAAGGCTGGGCTGACCTAATGAAGCATTATCATGATAAAAAGACCGTGGAAGACGTGATGCGGATGGTGGATTATAGTGAGTATAAACGCCGGCAAGCGCCCCCGGGTGTTAAGATCACGGCCAGGGCTTTTGGGAAGGACTGGCGCTTACCTATCACTAACAAATACAAGGGGTTTTAACTCTAAAGAAAGGCTACTTTAAGAAAAATAGGATTGCATAATTCACAAAAATGGATAAAATGATAATTCGACCCACCAACAAAATAATGTAGTTTTTGGAGTGTATTAATGGATCCGTTTTTACCTAAAAAACAAGGATTATATAACCCGCAATTTGAGCACGACAGTTGCGGTGTCGGTTTTATTGTCAATATAAAGGGCAAAAAGTCGCACGACATTGTCCGTAACGGCCTTAAGATCCTGGAAAATTTGACCCATCGCGGCGCCTGCGGCTGCGATCCCGAGACCGGTGACGGAGCCGGTATCATGGTGCAAATGCCGGATGCGTTCCTGCGCAAGGAATGTGCCAAGCTCAATATCACGCTGCCGCCGGAAGGCCAGTACGGCGCGGGTATTGTCTTTTTGCCGCCCAATCCCGCCGACCGCAATGTTATGGAGGAGTGGACGGAACACATCATCCATGAGGAAGGGCAGAAGTTCCTCGGCTGGCGCGAAGTCCCCCATGATCCCAATAAGATCGGTAAAGTCGCCCGTTCGGTCATGCCGGAATTCAAGCAGCTCTTTATCGCCAAGGGTAGAAACACAAAGCCAGAAGAGTTTGAACAGAAACTCTATGTCATCCGCAAACGGCTTTACAACAAGGTCCAGCAGTCTACTCTAAATCAAAAGAATTATTATTATTTCTGCAGCCTTTCCTCAAAGACGCTCGTTTACAAGGGGCAGCTGATGGCGGAGCAGGTGGACCGTTTCTTTCCCGACCTGGCGGATCCGGCCATGGTTTCCGCCTTGGCCATGATCCACTCGCGTTACAGCACGAACACTTTTCCGACGTGGGCCCTGGCGCACCCTTACCGCATGATCGCGCACAATGGCGAGATCAATACATTGCGCGGGAATATCAACTGGATGCACGCGCGCGAAAAACAATTTTCCACACCGGCTTTCGGCAAAGACATTCAAAAGATCCTTCCCATTGTTGTGCCGCACGGAAGCGATACCGCGACGTTCGACAATGTTTTAGAGATGCTGGTCTTAAGCGGACGTACGCTGCCGCATGCGGTCTTGATGATGATCCCCGAAGCCTGGAGCGGCCATGAGAGTATGCCGGAAGAAAAAAAGGCTTTTTACGAATATCATTCCTGCATCATGGAGCCGTGGGACGGTCCGGCATGCATCGCATTTTCCGACGGACGCTATATCGGTGCGGTCCTGGACAGGAACGGCCTGCGCCCGTCGCGTTTTTGCATCACGAACGACGATACCGTCATTCTGGCTTCAGAAACCGGTGTCCTGGAAGTCCCGCCGCAAAATGTCCTTCAAAAGGGACGCTTGCAGCCGGGCAAGATGTTTCTCGTCGACACTCGGGAAGGCCGCATTATCGATGACGCTGAGCTTAAACATACTTATGCCTCCCGCAAACCGTACGGTCAGTGGATCAAAGAGAATGTCGTTGATCTCAAAGATCTGGCCGAGCCCAAAAAGGTCCATGGCCTGGACCAAGAGACCTTGCTGGATCGTCAGCGCGCCTTCGGTTATACCCTGGAAGATCTGAAGATCCTTATGCAGCCGATGGCTGTCAACGGCGAAGAGGCGGTTGGTTCCATGGGGGCGGACACGCCGCTCGCCGTCTTAAGCTACCGTCCGCAGCTTTTGTTCAATTATTTCAAGCAATTGTTCGCGCAGGTCACGAATCCGCCCGTCGATGCGATCCGAGAAGAGGTCATCATGGCGGAGAATGTAATGCTCGGTGCGGAAGGGAATCTTTTGGACGAAGCCCCTGAGCATTGCCACCGCCTGCGGCTTCCCCGGCCTATTTTGAGCAATAAAGAACTGGAGAAGATTCGTCATGTCTATCAGGGAAATTTAAGGGCGACTACTCTTTCGACGGTCTTCAGCAAGTCCGACGGGACCAAAGGTTTGACCGAGGCCCTGGAAGACCTGTGTAAAGCCGCTGACCGGGCGATCAAACGGGGCTATTCCATCCTGGTCCTTTCGGACCGCAAGGTGAACAAGAATAACGTCCCGATGCCGTCGCTGTTGGCCTGCTCTGGGTTGCATCATCACTTGATCCGCCAGGGAACACGCACCAAGGTGAGCATTGTCGTTGAGACCGGCGAGGCGCGGGAGATGCATCATTTTGCCGTTTTGATCGGTTACGGCGCCAATGCCATCAATCCTTATCTGGCGCTGGAGACGATCGAAGCGGAAATAAAGCGCGGGGTTTATCCGCCGGAAGTCACGTATAAGGAAGCGGAAAAGAATTATCTTAAGTCCACCCGTAAGGGGCTGTTCAAGATCATTTCCAAGATGGGCATTTCCACCATCCAGTCGTATTGTGGGGCGCAGATCTTCGAAGCGGTCGGTCTGGGTGAAGAATTCATCGCTAAGTATTTTACCGCCACGCCTTCGCGTATCGGCGGCGTGGGCATAGAAACGATCGCCGAAGAAATGCTGCGCCGTCATGAACAGGCTTATCCGGCCTACAATGTGTACGATCAAATGCTGGATGAAGGCGGCGATTACCACTGGCGCCGCGACGGAGAGCATCATCAGCTCAATCCGCAGACCATCGCCATGCTGCAGCATTCGGTGCGCAGCAATGATTACAATATTTACAAAAAATATGCCTCGCTGGTCAACAACCAGTCGACGAATTTAGCCAATATCCGCGGCCTGCTTAAATTCAAGAAAGGAAATCCCATTCCGCTTGAGGAAGTCGAGCCGACGGCCAACATCGTTAAGCGCTTCGCGACAGGCGCGATGAGCTACGGTTCGATCTCGAAAGAAACGCATGAGACCCTGGCGATCGCGATGAACCGTTTGGGCGGGTTTTCGAACACCGGGGAAGGCGGCGAGGACCCCGAGCGTTTTAAGCGCGACCCGAACGGCGATTGGAGAAGGAGCCGCATCAAGCAAGTCGCCCAGGGACGCTTTGGCGTGACGATTGAATATTTGGTCAATGCTGATCAGCTGCAGATCAAGATGGCCCAGGGCGCCAAGCCCGGCGAAGGCGGCCAGCTTCCCGGACATAAAGTCTCCAAAGAGATCGCTAAGACGCGGTATACGACACCGGGCGTCCAGCTTATTTCTCCTCCGCCGCATCACGATATTTATTCCATCGAGGATCTGGCCCAACTTATCCATGACCTTAAGAATTCCAACCCGAAAGCGGATGTGAGCGTCAAGCTTGTCTCCGAGATCGGGGTGGGTACGATTGCCGCCGGTGTTTCCAAAGGGAAGGCGGATCATGTTCTGATCAGCGGTTTCGAAGGCGGAACCGGTGCTTCGCCGCAAACCTCCATCAAGCACGCGGGGCTGCCCATGGAACTGGGCATTGCCGAAACGCAGCAGGTCCTGGTCATGAACGATCTGCGCGGCCGCATCCGCGTGCAGACCGACGGCCAATTAAAGACCGGGCGCGATGTCGTTATCGCCGGGATGCTCGGCGCGGATGAATTCGGTTTCTCGACGGTGCCTTTGGTCACTATGGGATGCATTTTGCTGCGCAAATGCCATTTGAACACCTGCTCGGTCGGTATCGCGACCCAAGATCCGGAATTAAGGAAAAAATTCGCCGGTAAACCGGAGTATGTGGTCAACTTTTTTACTTTTATTGCCCAGGAAGTGCGCGAGATCATGGCCGAGCTTGGTTTCCGTAAATTCGATGATCTGGTCGGGCGCGTGGATATGCTGGAGACCCAGGATGTCATCGATCATTGGAAGGCTAAGGGCTTGGATTTGACGAATATTTTGCACAAACCGGATGTGCCGCCGCATATCGCTATCCATCATGTTGACCGTCAAGATCATGGGTTGGAAAAGGCCCTAGACAATCAACTTATCGAAAAATGCAAGCCGGCCCTGGAAAACAAGACGCCGGTCAAGTTCGATTGCGTTATCAAAAATATAAACCGTACCGTCGGGACTATGCTGAGCTCCGAACTGGCCCGGCGTTACGGACTGGCCGGCCTGCCGCAAGATACGATCCAGGTCAGTTTCAAGGGGTCAGCCGGGCAGAGCTTCGGCGCGTTTCTGGCGCACGGCATTACCTTCCGGCTCGAAGGTGACGCGAATGATTATGTCGGGAAAGGTTTATCCGGCGGACGAGTGATCATTTATCCGCCCAAGGAATCGCCTTTTGTCCCGGAAGAGAACATCCTTGTCGGCAACGTCGTTTTATACGGTGCTATTTGCGGCGAGGCGTATTATAGGGGTTTGGCCGGTGAACGTTTTGCCGTGCGCAACAGTGGCGCGCATACGGTCGTTGAGGGCGTGGGCGATCACGGCTGCGAATACATGACCGGCGGCCGCGTGGTTGTCCTTGGTCCGACGGGGCGTAATTTTGCGGCCGGCATGAGCGGCGGCCTCGCGTATGTGTTTAACGAAGACGGCAAATTCGCCACCCGATGCAACATGGGAATGGTCGACCTTTTTGCCGTGGAACAGAAAAGCGACATCGAAGAATTACGCGCCTTGATCGAAAACCATGCGCAGTATACCGGAAGTCCGGTCGCCAAGAAGATCTTGGATAACTGGAATAAAACCTTGCCTAAGTTCGTCAAGGTCTATCCGCGTGATTACCGGCGGGTCCTTGAAGAATCTCAAGCGATAACCAAATCAGAAGGCGAGATGGTGGGGCACAAGTAATGGGTGACGTTAAAGGGTTCATGAAATACGACAGGAAAGATTTCAAGAAAGAACCTGTCCAAGAACGCGTTAAGCACTGGAAAGAGTTTTACCTGGAGATGACCCAGGAGGAACTGCAAAAGCAGGGCGCCCGCTGCATGGACTGCGGGGTACCATTCTGCCAGTCCGGCTGTCCTATCGGCAACATCATCCCCGACTGGAATGACCTCATCTATCGCGACCGCTGGCAGGAGGCCATCGAGCGCCTGCATAAGACCAACAACTTCCCGGAATTCACCGGCCGCGTCTGTCCGGCTCCGTGCGAAAATGCCTGCGTTCTGGCCATCAATCAGCCGGCCGTTACGATCAAGAACATCGAGGTTTCCATCGTCGAGCACGCCTATAATAAAGGTTGGATCCAGCCCAATCCGCCCAAACACCGCACGAAAAGTAAAATTGCCGTTATTGGCTCCGGCCCTGCGGGCTTGGCCTGCGCTGACCAGTTGAACAAAATGGGTCACCGCGTGACGGTTTATGAAAAAAATGAAGCGATCGGCGGTCTGCTTGTTCTGGGGATCCCGGACTTCAAGATGGAAAAATGGGTCGTTGAGCGCCGCGTCAAGCGCATGGAAGAAGAAGGCGTTAAATTCAAGACCAAGATCAATGTGGGCGTTGATATTTCCGCCCAAGAACTGACCAAAAAATATGACGCGGTCGTTTTGGCCGGCGGCGCCGAACAGCCGCGCGATATCCCCATACCCGGACGGGAATTACAAGGTATTCATTTTGCCATGACGTATTTGACCCAGCAGAACCGTCTGAATATGGGACAAAAGCTCGATCCTCAAGAACGGATCAGCGCCGAAAGAAAGAAAGTGGTCGTTTTAGGCGGCGGCGATACCGGTTCCGACTGTATCGGGACCGCCAACCGTCAGGGCGCGGTTTCCGTGACCAATTTTGAATTGATGCCCCGCCCGCCCAAAGAGCGGGCCAACGATAATCCTTGGCCGAATTGGGCCTTTATCGAACGCACCTCCACTTCGCATGAAGAAGGGGTCGCGCGGGATTATGCCATTATGACCAAAAAGTTCTCCGGCGAAAACGGAGTGGTCAAAAAATTGCATGCCGTGCGCCTGGAATTCGGCCCCAAGGATCCCAAGACCGGCCGCAGTGAAATGAAAGAAGTCCCGGGTTCGGAATTTGTTGTCGAAGCTGATCTGGTTTTGTTGGCGCTGGGATTCTTAGGTCCGGTCAAAAAAGGCATGATTGAGCAGCTGGGTATTGCCCTGGATGAGCGCGGCAATGTCAAGACCGACAAGGATTGCATGAGCAGTGTTCCGGGCGTTTTTGCCGCCGGTGATATGCGCCGGGGGCAGTCCCTGGTGGTCTGGGCCATTAATGAAGGACGAAAAGCCGCCGAAGGTGTTAACCGGTATCTGGCGAGTGCTGTTGTAGCGGAAAAAAAATAATGACGACCAACCTTGAGCGAAGGGGGAAAGTTATGAATAAAATGTTCATTCTGGCAGGACTGATATTTTTGATAGGATGCGGTCAAACGGAAGAGCCTTCCCAGCAAAGCCAAGCCATGCCGGCGGCCCAAGCTCCGGTCAGCGTCGTCGGGGAAAACAGAGAAACAGCCTCCGACCGGCTCATTGAAGAAGGCAAAGAAGACCTGGAGAGCGGAGAGATCCTTTCCGCCATCCAGAATTTTGATGAAGCCATCCGCCGCGACCCCCGCGATCCGGGCAATTATATGGTCCTGGGAGAGACTTATCTCCATCTTAAAAATTATGATAAAGCCATCGATACGTTTTCAGCGGTATTGATGTTCGAGCCGGAAAACGGCCCTGCCCATTACATGCTGGCCTTAGCCTATAATTTCCGCGGTGACAAAGATCAGGCCATCCAGCATGCCCAAAAGAGCACACAGATCTTCCAGGATGCCGAAGATCTGGATAATTTTCGCAAGTCACTTGTTCTGCTGCAAGGATTGACACAGGCTCAATAATCCGCGGCGTATCCGTTTTCGGGGTTGATTTTCCCTCCAGGAGGCCTATTTGAGTAAACGGTATATTCTGTCCATCGACCAGGGTACCACGGGTTCGAGAGTTTTTATTTTTAACGATCAAGGCAAGATCGTCTCCAGCGCCTACCGGGAATTCAGGCAATATTTCCCCAAACCCGGATGGGTCGAGCATGACGCTCAGGAGATCTGGCAGTCCTGCGTTGATGTCATCTGTTCGGCGATCAAGCGCGGCAAAATCTCTGCTTCTCAAATAGCCGCCATCGGCATCACCAATCAGCGCGAAACAACCATTCTTTGGGACAGAAAAACCTCCCAACCCATTCATCATGCCATCGTCTGGCAATGCCGGCGTACCGCGGCTTTTTGTGCGAGCCGATCATTACAATCTAAAAAAGGACTTTTCCGCCGGAAAACAGGCCTTGTTCTGGACGCTTACTTCTCCGGCACCAAAATAAAATGGCTTCTCGATCAAGTCCCGGGCGCGCGTCAAAAAGCCAAACAGGGAAAGATCTGTTTCGGCACCGTGGACAGCTGGCTGATCTGGAAATTGACCGGAGGAAAAGCGCATGTGACGGACATGACTAATGCCTCACGCACGCTTTTGTTCAATATCCGCAGCAAACAATGGGACAATGAACTGCTCAAAATCCTCAATGTTCCCAAAAATATTTTACCCAAAGTCCTCAAATCCGGCGCCTTGTTCGGACACACCGCCAAGAACGTGGCCGGCCTGCCGCCGGGTATTCCCATTATGGCGGTCATGGGCGATCAGCAGGCGGCCCTTTATGGACAAGGGTGTCATGAGCCGGGAACCAGTAAAAATACCTACGGCACGGGCTGTTTTCTTGTTGTTAATACGGGAAAGAAGTTGATCTATTCCCAAAAAGGTCTTTTGACGACGATCGCTGCCGATGAAAACGGCGATCCGGTCTACGCGATGGAAGGCGCGATCTTCATTGCGGGCGCGGTCATTCAGTGGGTGCGTGACCAGCTGGGTTTCATCAAGAATTCCGCCGATTCCCAGAAGTTCATCAAAGGCCTGAAAGATACGAACGGTGTTTATCTCGTCCCCGCCTTTGTCGGTTTGGGGGCGCCATACTGGGACGGTCAGGCGCGCGGAATCATTTGCGGATTGACGCGCGGGGCCAACGCCCGGCATATTGTCCGCGCGGCCCTGGAATCGATCGCTTATCAGACCAAGGATGTGTTTGATATCATGCAGAAGGAATTCGGCCGCACCATCCGGGATCTCAAGGTCGACGGCGGCGCGTGTAAAAATGATTTCTTGATGCAGTTCCAGGCCGATGTGCTCAACTGCCGGATCATCCGCCCGGTGATGACCGAATCCACGGCGCAAGGCGTTGCCTATTTGGCCGGAAAAAAGACAGGCCTCTGGAAGCATAACGACCTGCGGAAACTTCAGAAGGTCGAAAAGACGTTCTTTCCGCGCATGGATAATTCCACCCGTGCCGGACTTTACAGTGGCTGGCTGAAAGCGGTCGCCAAAGCCCAAACCCATTCTTAATATGCTTCGTGACATTAAACGTTTATCCAAGCGGGAATATGATCTGCTGGTCATCGGCGGCGGCATCAACGGTGCTGCCATCGCGCATTTGGCGGCCCAGGCCGGCCTAAAAGTCGCTTTGCTCGAAAAAGGCGATTTCGGTGCCGGCACTTCGACAAAGACAACAAAATTGATGCACGGGGGGCTTCGATATCTGGAGAATTTTGAGTTCGGCCTTGTCCGCGAGGCCCTGCATGAACGCACCCTTCACCTTAAAGTCGTTCCTTATCTCGTCAAGCCGTTAAAATTCATCATCCCTGTTTACAAAAGAGAAGGCCGTCCGCTTTGGATGATCAGATTCGGCGTTTGGCTTTATGACCTTTTATGCGGCAAACAGATCATCCAGAAGCACCAGAAACTGACTTATCAGGAAGTTCTCGATGCCGCGCCGGGCATAAAGAGCGAAGGCTTGATGGGCGGAGTGGCCTACTATGATGCTCAGATGGATGATGCCCGTGTGTGTTTGGAAAATGTCCTGATGGCCCAAAGCAAGGGTGCCCATGTGGCCAATTATGTCGAGGTCAGCTCTTTCATTAAAAAAGTCGGCAAAGTCATCGGCGTTCGGGCGCGTGACCTTGTGACCAACACCCCCTTGGACGTGATGGCCCGCAAGATCGTCTGCGCCGTGGGTCCGTGGTCGAATTCAATCCTGACGCTGGATAATCCTCACACCAAACAAAAATTGCGCACCACCAAGGGCATCCATATCGTTTACCGCGGACAACTGGCTTCCGACGCCTTGTTCATTCAGACGCATAAGTCCAGCCGGATCTTTTTTATCATCCCCTGGAAGGGAAATTCCCTGATCGGCACGACCGACACGGATTATTTAGGCCAGGCTGACCACGTAAAAGTAGGGGATGCGGATATCAAATATCTGTTTGAAGAAGCTTCCCGCATTTTCCCCGAAAGAAAATTCCAAAAAGAAGATATCATTACCACTTTCGCGGGTTTGCGGCCGCTGGTGTATGAAGAGGGGAGCCCGTCGGAAGTTTCCCGTAAACACGTGATCCACGAATCGTTTTCTGGCGCGTTTTACGTGATGGGCGGCAAATACACAACGTACCGCCGTATCGCCATCGACTGTCTTAAGAAGATCTACGCCACCCGGTTTAATTTCGAGGAGGACTTTACGCTCTATGGCAGCGGGGAACTGCAGGATCCGATGGATGAGTTGGTGCGCGAATATGAAACGGACACGGCGACCGTGGAATACCTCAAGAATATCTACGGCACGCACTGTCTGGATGTCCTGAAACTGGCGAAAGAGGACCCTGATCTGCGGAGGACCTTGTGCCGCTGTTCTCCGGCGATCGCCGCCCAGGCCGTGTATGCCATCCAGAACGAAATGGCGCAAAAAGTTGAAGACGTATTTTCCCGCCGGCTGGGATTGTCCTATGCGGATTGCCCGTCGAAAGAGTGCCTGCACAACATCGAGGAAATTTTCGCTAAATTCAAAAAAACATTATCCTAACGGCCCAAAATTCACGTTGACAAAAGAGGGTTATGCCGATATATTATTCCAGGCTTCAGTAGTTACTATCTCGCCCAAGAACATCATTCCCAGTTTAAAAAGTTCGCCAAGGTTGCATGAAAGATGCGATTCTATATTTGGAAGACGGCACAAGCTTTCTAGGCCGATCGCTTGCTGCCACCGGAGAAACTGCAGGAGAAGTTGTCTTTAATACCGCCATGAGCGGTTATCAGGAGATCCTCACCGACCCTTCCTACGCCGGCCAGATCGTTGTGATGACCTACCCCTTGATCGGCAACTACGGCGTCAACGAAGAAGATGTTGAATCCAAGGGCATCCACGTCAAAGGCTTTGTCGTCAAAGAATTCTGCCGGCGCCATTCCAATTTCCGCGCCACCAAAAGCCTGACCGCATACCTCAATGAACGCAATATCATCGCCATCGAAGGGGTGGATACCCGTGCCCTGACCCGTCATCTGCGTCTGCACGGGGCCATGAAGGCGATCATCTCCACCGAAGATTTCGACAAAAAGAGCTTGGCTAAAAAACTGAAGGCCGTGCCTTCCATGGAAGGCGCCGATTGGGTCAAAGAAGTCACCACTAAAGAAAAGTATGTCTGGCCGGCAGATAAGTCTTTCCCCAAGCCGAAATACAAGGTCGCGGCCATCGATTGCGGTATCAAGTTCAATATCCTGCGCATCCTGGCCAAACTGGGATGCGAGATCCATGTGTTCCCGTCCACGGCCAAACCTCAGGAAATCTTGGCCATCAATCCCGACGGGATATTCCTGTCCAACGGCCCCGGTGACCCGGCGGCGGTCACCAGCGTCATAAGCACAGCCAAGGCGCTTTTCGGAAAGAAACCGATGTTTGGCATCTGTCTGGGCCATCAGATCATCGGTCTGGCCCTGGGCGGACAGACCTATAAATTGAAGTTCGGCCATCACGGTGCCAATCATCCGGTCAAAGATATGCTGGATAATCGCATCGGTATCACGTCGCAAAATCACGGCTTTTGCGTGGATGTCAAAAGTTTTAAGGACGGTGACGTCGATATCATCGATGTGAATTTGAACGATCAGACCGCGGAAGGTTTGCGCCATAAAAAGATCCCGCTTTTTTCAGTCCAACATCATCCGGAAGCCTCGCCGGGTCCGCATGATGCGCAGTATCTGTTCAAACATTTTGTCGCCATGATGGAGAAAAATGCCTAAACGCACGGACATAAAGAAGATTCTGTTGCTGGGATCGGGCCCGATCGTCATCGGTCAGGCCTGTGAATTCGATTATTCCGGCACGCAGGCCTGCAAGGCCCTGCGTGAGGAAGGCTATGAGATCGTCCTGGTCAATTCCAACCCGGCGACCATCATGACCGATCCCGAAATTTCCGACCACACCTATATCGAGCCGCTCACTCCCGAGTTCGTGGAATACATTATCGCCAAAGAACGTCCCGACGCTATTTTGCCTACTCTCGGCGGCCAGACCGCGCTTAACATCGCCATGAAACTTTGTGAGAACAAAGTCCTGGAAAAATATAATGTCAAAATGCTGGGCGCCAATTATGAGGTCATCAAGAAGGCCGAAGACCGTGAGTGCTTTAAAGAAGCGATCGTCAAGATCGGGCTGGATGTTCCCCGGAGCGGTTTTGCCTATAATCTGGAAGAGGCCAAAAAGGTCGCGGAAGGGATCGGCTTTCCGGTCATCGTGCGCCCGAGTTTCACCCTCGGCGGAACCGGCGGCGGGATCGCGGTAAATATGGAAGAATTCGAACGCATCGCCTCCTTGGGCATCGAAAGCAGCATGATCAACGAAATATTAATAGAGGAATCGATCGTCGGATGGAAGGAGTTCGAGCTCGAGGTCATGCGTGATAACAAGGACAACGTGGTCATTGTCTGTTCGATCGAGAACCTCGATCCCATGGGTGTGCACACCGGCGACAGTATCACGGTCGCCCCGGCCCAGACTTTGACCGACAAAGAATATCAGGAGATGCGTAACGCCGCTCTGGCCATCATCCGCGAGATCGGTGTGGAAACCGGCGGATCGAACATCCAGTTTGCGGTCGATCCGAAGAACGGCCGCATGGTCGTCATCGAGATGAACCCGCGCGTTTCCCGCAGCTCCGCTCTGGCGAGCAAGGCCACAGGGTTCCCCATCGCCAAATTTGCCGCGAAACTGGCGGTCGGCTATTCGCTGGATGAGATCCAGAACGACATCACCCGCGAGACGCCGGCCTCGTTTGAGCCCACGATCGATTATTGTGTCGTCAAGATCCCGCGTTTTACCTTCGAAAAATTCCCCGAGGCCAAGGATATCCTGGGCGTTTCCATGAAATCCGTCGGCGAGACCATGGCCATCGGCCGGACCTTCAAAGAAGCCCTGCAAAAGGGTTTGCGCGGCCTGGAAATAAAGCACATCGGTTTGGACAATAAACAGGATTATAAAGAGATCCCGGATGAGAAAATCCGCCTGCGCCTGGAAGAGCCCAACGCCTCGCGCATCTTTTATATCAAATATGCCCTGCAGAAGGGGATGACCGTCGACGAGATCGCGCAGATCAGCAAGATCGACCCATGGTTCATCGACCAGATGTCGCAGATCGTGGAATTTGAGAACGAACTGAACGCTGTTTTCCAGAACGAAAAATCCTTGCCGGAGAAATTGCTGCGCCGCGCCAAGGAATACGGCTTCAGCGATGCCCAGCTTGCCGAGATCATGGGCATGAACGAAAAAGAGGTCCGGACTTTGCGTAAAAAAATGCATATCACGGCCACCTTCAAGGTCGTGGACACGTGCGCGGCGGAATTCGAGGCCTACACGCCTTACTTTTATTCGACGTATGAAACCGAAGACGAAGCGGTCCTTCAGAATAAAAAGCTTACCCAACAGACTAAGGGAAAACGAAAAAAGATCATGATCTTAGGCGGCGGCCCCAACCGCATAGGCCAGGGGATCGAGTTTGACTATTGCTGCTGTCATGCCTCGTTTGCTTTGAAAGATCTGGGTTATGAAACGATCATGGTCAATTCCAATCCCGAGACCGTCTCGACGGATTATGACACCTCGGACCGGCTGTATTTTGAGCCGCTTACCTTCGAAGATGTTATGAACATCATCGATGTGGAAAAGCCCGATGGGGTCATTGTGCAGTTCGGCGGTCAGACGCCGCTGAACCTGGCAAGGCGCTTGAAGCAGGCGCATGTGCCCATTATTGGTACGTCCGTTGATTCGATCGATCTGGCCGAGAATCGCGAAAAATTCGCCCAGTTGGTCAATAAACTCGGGTTAGCCCAGCCCGAAAACGGTTCGGCCAAGTCCGTCGAGGAAGCAGTGAAAATAGCGACCCGCATAGGATTTCCGGTCCTGGCGCGCCCGTCGTATGTCTTAGGCGGCAGGGCCATGCGCATTGTTTATGATAAAGAATCGCTGTTGTCATTTGGGGAAGAGGCCAAAGAGGTCTCCAGCGGCCATCCGATATTGATCGATAAATTCATCGAAGACGCCTTGGAAGTGGATGTGGACGCGATCTGTGACGGCAAGGAAGTATACGTGGGCGGGATCATGGAGCATATCGAGAACGCCGGCATTCATTCCGGCGATTCGGCCTGTGTTTTGCCGCCGCATACGCTCAGCGAAGAGATCATTGACGATATCGAAGAGCAGACACGCAAGCTGGCCGTTGCCCTCAATGTGGTGGGCCTGCTCAATATCCAGTTTGCCATCAAGGGAAGCAAGGTTTATATTTTAGAGGTCAATCCGCGGGCTTCGCGGACCGTTCCGTTCGTCAGCAAGGCACGCGGCATCCCTCTGGCCAAGATCGCCGCCCAGATCATGACCGGCAAGAAATTAAAAGATTTTGCGCTGCCCGTGAACGATGAACCCAAGCATTTTTCCGTCAAGGAATCGGTCCTGCCGTTCTCACGCTTTTCCGGGGTCGACATAGTCCTCGGCCCGGAAATGAAATCGACCGGCGAGGTCATGGGCATTGCCAACACGTTCGGCGAGGCCTTCGCCAAATCACAGATCAGCGCCAATTCTTCGCTCCCCAAAAAGGGAAAAATATTCTTAAGCGTCAAGGATGAGGACAAGCGTCACGTTGTTTTTCTGGCCAAAGAGTTGGCGGCATTAAATTTTAAATTGATCGCGACCAAGGGAACTGCCAAAGTCCTTTCTTCCAGCACCGTTCCGGTGGAAACAGTTGATAAACATGGGGAAGGGAAAAACAACTTATTGACATTAATCAAAAAAAATGAGATAAACTTAATTATTAACACACCTTCAGGAAAGAAGAGCCAGTCCGATATGCGGGCCATTCGCGCAGCAGCGATTCTGCATAATGTACCCTGTATCACCACTCTCCAAGGGGCATGGGCCGCTGTCAACGGTATAGAATCAACTTTGAAAAAAGAATTTACGGTCCGGTCGTTGCAGGATTATTATTCGGATTTAAACAATCATCCCCTGACATTCAATTCCGGCCAAGAAAAAAGCCCTCACTCATCCCAGGTTTAATTTTTAACGGGGAAAAAGGGTAAGGGCAACGGGGATCGTTTTTTTAGAGGTGGGATATGTGCGGCATCATCGGTGTTTCCAATCATAAAGAAGCGGCAAAAATAGCCTTTCTGGGGCTCTATGCCCTGCAGCACCGCGGTGAAGAAGCCGCCGGAATCGCCTCCTACGACGGCAAGGACATTCATATCATCAAGAATCCTGGACTGGTCGAGGATTCGCTGGATGAAAAGGCGATCGGTACCTTGAAAGGCAACGTGGCGGTCGGCCATTGCCGGTACTCGACGACAGGTTCCAGCAACTTTAAGAATATCCAGCCCTTTTTGGTAACCCATAAGAACCGTCCCATTGCCATTGCCCATAACGGGAATTTGACCAACACGGAAACACTTTATAAGCGGCTCGAAGAAGAGGGGTCCATCTTTCAGACATCCATGGATTCCGAGATCATCGTGCATCTTCTAGTCAAGACCAAGAACGGCGATCTGGCGAAATGGTTCTCCAATGTCCTTTCGCAACTGGAAGGCGCTTTTTCACTGGTCTTTTTGGTGGGTGACGCGATCGTCGGTGCTCGGGACCCTTATGGTTTCCGGCCGTTATGTCTGGGAAAACTTGATAACAGTTATATCTTGGCCAGTGAAACCTGCGCCTTGGACCTGATCAAGGCCCAATTTGTACGCGAAGTAGAGCCCGGTGAGATCATTGTGATCCGCGGGGATAAGATCGAAACGGCCCGTATCCCTCACAAAAACAAGAATTGCGCGCATTGTATCTTTGAGAATATTTATTTTGCCCGGCCCGACAGCAACATATTCGACGATAACGTGTACAAGGTGCGCCAGAGATTGGGTGAGCAGCTGGCCAAAGAACACCCTGTCAAGGACGCGGATCTTGTCATGCCCATTCCGGACTCAGGGATGTACGCAGCCTTGGGCTATGCCCGTCAGTTGAGTCTGCCGTTTGAGGTGGGGATGATCCGCAACCACTATATCGGCCGGACCTTCATTCAGCCGACCCAGTTGACGCGCGATTTCCGTGTACGGATCAAACTCAACCCCATTAAGAATATCTTAAAGGGCAAAAAGATCGTCGTGATCGAAGATTCGATCGTCCGGGGAACGACCAGCCGCAGCCGTATCGAAGCCCTGCGCTCGGCGGAACCCAAGGAGATTCACATGCGCATCAGTTGCCCGCCGATCAAGTCACCGTGTTTTTACGGCATAGATTTCCCGAGCCGGGCGGAGTTGATTGCGGCCAATAATTCGGTCAAGAAGATCGCGGACTTCATTAAAGTGGATTCGCTCGAATATTTGAGCCTGGAAGGGATGCTCTCGGTCATGAAGACGCCCAAGGATTTTTGTTATGCGTGTTTCACGGGCCAGTATCCCGTTCCCATACCCAAAAATACCAGTAAATACCTGTTGGAAGGCAAAGCCGCAAAGAACGGTTAACTATGAGCAAATTCATTTTTGTTACCGGTGGTGTTGTTTCAAGCTTAGGGAAAGGCATTGCCGCGGCCTCGATCGGGAAGCTTCTCGAATCGCGGGGTCTGCGCACCACCATGATCAAATGCGACCCCTATCTCAACGTCGATCCCGGGACCATGAACCCCTATCAGCACGGGGAAGTGTATGTCACGGACGACGGCGCGGAGACCGACCTTGATCTGGGACACTATGAGCGTTTTACCCATGCGGAAGTCGGCAAAGATAGCAATATTACGACGGGAAAAATATATTACTCCGTCATCACCAAGGAACGTAAAGGCGATTATCTGGGTAAGACCGTTCAAATTATCCCGCACATCACCGATGAGATCAAAGACAGCATTAAAAAGGTGGCTCATCATCAGAACGTGGATGTGACCATCGTGGAGATCGGCGGTACCGTCGGCGACATCGAAAGCCTTCCCTTCTTGGAAGCGATCCGCCAATTGCGCTGGGAGATGGGCGAAAGTTATGCCCTTAATATCCATGTGACCTTGCTGCCGTTCATCAAGTCTGCCGGGGAGCATAAGACGAAACCGACCCAGCACAGTGTCGGGCGCCTGCGCGAGATCGGGATCACGCCGGACATCCTGCTTTGCCGCACCGAGCGGGCCATGGACAATGAGCAGCGCGAGAAAATCGCCCTGTTCTGCAATGTGGACAAAGAAGCGGTCATCGACGCCTGCGACGTAAAGCATATTTATGAGGTCCCGCTAGTCTTCAAAAAGGAAAAACTGGATGACCTGATCTTGAAGAAATTGCATGTCAAAAGCCATGATAATGATCTAAGAGAATGGCAGGATTTTGTGGTCAAGCGCCTCAAGTATCCGCAACGTGAGGTCAAGATATCGGTCGTCGGTAAATACATATCCCTGCCGGATGCGTATAAATCCATTTATGAGGCCTTGGTCCACGGCGGGATAGCCAACAATGCGAAGGTCTTGATTAATAAGGTCGATTCGGAACATATCCGGACCGTCGAAGACGCGGCCAAATTGATGCACGGTTCTCACGGCATCCTGGTCCCCGGCGGTTTCGGGACACGCGGTATTGAAGGGAAGATCTGTGCGGTCCAATACGCCCGCGAGAACAACATACCGTTCTTCGGCATTTGCTTAGGGATGCAGGTCGCCTGCATCGAATTTGCCAGGAACAAATGCGGGATGAAAGGGGCCAACTCGACGGAATTCGACCATGACACGAAGTATCCGGTCATCAGCCTGCTGGAGGAGCAAAAAAACATCCGCAACATGGGAGCGACCATGCGTCTGGGCGCTTATCCTTGTAAACTTTCTAAGAATTCAGCAAGTTTCCGAAGTTATAAAAAGGAAAATATCTCGGAGCGCCATCGCCACCGTTATGAATTCAACAACAAGTATAAAAAGACATTTGAAAAGCAGGGTATGGCCTTTGCCGGGATGAACATGCAAAATCACCTGGTGGAAATCATTGAATTGAAAAGCCATCCGTGGTTTGTGGCCTGTCAGTTCCATCCGGAGTTCAGGTCAAAGCCGGAATTGGCCCATCCGTTGTTCAGGCAGTTCGTGGCTTCCGCATTGGAATATGCCAAGTAGATAAGTAAGTTTAGCGCGGGTGGCGGAATTGGTATACGCGCACGTTTGAGGGGCGTGTGGGGCAACCCGTGAGAGTTCGACCCTCTCCCCGCGCATTAAATATCCAGCAGACATTATGTCCAAAACCATCAAAGTTTTTGCCAGCATCCTGTGCGCCGATTTTACGAAGCTCGCCGGAGAGATCAAAAAATGCGAAGAGGCCGGTATCGACGGCATCCATATAGACGTGATGGACGGGCATTTTGTCCCGAACATTTCGATCGGTCTTCCCATCGTCGAGGCGCTTCGTCCCGTCACCAAACTTCCTTTTGAAACACATCTCATGATCGACAACCCCGGCGCCTACATCGAGCCCTTTGCCAAGGCCGGGGCGGATATTATTTCCATCCATGTGGAATGTTACGGGTCACCGGCCATCAGGCGCGCACCCGATGATTTTACGCCGTGGGCCGTCGATCGGATCGACGCTGCCCGGATGAAGGATGATCTGCGGAAGATCCGCGGGCTGGGAAAAAAGGCGTTCATCGTGGTAAATCCTGGGACACCTTTGTGCTTTAAAGAGGTCCTTAGCGATATCGATGGGATATTGATCATGTCGGTCAATCCGGGATATGCCCGCCAGAAATTCATGCCGGAGGTCCTGCCCAAACTCAAGGAACTGCGTTCTTTGTTCAAGGGGGACATCGCCATTGACGGCGGCATTAACGAGGCCACTTCCCCCGAGGCGGTCAAGGCCGGTGCCAATGTGTTGGCTACGGCCAGTTATTTTTTCGGTTCCTCTTCTCCGCGGGAAACCGTCGGCCAATTAAAGGCCTTGAAAGCGGCTTGAAGACTGTTATTCTGGCACAATAGGTGATATATTTAGAGTATCAGGAAAGAAGGTATCGGATGGTTAAAAAATTCTGGATGCAGGGTCAAACCGCTTTGGAGTATATGCTTCTGACGGCCATCGTCGCCGCCATTGTTTTAGTCGGATTCCAGGTCTACACGCCCCGTTCGCGCACGGCCTCGGAAAGTTATTACAATAATCTCGCGAACGCCATCATGGGGGAAGCTCCCCCGCCCTCCAAAACAGAATAATACCATTAAGGATTTCGGCGGCGCTGATCGCGCACAAAATTGCTTTTGCCGAAGCTTTTTGCGTATTTTTTCAATTCCGCGCCGATCTCGCTGACCTGCCCGACGTGCGTGATGTTGCGGGTGGAATTGCTGACAATGCCGATAGAGACCGAAAGAAGCCCCGTCTTGATCTCATTGCCCTGGCGGTCCTTGCCCACGATGTAGCCGTTCTTGCGGTCGGCCTCATTGTAAAAAGAAGGAACGATCTTGTCGAATTCCTGAATGATTCTTTCGCAGACTTTGTCGGCCAGCGCGTCGTCGACAATAAAGACAAAATCATCCCCGCCGATATGACCGACAAAGGCCTCGGGGCTTGCCTCTTCGCGCACCACCAAGACCAGGACCCGCGCCAATTGGCGGATGACTTCATCCCCTTTTTCAAAGCCGTAGTGATCATTGTAGACCTTGAATTTATCCAGATCGGCGTAGCCTACCGCAAAAGGTTTGTTCTGGCTGATATCATGTTGGATCTCTTCCATGATGGACGTGTTGCCCGGAAGATGGGTCAGGGGATTGGCATCAAGGCTGCGTACGGTACGGCGCAGGATCATTTTGATGCGCGCCAAAAGCGTATCGGGATCAAAGGGCTTGATGAGATAATCATCGGCCCCGGCCTCGATGCCGCTCACCACGTCCTTGGCCTCGCCTTTTCCGGTCAGCATGATAATAGGGATGTGCCGCAGGAGAATGTCTTTTTTCATCGTCTTGCAGAATTCGCGGCCGTTCATGACCGGCATCATATAGTCGCAAATGATAAGGTCCGGTGTTTTATTCTGGATGATCTGCAGGCCTTCCTTGCCGTTGAAGGCCTGGACCACGTCATATTGGTCGGACAGCGTTAGCTTAAGGACGTCCAGGATATCCGGATCGTCGTCTATCGTGAGGATCTTTTCTTTGTGCATGGGTTGACTCCTTAACCTTTTGCTTCTTTGGCCGGGGCCGCCTGTAACGGAAGGTCAAAATGAAATGTTGTTCCTTTGTTCAACTGGCTGGTTGCCCAGATCTTTCCGCCGTGGGCCTCGACGATGTTTTTGACCAGGGAAAGTCCCAAACCGGTGCCTTTGACGCTTTGGTTGATCTCGTTCTCGACCCGGTAAAATTCATTGAACAGTTTCGGAAGATGTTCTTCGGCGATGCCGATCCCGGTGTCGCTCACCTCGATGGAGACCATCCCGTCCTGAAGTCTGGCCCGAACCGTGATCGTCCCTTCGGGGGGTGTAAACTTGATCGCGTTCCCGACGAGGTTGATAAAGACGCGTTCGATCAGGCTTTTGTCGATCATTATCTCGGGAGTGGCCGCGTCAATTTCCGCCGCCCAGCGGATATTGTTCTCCCGCAGTTGGGGCGTCAGAAGGTCGTGGACGTTCTCCACGATCGGTTTAAGGTTATGTTTGGAGAGATGGATCTCGGTCTTGCCGGACTCGATGCGGGCGATATCCAAAAGATCGTTGATCATTTTGACCAGGCTGTCGGAATGCTTGTTGATCTTATCCAAACGCTCTTTGACCTGGTCGGGGATGGCGCCTATTTTTCCCGTCATGAGCAAAGAGGCATACCCCTTGATGGAAGTGAGGGGCGTGCGCAACTCGTGTGAAACAGCCGAAATGAATTCGGATTTCATTTTATTTATTTTTTGGACTTCCTCCAGGGCCATGGCCAGCTGACGGGTGCGCTCCTGGACTTTGGATTCCAGCATTTGGCTGGAACGGTAAACTTCCTCGAATAGACGGGCGTTTTCCAGGGCCTGGCCGACCTGGTTGGCCAGAATGGAGATCAATTCCTCGTCACCGGAGGTCACGATCGACCCTCCGCCCAGATTACCGGCAAAAATAAGGCCCGTCATTCCGTTTTTCGAAAGGATGGGCGTAAGGACAAAATCCTCCAGGGAAAATATTTGAACGATCTTTTCCTGCCGGGCTTTCGGGGATGCGCCGGAAGAAAAGGAGTGCCCTTCCTTCAGGGCCTGGAGAATGGCCTCTTCCTGGAGCAGCTGGTCCATGCATTTTTTGATCTTTTCGTCGTTAAAGCCGAAGGCCACCCGCGGCGTGAACGTACTGTTCTTGGCATCGAAGAGCAGGACCATGCTTTTTTCGAATCCAAGGTCGGTAAAAAGCGGCTGGTTCAAGCGGTTGAAGATCTCGTTCTCGTCGAGCGTTGTGCTGATCAACCGGGAGATCTTCTGCAGGGCTTCGAGCCCCATCATGCGCTTATCAAGTTCTTCCTGCGTTTTGTTGAGCTCGAGATCGGTCCGTATGATCAGCTTGGCCTGTTCATCGAGCTCATGAAAGGACCGCATCAGTTTGGAGAGGGAAGTGCTCAGCTTGGCGGCTTGTTTGTTTTTGCGGAAAAACAGGAAAGCAAAGATAAGGATCACAAAAACGAGCGTGCCCGCAAGGACAGCCACCATTTGTGTCGGGGAAATATCGGTCATGTCTGCTTTATCCTATCGCTATGACGGAAATGCTCTCGTTCTGGAAATGGATGATGTTCTTTTCATTGAATACACCCGACGGATAGATCTCGCCGTGGACGTACATGCCGGCGACCGGCGTATCGTTCCCAAAAACTTCTTTAATGGCCTCTATCTCCTTGAACGCGCTTCGTCCCAAAAATTTAAGGCGCGTGAACGATTCTATCACCAGAACGGCCACGGCGCCGCGCTCCCCCAGTTGCTTTTGTGCTTCCAGGGCCGCTTCCTTGGCCGCCTGGACACAGGCATCCTTGTTGTTGATCATGATGTGGGCCTCAGTCCCTTCCGGGACCTCGCCCTGACAGAGAAGGCTGCCGTTATTCTGAACGGCAATCACATTGCGCAAAAGGTATTCTTTTTCCCCGCTTAAATAGATCCCCAAAGGGTAGAGGACCGAAATGGGGCTCCGTGCCGTTGTGCGCAGACTCAGGGCTTCGTTTCCGAAATAATCATCATAAATCTTAACAGCGGCCTGTTCATCAATCAAGTAAATGATGTTTCCTTTGGTCCTGTTGATGTCGCGGGGCCGGCCCAAGGGCTTCCATCCATGGCGGTTGCCCACGCCAATGCTCATACGGCCTCCGAGCAAAAAGCCAACAATTCCGTTAGTGAGCACATAGTCGTTGCAGTATTGAAAGGATTTCTTTGACTGAAAATAATCGCTGATGCTGGCCCCCAGCAGCGGGAAAAAGCTGCCGAAAACGCTTTGCAGGCTTTGGACGAGCATGCCATTGATCTCGGTGAGGTCGTCGCCGAAATACACAAAGGCCTTACGCGGGTGCTGCCCGAACTGCTGAATGGCGTTCTTGCCCAGGAGGGTGCCGGCCTGATACATGTTTTGGTGGGCGACATTGGTGACAAAGCCTGTCGAAAAATAGGTGTCGTCCGAAACAAAGGCCATCACCACAATGCCGCGCAGGCTGATGCGTTCCGATGAAATAATGCCGTTGGCCGAGGAGCCCACGATCTTGGGTTCCTTGAAATTTTCACGCAAAAGCTTCAAAAGCTCCTCCGGCGCATAATGGAGGGTGTTGAAGATCAGCATAAGATCCATTGCTTGATTTCTTACCTGCCGCCGGAGTTGATTGGTCAGCTCATAAACGGCTGTGGACAGGTCGATATTTTGGCTGAAGGCGAGGGCTACATGTGTGGCCATGTCGGTTCCTTAGTGTATTATTAACAGTATATCTTTTATGGATAAAAAACAAAATTACAAAATTAAATACTTGCCCGAGGAACTTTTAGATTGACCGGTATGGGAAATATGCTAATATTTTGTGCGATCGGCTTCGGCCCCATCGTCTAGCCTGGTCAGGACGGATGGTTCTCAGCCATCAAACGCCGGTTCAAATCCGGCTGGGGCTACCAACTTCGTCACCGCACCTTCCGTACGTTCAGCTTCCTACTAAAACGGGAAGATCATGGTCAGAACAAGAAAAATCATCAGCTTCTTCCGCGGCCTCTGGATGGTCATCGGGATTACCTTATTGGCCATTATCTTATTGGAAATTTTGCTCTGGGCCGCCTTTTCTTTAAGAGATTTAAGTCGCCGTCCCTCCGCTGAAAATGAGTTCTGGAAAACGCAAGCCGACACGTATCAAAACGCCGCCTGGGTAAAGCAATATTGGGATGAATTTAAGGCCAGTGACTTGGGGCGCTGGGAACCATACGTCTACTGGCGTCGAAAGGTCTTCAAGGGCGAGTACATCACTATCGGCGAGGACGGCCTGAGAGCGACCCCGCCGCTCCCAACGGTTATGGACGAAAAAAAGCCGGTCCGGATCTTTGTGTTCGGCGGTTCGACGGTCTGGGGGACAGGGGTAAGGGACGGGTTCACCATCCCGGCTATTCTCTCAAAGGAGTTGCATGATCGTGGCATCCCAGCGAACGTGGTGAATTTTGGTGAATCCGGTTATGTCAGCACCCAAGACATTCTTACGCTGCTTATCCAGATCCAAAAGAATAATATCCCCGACATTGCCATATTTTACGGCGGGCTGAACGACGTTTATTCAGCCTATCAGCACGGCTCTGCCGGGCTCCCGCAGAATGAGGACAACCGGAGAAAAGAATTCAATCTGACAAAACCGGAAAAATCGTACGAGATCAAAAGGCTCGCCGCCGAGGGCATTATGAATGGTCTCTCGACGGTGCGTCTGGTCAAAACTGTTCTAAAAAAGATCAATGGAAG
The DNA here is from genome assembly GCA_964499685.1 of uncultured Planctomycetales bacterium. Taxonomy (GTDB): domain Bacteria; phylum Omnitrophota; class Gorgyraeia; order Zapsychrales; family GWA2-47-8; genus CAZCLW01. The sequence continues at coordinate 86,837 of CAZCLW010000003.1, forward strand.
AAACCCGGCCGGCTCTCCAGCACAACAGCTTTCCGTCCAAGAAAGCCTTACGCAAGAAGTCATTGATGTTTATACCCGAAATGTGAAAATCGTCGATGCCGTGGCCGACGCCCACCGGTTTCGTTATTTCTTTTATTGGCAGCCGACGATCTTTGAAAAACACGCCTTGACGGAATATGAGCAGCTGGCGCATGAACGGGGAAGGGTCCCCAAAGATTTTTATGATCAAGTCTATGGCATGATGGATAACGAAAACCGGCATCTGGAAAAGGAGTACGCGTTCCGGAACTTAGGTGCTGTATTCGCGGAAACGCAAGAACCGGTGTATATTGACTGGAGCCACTTGGGGGATAAGGGCAATGCTGTGATCGTCGGAGAGATCCTTAAAGACGTTTTGCCTCTCATCGGGCGGGCCTCAAGAAGCACCGAATAGATGTATTAATTCCGACGGATGTCTGAGTAAGTAATCCGGATCCGCCCGCTGCAGGGCCTCGGCTGAATTATATCCCCAAGCCGCCGCCGCACTCTTGATCCCGGCTTTCCGCGCAGCCAAAATATCGCGGACTTCATCCCCCACATAGATCACATCTTCCAAAGACAGCCCTTTTTCCTGCATCAGTTTGACCAATTGGATATCTTTGCTCCAGATCCGCGATGTTGTAAAAATAAAATCAAAGAAGTCAATGCGGTGACGGGTCAGGAAGGCGGAAATATTCCCGGGAGAGTTTGAACTTAGGATCCCCATGCAATGTATTTTGGGCCTTAGCTGCGCAAGGCTGTCCGTCAAGCCTTTCACAATGGGGATGCTGGTCATATCGGAAGACATTTCTTTTTTGATCCGGGCGGCCAGCGCCGGCACTTTTAAGAGCGGGATGCCGAGATGCTTAATGATTTCCAGCGATGTTTTATCCTTCAGGACAGGGATATCGTCGGGCGGGATAAATTTAAACCCGAATTCTTGACTCAAGCGGTTACTGATGCCGATCAGGTGGTGCAGGGAATCGGCGATCGTCCCGTCAAAGTCGAAGATCAATGTTTTCTTCGGCATACAGCGAGTATATAAACACATCCCCCCGCGCGCAAGGCAAATATATCGAGAGTTTGTTCCCAAAGGTCGGCGACTATGTTAAAATGATTTTCATCAAAAGGAGAATGTAGTGAAAAAAAATTATTCCTGGCTTTTCATTGCCTTGTCTATTTTGACCGCGCAGGGGTGCGCTGTGAGCGGTCTTTCTCCCTTTTTCCCGGCGTCTTTGGTTGGGACCTGGACGCCCGAAGATCCCTATCCCGCACCTTCCCGGCTTACCTTTTCCAGCGATGGGAGCTACCAATTCGATACCGACGGCAACGGCACCACGGACATCGAGGGGCCGTACGCCATTTTGTTCAACCGGCAGGTTAAATTCCAGTACATGGCGGGGAATGTCAGCGCCGAATGCACCGAACCGGCCATTTATCAGTTCAAGAAGACCTCCAGGGGATTGAAGTTCTATCTACTGGGGGACCAATGCCCGATGCGCGTCGAACTCCTCAAGAAGATATGGGTCAGGGCCGAACGTCAAACCAAATACAGGTCATAAGATGGGAGCACTTGCTTAATAAAATTAAGGAAAATTAAGGGAGTATACAATGAAGAAAGGGGTTTATAACTTTATGGTAAGCGTAGAATTGGACCGGCAGCTTATGATCTCCGTCGACGATCAGGTAGGCACCCTGGCGGAGGTGACCAGCGTCATCTCCTCTTCCAATATCAACATGGTCGCCCTTTGCGCTTATGCCGTCAACAACAAGGTCGCCATTATGTTCGTCACCGAGGACAATAACGGCGCCCGCAAGATCCTTGAGGAACAAGGCTATAATGTGAGGGAAGAAGAAGTGGTCCTTCTTTCTATCGAAAACAAACCCGGTGCTCTTCAGGCCGTGACTGACAAGATCGCCGAAGCTGGCATCAATTTAAGACTGCTTTACGGCAGTGTGACCACGGACAGCAAGTTCAGCCGTCTGGTGCTGATCTCAGAAAACAACATGGATGTCATGATGATCATCAAGATGGAATTCGGCCGACATTCACCTTAGTATGAACAGACATTTTCGGGAACAGGTCCGTCTTTTTTCGATCGTTCTTCTCATGTGCGCTTGGAGCTGCCCGGCCCGGGCCGCTTTAAGCCTCGATGAGATCATTGTCAGCATGCAAAGACTTTCACAGGATGCTACGCGGTATTCGGCCATGATCGACGGGGCCTTTGAGGCGCTGCAATCCCGTCCGGAAGACATGCAGCGATTGCTGGACGAGATCAACGTAGAAGCGGAAAGCATCGCCCGTCGCAGTAAAGCCATTGTCAAACACGTCACCGCCTATCAGGATGCGCGCTTAAGCGAAGAAGACCGCGCCAAAATGCAGACCATTGCGGAATTATTGCAGACCACCGAAGCCGTTTTCAATCCGGCCCAGAAACGTCTGGGCCAGCTCACCCGACTGACCTTCAAGAAAAACATTCAGGGTGTCTTAAAGAGCCTGGCCGGAGAATTGGCGAAATCGTACCAGCAAAACCAAGCCTATCCGGACCGTCTGGACCAGCTTCAAGAGCTTTTGCGGGACCAGCCCTACCGCATGTCCTACAAAAAACTTGACGCGCGCCATTTCAAGGTCATCGTGGAACCGCTGCCGGATGCCTTGGCTCAGGGGATGGTACCGGCACAAAAATTTGTCTTGAACGAATCGGGAAAGATCCAGATTTTGACCCTGTCCGACGGTTTGGTCGAAACCGTAGATTTGAAAATGTAAGCCTCAATATGACAAAAGACGAATCCTTGGCTGAATTAAAATTGACGCACACGCCGGCGGCCATCCGTGCGCGGCTGGCCTACGGTGTTCAGCACAGTTATCTCCGTGATTTTGTTTACGGGGCAATCGACGGGACCGTGACGACCTTTGCCGTGGTCTCGGGTGTGGCCGGTGCGGGCCTTTCTACGACGATCGTCATTATATTGGGTTTGGCCAATTTGGTCGGCGACGGCTTCAGCATGGCGGCCGGGAATTTTTTAAGCACGCGCGCCGAGGAAGAGTTGCGACGGAAAGCTGAGCGTATGGAGGAAGAGCATATTCAGACTATCCCCGAAGGCGAAAGAGAGGAGATTCGTCAGATCTTCGCCGCCAAAGGTTTTTCCGGGAAAGAGCTGGAAAATGCGGTCAAGGTCATAACTTCTAACCGGGAGCAGTGGATCAAGACCATGGTGCAGGAAGAGCACGGAATGCCTCTAAGCGGCCCGAGCCCGTGGAAAGCGGCTTTGGCCACGTTCTGTGCCTTTATGTTCGTCGGCATGCTTCCCTTGATATCTTTCTGTTTTCAGCTGATCTATCCCCATACGCAGTTCGACCCTTTTAAAATAAGCGCTGTTCTGACCTGTTGCGCCTTTTTCGCGGTCGGCGCTTTAAAAGCTAAATTTGTCGGCGAGCGCTGGTTTATATCAGGAATAGAAACATTGTTTGTAGGCGGCAGCGCCGCTTTTTTGGCGTACATGGTGGGGGTTTTACTTAAAGGGATCGTTAATTCAGCTTAAGAAGGAACTAATCATGCGAGGTCCATATGGCCCAAAAAATTCTGATCGTCGATGATGAAGAAGAAGCCCTAGTCCTGCTTGAAAAGAAGCTGGCCGCCGAAGGCTACACGGTCCTCACATCCACTAATGGACAGGACGCCCTCTTGATGGCCAAGTCCCAGCGTCCGGACCTGATCCTGCTGGATATCATGATGCCCTATATGGATGGCCCTGACATGGCAGCGGTCTTGCGGGAGGACTCGGCCACCAATAACATTCCGATCATATTCCTGTCGGGGATCGTGACCAAAGAAGATGCCAAAAATCCGCAAGGCGGCATTACGGTCAAAGGCAGGCCGTATAAAGTCATTTCCAAACCGTTCAATTTTTCGGAACTGCTGACGGAAGTCAAAAAAATCTTATCATAAGGAAAGATCAGCTATGCAGAATGACGGAATAAATCCCAAACAAAAAGAATTCCTCGAAAAGGCCCGCAAAGGCGTTCTGCGCTACCTCAACGAAAAAGGCGGCACGCTTCCGCTTTCCCAGCTGCATGATTTCAGCCTTAACAAATATCTTATCCAGCATCAGGGCTTTTCCAAGATGATGGAGACCTTCGTGGATGAGGGGTTGGTCGATTTCGATCCCGCCACTCATCAGGCGACCATTACGGACGCAGGCCGGCAGTTTGCGGGCAATTGACCTTCCAAGATGATCAAACGGTTTTTCACCATCCTCGTTCTCCTTGTTTGTATTTTGGCCTCCGCCGTTTATTTTGTCCTTATGACACCCTATTTTACACCGCGGCTGGCGCATTGGCTGCTCGCGCGTAATTATCCTCAGCTCCGGATCGGCTCGGTCTCGCTCGACGGGCAGGAATATGATTTTCCCGGCCGGTTGACCTTTAAGGGTCTTAAAGGCGTTGCCCAAGCGGAGGACCAGGTTTATACGCTGGAGATTGAAAGCCTGGATACAGAGGGCCTCCTGACCGCCTGGAGATCAAGGAATCAGCTTAATCTCAATGTACAGGGGGCGCGGCTGCAATCGGAAGAATTTTTTTTCGAGGGCCTCGCGGGTGATTTGTCGGTGATCACGGACAAGGGAAAGATAAGCAGCCTGACAGGCGAGATAAAGTGCGCAACAGCGCGGGCGGACCTTTATGAATTTCAAAATATCCGTTTTGTGCTTCAAGACGGGGAAGAACAGGTCGCACTTGAAAATTTTACCGCGGAAAGCTACGGTGCCCTATTTATGGGTGAAATTTTGCTGGAATATCCACCTTCTCTATCCTATAGTATTCAAATGGAATTTAAGGGCCTGGAGGTTGCCCGGTTAAGGGCCCTTAATCCGGAATTGCCTTTGCAGATCGAAGGTGTTTTTGCGGGCACGGTTAACGTGAAAGGTCGCGGGATAGACCTGGAAAAACTGGACCTGAACGTCCATGTCGTGGAAAAAGGCAAGATACGCGCTTCTTTATTGAATTTTGTGACCCAGTACATTCCTCCCTCGCAACAGAGAGAATATTTGGAGAAAATGGTGGCCAGCGGCGGCAAGGTGAGCATGGAAGAGGCCTCCGTTGACCTCGAAAGCGTAAGCAGCGACAAATTGACCGCCTTGATCAAGCTGTTCAGCCGGGAACTTAATTTAAAACAGAATTTTGTCATCGATATCAACTCCGACGGAAAGATCACGAGTTTATTGGATTATTTGGACAAGCTGTCGTTCTAAAGGGGAGGCTTCATGAAAAAAATGGACCCGAGTATTATTGGATTGATCACGGCGCTGGTTGTCTCCGGATGTACGGTGAAGGCGGTGGGGGACCCCAACCGGCCTATTACCATCCAGGCGCACATCACGGTGGACATAAAAGGTCTGGAAAAAACAGCCACCAACATCGAAGATTATGTCAGCGGCAGTTCATCTACACCGGTGCAAAATAGTGGAGGTGCCAAATGAAGAAGTTCTTTGCTATCCTGCTCGCAGCAGTCCTTTTGGCGGTCGTTTCTTCCGAAGGATTTGCGGCCAAATACGACATCAAGGAATTAACGCCCGAAGTAAAATCAGCCCTGGACAGCCGGCGCGGCCGCTTTGATCAGCTTCGTCAATTGAAGGAACAAGGCATTGTCGGCGAGAACAACAAAGGGTATGTCGAGGTCCTGCAGGACAATGCAGAAGCAAAGGGCCTTGTGGAAGCGGAAAACCGCGACAGAAAATTCATTTATCAGACGATCGTCAAGCAGAACAATCTTCCTTCCGACGCCTTAGCGACCGTCGAGGAGGTTTTTGCCCAGGTCCAGCGCGATAAGGCCGCCTCCGGCGACAAGATCCAAAATGCGGACGGCCAATGGGTCACCAAATAGGCCTCAACCTCGTTCAATGAACGGTATCCTATGGAGTTTTTTGCTTTAGCTTTAAGCATTCTGGGACTTTGTGTTTTTGAAGTCGTTTCGAGCTTTGATAACGCGGTCGTGAACGCGGATGTCCTGGCTACCATGAGCAAACGGTGGCGCCGGTGGTTCCTGATCTGGGGTATTTTTTTCAGCGTTTTTCTTGTCCGCGGTCTTCTGCCCTGGTTCATTGTCTGGATGGCCAATCCGGCGCTGGGCCCCTGGGAATCCCTTACCGCTACTTTCAGCAATGATCCGCGCATTAAAGAGTCATTGGAAATTTCTTCTCCGCTCCTTTTAATCGGCGGCGGGATATTCCTGCTTTTTCTCTTTTTTCACTGGCTGTTCCTGGAGCCGAAAGAATTCGGTCTTCGGGCCGAGCGTTTTTTCAGCCGGCAGGGCGGATGGTTCTTCGCGATTGTTTCAATCATACTGACCTCGACAATCTGGTTCGCTCTTCAGAAGAACGCCATGATGGCGTTTTCCGCCTCGCTGGGGGCCTCCGTATTCTTCATCACGCACGGGTTCAAGGAACATGCCGCGCGCGTGGAAATGGAAATGAAAGACCGTAGGGACCTCTCGGACATTAGCAAGCTTATGTATCTTGAGGTCTTGGACGCGAGCTTTTCGATCGACGGTGTCGTCGGGGCCTTCGCCTTCACCATGTCAGTGCCCATCATCCTGCTGGGTAACGGCATCGGGGCCATTGTGGTGAGGGAATTGACCATCCGCGGGGTGGACAAGATCCGCAATTATGTGTATTTAAAGAACGGGGCCATGTATTCCATCTTCTTTTTGGGGCTTATCATGATGATGGGCAGTTTCGGTGTCGAGGTCCCTCATTTCATGCCGCCCATTGTTACCTTTATTTCCATTGGGTATTTTTTTGCCAAGTCGGTCAAAGTACTTAAAGCCAAACAAAAATCATTGCCCGCATAAATTGCCGGAAGGAGGCGGACATGGCTAGTTTGTTCACGCGTATTGTGAAAGGCGAGATTCCCTGCCACAAGATCATGGAGGATGACCGGTATCTTGCCTTTTTGGACATCAGGCCCATCAATCCGGGACACGCCCTGGTGATCACTAAACGAGAGATCGATTATATTTTTGATGTCGAAGATGAACTGCTGGGTGGCTTGATGGTCTTCGCCAAGAAAACGGCCAAGGTCATCCAAAAGGCCGTGCCGTGCAAAAAAGTCGGCGTCATGGTAGCCGGTATTGAAGTGCCTCATGTCCATATCCATCTTGTCCCCATCTTTGAGGTGACCGATCTGAATTTTGCCAAGGCCAAAACAACATCGAATGAAGAACTGGCCCAAATGGCCGAAAAAATCCGCGCTCAAATTTCCCGTTAATACGTTCATGAATGACAGAAGGAGGAGCCTATGTACCGTTGGTTGATCATTTTAATTCTTTTCGTTTTGATTTCTTGTCCGCCGTCCTGGGCGGAGCTCGTCGAAAAAAACATGGAATATAAAGAAGGCGATACCACGCTGGAAGGATATATTGTTTACAACGATGAGCTGGTCACGGAAAAAAGCCCCGGGGTTCTGGTTGTTCACGATTGGAAAGGGCTGGGCGAATACAGCAAACGCCGCGCCCGGGAATTGACCGACCTCGGCTATGTGGCCATGGCCGTGGATATTTACGGCAAAGGTGTCCGGCCCAAGGACACCCAAGAGGCCTCGGAACAAGCCACGCGATATAAAAATGACCGCGCGCTGATGAGGGCGCGGATCCATGCCGCCTTGGACGCATTGCGCGAACATCCTTTGGTCGATGATCAGGAGGTCGCGGCTATGGGGTATTGTTTCGGGGGGACGGTCGCCCTTGAGCTGGCCCGCAGCGGAGCCGATATCGACGGGGTCGTGAGTTTTCACGGCGGGTTGAGCACCCCGGAACCGGCCGGTGATGGCCTGAAGGCAAGGATACTGGTCCTGCACGGTGCGGATGATCCTTATGTACCGCCCGAAGAGGTACTGGCATTCCAGGAAGAGATGCGTCAAGCGGGCGCCGATTGGCAGATGGTCTCCTACGGCAATGCGGTTCACAGCTTTACACACCGCGAAGCCGGCAACGACAATTCCAAAGGCGCGGCCTATAACCAAGAGGCCGATGAGCGCTCGTGGATCGCCATGGAAAATTTCTTTAATGAGATCTTTGAAGGCGACCCCGACGTATCGGATTAAATTTTTTATTTAAATCTTTTTTCAATAAATATTAGATATATAATGGCGTGTAGAAATTCTTTACGCCATTCCTCCTAAATTGATTTTGTGATAATGAAAAAAATTTCATTCATCCCTGGCTTTATACTGTTCTGTTTCCTGCTCATCACCCCTTCAATCACCTTTGGTCAAGACCTCAGCAATACGGACCTGAACCAGGCCAGCCGCCAGATCGATAAATTGATGAAGGACTATGAGGTCCTTATTAAAAAACAGAAAGACCTGGCCGAACAGCTCCGTGACCGTCAGGACGTCGTCGGTAAACTCCAGCGAGAACTACAGGAACAGAAAAAGGAAATTAACGATCTCTCGGCCAGGCTGCGCGCCAAAGACGAAGAGATCCAGCGATTGATCGAAGAGAATTCCCGCCCCAACGAGGAATTGATACGGTTGAACGGAGAGAGGGCGGAGCTTCTGGATCAGGTGGCGGTCTTGCAAAAGCGGATCGACGAACTGCAAGATTCATTCAATAAGCGGTTGGAAGAAGCCAAGGTCCCCTTGGCAGAAAAGGTTAAATCGCTCGAGGCGGACCTGGCGATCCAAGGTAATTTTATCCGCGAAGAAGAGGCCTCCATCAAAACGCTGACGGCGGAAAAAGAAGGCGCCCTTCAGCAGGCCCGCACATTGGAGAGCGAAATCGAATCCCTTCACAAAAACATCATCTCCCTTCAGGGGGACCTGCAACGGGCCAAGAACGCCGAACAAACGGCGGTCAATCAGATCAAAGCGGATTACCAGGAGACGATTGACGCCCTTCAGGCACAGTTGAAGGAGGCCAAGGATTCCGTCCCTTCCAAAGTGGCCGAGGCTCAAAAGTCACTCCAAGAGGAAATTGCCGGGCTTAAGGAAGAAGTCCGGCGGGTCAAATCCACCATCCCCGCAGAAATAGAGCAGGCCAAAATGCCCCTGGAAAAAAAGGTCCAGGAGCTCAGTGAGACCATTGCTAAAAATAAAGCCTCTCTCCCGTCGGAGATCGAGGCCGCCAAGGCCCCACTCAACCGGCAGATCAACGAGCTAGAAGAACGATTGCAGCAATCCCGCCGCGATAAAGACACGGCGGTCCAGGCCGCCAAAGAGCCTTTGCAAGAGCGCATCACCAACCTTGAGACCCAGTTAAAGGACAAGGAGCGAGAGGTGCCCGGCCGCATCGAAGAGGCCAAGGTACCTTTACAGGCCAAGATAGACGTCCTCCAGACCGAATTGAAAAATTTACAGGCGGTCATGCCGGATAAGATCGAAGAGGCCAAACAACCGCTTCAAGAAAAGATCACGGCGTTGCAAGTGGAACTCAAGACCCAGGAGGCCGCTCTAGGAAACAGGGTCAAGGAAGCCAAGGCCCCATTGGAAAAACAGATCGAGGCCTTGAATGCGGAGATAAAGAGCCTTAATCAATCCCTGCCGCAGCGGATCGAAGAATCCAAAGTACCCTTGCAGAAAAAGATCGATCAGTTAAATCAAGAAATAAATGCCCAGCGTCAAGTAGGCCAGCAAAGAGTCGACGAGACCAGGCAGTCCATGCAGAAAAATATCGATCAGCTGCAATATGAATTGAAGGCCTTGAAGGATTCCAGGCCCGGAGAGATCGCCCAAGCCAAGGCCCCGCTGGAAGCACAGATTGCGGACCTTAATAAACAATTAAGACAAAAAGAAGAAGCTGTCCCGGGACGCATTAAAGAAGCGCAGCTCCCGTTGCAGAATCGCATTCAGGAGCTCGAGGTCCAGCTTTCCACTCAAAAAGAAAAAAGACCGCAAGAGATCGAAGAGGCCAAACGTCCTTTGCGGGATCAAATAACCAATTTGGAAACACAGCTGGCTGAGACGCGTAATACGCTGCCGGTGAAGATCGAAGAGGCCCGAAAACCTTTGTTGGAAAAAATAGGAAACCTTGAGGCGCAGATCCAGAATAAAGACCGCAGCCGCGCGAAAGAACTCGCCGACGCGAAAAAACCGTTGGAGGCGCAGATACAGGAATTAAAGACCGCCTTGGCGGCTAAAGAAGAGTCCATTCCGGCAAGAATAGCCGATGCCAAAGCGCCTCTGGAAAAACGTCTCCAAGAATTAGAACAGTCGGCCCGTGAACAAGAGGCGGCCCTTCCGGGCAAGATCGACGAGGCCAAGGCTCCGCTGGAAAACAAGATCACCCGGCTCGAGGAGGAAATACGTTCTGTCAGGAATGCCAGATCAGAGGAATTGGCCAAAGCCAAAGCGCCCCTGGAAGAAAAGATCAACGCGTTGAACGCCCAATTAAGAGCGCAGGAGGAGGCTGCCGCCGGCCGGATCATAGAAGCCAAAGTTCCCTTGCAGGCGAAGATAGATTCATTGCAAGCTGAACTGGAAAAGCAAAAGGGTTTATTGGCTTCCCGGGTCGAAGAAGCGAAGGCGCCTTTGCAGGCCAAGATCGATGCCCTGCAGAATTCCATTCCGCAGCAGATAGAAGAAAAAAGAAAGCCCCTGCTGGAACAGATCGCTTCTTTGCAAACAGAGCTCGAAAATGAACGCGCCATACTTCCGGTTAAGCTTGAAGAGGCCAAAAAGCCGCTCACCGAGCGAATAAGCCATTTGGAGGGTCAGTTGAAGGAGCGCGAAACTGCTTTGCCGGGCCAGCTGGCCCAGGCCAAAAAGCCGTTGGAGGAAAAAATAGTTTCTTTGGAGACTGAATTAACAGCGACGAGAAACATGATTCCTCAGCGTATCGAGCAGGCCAAGGCTCCTCTATCGCAGGAAATTACGGGATTAAAACAGCAATTGGAAGAAACACGCAACAGCATTCCTCAGGAAGTGGCTTCCGCCAAACAGCCTTTGCAGGAAAAGATCGCCGCCCTCGAAGAGAAATGGCGCCAGCGCGAGGCGGGCATTCCGCAGGAGATCGAGGCCGCCAAAAAACCTTTATTGGAAGAAATAACCCGTTGGCAGGAAAGGTTGAGCACCATCGAGCAATCTGTCCCGCAAAAGGTGGCGGACGCGCAAAAGCCGTTGCAGCAGAAGATTACCCAGTTGGAGTCCGAGCTTGCGGCAAGCAGGGAATCCATCCCCGTCAAAGTGGAAGAAGGAAAAAAGCCTCTTCAGGAAAAGATCGTTCAGTTGGAAGGCCAGGTCAAAGGTTTGGAGCAGTCGCGTCCCCAGGAGATCGCCGCGGCCAAGCAACCCCTGGAGCAAAGAATCGCCGAAATGAACGAAAAGATTAAAACTACGGAAGCGCGCATTCCGGAACGCATAGAAGAGGCCAAGACCCCGCTTCAGAAAGAAATAGAGAATTTGCGCGGTCAGATAAAGACACTCCAGGAGAGCCGCCCGCAAGAGATCGAGAAGGCCAAGGTGCCATTACAAAACCAAATTCAGCAATTGCAAAGCGAGTTACAGGCCGTCAAAGCGGCCCGCCCTCAGGAGATCGAGCAAGCCCAGGCACCTTTGCGCAATCAGATACAGCAACTTCAACAGGAATTACAAGCGGTCAAAGAGGCAAAGCCCAAGGAAATAGAACAGGCCAAGATTCCATTGCAAAACCAAATTCAGCAATTGCAAAGCGAGCTGCAGTCCGTCAAAGCGGCCCGCCCTCAGGAGATCGAACAAGCCCAGGCGCCTTTACGTAATCAGGTCCAGCAGCTTCAAGAAGAATTAAAGGCCGTCAAGGCGACGCGTCCGACGGAGATCGAGCAGGCCAAAGCGCCGCTTGTCCGACGCATCGCGGAATTGGAAAGTTCGCTGAAAGAGACCAATGCGGCCTTGCCGCAAAAGATAGCGGAGGCGAAGGCCCCGTTGCAAAATGAGATCGGCCGTTTGAGCGAGACGATCAAGCAGAAGGATACGGCCCTGATCGAACAGATCGCCCAGGCCAAGGCCCCACTGGAAGAACAGGTTCGGCAACTCGAAGCACAATTAAAGACGACCCGGGAATCCATCCCGGCGAGGATCGAAGAGGCCAGGCAACCGCTGCAAAATGAGATCGCCAATTTAAAGAACCAGTTTAGCGAGGCCCAAAAGATTTCCGCGCAAAAGCTGGAAGGCGAAAAGGCTGCGTGGCAGGCTAAAGTAAATGAAGCCAACCGGAAGCTGGAAGCGGAACGTGCCGATATCCCCGGGAAGATTGAAGAGGCCAAAAAACCGTTGCAGGCCGTCATCGAAAATCTCCGTCAGGAGATCGCCCAAACCAAGGCGGCGGTTCCGGGTCAAGTCGAACAGGCCAAAGCGCCTTTGCTCGCCCAGATCAACCGGCTCGAGGCCCAGTTGAAGAGTGCACAAGAGGCACTTCCGTCGGCCGTCGAGCAAGCCAGGGCGCCGCTGCAGGAGAAGATCAACGCGCTTACCCAAAAACTTCAAGAGACCGAAAAATCCATTGCCCCGGCGATCGCCGAGGCCAAAAAACCTTTGGCACAGGAGATCCAGCGTTTGGGCGCGGATGTTCAGGCCCGCGACAACCGTCTAAAACAGCATGCGGACGCAATCGCGCGGTTGAATACGGAAAAGCAGGCTCTGACCAATCAGGTCAAATCCCTCGACGAGCAGAAAGTAAATTTGATCGCGCAACAGGAAAAGCTCAGCGGCCAGTTGCGCCTGAAGGAACAGGAATTGCCTGAGCAGATCGAAGAGGCCAAGCGTCCTCTTCAGGAACAAATTGCCGCTCTGCAGACCGAACTTTCCCAGACCCAAAAGAATATCCCGGGACAGATCGCCCAAGCCAAGGCCCCGCTGGAGGAACAAATCCACAGTTTACAGGAAAAGATAAAAATGGTACAAAATTCTTTGCCGGTAGAGATCTCCAAGGCGGAAAAACCGTTGCGCGATGAGATCCAAAATCTGCAGGCAAAATTAAAGGCGAATGAAAACGCGCTTCCCGGCAGGATCGACGAGGCCAAAAGGCCGCTTATGGACGAGATCAATGCCCTGCGGAAGAAAGGTCAGGACGATGAAAAGACAAGTCAGCAGGCCCTCGCCCAGGCCCAGGCCAATTTCCAGAAAGAATTAAGCGCCCGGGAAGCCAGTATGAAAGCACTCGAGGAAAAAAAGAATAAAGAGATGGCCCAGGTCCAGGCGGAAAGCCAAGAGAAGGTCAGGGCTGCACAGGTAGAACTTTCCCGCGAAAAAGAATCCCGCGAAAAGATCATTCAGCAGGCCCAGCGCTCGCTGCAGCAGCAGGTCCAGGCGCTCCAAGAGCAGATCAAGTTGGAGCAGGCGGCCCTGAATGAGAAGATCGCCAAGGCCAAGGCGCCGCTGGAAAAACAGATCAAGAGTCTCGAAGAGACCATCGTGGCCAAGAATTCCGAGATCGGAAAAACAGTGGAGGCCGCCAAACAGCCCCTGCAGGGGCGCATCCAAGAATTAGAGACGCAAATGGCCGCGCAAAACAGTTTACTGCAACAGAAGATCGACGCGGAGCGTGCCCCGCTCCTCAATGAGATCAATAAACTGCGTGCGGAATTACAGAATACAGAAAACGTCATCAAGCAGCGCGTGGCCAAAGAGCGCCTGCCTCTCGACGAGCGTATTGCGTTCTTGGAAGAACAGCTGAAGATGCACAGCACACTGACCGATCAGAAGAGCAAGACGCTGGAGGCCGTGACCACCGAACGCGAGGGGCTGGCCAACGACTTTTTTGAACTTCTCGACGAGAATGTCGCTTTGAAAGAAAAGAACGACGCGCTGGAGAAGAAGGTCCGCCGGCTCGAAGGGCAGGTCAAGGTGGAAAATATCGAAGAGGTCAAAACGCCCTTGGAAGAAAAGATCAGGGCCCTGGAAAACCAGCTCAAGAAACAGGACAGTGTCGTGACGCAAAAAGTCGAAGAGGCCAGGCAGCCTCTCTTGGAGAGGATCAGCATGCTCGAAGACCGGGTGGAAGCCGACCAGAACCTTCAGGCCCTGGAAGTAGAGGAGGCGCGGAAAAAACTGGAAGCCGACATCCGGGACCTGCGGGAACAATTGCAGATCAAGGAACGCGCGCTGGCCCAAAAGGACGCGACCATCCAGAGCTTGACGCAATCCAACGGCTCAGTTTCCGCAGAAAAGCTGGAGAAGGAACTTTCCCGGATCAAAGATCTTTTAAAAGAAAAAGAAACGGACATTAAAGCCTTGACGGTGGAGCGTGATGAGATGGCCGGCGATTATTTTCAGCTGATTGATGAGAACGTGGCCCTCAAAGACAGGCTTAAGGAACTCGAAGAAGGCGTTGCCGCCGGACGTTAGGCTTAGGAGGCAGTCGTGAGAAATATTTTGTTTGCTTTAACTTTTTTATTTTTGGCCGGCTGTGCCGGTTTGGTCCAGGATGATGCCAAAAATCTGACGCGTGTCCAATATGTATCAAAAGGCATGAACCGGGAGGATGTCAACACCGTCATGGGGCGGGAAGTCGTGATAGGGTATGAAATAACGGATGTCAAAGCCGGTACCACCAAGCCCATCACCATGCCCAATCCTCATCGCAGCGAGACGGTCCGGGACGGCGAACGACTCCTGCAGGTCGAATTTTATTTTACGCATATCCGCCAGCCCGACGGCATTATCAGCGACGATGAGCTGACGCCGTTGATCTTCGAGGACAACAGGCTTATCGCCAAGGGCTGGGACGCTCTCAACAGGATCCGCAGGAATTAATGGGCCTGTTTAAGTTTTTTGTCAATCACTATGATGTTGTCCGGCCCATCGTCTGGTCTGACCGTTTTTTATCCCAAAAACCATTGAACGTCGAGATCGGTTGCGGCAACGGCGAATTCCTGGTGCGCCAGGCCCGGGAACATCCGGAACGGAATTTTGTCGGGATCGAACAGAGCTGGGAGCGCATTGAAAAAACTTTGAAGAGGATCGTTCAGGCAGGATCAGACAATGCGCGGGTCATGATGGTCGATGCCCGTGTAGCCCTTGAGCGCTTATTCTTGCCGGGCTCCATAGACCGCATGGATTGTCTTTTTCCCTGTCCTTGGCCTAAAAAATCCCACATCAAGCATCGTTTGTTCTCACAGGATTTTTTGCGGTTGGCCAACAGCCGGCTCGTGCCTAAAGGGCATGTGCGGATCGTGACCGACTATCAGCCCTATTCCGATTGGATTTTGGGACAGGTCGATCCTGCACAATTTTCGGTGAAAACTGGTACAGTCGGTCCGCAATATGACACCAAATATGAGCGCAAATGGTCCGAGCAGGGCCAAAGAGAGTTTTTTTCCATCGATCTGGCCAAGGAGCGGCACGCGGACGTCGTGGTCAAGGAGGATGTTGTTTTGGAAAAGTATGTCTTAAAAAGTTTTGATCCTGATAAATTCGCTTTTGAAGACCGGCATGGACCTATCTCGGTCATTTTTAAGGATTTTATTTTTGATGTCAAACGGCAAACCGGCCTTCTGCTCTTGCTGGTCGCCGAGGATACGCTGACACAGTACCTCTGGATCAAGATCTTCCGAAGCGACGAAAAGTGGCTCGTAGTGCCCGCTTCCAGCAACAGGTTCATCCCGTCCGCGGGGATCGCCCAGGCTTTGAGTTTTGCTTTTCAAGCGGCCCAACGCAGCGGCAATTAATATGAATAGACCGGCTAAACTAAAGATTGTTTGCATCCTCTTGCTTTTAGGAAGCATTGTGCCGACCGTGGCGTTGGCGGCCAAGTCCCAAAGCATCTCAGCCAAGGCCGCCATTTTTTCCGATTCTACCAAGGTCAAGCGCCTGTACGGAAAGAACGTGCACACAAAGGTCCTACCGGCGAGCACGGTCAAGGTCATGACAGCCCTTTTGGTCTTAGAGCACCTTTCTCTCGACGCTGTTGTAACCGCCAGCCACCGGTCCACCTTGCCTCAGCCGTCCAAGATATATCTTAAAACGGGCGAAAAATTCAAGGTCAGGGACCTGCTTTTTGCCATCCTGTTGGGCTCGGCTAATGATGCGAGTGTCGCGTTGGCCGAAGCCGTGGCCGGATCAGAGGCCAAGTTCGTCCAAATGATGAACAAACGCGCCAGACAATTGGGGGCCAAACATACAAAGTTCGCTAACGCCTCGGGTCTCCCCACGCCCAAAGTGTCGCAGTACACAACCGCCTACGATATGTACCTGATCTTCCGGCAGGCCCTCAAGCACGCCTTTTTCCGGGAGACGATAGAAATGCGGTATAAAACGATCTATTCTTTGGACGGACGGAAAGTTGGCTTAAAGAATCACAACAAGATCCTTTTCATGAAGGATTGGAAGCGCAAAATCTACGGTAAAACGGGGTACACACGGGCGGCGCGCGCCTGTTTTGTGGGGACGATCAAAAAAGGCGACAGCACGCTCATTATCGCAGTGTTCGGCTGTACCCGTAGGTGGGACGATATCCGCAACATTGTCCAGCGCTACGGGGGCATCAAGCTGTAGGCGGTCTAAAATTAGGGATTGTACTTTTCATTCTTATGATTTTGTAGAAAAAAGTACTAATCCTTATTTCCTCTGAAAAGCGGCTTTTTAGAGGAAAATAAGGATTGAAAAAATTTTTCGGTTGCTGTAAACTGAGAACATTCATTTTTCGCTCTATGATCGGTGATTTCACTAAATCGTTGAATATCCTTGTCCTGGCCGCCGGAACGATCTTTATCTTTGCCATATTCTATATCCGCATCGAGCTGTGGGCCAAAGAAACCAAGGCGAATGTAAGTGTGTTCGCCCATGAGGCCCAATTGCAGGACTTACAGCTTCAACAGGCCTTGCGCGGGATACCCAGAAGAAACTAAAGCCTTAAAGAAAGGGAAATAAGTCATGCAAAACAAAGTATTTGTCTCGATCTTGGTTATTGCCATCGGAGTTTCCTTGGGCATCATTGTTATGAGTAAAAAGGACGCTTCCCAGCAAGAAGAAATGCACCGTATCCTGAAAGCCATTGAGCAGGGGATGGGCCAGCCGAAAGGCCAGGAGCAGACCGCCACGTTGATCGCCCTGCAGGACCTCCAAAAGAGAGTCGGTGCTCTGGAAGACAAGATAAATTCCGGCGCTTTTGCCGCGCCTTCCCGTCCGCCTCAACCGCCGCAAGAAGATTATGCCAAGGTGCATGATATTCCCGTTGATCATTCGCCGGTCCGCGGACCGAAAAATGCACCGGTCACCATCACTGAATTCGTTGATTTTCAGTGTCCGTTTTGCGCACGCTTTCATTCACCCATTCTCGAGGTCTTAGAAGCTTATCCGGATAAGGTCAATTTTGTCCTTAAGAACTTTCCGCTTTCGTTCCACCCGGAAGGCGTGCCGGCCGCCAAGGCAGCCTTTGCCGCGGGCGAACAGGGAAAATATTGGGAAATGGTCGACCTGATCCTTAAAGACAATTCCAATCTGGGCGAAGCCCGCTATCAAGAGTTGGCCAAGCAGTTAGGGCTCAATATGGATAAATTCAATAAAGACATGCAGGATACCAAGTGGGACTCGATGATCGAAGCCGATATGACCTTGGGCAGTAAGGTCGACGTCCGGGGGACCCCCACATTTTATATCAACGGCCGTAAGACAACCGCCCGCGATTTGAACGGCTGGAAGCGGGAAATAGAAAATATACTGAGCAACCAATAAGACGATATAGCAAAGAAATAGTCCTGGATAAGTTTGGCCAGGACTATTTTTTAAGATTATCAACAAGGAGTCCTTCGGCACCGCCTCAGGACCTTAACCGCCCGCCACAAACGGTAGCTTGGGCACAAAAGTGGTGAGCGGCGCGAACCACAAGGAGAGGAACATGTCACGACTAGGTCATACAACACATAAATATTATAAGGAAACAAGAGGCATGAAGGTTTCCGGCGGCCAGGAGGTCAAGGCCGGCACGGTCCTCACGCGCCAGGGTCATCGCTGGAAGCCGGGCAAGAATGTCATCGGCTTAAATCACCTGACGGCCGCCTGTGACGGAGAGATCTATTTTACAAAAACAAAGAACAAATACAATCGCCTTGTCACGGTCATCAATGTCAAGCCCGCAGCGAAAACAACCTCTAAAAGTTAATATTCGCCTAACATGTGTGGGATCATCGGTTATATCGGTAACAAAGAAGCCGCGCCTATTCTCATCGAGGGATTGAAGCGCCTGGAATACCGCGGCTATGACTCGAGCGGTGTGGGTGTCATTTCTCAGAAAGACGGTGAGATAGCCGTCCGCAAAACGCCCGGCAAGATCCGCGACCTCGAAAATCTTTTAAAGACTTATCGTGTTCCTTCCAGTCATATCGGTATTTCGCACACACGCTGGGCGACCCATGGTGTTCCTAACCGCGTCAATGCCCATCCGCACTTTAGCGAATCCCGCCACTTCTTGATCGTCCATAATGGTATTATCGAGAATTACGAAGCCTTAAAAAAGAAACTGACGCAAAAAGGCTATAAATTCGTCTCTGAGACCGACACGGAGGTCATCGCCCATCTTATCCAAGATTGTTACACAACCGACCTGCTTTCCGCGGTCAAGAAAGCCGTCAATCAATTAAAAGGTTCTTATGCCCTCGGCATCATCGCCAAGAGCGACCCCGATACGCTGATCGCGGTGCGTTTGGGTTCCCCTTTGATCATCGGTGTCGGGGAAGGTGAGAACTTCATCGCCTCGGATGTCCCGGCCATTTTGGACCGTACGCGCCGCGTGATCTATCTAAAGGACGGGGAGATCGCCCTCCTTCAGCGCAAAGGGATTAAGATCTATAATTCTTCGGGCAAACAGATCCCGTTCAAAATCAACACGGTCCATTTCAAAGTGGATGCGGTGCAAAAACAGGGCTACGCGCATTTTATGCTCAAAGAGATCCATGAGCAGGCCGATGTCCTCAAACAAATGTTGGCCGCGCGCGTTAAAGGGAATTCCGTGCACCTGGAAGGGATCAAATTGACAGAAAAAGATCTGCGCGGGATAAGCAATATCATCATTGTGGCCTGCGGAACGGCGTACCATGCCGGTATGGTAGGAAGGTATATTATAGAAAAACTCGCCGGTATCCCGACGGCCATTGATGTTTCTAGCGAATTCCGTTATCGTAACCCTATCATCGGCAAAAAGACTCTGGTCATCGCCATCAGCCAATCCGGCGAGACCGCGGACACATTGGCCGCCGTGCGGGAAGCCCGGGCCAAGGGGGCCAAGGTGATCGGCATCGTCAATGCGGTCGGATCTTCGGTCACGCGCGAATCCGACGGTGTCTTGTATACGCATGCCGGTCCCGAGATCGGTGTGGCCTCCACCAAGGCGTATACCGCCCAATTAAGCATGCTCTATTTGCTGGCCTTGAAACTGGCTGAGGTCAAAAAGACGCTTTCTCCCAAAGAACGGGGGAAGATCATAAAAGATCTCAAACAAATGCCGCAGTTATACCACAAGACCCTTCATGCCACCCAATATATAGGCCATATTGCCAAAGAGAATTCCCATTTCGGCTGCTTTTTGTTCCTGGGACGCAATTTGAATTATCCATCGGCGCTAGAAGGAGCGCTCAAGCTCAAGGAGATCTCTTATATCCCGGCCGAAGGCTATGCCGCCGGTGAGATGAAGCATGGCCCTATCGCGCTTATCGATGAGTACCGGGCGGTCGTCTGCATCGCCGTACAGTCAGATACCTACGACAAGATGATCTCCAATATGCAGGAGATCCTTTCGCGCAAGGGTAAGGTCATCGCCATTGCGACAGAAGGCGATAAAACGATCAAAGACCATGCCCATCATGTCATCCATATTCCGCAAACCAATCCACTGTTGACACCGTTATTAGTGGCCCTTCCCTTGCAGCTGCTTGCTTATTATGTGGCCGTTAACCGCGGATGTGATGTGGACCAGCCCCGCAATTTGGCTAAATCGGTAACGGTGGAATAAGGTCACAAGTCACACGACACATGACACAAGTGGTTTCATGTGCCCTGTGACCTGTGCATGTGACTATGTTATATATCGTCTCTACCCCTATCGGCAATCTCAAGGACATTACGCTTCGTGCTTTAGAAGTGTTAAAAACAGTCGAACTCATTGCCGCCGAAGATACCCGCCATACCAAGGTCCTTCTTGATCACTACGATATCAAAACCCCGCTGACAAGTTATTTCGAGCACAATAAGGTGAAAAAAGGCGACTATCTTCTTGGGCTTCTTAAGGAAGGAAAGAATATCGCTTTGGTCACCGACGCCGGGACGCCCGGGATAAGCGATCCGGGTTATAATTTGATCAATCTCGCCAAGGCCCATCAAATCCAGCTGACCGTGGTCCCCGGAGCGACGGCCTTGATTGCGGCCTTGTCCATATCCGGCTTTCCATCGGACAGTTTTATCTTTCAGGGGTTCCTGCCGGTCAAGTCAGCGGCCCGGCGAAGAGAGCTGGAGAAAATCAAAGGAGAGAAGCGCACGGTCATTTTTTACGAATCGCCGTACCGGATAGAGAAGGCCCTTGAAGACATCAAGGACGTCCTGGACGATCCTTATATCGCGGTGGCGAGGGAGTTGACCAAGAAGTTCGAAGAAATCACAGAAGGAAAAGCCAGCGAAGTCATCGCGAAAATGGGGAAGGGTAAACCAAAAGGTGAGTTCGTTGTTTTAGTGAATTTAAAGAAGGCCAATTCCGGTTAGTTGCATGCCCCGTTTGCTTTTAATCCTGTCCACTTGATCCCGTCACAAAAACAGAATTCAAAGCTGTCGCTGTCTACATAAACTTTTCCGGCATCTGTCAAGCCAGTGCAGGCAGGAGCTGTTTGACGCGCCTTGATCTGCATCAGATCATCCATATACACCGCCACATCGTTGGCGTTGTTTGGATCTCCCCATACGGTCAATTTGCCCAATAAGTTCGGGAAAGAGGAAGGTGCGCTGTGGCCGATAGCGGTATTGCTTAAGATCGCGAAGGTGTTGCTCCAATTAATGTCTTGAGCTGAAATATAGTGCCCATAGACAAAGGAATTGGTCCCGTTTACATTTATATATCTTCCCGCCCCGATACTGTTTGCGCCGTTTATATTGACTTGCGATCCTCCTAAGACAGACGAAAGACCGCCGGTGGCCGAGATCATATTTTGCCAGCCGCCGAGAATGGCCGAATAGGAACCCGAAGCCGCGTTATTAAGGCCGCCTCCGATAAAAGACATATAGGCGATAGCCTGGTTGCTGTCGCCTCCGGCAACGGTGGAAGCTTGGCCCGTCGCTTTGTTGTTGCTCCCGCCTCCGACGGTCGAACTGTTCCCCTGGGCCACATTGCCGAATGCGGGATTGGCATTGCCTCCGCCGGCGACCGTGGCGAAATTTCCGCTGGCCAGGTTATTTTGTCCTCCGCCGATCATCGACATTGTACCCGTTGCCGCGTTGGTATCGCCGCCGCCGACAAAGGAAGCAACACCGGATGCGGTAGTTCCTAAACCGGCTGCAAAGGAATAATTACCGATGCTGTTTGCGCTCCATTCGTTCCCCCGGGCGGTTCCGGCACGAAAGGCAGATTTGCGCGGATACCAGATAAGGCGTGTGCCCGCCCCTGTGGTGGTTAAAGTTTGGCCCGAATCAAAGGCTCCCTTAGCGAGGATTCCGCCGTCATTATCGATTGTGAGCTTCATTTCTTTTTGACCTGAGCCGATGGCAACGCCCAAATTCGGATGGCTGCTAAGATCGCTTAAATAAACGGTCTCGGTGGCATCATCCTGTGTCCATACGCCTCCCAGCAAGGTCCAGGTGTCGGTTGAAACGCAACGATAAAGGGAATTACCAAACAGCGCGATTTCTCCCGTCGTGCATAAATTAGTTGCGGGATCACCATTATCCATTAATTTAATACGATAAAAATCGCCGGAAGGAGTCGGCACGGCCGTTTGCATCGTGAACGTTCTTTGGGCCATGGCCGATGGAACGGCATAAAAAAACAACAGGCAGGATATCAAAAGAACGCGTTTTTTATCCATCTTTCCCCCAGCCAACTGGTACCCCCTGAACCGGTGCTGCTGGTTCGGCCGGAATAGGATCAGCTGGGATAACGCTAATAGGAGTAAAGCCCGTGATACCCACGTGAAGTTCTTGGACATCCACCGCCGCGCCTGTCCGTGGATCGTACGTTATGATTGTAACATCCGAATCCCTGGCTGTATTCGTGGCATAGGCGCCCGTTGGAGTTGCTGATTTCGTAAAGGCCGAAATGGCCATAGGCGCAGCCCCAAATGAACGGTCAAAAGTAAGTGTGTACGTGCCGGTCGCAATCCGGCTGCATGTGGCAATTCCCATCTCAGCTGTACAGGCTCCGGTGGCACCGTTAATGACTGCTCCGATGACCAAGACAGGGAGAGGGGCTCCCACCGCCATTTCTCTTACCGTATCGCCACCGGTAAAAGCGATCGTACCGAAAACATCGACATTGTATTGAGGGTCTGCCACATTAACGCCGAGATATTTCTGAGTGGCGGCTCCACCCTCACCATAGACGACAAATTTGTTGGAACCTCCAACAGTTATCGGAGATGAGTCGTGCCCCCAGGCAAAAGACTGGGCGCCGGTCACGTTCATATTCCATCCTCCGGATAAAGAATAGGTACCCGCGGCCTGGTTGCTGGCCCCTCCCAGGACTATGGAAAGATCTCCGCTGGCACTATTGCCGGCACCGCCGACCGTGGTGGCGGCCAAGCCCGAGGCAATGTTCAAAGAGCCTCCCAGGACAGATGCGCCATTTCCGGTAGCCGTATTCTGGAGACCGAACATTGTAATGTATCCTTCACCGACGTTCGTATTATTGGCGGCATTGTTGTTGCCCAAGACCACACAGCTTGTGCAGTCGGCGACATTGCCGGTTCCCATGACAATGCTATCATCACCACTGGCCGTGTTTGTCCGTCCGGCCGCGATCGCGCCCGCGCCGACGGCTTGGCTGTTATAACCCAACGCGACCGAGTAATCACCGAAACTGCTGTCGTTCCAGGCCAGCTCAATGTCATAGTGGCCGGCGACTAAGGCGGCTTTGCGCGGATACCACATAAAGCGGGTCCCCGTTCCGATTCCCGAGCCGAGATCCACACCGCTGCCAAATTCACCGTTGGCAAGGATCCCGCCGTCGTTAGCCAGGGTCAGTTTAAATGTTTTTTGAGTCGTTCCGATAGCCACACCCAGATCATAATCAGAAATATCGCTTAAGTAGACGGTCTGGGTATTGTTATCTTGTGTCCAGACACTGCTGATGGGGTTCCAGATATCGTCCTGAACGCAATAGCGCAAGGTGGTGCCGAATAAGGCGACTTCGCCGGGAGAGCATTCCGCGCTGGCAGGGTCACCGTTATCCCTTAACTTCAAACGATAGGTTTGAACCAGGTTAAAATCTCCCGAGGGAGTGGGGATAGCTGTTTGCAAATTGAACGTTCTCTGGGCCAAGACAGGCTGGCTCTCCCAAAGGAGCAGCAATCCCGCCGATATGAATATTGAAAGAATTTGTTTGATATGTGTTTTCATTAGTTACACGTTCCTTTCGCTGTTAAATTCATCCACTGATTTGAGATGGTGCAAACACAAAGTGCATCAGTAGTGTCCATATATATTTTTCCTTGATCAGCCGCGCCGCTGCAAGTCGGGGCTGTATCCCGCGGTTTGATCTGCAAAATATCATCAATGTAAATCGCCACTTCATTGGCAGCCGTTGAATCACGCCAAACGTTTAATCTTCCCGGTAAAGTCTGTCCAGCCACATTGTTTTTATGGCCTATAGCGGTCTTGCCTGCAAGCACTACAAAGGCGTCATCCCAATCTACGTTTTGGGGAGTGCCTGTATATGTGGCAAAAACAAAAGAATTGTCTCCCGTGGCATTCAGGCTTGATCCGAAGGCGACACTGTTGCTTCCGCTTACCTCCACATTGTTGCCTCCCAATATGGTTGAATAATTGCCGGTATTGGGTATGTCATTGTCAAAACCGCCCAAAATAGACGCATAGGAACCGGCGTTATCATGCAAGTTCCCTCCGAGCACAACAGAATAAGGTCCGGTCGCACGGTTGGCTACCCCGCCGCCGATGAAAGAATAAGTTCCGGTTGCCTGGTTGTTGTCGCCGCCGGCAATCGTTGAAGCCTGGGCGGTTGCGAAGTTTGTGCCCCCGCCTCCAACGAAAGAATAAGCACCGGTAGCGCGGTTATTCCAGCCGCCTCCGACTGTAGCGTGTGCGGCGGTTACCCTGTTTGTTTGCCCGCCACCGATCGTGCTGTAAATAGCGTTGGCCACATTTTGTAGGCCACCGCTGATCGTTGAGGAGTTACCCGACGCCAAATTGCCGAAACCGCCGCCGATCGTAACATGAGAAGCGAGAGTCACCTGATTATCTTGTCCGCCGCTCACAACCGAATAGGATGTAGTGGCCCTATTATTCAGGCCTGCCACAAAGGAATAGTTCCCGATATTGGCATCATTCCAGGCATCTGTGCCGGCACCGCCGGCGCTACCTACACGGAATGCACCTTTACGGGGATACCATATAAGCCGCGTTTCATTGGCCCCGCTGGAGTTTAACGTTTCTCCGGAACCGAGGGTTCCCTTAGAAATTATGCCTCCGCCGATTACAGTAAGCATAAATTCTTTTTGAGTGTCTCCCAGCACCAAACCCAAATTAGGCGGTTCTGGGATGAAACCTTCACCGCCTTCGTCAATGCCGGTGTCTAGAGCACTGAAATAGACCGTTTCCGTATTGTCATCCTGCGTCCACACCCCATCCAAGATTTGCCAGGTATCGACCTGAGCGCAGCGGTAAAGCGCATTCCCGAACAGGGCTATTTCACCAACTTTACAGGCAATCGTAGGAGACCCGTTATCCATGAGTTTGATACGGTAATAGTCCCCCGAAGGGGCGGGAACGGCCGTCTGCATGGTGAACGTTCTCTGCGCCGTGGCGGGCTGGTTTCCATAAACACCCATAAGCCATATAATTGTAATTAAAACGATCTTTTTCATATTTTCACCTTACAAATAAAAAAGCCTATTCTTATTCTAAAGAATAGGCCATTATGCTTTTCCAACATGCATTCAATGGTAGCTGGCTGTCCCCAAGGGACCCTTTAGCTTTGTGCCCTATTCTTACGAATAGTTTACCTTTTTCACTGAATAAATCGCTAAAAAGAGCAAATTTCTTGCGGACTTTTCCGCATTCAAATCCATCTCAAGTATAAACTATATATAGAACATCGGCAAGGGAAGTGGGTCGTTTGGCGAAAGCGCTTTCCCGGCTCAGCAGGCGGGAGGGAAATTGCGCTTGACAATAACTTTATCTACATGTATATTTTTACCAATCAGTTAACCTTTAAGTCGATCCTGTGAGATCGATAAGGAGACAGAAGTGGTTAGCGTAAGAGTACGCCACATAGAACAGCTCGTTTCCCCGCGTGGGGAGGCGGGCTTTTTTATTGAGCGCGGGATTACTTCATAAGGGAAATTTATGACCAAGATCATGGACAATGAAGCCGTTGCGCGGGCCCTGACCCGCATCGCCCACGAGATCGTCGAGAAGAATAAAGGCGTGGAAGAGGTTTGTTTGATGGGGATCCGCACCCGCGGGGCTTTTCTCGCCGAGCGATTGAAGAAACAGATTGAGCAGATCGAAGGGAAGACCGTGCCTTTGGGGATCCTGGACATCACGCTTTACCGGGACGACCTGACCCTGGTCGCGGTCCAGCCGGTCGTACGTGAGACACAGATCAATTTTGATATTAATGACAAAAAAATAATCCTCGTCGATGATGTCCTTTTCACTGGACGCACGATCCGGGCGGCTTTGGATGCCCTGATCGATTTTGGCCGGCCGGCCAATATCCAGCTGGCCGTCCTCGTCGACCGTGGCCATCGTGAGCTTCCCATCCGCGCGGATTACGTCGGCAAGAACGTACCCACGTCCTTGGACCAGAATATCAAAGTCGTGCTGAAAGAGAGCGACCAAAAAGGCGATGAAGTGATCCTGGAGAATAAAAAGAGCTGATTATGGAATGGACAAAACACAACCTGATCGACTTGGATGACTTAAGCAAGGAAGAGATAGAGCTTGTCCTCGAGACGGCCAAGTCTTTTAAGGAAGTCTCCGCGCGCGACGTCAAGAAGGTCCCGGCTCTGCGCGGCAAGACCATTGTCCTCCTTTTTTCCGAATCATCGACGCGCACCCGCATATCCTTCGAGCTGGCGGCCAAACGCCTTTCCGCCGATACGATCAGTATTTCATCGAGCGGGAGTTCCATGAGTAAGGGGGAATCCGTGCTGGATACGGCGCGCAACATCGAGGCCATGAACGTGGACCTCGTTATTGTCCGCCATAAGTGTTCCGGTGTGCCCAAGATCCTGGCGGCCGGCCTGAAGGCCGCCATCGTCAATGCCGGCGACGGCTGTCACGCGCATCCCACACAGGCCCTGCTGGATATTTTCACGATCAAGGAGCGTTTCGGGAAGATCGCCGGGCTGAAGATCGGTATCGTCGGGGACATCCTGCATTCGCGCGTGGCCCGTTCCAATATACTCGGATTGACAAAGTTGGGTGCCAAGGTCACGGTTTGCGGCCCCGCGACCTTGATGCCCGTCGAGGTGAAAAGAATGGGTGTTGAGGTCTCCTATGACCTTAAAGAGGTCATCAAGAGCAGCGATGTCCTTATTCTTCTGCGTCTCCAAAAGGAGCGGCAGGAGGATAAGTTCCTTCCGTCCGTCCGGGAATACGCCAAGGCCTTTGGGGTCAATATGGAAAAATTGCGATCGGCGAAAAAAGATATCCTCATCATGCATCCGGGCCCGACGAACAGAGGGGTTGAGCTTTCCGCCGAAGTGGCCGACGGGGAGCATTCGGTCATTTTGGACCAGGTCACCAACGGGGTCGCCATCCGCATGGCGATCCTATATTTGCTGCTGGGAACGAAGGAAAAGGTAAAGGAAAAAATAATCTAATGTCTCTTCTTATCAAGAACGCTGTCATCGTAAACCCGGACAAAATGCACCGTCAGGAACAGGATATATTGCTGGAAAAGGGGATCATTGCCAAGATAGGGACCAATATTGCCAAGGGCGACCACAAAACGATCGACGCCAAAGGAAAGCTGGTTTTTCCGGGGTTGATCGACCTTCATGTGCATTTGCGTGAGCCCGGGCGGGAAGACAAAGAAACCATCGAGACCGGTTCGCGTGCCGCGGCCAAAGGCGGTTTTACGACGATCATGTGCATGCCGAATACCAATCCCGTTATCGATAACGCCATGGTGGCGGAAGCGATCCTTAAAGAAGTCAAGCGCGTCGGATTGGTCAACGTTTATCCGGTGGGGGCCATTACGCGCGGTCAAAAGGGCGAAGAATTGACCGACATGTTCGAATTGAAACAGGCCGGCTGTCTGGCGCTTTCCGACGACGGGAAGACGGTGGCCAGCAGCCAGATCATGCGCCTGGCCATGGAGTACGCGCATATGGCCGGTCTTTTCCTGATCGAACACTGCCAGGACCCGCTGCTGATGGCCGGCGGGGTGATGAACGAAGGATATTTCTCGACGATCTTAGGCTTAAAAGGCGACCCGGCCATTTCAGAGACGGTCATTGTAGCCCGCGATATTGAGATCGCGCATTATTTAAAGACACGCATCCATTTGGCGCATATGAGCCTCAAGCGCTCGGTAGAACTGATCCGCTTTGCCAAAAGCCAAGGGATCAAAGTCACCGCCGAGGCCTGTCCGCACCATTTTACTTTGACAGATGAAGATGTCCAAAGCTATGATACCAACACCAAGGTCAATCCCCCGCTGAGGACAAAAGAGGATGTCGAGGCCATTAAAGAAGCTTTGAAAGACGGGACGATCGATTGCATTGTGACTGATCACGCTCCCCATACCCACGAAGAAAAAGAATTGGAATATGACCACGCTCCTTACGGAATGATCGGCTTGGAGACTTCTGTGGGATTGACCATGACCGAACTGGTCAAGGCCAAGATCATTTCGCTCCCACAAATGGCTGAGCGCATGTCAGGAG
>CAZCLW010000004.1:0-27474 GCA_964499685.1 uncultured Planctomycetales bacterium
ACCGTATACCGCGTGAAAGAATTTCCCCATTTTGCGCCTGCGGATGATCAAGCGCATTTCATCCTGCGGCGTGCCGGAAACAACATAGAGCTTAAGGCGCTTATGATATTTTTTTAAGAAAGGCCCAGCGCCTTTAACAGGCCGGGCCTTGATAACGGCCTCCAAAGAATACCGGCTGAATTTCTTGCCGAGCCGCCGCGAATCTTTGGGCGCCAGTTTCATCTTGAGAATATGCTTATAGATATACGCAAATTTCTTGTAACGGCTCAATCCGCCGTTACGCTCATGATAAGCGATAATGGCCTTGAGATGCTTGGGGTAGGCCTTAAAAAGCTTCCGGAAAGCCCGGGTCTTTACCTCTACGGATTCGCAGATGACGCCGTCAAAATCGAATATGACCGCTTTAAGCATAATGGAAAAGTTTGGCGTGATCCTCGTCGACATAGAGCGTCTTGCCGTCTGTGTCGCCTTGGATCACTTTGTCGATGTTAAAACTTTGGACCTGCTCCGAGTTAACGGGAAAAGGTAACCGCAATTTTTCGAAGAGCCGGCAAGCACCTATACAAACCCCGTAGGGAAAAGTCACGAAAGCCACCCTTTTCCCCAGGATATTCTCGACGATCTCCGGATAAATGTAGAGCCGGCGGCTGATCAGGTTCACCGTCTCACCGGAAAAATCTTTCTGCGCGATACGGCGCAGAAGGAAGTCAACGATACTGGAAAGCGCGACCACATGCGTCTTGCCGCGTTCTGGCCCGAACAGCGGAAAGAACGGGGATTTGACGCCGAAACGCCGGATCGCTTGTACCGTCGGAGAATCCTTGCCGATGACAAACGGCACGCGCAGGATGAGGTGCCGCAATTCTATTTCCCGCAACCGCACTTCCCCGCGCTTTTTGGAGCGCGCATATCCGCCCAACCGGTCGGCAAACAAGGCATTGGCGGAACTGAAGAATATGACCGGGACATTAAGTTCCGCGGCCAGAGAAAAAACATTCTCGGAGGTCTGTACGTTCTCCTCCTCAACGATGTCCGGAAACCCCTGGATCATCGCCGCGGCGTGAATGACCAGATCGATCTGTCTATCCTTAAGGTCCGCCGGACCCAAAGACAACAGGTCCTTATCGATGACATCTTCACCGGAATAATCGATGTGTGCTTTGCGGGAACGGACAACGGAAATGATACGGTGGTCTTTTTTCAGGGCGGTAACCAGGGCGTTGGCGATAAATCCATTGCGGCCGGTCACCAGGATTGTGCTCATCTTAAAGAAGGATCCTTGCCAGACGCAAGGCGTGTTTGGCGATCCATTGCGGACGGAAATAATATTCTATGTAGGCCTTGCTGGTGATCCCATCGAGAAACTCCTTGGACAGCGTGTCATGCTGCCAGACAAGGTTCGAATACGTAAAATCTTCCCAGTCGATCCCCAACAGTTTATCGCGGTAATTCTCGAAGATCTTGGTCCCGGGCTGCGGCGTGAATACGTGAAAGGTCGCGAACATGGAATTGAGTTTTTTGGCGTATTCGATGGTATCCCGGACGCTTTTTTCTGTCTCATGGGGAAAGCCGATGATAAAGTTCGTCTGCACAATGACCCCGGCTTTTTCGAGGATATCGATGCGGCGGTAGGCATCTTCTTTTTTGTACGCGCGCCGGAGATTGGCCTTCAGCAATTCCTCGTCGCTGCTTTCCACGCCGGTGATCAGGTATTTCAAGCCGGCCTTGGCCATAAGGGTCAGGTCATCGTCCTTGAATGTGTCCAGGCGCGCCTCGCAGCTCCAATGGAATTTCAATTGGCTGTCGATCAGTTTTTGCATGAAGACCTGGAAGTCCTTGCGGTTCTCGCCGAAATTCGGGTCGCGGAACATGAAGTAACGGATGTTGTGATTATGATAATAATGCTCGATCATTTTGAGCACATAGTCACTGTCGAACTGCCTGGCCTTTCCGTAAAAGGCCGCGTAGGGGCAATAATTGCAGGTCATGCTGCAGCCGCGTGATTTTTGGATGCTGATCCCCAGCTCTTTGCCGAACGGCCGGCGGGCATAATACCCTTTTTGGATGAACGGCGTCCAGTCCAGCATGGGCAATTCATTGAGGTTATCGGGACGCTGGGAATGGACTATTTTTTCCGACGGGAAACCTTCCCGGAAAATACGCTGCACCGCTGCTTCCGGATCGCCGGTCACGACACAATCCACCACGGCCGAAAAGATCTGCGGCATGGCGGAGGCAAAGGAACCCACGACGATCAGCTTGACCTTGGGCAGCTTTTCCTTGAGCGCTTTCATGAAGTTCAATTCATTATGGTAATCGACCATACTGGCCAGAACTATCGCCACATCCGTCGCCGGATCGATCTCTGCAGTATCGGCGGTGTGATACGAAACGGCCTGGTGCTCCATCTGCCGGCAGACACCGGCCAGGCTGGCCAATATAATGGGCGGGGCGTTGAAAAGCGACGTCAGATAACGGTTAAGAACGTTGGAAAAAACACCGCCGCCCAGGCGGATCCGCTTACCCAGACCGCCGGCCATTTCTTTGGCGATGTACTCGTTCTTGATCGGTCTGACCTCAATGAGGGCGACTTTCATATGCCGTGGCAAAGGCGCCAAAGGTTGGGCGCGGTCTTGATTTTCCTGATTGGGAGCGTTAGTTAAAATACTCATGATTATCGGACCAGGGCTTCTTCTTTATAGACGGTTTCGCTTTTCTTGTGGCGGTTGATCGCTTTCTCGACGATCATTTCCATGCGCGATACCGGTTTATGGCTGAGGATGTTGCGCAGGCTGACGAACAGGGTTTGCGGCCGGACCACATAACGCACGACATAAAATAAAAGCAATCCAAAGAGCCGCAGATATTTCAACTGTCCGCTCGTAAAGTATTCGTTCCAGGAAACAACATTACGCAGGTCGGAGTAGCTCAGAAGCGAATAAAAATATTCATCGTTCATGGGTGGAAGCCTGCCGGCTTTTTGCAGGTCGTTGAAGATCTCGCTGCCCGGATAGGCGCTGAAGGTCCAGACCGAAACGTCATCCATGCCGATGACCGCCATGCGCGCGATAAACCGGTAAGTTTCCAAAACGTTCTTTAATTTCTCGCCGGGAAACCCGACGATGATATTGGCCTTGATATTGATCTTGTTCTTGAGGGCCGACTTCATGGAAGCGATCATGCGGTCGGGATTGATCTTCTTCTTAATGCGCTTTAAGGTCTCCGGAGAGCCGCTTTCCGGCGCATAGGTCAAATTCCGGCAGCCGGAACGGTATAAAAGGTCGGTCACTTCGTCATCCAATGCTTCCGAACGCGTCCCGCTGGGCAACTGCCAGGTAATGTTCATTTTGCGATTGATCAACTCGTTACAAAATTCAACGATCCAGTCTTTACGCACGACCGCGGTGAGGTCGTAAAAGTCAAAATTCTGCACGCGGTATTTATTGATATAGTCCTGCATCTCGTCGGCGACCTTCGAAGGGACA
Source organism: uncultured Planctomycetales bacterium (assembly GCA_964499685.1). Taxonomy (GTDB): domain Bacteria; phylum Omnitrophota; class Gorgyraeia; order Zapsychrales; family GWA2-47-8; genus CAZCLW01. The sequence continues at coordinate 3,486 of CAZCLW010000004.1, forward strand.
CGGGCCAGCCAGCGCGTTGTCCACATCTGCGGATTGGAACAGAACGTACATTGGTAAGGGCAGCCGCGGGTCGCGATCACCGGAATGGTGCGTCCGATATTGACGCCGTAGCTGTATCCTCCTGCCAGATAATTTTCCAACGGGACCAGGTCCCACGCCGGACGGGGAATATCATCCACCTGTATGAGCCGGTTGCGCTTAGGATTAAAAACGACTCCCACGGTTTCATCACGCAGGGCTATCCCGGCAACGGAACGGACATCGCCGCCGGAAGCCAGGGTATTGATAAGATCGACGGAAGTCTCCTCCCCTTCCCCCAGGACGATATAATCGATCGCCGGGCAGTCCGTGAGACAAAATCCCGGCATCGCGGTCGCATGTTCGCCCCCGGCGAAGATGACCGCCTCCGGAAAGGCCTTGCGGATGGCAAAGCAAACGGCTTTGGCTAAAGGCCATTCATTGGAAAAAGGAAACGAAACACCGATGTACTCGGAATCCGCCGGAATGCGCTCGATGATCTGGCTGATGGTAAGTCCGTTGAGATATAGATTCTTGAGGCCGAAATAGTGGTACTGTTCCAGCGCCTCGCCGATAGAATCCACGACGCTGAGACGGTGGCCGGCGGCCCGCAGGCTTCCGGCGACGTAAACAATGCCGATAGGCGGTGTGGCAGTGAGCGTCAATGCGCCGGCGGCAAATAAACTGGGAACACGAACTATGGTAACTTTAGCCATCCTGAACCTTTTAGAAGATTTAAATAAATATATGTATTAATGATAACACAGTGAAAATTATCCAACAACGTTTTTATCGGCAACTTTCCGCGCAATTTTCTCCTGCGGACGGCGGAACGATTCCAGGATGATCCGCAGGGCAAAACGGGTGCCATGACGTACGACCGAAGACTTCGCCTTGCCTCCCAGCCGCGCCCGCTCATGCGAAGGGATCTCGGTGATAGACCGTTTTAAACGCAGGGTATTGGCCAGAAGCTCGATCTCGATCTCATAGGCATCGGAGGTGTATTCAAAACTGTTATAGACGTCACGGTGAAAAACCTTGTAGCCGTTGAGCGCATCGGAGAGATACCGGCCGTGAAAAAAACCGAACAGCCAGGTCAAAACGATGTTGCCGAAGGCCCGTACGCGCGTATACTCCGCGCTGCCGCCGGTAATGCGCGAGGCGACCACAAGCCCGTGATGGCGCTTGACCTCTTCGATGAGCGCCGGAAGGTCCGAGGCATCATGTGAATAGTCGGCGTCCATCATGACAATATATTTTCCCGTCGCTATATCGAACCCCGACCGTAAGGCCGCGCCTTTCCCGGGATTATTCTTATTATTGATCACTTTGACGAAAGGATACCGTGACGCGATCTCGGCGGTCTTGTCGGAAGAACGGTCATTGACCAGGATCACTTCATACGTGTACGGCGATGTCTGCATGAACAGCTCCACCTCATCGAGGACCATGCCGATGTTGGCCTCCTCATTCTTGGCCGGGATGACAATCGAAACTTCCTTCTGCTTTTTATGCTCTTCCTGCAGGGCGTTGACGGCGGCGATATGTTCGCGGTTGTTCCTGACCCAATCCAAAAGTTTCTCTACGCCGCGGGCCGGATCAACGGCCGGGACCCAATTCAGTAATCTTTTGGCTTTTTCTATATCGGAAATGTAGACCTTTTGATCGCCCAGACGCCAGACATCATAGGCGATTTTCATCTTCTGTTTTGTCGTATCCTCGAGAAGTTTGACCAATTCGTTCAACGACAGCGTGTTGGCCGGCCCTCCACCAACATTGAAGACCTCGCCCTTGACCTTATCGATCTTCTGCAGGGCCAGTTCGTAAAGCCGGACAAGATCATCGATATACAGGACATCACGCACTTGTTTACCGTCGCCGAAAATCGAAAGCGGCCGCCCCAGCAAGGCACAGATCACAAACCACACGACCCAGCCCTGGTCCTCCATACCGTACTGATGCGGACCATAGATACAGGATTGCCGGAAGATAACGGTCGGAACATGGTACGTCCGGCAATAGTCGATAAAGTACTGTTCGGCCGCACCCTTGGAGCATCCATAAGGTGTTTCAAAGGCGATGGACCGCTCTTCCGAAAAACCGGGTGATCCTTTGATCGCGTAACGGTCTTGGCGCAGCTCGATCTCTCCGTCGTCGATGCAGCCGTAGACTTTGTTGGTCGAGGCGTAAAGAATGATCGGTTTTTTGCGGCTGTGACGCGAGAGCTCAGCCAGATTAAAAGAGCCGAGCAGGTTGGAACGGAAATCCCGCACCGGATTCGTGATCGACAGCGTGACCGCGACCTGCGCCGCCATATGAATGATGATGTCCGGATCAAAAATGTAAAAGATCTCGCGCAAGGCCTTAAAGTCACTGATATCGACCTTGGTGAAAGCGACATTCATGTCCTTGAGCGCCTTGATGTTCTCCTCGACACCGATACGGCTGGCATCATCGATGACATGCACTTGGTTGTTTTTGGCAAAATGGCCTACGGCGTTAAAACCGATAAAACCCAATCCGCCGGTGACCAGTATTTTCTTCCCTTTGATCAAAGAGGCCTCTGACATGGTTTATCCTTCGTTAGTTGATTTTATAAACGACATATTCCGGGTTTTGATAAACTTTTTCAAACTCTTCCGGCCACACGAAATCTTTAGACGCAAAAATATAGTCGATTTTTTCTTGTTCCAATAACGGCCCCCACTTGTCCAGAGGCTGGTCAATATACTGGTCCAAGACCGCACGGCGCCGCTTCCATTCGCGGAAGGCCGCAGCGCTTCCATAAGCCGACGGGAAACCCTGGCACCATATGCTCCGTAATCCCGCCCTGCGGACTTTATCATCGCAGAAAGAACGTTCTGATGTTGATTCAGGGACAGAGCTTAAAAAATGGGCATCTTTCGGTGTGTTTTTTCGCACCCATTCCCCGGCTGCATCCAGTTCAGGGTTGAACAAACCGAAATCAGGAATGAACGGCGCATACCGATATCCGGCCGCATAAGAGCGACGGACCATCATAACACCCTTGAGCCCTGTATAGGCCAGTGCAATAATCAACAGAACGGAAATCAAAGAGCGGGCATGGATCCGGAATTGCACCTTCTTCAGTACAAAAACCATCACCGCGGATGCCGCCGCGAAAAATGCAAATTTACCCATGGCCTTGGCCGTAAGAAAATCAGCATAATAAAAACTGCTGATGGCCACAAAGAATAAAGCGAGCATGGCCAGGAACAAGCCCATCGCATTCTGGCTGGACAAAAAGGCCTTGATCCGGTTATAGAAAAACACGGACAATGTGCACATGGTCAGCAAGATCCCCAGGATACAGGCGCGGGAATAGCCCATGACAACGACCTCCCCCAACGGCCCATACAGATGGTCTGCCAGCCGGACCATACTCCCGACGGCAAAAGCAAAATAGACGCCGCCGTGACACCAGTAGATCTTGGAGCGCAATTTTTGGTCTGTCACGTATCTCGCCGACCATACGCCTAAAAGGGCCAGGGCCGTATACATGAGCAAGGCCATGATCGACGGCTGATCGAAATACATGCTCCCTTCCAGTTCCTCCCGGTGAATCATCAGCTGCATATACTCCGCCTTTTCCGCCGCCGTAAAGCCGGTCGCGGCGTAAAGGTCCTTGGCCATCATCCATACTTTCGGAATAAAAACAATAAGCGGCAGAATAAAGCTCAGAAGGAGCTTGGGGTTCTTTATGATCTCCCGGAGTAAAAACGGCATCAAGGCGATCGCGATCGCGGCCGGGGTCTTCAGATGAAAATAAAATGAGACCGCCATCAGCAAGCCGAAATAAAGATACTTTTCTCGAAAAAGAAAATAGACGGCCAGCAGCACAAAGGGCAGCGTGAAATGCTGATAATTATAGTCGGTACGCATGATGCTGACATACGCCCCGCCGATAGGGGCTTTTTCGATCAAAAGTAAAACAAGGGCCAGAATACCGGCTGCCTTTTCGCCGTCGGAGACCAATTTGGCCATCAGGTACACCGCCCAGGCAACGAGACAGCAGCTGACAAGGTAGATCCAAAACAGATAATAGGGATTGATAATGTTCTCACCCAGGATCAGGTGAATGAATTTGTAAAACAGGGTGGCGGTACCCAGCGTGGAGGTCCTGATGATATCATGGGGGAATAATTCAGGGTCCCAGGCCAGGTAATAAAAAGCTCCCCCAATGCTGTGGATATACGCGGAAAAATAAAGGAAAGATTGAAGAAGGACATATGGAGCGACGAACAAAAAGATATTCGTCTTTTCCAGCCAGGATATTATTGTAGAGAGCATGGCAGCCTTGGATCAGCGGTTTTTCTGTTGTGGTAGAATATGCTTCTGATGGATCTCTGCCATAATGTTCAAAAGCCCCTGCCCCATGTCCAAATGTTCATTACCGTGCAGCTTGGTGGCGATCTGCGGATTGAACACGTAAGGCGTGACCTCATAATGCTCGCTGTGCACCGCGGGCAGATATTTTATTTCCACGTCGCCTTTGAGCATCTCCTGGATCATGACCAAGACATCCTTTATCTTGATGCGCTCATGGCCGCTGATGATGATGCGGCGGTTCTCGTATTCGGGCGTCAGGATATCGACGCTTAATTTAGCGGCATCCTGGACATGGATATATTCCCTGAGTTCTTCCCCGTCGCCTTCGCGCGTCATCCGTTTTTCGGTCAATGCCTGCTTAAGCACGCGGAAGATCCAATTACGCTCGTCGGAACGCGGACCGTACAGTGAACCGTAACGCAAGATCGTATAATTAAGTCCGTAAACTTTTTGATAATTCTCAATGAACAATTCGCAGGCCTGCTTGCTGCTGCGGTAAAAAGAGCCGGCATCGCTGTACACATAGATGGAACTGGAAAAGACAAAGCGCTTGACCTTTTCCTCTTTGGCGGCTTCCAGAATATTGATATTTCCCAGGACATTGACGCGCGCCGTGTCTGCGGGACGGATATGCGCCTCATCGATATCCGAAAGGGCGACAAAATTATAGACAACCTCCGCCCCCCTGACCGCTTCCCGGACCGCTTTTTCGTCCAAGACATCGCCTACGATCATCTCCTGCTTCTTTTGCAGGAAAGGCGAGACCACCTTGTCAAAAATGGAAACACTATGGCCTTTGGCCGTCAACGCATCAGCCACATGGCTGCCTAAAAAGCCTGATCCTCCAAAAACAATTACGTTCATTTTCTTTCCTCCCCGCTACTTTTGGCTCCTATCTTATTACCAGGCCATAAGTTAGCGCAAAATTATGTGATAATATACCAAAAAACCCCTTGGAATGCACCAGTTTATTTTTTCCTGGCTGCCGCCAGAAAAACCTTAAGGAAACGTCTCATTTGGGCGACATTGCCGGTGTTCAAACGAAGGCACCGCTCCAGGGGCCCGCCAAAACCGTCCTTGACCAAAAGCCCCTTCTTTTTAAGGGCCTGAGTGATAGCTGCGGCCCTCTGCCGGGAACCCAGATCGATCAAGACAAAGTTGGCATAACTCTTAAAAAATGTGAATCCCGCTTTTTTCAACCCTTTCTCCAAATGCCTCTTCCCTTTCGCCAGTTCTTTAAGACTTCTCTTAACGAACCCCTTATTGTCCAGCATGATCTCGGCAAAACGGACCGCAAAGGCATTTGTTTCATACATCGGACGCGTCTTTAAAAGACAATCGATCATGTCTTTATGCCCCAGAGCAAAACCCAACCGGGCCGATGCCAAGGAATAGGCCTTGGAAAAAGTGCGCGTCACAACGAGGTTCGGATAGCGCCGGATAAGCGAAGCGCAGGAATGCGGATAAAACGGATAGTAAGCTTCATCCATGAGCACAACAGCGCCGACAGCACCGGCTTTTTCGATGATATGACGCAAGGTCCCGCGCTCAACGATGGTTCCCGTCGGGCTGTTGGGATTGGCAATACAAACCAGCCGGGGACGCTCTTCGTCGATCATGCGCACCAGCCGGCCGATGTCCAGCGACAGGTCTTCTTTATAAAAGACTTCCTTGAGATCAGCCTGAAACATCTTGGCGTAAACGTAGAACATCGCGTACGAAGGGCTCGGCAGCAGCACTTTATCCCCGGGACGGACAAAAGCCTCGAAGACAGACTTTATCGCCCCGTCGGAACCGGAACTCAAATACACATTGTCCGGTGAGCACCGTTCATGCTTCGCGATCTTTTTATATAAGGAAACTGTCTCCGGATAAGACGCAAGGAAGTCCGCGGTGATCTGTTTCTGCATCTTTTTTAAAATAGCCGGCGGCAAAGGCAGGATGTTCTCATTCTTGTCCAGACGCAGATACTTCAGCCGGGATTCGTCCGTATTCTTGATACGCCTAAGGTTTTGCAAATGGTCTTTTAAGGGGAGCATATCTTTCCTTTTTTAGACGACAACACATCGCCGGCATGGTTCCACCTGCGAGCGGTTCTTGTTCAGATGTTCCCGGCGCAAATGCTCATAGGCCGCCGAGCGCCATAATTCGGAGACGGACTTTTCTTTGACGTTGCCCACGCAGAGGGTCGAACGGTAATCGGTATCGCAGGGATTTACTTTTCCGTCAAACCAGATGAACATCCTGCGCCAGAGGTCCGAGCAGGGCGTTGTCATATCCTTGACCGGCGCCTCATACACATTTTCCCACGGATTATAGGCCACGAAGGTTATCTGGTCGACGAGCTCTCCCCACAATTTGACCATCGAATCCATGTTTTGCTCATCCACAAAACTGACCCCCGAGACCCGCGTGATCACTTTTGATGCGGGATAATGCTTATTTTTGACGGCCTGGAACAATCTTATATTGGAAAGGACCTTGTCCAGATTTCCTTTTACCCTGAGTTTGCTGTACAGGGGCTCTTCGGCCGCGTCCGCCGAGAAAACGACGGTGTTGACCCCGCCCGCAAGGATCGCGTGGCAGTGGGCCTCGTTGAGCATGGAGGCATTGGTATTCAGCTTAAGCCCAAGGAATTTTCCCGAACAATATTCCAGCATCTTGTCGATATCCTTGCACAAAAGCGGCTCGCCGCGCGAGGCGAGGGAAAAGAATTCCACTTTGCCGTAAACCTGATCGATGATCTCCTTGAACAGGTCGAACGTCATGGAACCCATTTGTCCGCCGGATTTGGCGGTAAACGCCGCGTCGGTCTGATAACAGAACACACAGCGGTAATTACAGACGGAAGTCGGCTCGATCTGCAGATACGGCGGGTAATGGTCGATCAACCTTTCCTTCGAGAAGACATCGTAACGATAGCGGTGAAAATAATATCTTGTCAACTGATCATCGCTCAATTTGGAAGTCTCGTCGGCGACATTCTGTGTGACCTTGAATTTGGCGGTCGCGGAGTCCGCCGCAAGGTCCTGGATAACTGCCTTGAGGATGGTTTTCCAATGAAGGTCCTTGAGGCCGGGTTCCGCCGCCTGCAAGGCTTTAAGGGCACGGCTGCGTTCGCTTGCGATATCCGCTTTGATCCTGGAATGGAATGTCTCAAAACTATGGTGCTTCTGGTATGTCTTTGTTTTTTCAGTCATCTTTTAGCTCTTCTTTACAAAATTAAACAACCGCACATAGGGCATCAGGCGGCCGAAGACCGCCGCAATATTGTCCGGCAGACGATTGAACAGGAGCAGCCGGTCCTTGAGTTCGGTCACATGATCGTCTATATAAAGGTCCGCAAGCTTGAGGCCGGCCCTTCCCGCCAGCGCGATGATCTCTTCGTTTTTATAACGGTAACCGTGACGGCTTTTTACAAGCGACGCCCGTCGTCCCATGGCCTTCTTAAGGCAAAGTTGCAAAAACGCATCCGCCGGACACAAAACATCGTCCAGAAGGAACGTAAAAAAATTATCCTCCGCCCCGCTGGGGTCCATATAAAGATGTCCGCCCGGTTTTAAATTATCGGCGACGTTCTTAAAGAACTTTAGGGCATTTTCTTCATCGAAGAGATACAACAGTGCCAAGGCGATCACATAGTTCACCGGCTCGGGTAATGAAAATTGCAGCGCATCCATTTTCTCGAATTTGAAATCCGGAAAAATCCTATATATACCCCGGTCCCAATAATCCTTTACGTCGGAACAAACGATGTCGTGCCCTTTTTCCCTGAGCAAGAGTTCATTGATACACAAACCGCTGGCCAGAGACAGACCCTTCTCTCCGGGCTCGATATGTTTCTCTAAATACGGCTGATAAAGCTTGTGATAACGCAGCCGGTAATGTTCGGCAAAGAATTCCTCTTTACCGCCGGGCAGAACGCGCTCCGGGGTGTTTTCCGGTTTTCCGTTAATGGTCAAATATTTATTCCACGTGCGCATATCAAAGGCCCAGCAATGTGAGCAATATTTCCGGCCGGCCGGGATCTTTCCCAAAATAAAAAAAGCGGTCGACGATCTTTTCCGGAGAGGAGGCCGTTTCCGCGGCCGCCGCGTTCAGCCGTTGGCGGACGTAAGACTGGAGTTCATCCGCCGCATAGACCGCCTTGATCCTTTTGTCCTCGATCCCTGAGAGAGGCGACATATTGATCCATTCCGGTGTGTGAACGACAGCAACCTCGCATCCCAAAGACAAGGCCTGGATCGACACGCTGGACTCACCGACGACAACGACCTTGGCTTGCTTGAGCAGTTCTTCAATGGGTTCATTCTTGATCTTGAATGGGCATTCTTCTTTTTTAAGGCCGGCCAGCGCAAAAACCTTATCGACTTCGACGAACGGATGCGGCTTAAGCCAAACCTCGATATCTTTATCCTTGAACGCTTCATGGGACATACGCAAAAGCGCGCGGCTTTCTTCCGTTCCGATCGAAAAAGCGATCAGGACAACGTTCTTCTTGGAAGGTCCTCCCTCGTCTGCGGCCTTGGCCAGTTCCGAAAATCTCACCGCCTCGGCCATGACCAGCCGTTCCTGTTTCCAGCCGGATTGCCGCATATACTCACAAGGGATCGGCCCGTTGCAGATGAGGACATCCGGAACGGCAAAACCATACCGGCCGTTCGTGTGCATCTCCGTCGGAGTATTGAAATAGTTTAAAAGCATACGCGAAACCGTCGCGTGCTGATAGGCCAAAAGCGGCAGGTCGCTGCCGGTCTTGGCACGGGCAAAGAGCAGGGCCTTTTCCCATGACTGCATTTCGCAGCAGTACATGCCCTTTCGCGCTTTCGCGCGCCTCAAAAGGTCCTGAAAAAGAAAATAGAACAAAAGCGACTGATAACCTTCCGGGCCCACGAAAGACCGATACCAGTCGTCTTTGAGCACCGGATAAAAATCGTATCCTTTCCAGCGGTGGCGGAAGGCGATGGATTTCTGCGCCGAAAGGAATTTAATGGATTGAAGGAAAAGCTTGGCCAAAGCCTTTAACTGCATCCCCCAGGTGCATGCCTCTTCAATAAAATAAATATTGTACCCTTGCGCGTTGAACTTCTTCGCCATTTCCAGCGCTTGTTCGAAACTGACCGCCTCATTCTTCACATAAAACGCGGCCCAAAGGATCTTTTCCTTCTTCTCTTCAAGGACATCTTGCAGCTGCGCATAAAGACGGTTGCGGAAAATACCCTTTTGCGCGAGGCCCGCATCCAAATAAGGAAAAGCGCTGATGAGCATGATCTGATGAGGATCGATCAATGTCCGCCGGCACGGCTTTAAGGCGCCACGGATCTTTCGCGCTTGCCGGAAGAATGAAGCTGCAAAGACCAGAAGGTGCAAAAAATGTTTCGCGAAATGGAACCGCGGATATTCTTTGAGGAATTTGCGCACCCCTTTTCTTTTGGCCGGCCAGAACACGCAGGAGATCTTTTCCTTGGCCAGAAACCGTTTTAAGGTCTCGGCGAGCCTGGGGGTGTCGATCGCCACGTAAACCGACTGGATCTTCAACCGGTGAATGGTCTCGATGACCGCATCGGCCTGGGCCAATTTATTGAAAGCGTCGGATTTAAAGGTATTTTTCTCGGCGACAAGGCTCATCCACCATAGGGAGGCTGTTCGGTCAACAGCGAACCATTCCCGCAAATTCTTTCCATTATGGCGCGCATCAAGCGCGATATTGCCGATAAAATCCAGATACGGTCCGCGCAAATTTTCCGCGGATTTATTGATGAGCTGGGCAGTCTCCAGGACCTGGACGTCGACACCCTGATCTCTGGCCAGGCCCCGCAGATGATCAACAATAGACGTCACCGACGTCAGCGGGAACAAAAAGACCTCGTCCCCGCGCTTAAACAACGGCCATGGCAGCCATTGTAAATTTATGGAAGCATCATAAACGATCAGAATGCGCATGCTATTCCTGTCCGTATTTTTTCAGCCAGAACTCGGTCTGGTTGATCTGAAATTCATAATCCACATCACATCCGCCTTCTTGAATGAGCGGGAAGATCCTTTGCCCCATCCATTTTTGCGGCAAAAGACCGTTTTCGATATGCTCCAGGCAGCGCGGCCGGACGATGGAGACACCCATGTCGGCAAAATACACATCACCTTGCGAATCGCGGTCACAGTTCAACTTTTTCGGGTCGCCAAACACCTCAAACGGCACGAACGGATGTAAAAGCCCGTCGACACCGATCTTGCGCGCCCTTAAGGGACTCCACATATTGTATTTCGAGACCGACACCGCCGAATCATAATGGGGATTATCGCGCAGGGCCTTTATCCCCTCATCGATGATCCTGGACGATACGGTCGCGGAATTGCAGTGCAACAGCACGATCGCCTCCTGAGGCCCCTTACGCTTGGTGATCTCCTGGAAACCATGGACAAAAACATCTTCGCCCAGGGCCTGCTTGGTGCACAAATAATCCGGCCGCTCAATGATCTCCACCTCATGCTTGCGCGCGAGCTCCATCAGTTTTTCATCATCGGTCGAGATAAAAACATGATCGACCAGCTTGGCTTTTTTGGCGGCGCTCATAGGATAAAATGCCAAGGGTTTTCCCAATATAGGGAATGTATTTTTTCCCGGAAAACCGATACTGCCTTTGCGTCCGATAAGCAACGCGGAAACCATCACGCACCTCTCTTTACAGGAAGATCCAGGTCAAATTCATGGCACAATTGCACGAATGCTTTGTGTTCCGACTCGCTCAACGGGATGCCGTGTTTGCTGCGGTATTTAAACGCACTCTTCTCCGGATCGCCCGGGACCATGACGGGCCGTTTTTTGTCCTTGGCCGGTTGCTTACGGACCGCATCCATTTCTTTCTTGAGCCGCTTTTTGAATGTATTCACATTTAAAAATTTAGAAATGTCCAGGGCCATGACAAATTGACCCAAAAAACGCTTTTCATGAAGAGGCGATAAATACATACTGGTAATTTTTTCACCGAAAGGCATTCCTCCCAGCAACGCACAAAGCATATCCACGACCATGCTCAGACCGAACCCCTTATAACCGCCGATCGGAAGAACACATGCGGCCTTGAACGGATCGGTCGTCATATTCCCCTGCGCGTCCGCCGCCCATCCCGGCTCAAGCGGTTTTTTCTGTTCTCTATGCATCTTGACCTTGTTCCAGGTTATCGTCGAGGTGGCCATGTCCAGACAAAACGGCTCTTCCCCCGCGACCGGAGCGGTCACGCAAATGGGATTAGTCCCGAAAAATGCCTTTTTGCCGTTGGTGCTCAGCATCAGCGCGTCCGCATGCGTTAAACTGATGCCGATCATATTTTCTTCGGCTGCCATCAGTCCGCAATAGGCGGCTGCCCCGAAATGACTGGAGTTGAAGATCGAAACCGCGCCCACACCCGTCTTTTTCGCCATGGCGATCGCTTTTTTCATGCCTTCCGCGCCGGCGGCATGGCCGTAGGTGTGATCGGCATCCAGCCGCGCCGCCGAAATCCCGCCCCGGTAAAATTTATATTTCGGCATGCCGTTAATCCGGCCGGCCTTCAACACATGGACATAATGCGGAAATAACCGGATACCGTGGGAATCCACCCCGCGCAAAGAAGTTTGGATCAGCCCGTTGACGACGTGGCCGGCAACCGTCCTGTTCACTTTTTGCGAAAGCAGGATGGACGTAAATATTTTCTCCAAGTCTTGATGGCGAACGGCTACCTGAGACATTTAGTCCTTCCAGTTTTTAAGCAATTGTTCGGCCAGCGGGAAACTTTCCTTGTCGCGTACTTCTATAAAGGAATGGGGGTTCTTGATATTGTACATCCCCACATTGTTGCCGAACATCTTTCCCTCACGGACAAAGACGGCGTGCGTCGCACAACCCAATCCCTTGTAGCTGGTGTATACCGGCTTTTTGAACTCCCGCGGGATAAACCCTTCGTCCACGCGTTTATAGGCGCCGTTCTCGGCGATCCAGCAGGAATTGAACTCTTCCTTGGCCGGCACCACCGTGTCCAATCCCTGGTCCACCAGTTCATAGATCAGATCATCGATCAAGGTTTTCTCCCGGAACGGGAATGTCATTTCCAGAAAAACGAGAATGTCCGGGAAGATCTTGCGCTCCTCCAGTTGATGCAGCGTGTATTGGTAAACTTTTTCCAGATCCACATAGGCCTGCGAATACGACGCATCACGCAAAAACGGCACTTCCGCGCCCAACTTTTTGGCCAGCGCGGCGGTTTTTTCGTTGTCCGTCGAAACTATGACCTTCTTGATGTATTTTGATTCTTTGGCCCGCTTGATCGTATAGTCCAAAAGCGATCTTCCGGCGAACACCGGGGGCTCGCCTTTGGCCGGGATGACCGCCACGATGTTGAGCTTACGGACGTCGATCACGTTCTTCTTGGGATCGAAATTATTGATCTGCAATTTTTCCAGGATGCGCACGATATTATCGCAGCGCTCCGCGTTCCTGTCCTGATGGATGCCGTGATAGTGATAAACGCTGGCATCGGGCTCGTAGATGATGTTATATCCTTTTTTCAGGACCTCCTCGGCCCACACACGGTCTTCGATATTCGTGATCTTCTCGTCAAACGGGACCTTTTCCCACACATCGCGGCGGACCATGCTGTTGGCGTTATGAAAAAAGCTGTCCTTGACCTGCACGCGCTTATCCAGCCCGAACGTGATCAAAAGATCACGCTTGTCGAAATTCGAACTGAAGGACATCGGCTCCTGACGTCCATATACACCGGCGATCTTTTTATCCTTAAAATTCGACACGAGCTTGGAAAGCCATTTTTTATTGACCGGAATACAATGAGCGGAAAGGCAGGCGATATAATCGCCCCTGGAGGCCTGGATGCCGACGTTGAGCGCCTTTCCGGGGCGGTATTCGTCCACGCCCAGGACCTTCACCTTGAAATTCTTGGCTTTCTCGACGGTCTTGTCCTTGCTTTGATTATCAACGATGATCACCTCGAATTTTTCCTTGCAGTCCTGGTCAAAAACCGACTGCAGGCACGGGGTGATCCAGCGCTCTTCGTCTTTTGTGCGGATGATAATAGAAATCATGACTTAATCCCTCCGGACCTTCCGCAGCTGACTGATCGATACCCAGCTGTTATTCTTCTTAAGGCTGCGATGGACCGCTTCAATGATGGCCGTCGAGACCAAGGCCTCTTCGAAGGTCGGCCGCAGGCCATAAAGGTCCATAGGCTGTTTATGGCCGCTGGCAATATCCAGCGTATCGTTCAAAAATTGATAGATACTTCGCTTTCCGTACCCGCGGAAAATGATCTTGCCCGTCCCGTCCACAAAGAACTGGCTGAAATACGGATTGAAGTCCTCAATACCTTCCCGGTCGGTGACGATCTGCACCCCGCGGTTTTTCTGGTCGCTGTCATAACGGCCTTCCGTACCCACGACACTGATCCTCTGGTCGGACATCGCGGACGTGTCATCGGGATCGATCCAGTTGGTGTGGATAGTCGAGATGAATTTCTGTCCCGTGATCTTGTTGCCCCACTCCACCACGGCCTGGATGGCATCATACGTGTTGATCCCTTTCTTAACGAGCCACTTCTTCTGACCCGTAGCCATGACGCGCAGCGGGGTCGCACCGGTACAGAAATAAATGACGTCGGCATAATGTACGCCAAGATACTGAAAGATATCCGTTTTGTTGGCCCAGTTCTTGAAGAGCCTTTCAGGAATGCTCTTGCGCTGGCTGTAGTTGACATCAATATAGAGAAGATCGCCCAGTTTCTTGGCCAGGATCAGGTGCCGCAGCTTCATGTTCGCTTCATCAAAACGCTTGTGGAATTCGACCGCTCCATAGACGTTGTGTTTGCGCGCATAGCGGATAAGGAGCCTGGCCTCCCGCAGCGTCGGGACCAAGGGCTTCATCACCAAAGCATGGACATTTTTGCGCATGATCTCGACAGTCGTGCGAAAATGCAGATGATCGGGCACCGTTACGATGGCACAGTGCGGTTCAAAGCTCGAAAGCAATTTTTTGTAGGCATAAGGATCGGGCTTTTCCTGCGGGAACCCTTCGATGGGCAAGGTCACGCCCATCACCCGGTTTAAGCCTTTTACTTTCTCCTGGAGGGATTTGATGCTGGAAGGATTGGTCGCGGCAACGCAGACCTTTTCGATCAGGCCGTCACGATACGCCTCATACACCGTCGGCAAAATCGTGCCGAAACCGGTCGTCCCGCGTCCGCACACATACATCCCTGCTCCGACGATCAACACTCTCAGTTTCATGCTGTCCTCCCTGTCCCACCGAGGCGGGACTTGTCATAGGTCAAAACATAATTCTTTCTGGCCTCCATACCGGCCAGAAGATATTCGGCTACTTTAAGATCCTCTTCACGCTTGATGATGATGGAAGAAAGGCGACTGACAGGATAATAACCTACTCTACCGCAAAGAAGCGCATAGCCTTGCTTCTCGTAAAACTCTTGGAATGTCTTGGTTCGCCACATCATAACAGAATATACAAAAAAACCAACAGGATTTAGGTCCTGTGTCTGGGCAAAAATCTCGTCCGGGTCGAAATTAAGCGGTTTATCTTTATAGACGCAATGCACCTGCTCGTTCCGGATAGTGACCAGGCTGTCCAACTTCTCATCGATAAAATATTTGACAACGCCGGCGACTTCCTCGCCTGTCTGCAGCGGGGACGTGGGATTGACCCATACCAGAATGTCGCAAGGGTTACGTCGTATAAAGTCCGCGATCACATCATCGGACTTTGTGCCGGAGCTTCCCAGCTGTTCGGGCCGTTTGTAAAATTCCGCCTTATAGCGCTGAGCGATCTTGGCGAAAACTTCGTCTTCCGAATTAATGACGACGCGCTCAAAGACACGGGCCTCCTGAGCGGCCTGGATCGCATACGAGATCAATGGCTTCCCGTTCAACAAGGCTAAATTCTTTTCCTTCAGGCGCGTGCTGCCCCGGCGCGCGGGGATCATGGCAATTATCCGCGGTTTTTCCGTCATACGTTCTTCTCCTTTACCCCCACCAGCGCCTCTTCCAGGCGCTCGGCCGCGCCGGCCTTGCCCGACAACAGCCGCCGGATGAATTCCTCCGCGCTTAAGGTGTTTTTGGGATCGAATACATGGCGGTCAAACAAACCCTCGTCAGGTTTGATGCTCAAATGCTGTTCCACGATCCAGCGCAGCCCGCGTTCAAGGCCACTTTGTTCCCCTATATAATAGACGGAATCTTTCCGCGGAAAACCGCCTTCTTTCCAGGCAGACCCTTCGATATGCACATACCTTCCCGACGGGTCATATTCGAGCACGGGGATGCGGTTCAACAAGGCCTCTTCGATCGTGGTTGAAGAAAAGCTGACCATCAAATCCGCGATCGTCAAATAATCATTGAAACTCCCTTCGGTGGCGATCACATAACCTTCGCCGGAAGGAAGAAGTTTCTTGAGGTCTTCTGTTTTTAAATATTCGGAAGGACGGAAGCGGATGACCAAAAAGACGCCTTTAATATTTTTTGCCGCTTCGATAAGGTCGATCATATTCTGAATGTATTCATCCATGGTTTCATAAATGTAAAGACGGTTGGACCCTCTGGCCTTGGGCGTGCTGGCGTGTACGATCACTTTTTTCCCTACGCTCGCCGGATACATAAGGCTTTGTTTCTCTGTCTTTTCAGCGCGGTCGACCCGGGAAAAAATGACCGGCATGACTTTATAATAGTCTTTCCCGCTGCCCATGGCCTCGACATAACGTAGCGCCCACGGCGACTGCAAAAGATGGTACTGATAATCGGTATCAATGAGGCCTTTGCCGTGGTCCAGCCATTCCATGCGGTCATACCCGTTCTTCGGCGGGACATGCGAACCGTGCGATATCAGGATCGAAGGGATATTCAGATGACGGCTGAGCTCGCCCAGCGCGAAAGATATCTCCCGGGCCATGGGCGAGACGACCAGCGCCGGGCTCAAGGTTTTCAGGACATTATTCAGCGACCTTACCTTACGGTTAAGTAGGATAAATTGCTTGTGAAAATCACGCTCCACTTTATCCAGGACAAGGGAATAAAAATCGAACCCTTTGTAGGTAAAAAGGTCTTCGGTCTTGTGGAGTTTGTTTAAAGTGTCCGTGGTCCGATACAGTGAAATCTGGAATTTTTCATCATGGTTCGGCAAAAAATAATCCAGATGCAGATTATGCACCTCCAGGCCGTCCTTCTCTTCCTTCAAGCGGAACAAAGGGCCGCGCTCCGGAATAAGGTTGAGGAGCGAACAATCCTTTAAGGCCCGGGCGAGGCGGTCAAAATTGAACTTAAGCGAATAAAAAAGAACACCCGTGTGCGGTAAATTTTTGAACTGTCTTAAAGCCCAATGGTGGAAAAGCATCCGGTATAAAGCCCTTCCCCAAGCGACCAGGCCCTCCCCTCCCAAACTCTTCCCTGGAATAAAATGCTCTTTGAGCGAGATATTAAAATATTTGGCGACGACCCCGGCGATATCCGCCAGGACCCGTTCATCCGGGGTGAGCACCCACTCGGCGACATGAGAGCGCCGGTAACGGCAAACCTCGATCTGTTTTATACCGTTCTCTCTGACGCAATTCGAAATCACTTCCACATTGAAAATAATGAAACTGATGTAATGCCGCAAATAGAACGTTAATGTGTTGATATACGCATGCCGCACGCCCAAAGAATCAACAAGAGCGACCGTCTCGCTGATACGGCCCATGATCTTCTCGGCCTGACTTAAACCCTCCTCATGCGAACGGCGGCCAAAATAATCCAGAGTATTCACGTACGGAATGCCGCGCTCTTTAAGGTAAGCGCTTGTCTCCGGCAGCAGTGACAACCACAGTGCATCTGCCGGGTCCGCCGAAAGTCCCAGCAGGGACTCGGCCTCTTCTTTGAATTCGACTATGATCAACCGCTTGGCCATCTTAAGCTCTCAATCTCTCACTGTTACGTGTTTCTGCCGCGCCCATATCCATGCCACCCAAAAGGCAGCCAAACTGAAAAGCGATATAGAAATGCCTGCTTTATAAGGCGTGGGGTCGAAAAATAACCTGAATTCATATTTTCCCGCCGGCAAACGGACGCCCTTAAAGACCTTGTTCGCCTTCACTATTTCCAGCTCCCCCTCGTCTGACGTCGCGCGCCATAAAGGATGCCAGGCATCCGCGATCACAAAGAATTCATCTTTAGCGCTCTCGAAAGAGAATTTCAGGTCCCCGAACGAAAAATCTTTCAGATCGACCTTGCCTTTCTGGCCCGGCGGCAGGCTGAATTTGTCGTCTTCATAAACGTATGCCGTGCCGGTCTTGATGTCCTGGGGATATTCCTCGGGGGCGATCGTACGGACCCTCTCGGCTAAATAAAAATAAGGCCAGGCGTGTGTATTTTCATAAATATACAATTGTTTGGCATTCCCCCAAGGAAGCACATGCACAGGAAGATCTTTTAAGGCAAAGTCTGAATAATAATATTTGACCGCCGCCATATCGAGAAGCTCATGAAAGCGGACCGGTCCGCCGTAATAAAGGCGAAGGTTGGACAGGCGGATATTCCCGTCGCCGTTAAAGGCCTGGTAAATGAATTCCCCGACGGAGCGCGCCTCAAAAGATTTAAGCCCGGAAAAAGCCAATCCCGGCGGTTCCAAAAGCCCGAGCTGACGTTCGCGGTGGCCCCCTCCTTCCACTTTCGAATATTTAGACTCAAAACTCTCCAGGGTTTTCTGCGACTTGCGATCAAGAACATAATAAAAACGGTCTGTCGGCTTAAAATTGGCCGCCAGGTCCTTTTCCCAAGCCAGCTTCTTTTCGGACAAGGGATAAATGGTCCACGACATCAGGACCGCATTGATGAGAAAAAAGGCGCTGAGACGGACCTTGGAAAGCCCCGCGGCCCGCTTGAGCCACCCGTCGCGCAAAAAAACGCCCACGGCCACAAGGCAGGACAAATAATAAAGGAGCGTATACCAATGCACGACCTCGGCGACCCGGTCAATGTTGTAGGCGGCCACCGTGCTTAAAAACTCAAAAGAAAATTTCGCGGTCACGCGCAGGGCCACTTCGCGGATCAGAAAATCCACGGTCCCTTTGAAGGCGTCCGGGAAAAATGCCGCCATCAGGCTCACCCCCAGAAGGACCAAATAAAAGCCGGACAAAATGAATGCCACGGTGCGTTGCAGGGCCCTGCCCCCTTTGGAGACGATCACCGTCTTGGCGCTGATGAGGGAGATGAAGATCCCGATCATCCCTATCTGCAAAGGAAAGCTGGCATCGTACATGGTGATCAATCGCGATGAGGCATTGTTCAACAGGGAATACATGTCGCCATATCCGAAAACATTGCCTCTCTGCAGGAAAGCGTGAACAAAAAAGACGGAAATAATGAATTTGAGCGAATATTCCCAGAAGCTCTGGGCCCGCCGGAACAAAAAGAAAATGAAGACCAACGGAAAAACAACATTGACGTTGTAGGAAAATAATAACGGTTTATAGCCGATGCCGGCCAGATTATGGCTTAACGGCAGCCATTCCGTGAGCAGGATGCCAAAGAAGTAATCCACCATCCCGGCTATATTCGGCGCAAAACTGATGCCCGACCCCATGGCCTTTTCGCGCATGTAGCCGACCGCGAGCGTTTCCCACAAGAACGAATAAAGGAGCCATGCGCTCAGTAAAATAAAGCAGGCCCCGGCGATAATGTAAAACAGGGTGAAGCGGGCCATGATCTTTTTTATGGGCGGTTTGTGGTAAAAATAATAGCTCAGCATAAAGAAAAACCCCAGGGAAAGCAGCTGTGTCAGGCTCCAGAGATTGCCGAAAGCGACCACGAACGTGAAGATAAGTGCGGTCAAAAGAGCATGCCGCAGGAAAGGTTTCTCAAAATGGTCATGCAGGACCATCAGGGACAGCGGCATGCCGATTAGAAAGGAGATGCTCAACCGCAAAAAATAATATCCCGACTGGTCACAACAGAACACGATCATGGGCGCTAATAGTACCGCAGTCCAATAGTGGCCCGACGGAAGGATGCGGCGCAAGAAAAAGTATAAAGAGATCGCGGCCAGGACCGCCAGCAATAGGACCGAAGAAGTATAGGCATGAACGCGCGACGGGACCACCTTCTCCCACAAAGAAAGCGGCGCCCACGGGTGCCATATGCCGTCCCCGAAAAAGCTTGAGATCCCCAGTCCTTTATCGGGCCGCCAGCCGTTCCCCAAACTGTTCCCGTAAGAATAATTGGAAATGGACACATGGTCCTCGTGAAAGAAGATATCTGCCCCCACGAAGACCCTGTAGTAACCGAACAGCACGACGGTAACAAGGAATATCACCGCCCAGCGGTGCTGTTTTTTGACGCCGGCAGGCACTGTTATCATTTGACCTTCTCCAATACAATGACGGATTGCGTGAACATGTCCCTGGGTCCGAAATAATAATCGATCATCTTAAGGTCGTTCCCTTCGCATAACGACCTGACATGTTCGCGCGAACGCACCCGCGTGATCTCCGGCGGATGCAGTTCCACGTCCCTTTGCGAAAATGTATTCAGTATCCCGTGCATGATCCTCAAGAAAATGACACTCATACCGAATTCCGGAGGCCAGAATAAAAGCACTCGTCCGCCGGGCTTCAACACCCGGTCGAATTCCTTGAGCGCATCCTTGATCTCCGCTTCCGTAAAATGTTCCATGACGCCTAAATTATAAACACCGTCGAATTTTTCTCCGGTGAACGGTATGGAAAAAATATCCCCCTGGACCACGCCCGCGGGACTGTTGAATTTCCGGTAAAGATTAAGGGCCGGCTGGGACATATCCACGGCCGTCACCTTGAAATGGCCGCGCAGGTCTTTATCCACTTGTCCGCTGCCGCACCCGGCATGCAAGAGCCGGCTGCCCGGCTGAAAATATTTGCGGCTGAAATGGTCCAGCGACGGCTTGATGATATTTTGGCGGTAAAAGGCGGCGATCGTGTCATAAAGGGCCCCGCCGGAATCTCTCTTCTTGTTCCAATAGCCATCCCATTCGGACCCGGCCCCCTTGTTCAAAGCTTTAAAGGGCAGCCTGTACCGGTCCTTCCTCAAAACAATGGAGGAATAAATGCTGCACAAACGCTTTAAACTCTTGAAAGGCTCCCAGAAAGACATCTTGGAATGCCCGTAAGTCCGCCCCGGAAGGACAATAGAAACTTCCTTGATCTTAAATCCGTTGATGTAAAGGGCATACAGGCTTTCAAAAAAGAACGAATATCCTTTTGATTCGACCCGGTCAAAAACCTCGAGCGGTATTTTCCTTAATTTATAGAGCCGCAAGGCGCCGGTCGCGTCATACGGCATTTTTAAAAAGAACCCGGTCAGGAGATGCCCGGTCAGGGTCAAGGTCCTCCGGAAAAGGTTCCATTCCGCCAAACTTCGTTTATTCATGTAACGCGATCCGACCACGACATCAAAATCGTTCCGGTGCTCCCAAAAACGCAGGATGTCCGCCGGCGTATGACTGAAATCAGCGTCCATAGTGATAAGCCATTCATAACCATGTTCGTAAGCGTAACGGATGCCTGCTTGATGGGCGCTTCCCACGCCCAGTTTGCCGGAGCGGTGCAGGACTTTGATATTCGCGTGTTCGCGCGCAAGGCGGTCCAGGATCTCTCCTGTTCCGTCGGGAGAATTATCGTCACAAAAAAGGATGTCCGCCGGCATGTTCAGAGCCAGAAGCTGCCCGCATAATTTCTCCACATTTTCGCGCTCATTATACGTCGGAGTAAAAATAAGGATGGTGTTCGACATAATCTTTATTTTTGTGCGTAGTCCTCTTGATCCATCATGATCTTGATCATTTCCTCAAAAGTGACCGTCGCTTCCCAGCCCGTCAGGGTCTTTAACTTTGTATTGTTCCCCTGCAAGTTCGATCTGGTTTTCTTGGTGATCAGTTTTGCATCTTCTTGAACATATTTCTTATGATCCATCCCCAGACAGTGAAACGCGACCCGGACAAATTCTTCCACCGTATGCGTTGTCCCGGACGAAATGATAAAATCATCCGGCCGGTCGAGCTGCAGGATGCGGCGCATCGCTTCCGTATAATCGGGCGCGTATCCCCAGTCCACTTTGGCCTTAAGATCGCCAAGGACCAGCTTATTTTGTTTTCCTTCTTTGATGGCCTTGGCCGCCTCCACGATCTTTTTTGTCACAAAACGCGCAGAGCGCAGCGGCGACTCATGGTTATACAGAATGCCGACGGAGCAGAATATCCCATGCGCCTGACGATAGAACCGGCAGGCCTGAACGGCCGCGGCTTTCGTGATCCCATAAATGCAAATAGGGTTAAACGGTGTTGTTTCATCCTGCACACTTTCTTCCGGGTCGCCGAAGACATGGGACGAGGCCGCATAAAACATCCTGGTCTTTAAAGGAAGCTTCCGGATGCTCTCCAGGAGATTGACCGCGCCGAAGACGTTCGTCTCAAAACTTTTCCGGAAAAGCTCCGCGTCCTCTCCCAGGGCATCCCCCGCCGCATGATGGTAAGCCGCCAGATAATAGGCCTCGTCGGGACGATAATCCTGCATGAACCGCAGAACTTCCTCCCCGTCATGGATATTGACAGGAGACATCCTGCGCTGATGCGTTGAGAAGACAGTCTTGCGCGAGATGCCCACGATCTCGCACGGACCTTTTTTAAGGTTCTGTGTCAGATAGGTCCCATCCTGTCCGGTATGGCCGATAATTAACACTTTCTTCATTTACTTCATGACCTTTTTCAAATTTAAAGCGAAAGCTATGATATCCCGCGCATCCGGCGCATCTTCCGGCGGCGAAACCGGGATCTGCGAATCGTCCGGGCCGGTAAATTGCGATGAAGACCCCAAAAGATCTCTTAATTCTTCCAAGGCAATGGCATTCCGGGCCCCCAACTCTATCATCCCAGTCCGACCCATAAGATCAACGATCTTCCTGGCATTATATTTCACGTTCACATACGCATATTTTGTCCGGCCATCGATATAGCACGGGCGGTTATTGAGCAGGTCATGCAGCGCGCCCACTTCCTTTCCTTCGCCAAACATCGGCCCCAGCCGCACGATCAGATCCTTCTTCTTGTCCATCAGCTCTTCGCAGGCCAGACGGTTGCGCCCATAGACCGTGTTGAGCTGCAATCGCGCCGACACCGTGCTGATGAGGATCATCTTCTTTCCCCTTGCCGATTCCTTTATTTTCTTGGTCTTCTCGACCGTCTCGGCAAAATCGGCCTCCGGATTCTTCTCGGCAAAAAAACGTTTGGCCGGATTGGCCGCATGAATGACCACCTCAGCCTTTTCCAAAAGCTTCCCTAGATCATCCCCGCGGACAATACGCACCAAGCGCAGGTCCTGCCGTTTTTCTATTTCCGCGCAAACAGCCGAACCCACAAAACCATTCGCCCCTATGACCGCGACCGTACGCATCCGTTATCCTTTAGCCTTTTCGCCGTTCTTTTCCTTTATATACTGCACGTATTCGGCATCCATGGGGATAAGGTCTTCGAAAACGATCGGCGGATTGCATTCATCCCACGGTTTCGTCAAAAGTGAAATGCATTTGGCCGCCGTGATCGCCTGGAACGCATGCGAAGTATTTTTGGGGATCCGCACGCAGGTCCCTTCGCTCATGTGCAGGACAAGGTCGGAGCCGTCCTTGGGGTCTTTCGTGATCATGGCCCCGCAACCGTCCACCACGAGAAAATACTCGGTGAATTCGGGATGATAATGGTTGCCGCGCACCTTGTTCGGACGGAAATACAGCAAATTGAACTCCTTTAGAACATCCGGCGGTATCCAGGAAAAGATCCCTCCACGTCCGTCGAGGACGGTGGTCGGGTTGCACAGGCTTGGCAAAATCTCGATGTTGCCGAACTTGATGATCTGATTAGATATGGCACGCTTTTGCATGTTCTGCTCCTTGATTTTGAACCGGCGTTCCGGATAATTTAATGAAATGTGGTTTTGGCAAAGGCACGATCAAATACACCGTTTGCCCTGGCTTAAGGTTCTTTTGGACCATGGTCTTAAAGAATTCGGTATAGTAATAAGGCAAAACCAAAAGATATTCAGTCAATCGATCAAGATGCTTCTTCTCATCGGCAATGGGGATATCGGAGCCGGTCATGACGAGACCGATCTTCTTGTCGTTATTATCAAGCGCGCAGGTGATCTGTTCGGCGCTCAAACCCAAGAACTGGCAGATCATATTCCCCTTGGTACTCGCGCCCAGCGCGAATATCTTGCCGTGTTTTTCCACGACGTGATCGATCATATTGCGGGTAAAATCTTTCAGCATATGGATGCGCTCATTGAACCGCTTGAGCCCTTCGGTCGTATTGATATCGGCCGCTTCTTCCTCCTTATAGATCCGCTTCATGGCCGGCGAAATCTTCACTTTTGATCGTTTATTCATTTTCCGCACCAGGACACGCAGGGAACCGCCATAAGACGGGACAACGTCCGCGTCAAATACCTGTAGGCCGGCCTTGCGCAGCAGATACTCCAAAGACTTTAACGAATAATACGCCACATGCTCATGGACGATATTATCGTAAATATTGGATTCCAGCATCGAACCCAGATAAGTCATCTGG
>CAZCLW010000004.1:27484-85096 GCA_964499685.1 uncultured Planctomycetales bacterium
TGGATACAGAGCACGGTCTCCTCCGACATGATCCGGCAGACATCTTTGCAGAATTCCAGCGGCCGGTCGAGCTGGTAGAACATAGCCACACAAAAGATCACTTTGGGCGCCGGCAGCTTCAGATTTTGATAGGCCTTGGCCGTGAATTTCTCTTGGACACGCTTGTAATCCGCGTCGTCCAGCACCGAACGGATGCCGTGGGCCGCGTCGATATTAATGCGGGCCCGGACCGGTTGCTGAAGCAGGCTCAAGAGCGTCCCATCATTGCCGCCGATGTCGAGCACGATATCGCTGGGCTTTAACTTCACTTTCGGCCCGACCGCCTGAATGACATCAGAAAGGATCTTTTTCATCGTCGCGGTCCCGCCGCTTAAATAAGGGTAATTCTTGTAAACAAAATCCAGATTGTATTCATACCGCAGCTGGACAAGTCCGCATTCTTTGCGTAAGCATTTGGTCAGGTTCAGGCTGGTTGCCTTCATGGACCGTTTGTAATCGCTCCCTACTTCCGGATATACGGCCGACGGATATTGGTTGCCGATAAAAACAAGGTCGTTCAGCAATTTAGAACCGCACACGATACATTTTGTTCTTTTCTTGCTTGGCAGCATATTAAACACCTTTCTTCCTGGCGATCACGATGTGCCCCAGGCAATAGTTGCGTTCTTTATCCAGAAAATCAAACAGGGTAATGGTACGCCCCAAAAGCCAGCAGAGCCCGAAGACCGGCAGCGATATCAACCTTTGCATGATATTCCCCTTGGCCCTGTACTGGTCATAGAGGATGCTGCCTAATTTCCCGATGCGGTTGCCCACATAGGTAAAGATCCCGTCAAGGCGATGGTATTCAATGACCTCAAAACCCGCCTGGGCAAGCACGGACTTCAACCCATATTGCGTATAGTTGAAATAATGATGCGGAACGAAATGATCACCCGCCGCTTGCGGCACGGATAAAAAAAGGACCCCGTCTTCCTTAAGGATACGGCCAATCTCCGTCAAGCCCTTGACCGGGAATTCCAAGTGCTCAAGGACCTGCAGCATCAAAGCAACATCATACGTCCCGGACTGGACAGGGATATCATAAATTTCAGCCACGATATCGTGCTTAAGGCCCGGATGGAACCCGTCATGCATGTCGCAGGTTTCGTAAATATTCTTCTCCCGGAACAGATACCCGTACTGGCCCAGCCCGGCGCCCATATCAAGAATGCGCTTACTGCTCATTCCTTTGGCAAATTTTTCCAGATGATGGAACAAAAATGTCCGCTCGCCCGGAACGCAAAAAATACCGCCGCGCATCACAAAGGCCTTGATGTGCCTTTTGAGCCGGTCAGGGCAGAGTTGCTCCAACCAGAATGTTTTTCTTCTTTTGGGCAGAGGCATCTCCGCCGCGGTTAAGCCTTCCTTTTCCATATCTCTCACACTTGCTTTCCGGAGACAGTAAACGCATCCGCATCACTGCCGTCTTCTATTCTAAGGATCACTTTATCCTGGCCCCACTGGGCCGCATACCGGTTATCGGCGTAAGCTAGCGCTTCTTCGCGTGCCTTGCCCTGGCTGAACCCTTCCAAAAGCCAGCGCAGATATTCGCCGATCCGCTGCCCGCCCTTTCCGTCGTCGAAAGGATGGATCTCTTCCTTAAAAGCGCTCCAATCACCGAGGTACGGCATAGATTCCGGATTCTTTTTAAATTCCTTAAGCCGCGCGATCAACGCATCCTGATCGTCGAAGATCACTTTATTGCGGCCCCATTCATAGTAATGGTGCTGATAGATCCCGACGATATCACAATGGACGCTGCGGCAACCGACCATCATGGCCTCCAGAGCGGCAGACGACACTCCGACACCCACCGCCATGTCCGCGCCATGCGCCACATCCGACGGAAAGCGTCCCAAAGCATCCGGGGCCCGCAGACACCTTCCGGTGGCGATGGCCTTTTCCCAGAGCTCCTTGATGCCGGTCAGATCATTGAAAAAGGCCGTCTTCTTTTCTTTGATGACAATGCCGACATCCGGGTCTTCCATCAGCCATTCCAGGAATTTCCGGTAATAGGACTCCATCATGGCCTTTGAAAAATAAAGGTCCGAGCCGTGGGTATTGTCAAAAAGTGCCAGAACGAACTTTACCTGCTTGTCGCGCAGCTGCCGGCTGAACAGCTCCTCTGACTTCCTTTCGAAGGCCTTATCATAAGGGAAACCGGAGACAATGAAACGCTTGATGATTCTGCTCGTTCCCCGGTGGCGCAGGATCTCGCGTCCCCAGACAAAAAAGACATCGCTGACGTTATAGCGCAGGAAAGGTATGTCCTGCCGATGCGACGATATAGCCGAGCGCTGCGGACCCACACGGACCCCTCCGGCTAAATCGAGGGCCATGCTCTGCTCGAGGACAAAACCTGTCCAGACGGCAATATCCACAACGATCTTGATATTAAAATACCGAAAAAACGTAAGCCAATACTCGACATCAAAAATGACCTTCTTCGCGGCTGAGAGAAGCCACTGATCCACATCATCCTGCGGCTTATATCCGTTTATTTCTTCTGTCCCGGGAACCTGACCCTCGGCCTTTCCGGTCATTTTCCATTGATATTGCCAGGGAGAGGCGACCGCGCGCGGGCTCATGACCACCCAGTCGAGGCCCGCTTGTTCTATCTTTTCCATATCTTTTCTTTTGATCGGCCGATGAAACGAATTGTTCGTATCCACATAAACCAGCGCCTGGTCGCGCGGGAGGCGGCTGTTCGGATACCAATAAATGTCCGACCGGCGGGAGAGATCGAACCCTTCCGCGTAATGCAGGGCCAGCTTCGGCTGCGCGGCATCCCATGACGCGCTTTTCTTCTTTGAAAAACCGATAACCACTTTTTTATTCATCATCAAAAATTTTCTGCGCCATGACCCTAGCAGAAGCCGCAGATCGAATTTGGCGTAAGGCCGGATCGGCACATCGCCCTCTTTCCGCAAAGACAGGAAAGCCGGCAAGGCCTCATGATGAGGGCAAAGAATGACATGCTCTTCTTGCGCCTCATTCTTATATTGCCTGTACCAATCCGCGGTCAGGGTCAATCTCAATATGGAAAAAAATTCATGATAGGCTTTTATCTCAAAAAGGACATCGACCCGCTCGGTCGAGAATGTCCGGCACAGCCATTGATAGATCTTGCGCGACTTTAAAGTTGCGATCAGCTTCTGCGCCATCTTGGGAAGGTCCGCCTGGATGAGCAGCCCCAACGAACCCTCCGGTGTGCGCATATCTCCCAGAGGATAATCGCCGGGCTTAAGCTCGAGCGCCATGATCCTTAAACGGCCGAGAAATTTAAGCAGACCTACCACCAGGGGCGAACCTTTCAGAAAACGCACCACGGCCCTCCGGCCCATGGCCGCCGAAATGACGGGCCAAAGGCTGCTTAAGTCCACCTCATTGATCCATATGATTTTTTTATCGTTTTGCACTGGCGTTTACCAAATCCTTAACCCGGTTGATGATCTTTTCGCACGGACGATCGTTGTGGACCATGGTGCGCGTCGCCCGGAAATATTTTTTCTGTCCTTCCGGATCGCGCAAGATATATTCCAGCCGGCCGGTGATCTCTCCCGGGGTTTCCGCGCAAAAGCCGATCCCCTGCTCCAGGAACGGATTCTTCCAATAACCGAAACTGTCGACCAAAAAACTTTTCAGGTCATCGTTCGTGACACTGTAGAGGACCGCGCCGATAGGTTTACGGCTGTAATGGCTCAAATACGCGTGATCCACGCACACCGTCGAGAAAGCGGAAACGACCGCATCGCAGGCACAGAGTATCTTTTCGATCGGTTCGATATAACCACCGTCGATGAAGGAGACGTTATTTTCACGCAAGACCCCTTCATAAAGATGCGCTTTGTCCTTATACGCTGGATGCGGGCGCATGAGCATCTCCGCTTGCCCCGGATGGTCCTTCTGATAGCGGCGGACCGCTTCCGCCAAGGCTCTGAAGTTCTCCAGATCACCGGGCAATTCCGGATCCTGTCCGAAATAACCGATCAGCTTAAGCTCGTCCGAGACCCGGAACTGTTCGCGCAAATTTTTTCTCCATTCCGCAACGGGAAGATCGGCATAGTATTCATGTTTGGGAGAGCCGGCCACTTCCACCGGGGCCAAGGCACCCTTGTGGCTGTAGCGGCAGCAGGCCTCATCGACCCCGAAGTAAAGCACGGGCGCGCCGTCTTTCCAATGGTTAAAGGTGCCGGCGGCCTCTAAAAATTGGAAGGCCGGGATATTCATCCGCGTAGCGTGCGCCCAGAACATCATGGCTTCATCGATGCCGTAATCCGTCGTGGAAAGGCCGCAAAAAACAACATCGGGGCGGATACGGCCGATCAATTCTTTTCCTTTTTGCAGAAGGCCTTCGACCGCCTCGGCCGGGGCCCGGCGGGGAACGAATGCCTCCCCTTTATCCAGCGCGAACAATTCAACGTTCAAGCCCTCCTCCTTAAAAACATCATAAGCCGGCTGGCTGGCAACGACCGAGGCCTTAAAACCTTCGCGCACAAAGGCGCGGATAATGTGCTTGACCTGATGGGCCGCGCCCACATCGCGCGAAGTAAAGAGAATATGCGTTGTGCTCGTCATTGTCATTTTTTAGGAAACAACGTGTCTTAATTTCCATCCGCTGCCGGTCTTCTCCCACAAATGCGGCGAGCGGAACTTGTCTGCCAATTCAAAAAAACGTTCTTCGGTCATGTCCATGTACTCGAGGATCTCCTTGAAATACCTCTTGGGGAATTCCCCGTCGAAACGCCGGACCAGGGCGACCCCTTCTTCCCGTGTCAAATGATGGTTGCGGATCTCCTGGGAAGCCTCGTAACTGGTCCGTCCCAGGCCGAATTTGATGTACGTCGACCAGAACTGGATACCGTCGAACTTATCGTCCAGGCTGTTGTATTTGGAGAAGGACCCTTCCGTGCGTTCAGGATTGGCTTCGAACCCCGCATGCTCAACAGCATAATAATAATTCTCCTGCGGCGTCCATTTGATGTAATACCCTAAATACCGCACATCAACCTTGGCGTTATTGAGCTCATCGGCCGTCGGCGGAAGATACGGGTCCAGATCGGTCATCGTCAATTTATACTCATTGATCAAGCGCTCCATCGACACACCGCTGATGATCATGTGCTTTAAATCCTCCTTGGAAGCGCTGAAATAACGGTTGTCCCGCTGCGCCGAAAGATTTTCATTGATAGGGTTACCGTATTCAGCTTCATTCTCGCCGTAAAAAACCAGCGGAAGGCCCAGCTTGGCCGCCATTTTGGGGGCGACGTTTTTCTGTCCCAGGATGAACGGCTGGAACGGGTGAAAAAGATTTTCGACCGCCAGTTTAGTAAGGAGGCGGTGGACTTTGCCGTTCGGGTTGAACAGGATGTTGTCAAAACCGCCGATGTCGATCCAATTACGGAAGTTTTTCCAGCCGATATCCGTGTACAGATGCGGGGCCCAGGTGATGGTCAAAGGATGCATGCCGTATTCATACTTAAGGACATGCGCGGCCTTGATGCTGTCTTTACCGCCGCTGCCGGGAACAAGGACATCATAAGAGCCATCGTCGCGACGGTATTGATCGAGGAGCTTGCCCAGCTCTTTTTTACGGGCCTCCCAGTCCACCTCTTTGTCCTTCATCTCGGCGTAACGGCAGGCGTCGCAGATGCCGTCCTCGGCGATGTGCAGGGTCGGCTTCTTCTGCTCCACCGTGTGCTTGAATTCCGGCACCGAGGCAGGCCGCTGGTTGGACATCACGCAGCGCCGGCAGAATCTTACCTCGACGGGCAGGCCGTATTTGGCCGTTAATTTCTGTTCTGTTTCAGGCATAAGGACTCCTTCTTAAAAAGATATTTTTTCAGTTAATTTTTCCAAACGCACAAATTTATCGCATTCCGCGGCCGGAACGATCGACTCCCGGCGCAGGCAACGGTCAAAGATGAGCGCGATCAGATACCAGCAGACCTGGCGCATCATTTCCTTAAGATCTTCCGGCAGCGGACCGTAGGCGCTCTTGATGATCTGCAATCTCTGCAAAGTCCGCTGTTCCGACGGATTTCCGTAGAACGCGAAACGCTGGACCAGATAAGCCACATCAAAAACCGGCGAAAAAAACGCATCGGGCGTTTCTTCAAAATCCGTCAGAATGATCCGGTCGCTGCCCGTAAACATGATGTTCCCGCTATGAAAATCCCCGTGCACGACTTGAGCGCCTTTGCGGCGGCATAGATAAGGATCAAACTGTTCGCTCATCTGCGCCAGCCATTCCCGGTTCTGCTGAGCCCAATCAGCCAATTCAAAACAGGACATGAAATTATTGCGCTCAAGCGCCTCGCGGATGGCCCTTTGCGCGTTTTCCAGCCGCGAGGCCGTGGCCAAAGCCGCCTTTTTGATCTCCTTTTCAAAAGGACATTCTTTCAGCACCTGGTGCAGCCGTTTAAGGAGCAGGGCCGTATCTCTGAGATCCTTGTCCGAGCCGTCATAATGGCGTCCTGCCAGGAACGGAAAAACATACACAAGATAATCATGCCCTTTCCAGGCAAGTTTAAGTCCCTTTATCTGCGGCAGAGGAACAGGGATGCCGCTCTTGGCCACGAAGGCGACGATCTTATCCTCCAGCATAGGGTCTTTTCTTTGCCGGCGGGAAATGCGTAAAAACCATTTTGCATCGCCGCTGCTGAGACAAAAATGTCCGGCGGGATCGCTTGTCTCACTGATCGAAAGCAGTTTGGCCTTCTGCGCCTGCGGCAGACGCGTCCCGACACTTTCCAGGATCGCCTGCTCCACAACCGCCGGAACTTTATGGCGAAAGGCGATCGCTCCGCTCGGTTGAGCGTAATTCCAGGAGGCATCGACCTCCAAAAGGGACGATGAATTATTTTTTTCCGGTCTTTTCATATGACTCGATATCTCTTTCTTGAATGGGCCGGCCTTCTTCTATATCGCGCGCGACCGGCTTCCCTTTGACGTCATTCCAGAGGGCCGCCGGGATCCCGGAGAGCGGCCAGGCAAAGCGCACATTATCGTCGGTCAATATGGTCCCCGCCTTCAGAAAACGGTCCGCGACCACGCACGGCCGGCAGTCGACCTGATAAGGAATGAGTTCGGTCCGGTCCGCTTTACCCAACGCCAGTGAGCAGGCGCGCACTTTTTTGACCATGGTCTTAAAACCTTCATACGTCAAAGTGAACATCGTGTCCTGATCATCGCGTTCTTTTTTATGGTAAAAAGGCTTTTCGATGACGCGCGCACCCATGCCGATCGCCAGATAGATCATCTCATCCCCGTCATAATGGCAGGACAGGCCCAAAGGCCATCCGAATTGTCGCAAGCTCGTAAGGATCCGCATATTGTGCTTTTCCGGCGGACAAGGATTACCATCGGGACGATGATGCAGGATAAGCCCTTTAACACCGGCATCCTGCGCCCACTTGACCGCTTCGGCGATCTCGCTCAAATACGCGTTCCCTGTGTCCATCACCAAGGGCAGTCCGCTCCTGGCGCAATATTCGATCAAAGGACGATTGGTAATGTTCTGGGACGCGGTCTTGACCGCGGACGCGCCGATCTCAACGAGAAAATCCACGCCCTTCTTGTCATACACGGAGGCGATGACCGGCAGGCCCTTTTCAATGGAATAACGGTACACCTTTTCATAGCTCTTGAGCGGGATCTGCTTGCGTTCCAGAAGCGCCCGGTAATTTTCGGTCTTGGCACCGGCGTCCGTCTGATAGGTGTGCTCCATTTTTCCGTCATGGATGACGGAAAGATCATGCAATACCTCGCCTTTGAGAAAATCGCAGCCGCATTCCTTGGCGATATCGACATATTGTTGGGCAATATCCATTTCCTTGTTGAAATACGTACCGATCTCCGCACAGACGCGCACCGGATGTTCTTCCCCGACGGGTATTGAGCCGATATAAACTGTTCTCTGGTCCATTTATCTGTCCTTTAAGGTGATGGTTAATATCTGCAAATTGACATCGACCCCCAGGCCGCTCTTGAAGACCCTTTGGCCATCCTTATCCAGCTCGGTCCAGCTTCTGACCGGATCCTCCTGCGGAGGAAGGTCGAACGGGAGCGTAAATTTCTCAAAATCCCATTTTTTGACGCGGCCCTGAGCATTCAAGTAATCCCCAACGGATTTTTTGGAAAACAAATTCCGTCCCGGCTGGTAGGGCCCGGTCTTTCCCGCATAACGCCAGCGCACCAATACATCGACGGGATGTTCATTGAACTGCCCCACGACCAGGACCGCGCCCTTGTCTTTGGTCACACGCAGGCATTCGCTCAAGGAAGGCACAAAGTCATCAAAGATCGACATGACCCCGACCATCGTCACAACATCGAATTGTTTGTCCTTGAACATATCCATATGATTGGCGTCGCCGCAAACGAAACGGCACCCCCTGATCTTCTCCTGTGCCGCTTTATGGAGGAGAGGGTCATATTCCAGGCCCGTGATCTCCATGCCCTCAAAGCTTTCTTTCAGATAAGCGACGAACTCTCCGGCAGCGGCCCCCACATCCAAAAGAGAGGCGCTTTTGTTGCCGGCCGTCAATTTTCCGATCTTGGCCCCCAAGACCCTGAACATGTGCTTGGGCTCTTTACGCTTCGATTGAAGATAAAGCTCCTTGCGGTCGTATTTTGCGCTGCTTATATGATCGGCCGGTTGTTTCATGGTCACCTTATGATTTCTTTGCCGCCGGAACGTCATTTTTTACCGTGCTGAACACGAACTGGCGGTAAATGTCGAGCCCGCGTTCGCCGCTCATCTCCGGGTGGAACTGGCATCCGTAAATATTCTCTTTGCGCACGACGGAACAGAAGCGGATGCCGCCGTATTCCGTTTCGGCGAGGGCATAGCGCCGGTCCGCCGGCATCGCGGCGTTGGAATGCACAAAATACATGAAATCTCCGGGCCGAATGTTCTCCAGGGCCGTCTGCGACCATGGATTGGCAACTGCGCCCTGCGGATAAAACAGCCGGTTCCATCCCACATGCGGAAGCTTAAAATCTTTCCGTTTATCTTCGGGAATCGGCAAAGGTTTAACCGGCCCCTCAATGAAATTCAACCCTTGATGGAGGCCGAACTCTTCCCCTTCGGTCATCAAAAGCTGCATACCCAGGCAGATACCCAGCAACGGTTTTCCCGACGCAACATAATCCTTGAGAACACGGACCAGGTCCTTTTTCTTGAGATTTTCCATACCGTCACCGAAGGCACCCACACCCGGCAGGATCAGCCCTTCGGCATTCAGGATCTTTTGCGGATCATCGGTGATGACCGGTCCGGCGCCGATATAATTTAAGGCGCGTTGGATGCTGAAAATGTTCCCCAATCCGTAATCGATGATCACGATCGACGGGCGCCCGCCGGAATCTTCTTTCTTACGGTGCAGGGACTCACCCAGATTGTCCTGCCAGGGACGTAAAGGGACCGCGCCGCGCTGCATTTCCTTTTTTAATTCCTCGCAGCTGGAGACCGTGAACCGCTTGCTGCCCTGGGCCGCCTGTGTCTTTAAATATTCGATGTTCCCTTCATCTTTATATTGTTCCTGGGCGATGATCTCGCGCAAACGGTTATAGTGAAAAATGGAAGCCGCGCCCACCGCATCGACATGCGTTTGGCGCACCAGCTCGACCGCGTCCTCTATTTTTCCCGCGCCGCCGCAGGCAATGACCGGAATGTCGACCAGCTCGCTTACCTTTTTGACCAACTCGATATCGTACCCTTTTCCGGTGCCGTCTTTGTCAACGGACGTGATGAGGATCTCTCCGGCACCCAGCTTCCAGGCCTCGACCGCCCATTCAAAAACATCCTTTCCCGTCTTCTCGCGCCCGTTGTCCGTATAGGCCTCATACCGACCAGGGCCTTTTTGTTTGGCCTCGATCGACAAAACAATGCATTGGGAACCGAATGTCTTGGCCGCGTCCCGGATAAGCGGCGGATTCTTGACCGCCGCCGTGTTGATCGCCACCTTGTCCGCGCCGGCGCGCAGGGCCTCACGGATATCCTCGATGCTGCGGATCCCGCCGCCTACGGTCAGCGGAATAAATATCTTTTCGGCCGTGCGCCGGACGATATCCAAAAGATTATTACGCCCGTAGAGACTGGCAACCACGTCCATGTAGATCAATTCATCGGCCCCATCGATAAAATACTGATAGGAAAAGTCCTCGGGTTTACCTAAAACGCGCAGCCCTTCCATCTGGATCCCCTTGACCAGATTGGGGCCCTTGATGTCCAGCCGCGGTATGATACGGATATTCCTCATGATTTCTCCAGAAAATGCAGACTGTCGCGGTATTCTTTCCACTGCCCGACGTCAAACCACCCGCCGTAGACCGGGTAAACGGTCACCTTTTTCTTGGCGGCAACGGCCTTTTCCACGAGATGGTTCATGTCCAGGTGGTCTTTGCCGGATAAAAATTCCAGCATGGCCGGTTCCAGGACATAGACGCCGGTATTGATGATCATGTCGTATTTCGGTTTTTCATGAATGGACTTAAGCACGCCGCTTTGGACCTCGAGCGTCCCGTAAGGAAGGATGACTTCCTTGTGACAGCCGATGATCGTCATGTCGGCTTTTTCCCCCTGATGCCAGAGAAGGATATTACGGAAATCATTCTCAAGGAGAATGTCGCAATTGCAGACAAAGAACGTCTCGCTGATCCTTTCTTTTAAAAGCCCCAGGCTCCCGGCGGTCCCCAAAAATTCCTCCTCCTCCACCCATTGCACGTTATAAGGGAGAGAATTCTCCTTGAAGTACAATTTGATCAGTTCTTTTTTGTAATTGAGCGTCAAAATAAAATTATTGAAGCCGTGCTTATAAAAATTATCCATGATGATCTCGATGACCGGTTTTTCTCCCACCGGGATAAGCGGTTTGGGCAGGATCTTCGTGAACGGATCCAGCCGCACGCCTTTGCCGCCGGCCATGATCACGACGGGATTGGTCATCAAGGAAGCTTCCACCGGCTCATCCGGATGCTGTTCCAGGAATTCGTGCCAATAGATCAGGGAAACGATGCGGCCGGCTTCATCCAGCACGGGAACCGTGGTCAGTTTTTCCTCCACGAGCAGTTTTTCCGCTTTTTTGCGGTGGCTGCGGTCCTGGCGGCGGACAAACCGCGGCGACTTGAACATGACCTGGGAGACCGGCTGATTAAAACCCGTTCCGCTAAGGATCGCGCGCCGGATATCGCCGTCGGTCACCGAGCCCAAAAGCTTCCCGGCCTCATCGACGACGAACAGAACACGCCCCGCGCCGGCACTGATCGCCATCATCGCCTCCTTAACGGAGGCAAGCGGTGAAATGCACACCTTTTCGATTTGGTCCATCATTAATTTCATGGGATGCCCTCCCTTTCTCAATCCTTGAATTTATCCTGAAACGGCAGATCAAAAAATCTCTTTTTCACGTCTTTAATATCGCTTTTCTTCAAAACACGCACGATGCGCTCCGCGGCATGCCCGTCGCCGTAAGGATTTTTAACGCCCTTCAGCCGTTTGCGGAACTCTGCGCTGAAGGCCTTACGCAGGGCCTTGCGGATGTCTTCTTTGCGCGATCCGCAATCGATGATGCTCTGCGTCCGGACGCGTCCGGCCTGACGGTCACCGATATTCACGGTCGCTATCTTAAAACTCGGCGCTTCGATGATGCCGCTGGAAGAATTTCCCACCACGGCATCGACCAGACGCATGACCGACAGATACCGCAATTGACCCAGCGATTTAAAACCCGCCGCCTTTTTAGGATTTTTCCGCACATATGCGTCGATCATGTCGTTGATGATGCGCCCTTCCGTGTCGGCATTGGCATAGGTAAAAATAACGTGCGCCTCTTTGAGTTCATCCAGGACGCGGAGCAAATTCCCGAATTGCTGCGCGGCGGTGTTCTTCTCCAGCGTGACGGGATGGAACGTGACCAGCAGGTTATATTTTCCTAATTTAAATTTCAATTGCTCTTCCAGTTCGCGCCGCTCCAGCAGTTTCATCAAACGGATATTGTCCAACCCCAACATGCCCGCATCGAACACGCGCTCGGGGGATTCCCCCAGCTGGATGACGCGCCGGTAGGACTGCTCGGTCGCCGTAAAATGCAGCTGGCTCATTTTTGTCATGGAATGCCGCATGGCCTCATCGATAAGTCCGTAGGTGGCCTCCCCGCCGTAGAGGTGCGCAATGGGGATTCTTAAGACCAGAGCGGCGGTTGCGGCCGCAAACGCCTCAAAGCGGTCCCCCAGAATGACCAGAATATCCGGCTTCAGGCGTTCAAGCGCCTCACTTGTTCCGGCCACACCGAAACCGATGGATTTATTGATCCCCGTCGGTGTATCCGCGTCCAGGAACATATTGACCTTCGCATCAATGACAAAGCCGTCTTTTTCAATCTCCTTGTACGTCTGACCGAACTCCGATGAAAGGTGCATGCCGGAGACCAGGACCTGCAGTTTAAGCGAACGGTCCTTACGTATCTCGTCCATAAGCGGCTTAAGAAGGCCGTATTCCGCGCGCGTTCCGGTAAAGATGCAGATCTTGCGCATCAGGCGATCTCCTTGAGCAGCATAAAGCTTTCGGCGTACCGGCAGCCGGCCATGGCGCCGCGAAAGGTCGCCAGCGCCTGGATATTCTCCGAACTACGCGGGAACGGATGTTCGGCCATTTCGCTTTTATACAATTTCATGATATTGAGTTTCTGCGTCAAATACGGACTGATGTCGACGAAATAATTGGGCATAAAGGCAAACTCTGCCAAAGGCGGCGCCAGCTCCGTTTCGCTGATCGTCTCCATCATCAGGAGTTTCTTGATGAACGGATACCGGAACGTCTTTGTGCAGCTGTAGATCGCTTCAAAAAATTTCCGGTGGTCGCTGTGCACATCTCCCCGGAACGGCAAATACACGACACCCGGCCTGACCTGGTTCAATATCTGCGAAACCTTAGTGACCAATTCGCCCATCGGGGTTTCATCCACATGGGTCGAGGGGATATTCATCCGCACAACACCGTCAAAGCCGAAACGCGAGGCAACGGACTTGATCGTCTTTTCTTTTTCAGCGATCGCCTTGGCCGAAAAACCATCCTTGGGATGCGCCTTGGTCACGATCAACCAATAAACTTGATCACCCTGCGCTTTATGTTTGAGCAATGTTCCGCCGGCGCCTAACGTTTCATCGTCGGGATGCACGGCCACGACTAAAACACGGTCCTTATTTTTCATACGCTCTTCCTTAGGTTAAATGACATATTCCCCTGCCTTGGGCAGCTGTTTGAATTCATGCTGCGTCAACCATACGGCCCCGTCGCTGCATTTGACCAGGATTTTTCCTCCGCTCACCTTCAGGACTTTGCCGTACTCGATGTTCGGTAAACCGGTCCTGGCCTCCTGCGCTTTCCATATCTTCACATTCTGGCCGCGGTAAGAAACATGCGCGCCGACATATGGTCTTGTCAAACCCCGCACCAGATTGTAGATCGCGCGGCTGTTCATCCGAAAATCGATCCGTCCGTCTTCTTGGCCGCGCTTACGCCAGACATTCGCCTGCCGGTGATTCTGTTTAAGGCGCTTATATTTTTTACTTTGCAATTGCGGCATGAATTCTTTGATCTGCCGTAATGCGGTTTGAGTGATCTTGTTGTATAGAGAACGCGCGTCATCCTGATACGTGATGGCCACATCCTTCTGGCTTAAGATATCGCCGCTGTCCGCGCCTTTATCCATAAAGAAAAACGTGGAGGCGGTTTTCTTCAAACCCAGGACCAGGGCCCAGACGATCGGATGCCGACCCCTGTTCTGCGGCAATCTAGCCGGATGGAATCCGATAACGCCCAGAGGTGCGAGCTTCAGGACCTCCTCGCTTAAAAGCTGGGAAAATCCGAAACAGAACATGACGTCCGGACTTAAATCCTGCATCCACCCGGTCACCTCCGGTTCATTGATATCCGTCACATGCAGATACGGAATGCCGTATTTATGGCAAAGATCGGTCAAATTCGCGAAGTCGGCGTTGAAGCTGGATTCCTTCGGTGTGGCGACACCGACGACATTCACCTTAAGAGCGATCAGCTGCTCCAGCGCCTTGCGGCTTAATTCCACACTGCCGATAAAAATGACCCTCACAGCCCGATGACCTCGTCTTTGGTAAAGTCCTTTGGCGCGGTCCGGCCCACCACGCTGTCCCACTGCATCGGCGATAAACCTGTGCCCGGGCGCTTGATGGCCAGATTCTCTTCATTGAATTTTTCTCCCGCCTTGATGTCGCGCCGGGCCACGATACTGCGGCGGATCGATGCGCGGTTACGCAATTCCGTCTCCGACGGCATCTTACGTCCGCTCCCTAAGGCCTCTTCAATATGGCGGATGGATGTGACCATGGCCTTCAATTCTTCCGGCTCCAGAGAGGCCTTATGGTCGGGGCCGCGCATCGCCTTGCTGAGCGTAAAATGTTTTTCAATGACCGTTGCCCCCAATGCCGCGGCCGCGATGGCCGCCTCGATGCCCAGCGTATGGTCGGAATAACCGACCGCCACATCCAGCTGCTGCGCGATCGTTTTGATCGCGTTCAAATTGGCGTCCCGGAACAGCGTGGGATACTCGGTATGACAATGCAGCACCGTGACCTGGGATTTGGGCGTCCCGGAGGCGGATAAAATGAGCATGGCCCTCTTGATCTCTTCCAGGTCCGCCATTCCGGTCGACAAGATGACCTTTTTACGCAGCCGTCCGACGGTACGCAAAAAGGGGAGATTGGTGATCTCACCCGAAGGCACCTTGATCGTATCCATACCCATCTGGGTCAGCAGCTCCAGGCTTTTTATATCAAACGGCGTGGACAAAAATTTAATGCCGCGCTTCTGACAATGACCGAAAAGCTCGTGATGCGCCTTTTCACTCAACTCTAAACGTTTAAGCATCTTGAATTGCGACTCGCCCCTGGCGGTCGTCTTTTTTTGATAAGCCGCCTTGGGAGCGGTGGCGCTCACCAGCTCTTCCGCGCGGAAGGTCTGGAATTTGACCGCGTCCGCCCCGGCCTGTGCCGCCGCATCGATGAGCTTCTTGGCGGTCGCCAATTGACCGTTATGGTTGACGCCTGCCTCCGCGATAATAAAAACTTTTTGCTTAACCATGCCGCACCTCACCCGCAACATCCTCTGCCCAATACGCTCCCGGCATACCCGGAAATTCGGTTGCCTTTATCCGGCGGCGGACCTCTTCTTCCGGCATACTTTTTGTGAGACGGCAAAGTTCGTTGAGCTCTTTACGCGTATAAGGTTTGCGCGTCCATTGATATGTACTCTTGGGCATGGCCTCCCCCCGCAAAATGAGCGGCAATATTTTGACAAAGGCCGCATAAATATAGGCATAACACTTATGCGTCAGCGAAAAAACCGTATCCGCTTCCGATATGGAAAAGAATTCCGTCGCAATGATACCGCCGGTATCGACTTTTTCCGCCATATGGTGGACCGTAATGCCGTATTGCTTCTCACCGTTATAGATCGCAAAATTAGTGCATCCTATCCCCGGATAATCCGGCGGGCCGGGGTGAAAATTGATGGCAGCCACGCGTGCCTTGTCCAGCACGGTCTTGGGAAGCACCCAGGGTGAAATATAAGAAATAATATAATCGTAGTGCTGGGCCATCAAGTGCTCGGGAAACGGATCGTCGGTATCGCCAAAAACGATCTGGGCGTCTTTGACATGCTCTTTGATCATCTCCGCGGCCTCTTCGGCAAACGGCTTTTCCTTTTTGGCCAAAAAGAGTATCTTTAGGTCCTTCGTTTTTCTGGCGGCGGGGTGGCCGACGTACGTTCCCGGACCGGCAAGGTCCTTTACCACAACGGAACCAGCGCCCAGGATAACTTCATCCCCTACGTTCAAACTTTCCCGCACAACGCTTTTGCTCCCAATAAAGACTTTTCCCCCTATCTGAGCGCATCCATTGATGACACAGCCGGTCGAAACGTGCGTATGATCACCGATGACTGCGTCATGCTCAATGATCGCGCCTGTATTGACGATACAATTTTTTCCCAGCTGCGCACCCGCATTGACAACCGCCTTGTGCATGATGATCGTCCCTTCTCCCAGCTTGGCATGCTCCGAAACATAGGCGACAGGTGAAACAATGGTCGGCAAATCTGCACCCAATTCTTTAAGCCGGCCGTAAAGCTGAATGCGGTTCGCAAAAATCTTGATCTGGCCGATCGTGATCAGGAAATGCCTGTACTTTTTGACAAGACGGGGAAGGTCTTCATCGGAACCAATGATCGTGTAACCCAGGACCGCTTTCCCGATGTTCTCTTTTTGGTCAATGATGCCGGCGATCTTGAATTTACCCTCTGCCTCGATCACATCGATACAGGCGCGGCAATGTCCGCCTCCGCCTATCAGGATTATTTCTTTCCGGGCCATTTTTAGATGATTTCCTTTAATGTTTTGCAGACATAGCGGATGTCCTCCGCGGTGTTCAGCGTCGAGCCGGGCAGGCATAATCCGGTCTTGTAAATTTCGTACGCATTCTTATAAGCGCTCTTCTTGTTACTTTTAAACGGTGGGAACTCAGTGACCGGCATAAACAGCCGGCGCGTCTGGATCCCGCGCTCGCGCAGTTTGGCCTGCAGATTCCCCAACTCTATGGCGCGCGTAAACCGGATACAGGTCAGCCAGCGGACCGACTCTGCGCCTTTGGTCTCTTCCTGAAAAGCGATCGCCTTTATTCCGTCAAGTTCCTGACGGTAAATGTCGTGAAATTGGCGTTTTAATTGAAGGAATTTCTCAAGCTTGCCTAATTGGGCCAGGCCGATAGCGGCCTCAATATTGGTCATGCGGTAATTGAAACCGATCTCGGGATGATAATATCCCTGCTTTTCATCACGCGCCTGATTGACCAGAAACTTAAGATGCTCAAGACGCTTATGGT
This sequence comes from uncultured Planctomycetales bacterium, assembly GCA_964499685.1. Classification (GTDB taxonomy): domain Bacteria; phylum Omnitrophota; class Gorgyraeia; order Zapsychrales; family GWA2-47-8; genus CAZCLW01. The sequence continues at coordinate 44,444 of CAZCLW010000004.1, forward strand.
CCTGCCCCAGGACCATTCCGCCGCCGCCGGTCGTCATGGTCTTATTCCCGTTAAAACTGAAACAGCCCAGATCACCCCACGTGCCGGTCATTTTATTTTTGTAGCGCGAGCCCAAACTTTCGGTCGCATCCTCAATGACGGCGAGCTTGTGCTTCTTGGCGATCTTCATGATCTCATCCATCGCACAGGGATTCCCGAAAAGGTGCACCGGCAGGATCGCTTTCGTCCGCCTGGTGATCTTTTTTTCTATCGAGGGAATGTCCATGTTCCATGTCTTCTCGTCAATATCCACAAAGACGGGCTTGGCCCCGACATAAACGATCGGATTGATGCTGGCCGCAAAGGTCAAGACCGGCACAATGACCTCGTCACCGGCCCCTATGCCCATTTCATACAGCGCCACATGGAGCGCGGCTGTCCCGCTCTGCGTCGAGACGGCCCTGTTCTTCCCGGCCCATACCGCGAATTTCTGCTCAAATTCCGGAACCAGAGGGCCTGCCGTCGAGATATAACCGCTGTCGATGGCCTTGGCCGCGTAGGCCTTTTCTTCCTCGCCGACGTTGGGCGCATCCAGATAAATGATCCTGGTCATGACATTAGACATTGTAGATATCCGCCTTGTACCGTTTTAAATTGTCCTCATCGCGGAACCAGCTGATCGTTTCCGTCAATCCCTGCTCGAGCGTAAAACGCGGACGCCATTTTGTCAGGCGGCGCAGCTTTGTGGCATCACCGAGAAGCCGTTCGACCTCGCTCTTCTTCGGCCTTAAACGTTGTTTGTCGGTCTTGATCTTCGTCGCCGGATCGATGAGCTTGATGAGTTTCCTGGCGAGCTCACCGATAGAGATCTCCTCACCGTTGGCCACATTGATCTCTTCGCCGATCGTCCTGTCCGATTCGGCAATGGCCAAAAACGCCTCCACCGTGTCTTTGACGAACGTAAAGTCCCTGGTCGGATGCACGGCACCCACCTTGATCTCACCCCTACCGCTTAAAAGCTGCGTGATCAGCGCCGGGATGATCGCCCGGGCGGACTGGCGCGGCCCGTAGGTATTAAAGGGACGCACGATCGCCACCGGAAGATCAAAACTCCGGTAAAAGGATTCCGCGAGATGGTCGGCACCGATCTTTGTGGCCGAATAGGGCGACTGGCCCTGCCGGGGATGCTTTTCGTTGATGGGCACGTATTGTGCCGTCCCATAAACTTCCGACGTGGACGTCACCAAGACTTTTTGCGCCTTTTCCGCTTTGGCGGCCTGCAGGATATTGAGCGTTCCTTTGATGTTCGTATCGATATAATTGTCCGGCGAATGATAGCTGTACGGTATGCCGATCAGCGCCGCCAAATGGAAAACAACATCCTGCCCCCTGACGGCCTGGCGCACACCATTGGGATCGCGCACATCGCCGCTAAAGACCTCGATCTTCTTTAATTTGTCTTTCGGCAGGTCTTCCAGCCAACCCCAATGATTGAAGGAATTATAATAGACGAAGGCCTTGACCTTGCATCCTTCATCCACAAGCCGCTCGGTCAAATGCGAGCCGATAAATCCGTCGGCACCGGTCACCAGCACTTTTTTGTTCTTTAGTTTCATATCCGTCCGCTTTCGGTTGTCCTTTTGGCGTTATGAATTTCCAAAGCCCTTCTTAAGTCCTCGGACGTGTCCACATCGATCGAAATGTCTTCCTCCATCACAAAGGGAAGCGTCCGTCGGGAATAAAACCCTTCCTTCTGGATGACCTCCGCGGGACCGAAAAAGATGATGCCGTTAGGCAGGTAATAATCCGGCAGCGCTTGGCGGCGCTTGTTTTTTTTGGTGCCCAGGCAAAAACCGACGTATCCTTTCGCATTTTCTTCCATGAGCCAGGCGTTTTTCTTCGGTGCTTTCACAACGGAAACAAGCGTGTCCTTTTTGGTCATACGGTTCTTGAAATAATATTCAATGGCGCGGTCAATGTGCGCCGTTGTCCTTAACGGCGACGTCGGCTGCAGCACTAGAACATAGTCATACCGGTCCTTGGCGTCTTTCAACCAGCCCAGCGCGTGGCGCACGGCATCTTCCAATCTGGCCTCGTCGGTGGCAAATTGTGCCGGCCTCATAAAAGGCACATCGCCGCCGGCCTGACGCGCGATCCGCGCGATGTCCGCCCCATCCGTCGAGACCAGCGTGCGGTCGATGTATTTCGACCCCCGGGAAGCTTCGATCGTCCATTGAATAAGCGGCTTGCCGGCAAAATCCGCGACATTCTTATTCTTGAAACCCTTGGACCCGGCCCGGGCGCCGATAAAACTCACTATTCGTTCTTTCTTGAACATATTTCTACCTCACGAACGCTGGAGCGAATCCAGCGCATGAAATCTTCCCTTCTTCTCCAGTAATTGCTCATACGTCCCCGATTCACAAACCGTACCGTTTTCCAAAACGTAGATCTTGTCCGCCGGTTTTACGGTCGAGAGCCGGTGCGCAACAATAATGATCGTCAACTCTTTGCTGAGGTCCTTGATCGTCTCCTGTACCATTTTTTCGGTCTCGGAATCCAGCTCGCTGGTCGCTTCATCCAGGATCAGGATCTTGGGATTTAAGAACAGGGCGCGGCCTAAAATGACACGCTGACGCTGGCCGCCGGACAATTTGATCCCGTTCTCGCCCACATTCGTCTCCAATCCTTCCGGCAACGTCTCTATGACCCGGTCCAGATGGACCTTTTTGCAAATATCCCGCACCATTTCTTCGGAAGCCTGTGGAGCACCGATCGTGAGATTTTCCTTTAATGTCCCGTCGAGCAAGGTCGGCTCCTGGCTGATGTAGGCGATCCGGCTGCGCAGGGAATTCAGGTCCAGCCGGTCATGCGGGACCTTGCCATAATAGATCGTGCCGGAGGTGGGCTTGAGCAGCCCGAGGATCAGGTCCAGGACCGTTGTCTTGCCTGCGCCGGAACTTCCCACGATGGCGATCGTCTTTTGTGCCTCCACGGTCACATTAAGATCGTTGATCACCTGATTGCCGTTGGGGTAGCTGAAGTGAACATGATCGAAACGGATGTCGCTTTTACCGTCAAAGGTTTCCGTCCCGTTGTCTTCCTCGTTGGCGTCAAGGTCATCCAGCCGGTTTCTGACCGATTCATACATGGGCAGATAGTTATTAAGCGACGAATAGGCAGTTGAAAGATTGTTGACCTGCGGGGCCAGTCGGTGAAAGACTAGGATGAGCACGATGAGCGAAGAATAATCGAGCCCGAGCCGGTCGTTGAACAGGATAAGCAGGATGAGAAACCCGAACATAAAGCTGAAATTCCATCCCAGCTGCGACTGCATGCGTTTTCCGACGCGCTCATAGCCGCCTTTGATACCTTCAATACCGGAGATCGTCCTGTCGACTAAAGAACGGTTCAGGAGCGATGTCTTCAGGAACTTCTTGTTCTGCTGCAGGCCCGCCATGACACTGGCGACTTTTTTGAAAATAGTATTGATGGTGGTCGTGGCCTCGCGGATACGGTTGGCGTTGCGGATATTAAGCACGGTCAGGGCGCCATAGACGACCATGGCCAGCAAAACACTCTTGACCGACAGCATCAAAGCCAGGCCAAAATACGCCAGGCACTGGATAAAGCTGATGACCAGCCGCTGGGCGTATAAATGACAGGTGGCCGCCATCTCCGCTTCACGCATGACCACATAATTGATCTCGCCGGAATTGGCGCTCGTCAGCCACAGCCAGTTCACCTTTAAATAGGATTCGAACATGCGCTTGGAATAATCGCGGATCAGGATGAATGAAGCCTTAAGCGCGATATAAGAATTGAAAATGACCAAAAGCTCGCCGCTGATGATCAACAGACTGGCAAAGCCCAGCATCGTATAAAAATGGGGTTTCAGGCCGAGCGTTGTCAGGGCGCGTTCGATATAAAGCGTCATCTCATCGGCAGGGCCCGCTGTTCCGGCGCGCATATAATCCAGGACCGGGATCAAAAGCGGAAGACCAAACACGCTCAAAACACCGCTCACCAAAGATAAGATCAAGATCGTCTTATAATAAGGCGACGTAACGACCAGGCTGCGGATGAACTTCAGCCGTTCGGTCAATTTTGGGAATATCGTTCTAGCGGACATAAGCCTCTTTTTCCGGGGCGTTCTTGTTCCCCTGCATGTTCCTTAAATAATCCAGGTACTTCACCAGATACTGGGCCAATTCCTTGCCAATATGATCAAATTGCTCGTCGGTGGCGGGCGCATTGTACCCATACTGCTGAACGTATGTGATCCTGAAGCCTCCCTCAAGGACCGCGGCCAGAAAATGGACCAGCCGGCGCTTGCGTTCTTCGGGAGAAATATTTTTGCTGCGTATATATTCTTCATGGATATCGACCGGCAACCGGTCCAGATTGGAACACCGGCGCGAGAGCCCGATCGTCTGCCAATAACATTCCCCGAAATGGATGACAGGAACCCCGCGCAGGATGGCCTCCCACCCGCTTGTTCCTGTTATGACCGCGACCATTTGGGCATTAGAGATGATCTCATTCATGTCCATATCGATGGGGGCCATCACCACGTTGGGAAATCTGATGATCTGCTTGTAATAGTTGAACGGCCGCGAACGGTAAGTCAATGTGGCCGGATGTTCTTTGACATACACGACCCAGTCCGCCGGGATGCTCTTGGCGAGCGATTCGATCAAATGCACCTGATCAAGCCACATGGTCCCCTGGATCTGCGTTGAAAGTTCCGGCGTCATATGCAGCGGAAAGTAAATATATTTCTGCTCCTTCGGGAGCCGTGTGCCAAATTTCGGATTGAGCAAGTTGACATAATTGTTATAACGCCGGGCCAATACAAAAAGCAAATTGCTCCAAAGGGAACGGAAATTATCGGTCTGGCGGCGGATATCCCTGGAATGGCGGAACCCCGCTTCCTTTATCCACTGCCGGAACACACGGGCTTTCGCTCCTGCCGTACCGGCGATATATTTCAATTTTTGCGGCCAGGTCTCCAGCTTGGTGATCTGAAAAACTTTATTCTGACGGTCAAAGAATTGATTGTTGGTGAAATCAGCCGTCAATTTCTTATAAAGCTCTTCACCTTTGGTCAGATCCAAGGAACGTTCTCCGCCGATGGATTTTTTGAACATGTCCTCAATATGCACAAAGAGCGAATAGCGGTCGGAGGCAAAGGCAAAGATATCTTCGATGCGGCAGGTCGCCGGGACAGCACAGACAACGCCCCGCTCTTTGCAGAGGTGCTCAAAAATATAGACCTCGACGCTTCCCATAGCCGCGGCTGGCAGGTACAGGTCCGGTTTAAACCGGTCAAAAAGGCCTTCAATGTGTTTAAGGAGACCGCTGAAAGATTTAAGGATATTTTCGCGCGTCGCGTTGTCCGTCGTGAACGAATTCATCCACATGGATCCGTGCATAAAGGCAGCCCCTAAGGTGCGGTCCGCGGCGATCATGCGCCAAAGGCTCTTGTAAGGCGTTGACTCCTCGAATTTTTTCAAGGCCGCATAGTCGATGTCAGCGTCATAAAAGGCCTTGTCGCGCACATCGTGCCAGGTCTCGATGAATTCATATTTGACGTCCTTCTGCTCGGTCAAGAATTTCAAGACATGATCGGCGCCGTATTCATAGCTCGCGATAGCGCCCACGCGGCTTCCGGGGTAAAGCTCCAGCAGATGTTTGGCAAAACTGTGCCACATCTTGTAATTGAGCGTTGTGAATTGGATCAGAATGTTCACGGCACTAAACTCCCCGAGTAATCGCTCGGTTTCTGCGCTTTCGCTTCTTTCTTTCCCGATGGGATATCGACATGTCCGCGGCCGATCAGGATATATTTGTGTTCTTTCGGGCGGGGAGCGCGCAACGGTGTCAGTTGAAAACGGCAGTCTTCCTTTTTCTCCAGCCGTACGGCCTCGACACCCGGGTCACGGCGGTGATGGATGACCGAATCCTTAAGATGCCAGCGGAAATTGTCGTCCTTTTCCCACATGCGGGCATCGCGGAACTGGTCGATGAAATAATAAAACCCGTTCTTCGTGATCCCCAGCCATTCCAGGAACATTTTCAATGTCTGCGGCTCCTTGTTCTGATATTGCTCGACGAGATCGATCCCCTCTTCGCGCGTTAATCGTTTTAAACGTATTTCCCGGCAGGCATGGTCGGTGACTTTGCCGTAGCCGTATTTCAAAAATTTCACATGATCATGCAGGTCCGAATAATGATAACAATCCACGTCGTTGTAAGTGTCGAATGTCCGCTCCTGCGGGATCGTTTCATAACCGTACTGCTTGATCATACCCTCATGCTGTTTCTTGGAATCCCAGCGGATGTAATTGTTGAGGTAAATTCCGCGCACGCCCACTTTTTCAAGCTCCTTATCGTGCGGATACATGTAGGCCTTTACGTCTTCTTCTTTAACGTTCATCGCCTCGTGGATGATATCTTCCGCTTCAAATCCCATGAGGTCGTGCTCTTTGCGGTATTTACGCGTCATCTCGACTTCGTCCAGGTGCGAAAACATCCCGACCTGATCATTGCCCTGGTGTGCGCCCCAAACGATCAAAGGGACCTTGAGGCGCACGGCCATTTGGACGGGGTAAACCGTCTGGCCCGCGAGACAGTGCCAATACATGCTGCCCATCAGGCGTAACGTAACGCGGGTGATCTTTTTTACCGTGGCGGGGTCGACTGTTAACGTCAGGATGTCACAGCCGAATAAAGTCCGTAAATACGCTAAGTTGCGGATACCGATATCGGTGTTGTAATGCTTGTTGTAGGTGACCAGAAGCGGATGCATCTTGTAAACGTTCTTGACCGCGTGCACGATGAAATACGAATCCCGTGCGCCGGAGACCGGAATAATGCAGTCATAATGGCCGGCCTTGCTGCGGAAGGCGTCGAAAATCTTCTTTAATTTATCCGCGCGCTCATGCCAGTCGAGAATGTCCTTCTCTTCATGGACACGGCAGCCGCTGCAGACCCCTTCCGCGTCGAAGGTGATCTTAAGCGGATGATTCGCCGGATATAAGCAGCGTGTACAGTACTTCATATGACCTCTTTGGGCTGATACTCAAAACGCAATTTATCGAGATAGCTTTCACTGCGCTTTCCGATGCGCCCCTTGTCATCAAAACTAAATCCTTCATACGTCGCGTAGGTGTCCAAACGCACATCGATCCCTTGCTCCTTCAAGAATGCCTTGGTCACGACGGGGCTGTGTTCGGTAAAATGAAAATAATTTGCCGCGGCAACAGCGGTCGCGTTGCCCTTGATGAGCGCTTCGCTAAAGTGCTGCGGATGCCCCGCGCCGCCGCAGGCAATGACGGGGATGGAAACCGCCGCCGCAACGTTCTTGATAAGCTCAATATCATAGCCCTGTTTCGCGCCGTCACGATCGACCGCATTAAGGAAGATCTCCCCGGCACCCATCGCGGCTGTCTGTTTGGCGAACTTCGCCGGATCAAGGCCGGTCGGTTCACGGCCAGAATCCAGGAACACTTCATATTTCCCGTTCACTTTGCGCGCGTCGATAGAAACCACAATGCACTGATCGCCCAGGACATCGCTCGCCTGCTTGATGAGACCTGCACTTTTGACCGCCGCGGTATTGATCGCGATCTTGTCCGCGCCGTGACGGATAAGACGCCGCATGTCCTCCAAATTTCTGATCCCTCCGCCGGCGGTCAGCGGGACAAAACATTTTTTTGATACTCTTTCGATCATGGTAAAGTCGGGTCCGCGCCCCTCGCGGGTCGCGTCAATGTCCAGCAGCACGATCTCATCGATCCCCCAGTTATTAAGAAATTCCACCGCGATCTCCGGCTTCCCGACTGGCAGATATTGCCTAAAGCCGATGCTCTGCACGACGATACCGCCTTTAACCACCAGGCATCCTATGAGCCGACGCTTTTCCATATCTAATTCCCGTTCGATTTCATATATTCAAAAAATCCGCGGAACAACTTCAGTCCGTTACTTTGCCCTTTTTCCGGATGGAACTGTACACCGAAAATATTGTCCTTCTGCACCGCGGCCGTAATTTCTTCCCCGTAAGCGCAGGTCGCGCTGACACAGGATGGGTCGCACTTGAAATGATAGCTGTGATCAAAATAAAAATGCGGCTCGGTGCCCGTCCTTTCGAACAACGGCGCTTTATTTCTTATCTTCAAGCTGTTCCAGCCCACATGCGGTACGCGCAGCTTTTGGGCCGGCTTCAATTCCACGACATGACCTTTGATCAGGCCCAGACCTTTATGCGTCCCTTTTTCTTCCGAATCTTCGGCCAAAAGCTGCATACCCAGACAGATGCCCAGAAGCGGCTTTCGCTTGGCCGCGACCTGTTCTTTGAGCACAGCGACGATATCCAGACGGTTCAAGTTCTGCATGGCCTCGCCGAAAGCACCGACACCGGGCAGGATAAAGCCCTGTGCTTCTTCGATGTCCTCACGCCGGTTGGAGACCGCGTAACGGTAACCCAGAAAGTCGAGGGCGTTGAGGACCGACAGATGGTTCCCCACCCCGTAATCAATGATCAGCACATCGCTGACTTTAGTTTTGGACATTTAATTTCCACCCCTGCCCGTCTTTTAGCCAAACTTTTTTATCACGGTACGATTCGACCACGTCCCAGAATTCTTTTTCAGTGATATCGATGTAATCACAGAATTTTTGGATAATTTGGGGACTGCATTTTCCGTCATATTTCTGGACCAATGCCATGCCTTCTGCGCGCGTCATACGGCCGCACCGGATCTGTTCGCAGACCTCATCGGTCACCTTGCCGAAACCGTATTTGACGTGCTTCATCATCTGGTTCATGATGACAAAATCATCATCCAGGGCCTCGAACGGATGGATGTCGCCCAACTCATACGGCGTGCCTTCCCTTAATTCCAGGCCGTGGCTGACGGAAAAGGCCGCGTTGTCCAATTTGTTGAAATCCTTCCAGAAATATCCCAGATACACGATCTGCAGTTTGGCCCAATCCATCTCCTCATCCGATGGATAACGGTACCAGAACAGGTCTTTGTCGCCGATCTCATCGCTTAAAAAGATGTCGGGGCCGCCGGCGATCGTGTTGCTGTGCTTGGAACGGTTCGCGTCCCAATCAAAGGAACGCACGCCCAGTTCACCGAAATGCGTCGCGGGATTTTCCCCCAAAAAAATGAGCGGGATGTGATACGCGATGGCGATCTTCGGCAGACACGCATAAAGCGCCATTTCCGTGGATTTGCACCAGTTGCCGTATTTTAAAAATCCTTCGCGCATCAATTTTTTCCAGACCTGCGGATCAGGACTGACCGTGATCGTATCAAACCCCAGCGTAATCAAATTGCTGATATTGTACGCGCCGCGCTCGGTCGCCTGTTCCGGCGGATATGTACAACAGACCAGCAAGGCTTTGAGGCCCAGTTGTTCTTTGACGTACAGGGCCTGACGCGTGCTGTCCTTGCCACCGCTTACGCCCACAATACAGTCATAACCGGAGACATTATGCTTGCGGCCGAATTCAACGATTCCTTTAAGCTGCGTTTCCCGGCCTTCCCAGTCGATGTCATTGAGCTGTCCAAAGTACTGGCACGGCGGGCAGATCCCTTCGTCGTTGAACTTAATGCCCGGGCGTGTGTCCGGCTGTACGCATTTTTTACAGTACTTCATATCTTTAAAGCGCCTTTATACACGTTTTTGGTGATCGCAAATTCTACAATGTCGAGGGCCTCACCATTCTTGTTAAGCTTCTTTCCCGAAAGCCCCATATTTTTCATACCGACGTTTTCGCAAATCTTCACCATCGCCGCATTGCGCGTAGTTTGGCCGGAGGTGATTTTTTCCAAACCCAACTGCTCAAACCCGAATTCCAATAAAAGCTCATACACTTCCGTGCCAACGCCTCTTTTCCAATAATCCTTATCGCCGATGATGATCGTGCACATTCCTGTCTTTTTGACCCAATCGATCGAAGAAATAGCGCAATTACCGATGTGCTTATCATTGTCTTTCCAGCGTATGGCAAAGACATGAGCGGTGTCGCTGTATTCGACGGAACGCAGATATTCCTTAGCCTTTTGTTCGTTATAAGGGTTCCGCGGATCGCCGTGCGTGTTATCGGCGCAGACGACCGGGTCATTGAACCAGCCGATATATTCTGCGCTGATGTCCGCGGCCGTGAAGGGCTTCAAATAAACTCTTTCACCGGTCAGCTTCAACAAGCTTCTCTTAATCACCGCCAAGATCCTCTCCGTTGCCCCGCCATAAGGATTGTGCTCCATGGGACGGTCCGCTTTTTTCCAGGCATTTCCCAAATCCGCAAGGTCCTTCATGGCCACGACCGGAATGCCGAAATTCTCTAAAGCCGTTGCCAGCGAGGGTTCGATCAGGCATCCGTCCAGGGCCATGGCCGCCCGGCCCATGGATTTAACTTCAAATAATCCCATCGAGCGGTAACCTAAAACAACATCGTGGTCTTCCACTAACTCCGGCAAAGGCGCCAGACGTTCTGCAATTTCGATCTTTAAATTTTTATTCTTGGGTGCCTGGACCAGGATATCCTTCAACTCTTCCTCATTCTCTTTCGGATGGAACTTTACCGTTAGCACGCACTCATGGTCTTTCGCGTAAGCACCGATGGCCTCAATGATCATGCTCAAAGGGTGCCGGTCGCCCTTGATCTGCAGGATCTCTTTGGGCTGCGATAAAAATAAAATTTTCTGCAGCCTCGGCGCGGAGCGTAAATTCCGTTTGGTTTCCCATAATCTCTCCAGATGCGGCTGACCCGTCACGATCAATTGATCCGCCGGAAAGCCGTCTTGGATCATCACCTGACGGTAAGCCTCATCCATGACGCAAACCGTATCCGGCATTTTGCCCAAACTATACGCGGAATCTTTCCAGCGCAGGGCCGGATTCGACCAGAAGTCGAAGACCACAACACTGGGGACCTTTTTCTCGCAGGCGACATTGCGGAACTGCTGTTCCACGTCGGAATTCCAGCTGGTCGCCGAGAGCAGAAGATCCGGCTTTTCTTTGTCAAAGACAGCTCGCACGTCCTCTCTTTTCATGTACGTGGGCACGGACTCAAAGGCAAAGCCTTCTTCTTTCAATACGGGCCGCCCGAACTCCCCCGCGTAGATACAAAGCGTGTACGCCGGATCGTTACGCAGTCCGCACAACACCGGCATAAGCGCTCGTGTCCCGCCCATGTCGTGCGTTACCGCGATTATTTTCTTTTTGCCGCTTTTGCTCATAGGTCTTCAGTTCGTTAATGTTCTCAAAAACTTTCTCAAAGGCCGCGACCACATCGTCCAAGTCCTTTTTGGTCATCGACGGCCGGATATATTCATTGGTGATCACTTCTTCAAAATGCATCCGTTCGGCGACCGGACAAGTGCCGGGCCCGTAAAAAGCCTTTCCTTCATATTGCGGATAATTGTACGGATATCTTTTTCCCGAAGAATGATAAAGCGACTGATAATAGAGCGGTTTGACGTAGCCGCAGCCGATAATGGGCGCGGTCTCGCGCAGCTTGGCCGTCGGGAGCTCGGCCTTTAAGGCCTGGAACAACGTATTGCGGTGCACGCCGGCCCTTTCTTTATTCACCTTGATCGCGTACATATAATAGACGTGCCGGCAGCCTTCCCGCACGAGAGGCGGCGTGATCCCCGGAAATTGTCTTAATTTCCTGGTCAGATAATCCGCATTCTTGATGCGGGCGGTGATCAAAGCCGGCAATTTCTTCAGCTGCTCGATGCCGATCGCGGCCTCAACTTCGTTCATACGGAAATTATAGCCAAGCGGCAGATCGAAATCCTTGACACCTTTACCGTCCACGACCGCCTCGGCGTGATTGCGGATAAGCTGAATACGCTCCGCCAATTGCGCGTTATTGGTGACCACGACCCCGCCTTCGCCGGTGTGAATGTGCTTGTGATAATTCAGACTAAAAATCCCCAGATCGCCGAACAAGCCGACGGATTTACCCTTATATCGGGCCAAAGGCACCTGCGCGCAGTCTTCGATGACCGCCAGCTTGTGTTCGCGGGCGACCGCCATTATTTCATCCATGTCCGCCGGATGGCCGAAGATATGGACAATAATAATCGCCTTGGTGCGCGATGTAATACGCTCGCGGATGCTTTGGGCGCTCATGCAGAAAATATCCTCGTCGATGTCCGCAAAGACCGGCACGGCACCGTAAAACATCGGGGCCGAGGCGCTGATCGTCATACTGTACGGAGAGACGATCACTTCATCACCGGGGCCGACACCGATCGCGCCCATGGCCGCGATCAATCCGGAAGTGTTGGAATTGACCGAGACCGCGTGGGCACAACCGAACTGTTTGGCCCAGTTCTTCTCGAAAGCCTTGACCGTTTTTCCGCCTAAGAAATCCGCGTGCCAGGCGCCGACATATTGCGAAAGAACGCCGGAATCCAGGACCTTGGCGACCGCCTTTTTTTCCTGGGCGCCGATCGTGTTATAGGCGCTGAACAATTTTGTGCGGACGGGTTTCCCGCCCAAGAGCGCTAACTTTGACATACAGGGGCTCCTTTGACCCGCTTGAAAAGTTCAAATACGGCCAAGCTGTCTTTGGCCGGTGAAATAAGCGCTTCTTTTTTATTCAGCCAGCCGGCCATATTCTCGACGGCCTTCGGCAGGGCCGTGAACCGGTCATACGCCTTTTTGCGCTTCAGTTCATAAGAAAGAAATCCGTTGAAATCCTTGTTCTTTTCTGTCTGATAAAATTCACAGATGTCGTTGTTCATCCGTATACGGCCTTTGCTTGCCCAAATGTCCATTTCGAACACAGCGGTCTTGCTTGTTTCGAGACCGATCAAACGGACCTCCATCTGACCGGGATATTTTAAGAGAACGCTCATTGTCGGATCGTTCTCATGTAAGCCCGGGCGTTCGCCTTCGACCATGACCTCGTCCGGCATTCCCCAATACCACGTGATCAGGTCCACAAAATGCGATCCATTATGAAAGAATCCCCGCGAATAAAAGATATTCACGGCCTGAATGTCGCCCAGCTTTTTCTGCTCTATCATGCGCTTGATATCGTCAAAGATCCCCACGAAGCGGCGGCTGTAATTGATCTGCAATCCGATCCCGGCCTTCTCATATTGCGCGATGATCTCCATCGAGGTCTCCGGTTCCAGCGTCAACGGTTTCTCGGCAAAGACCAGCTTGGGTTTTACCGTTAAAAGCGCTTTGAGCACTTCTTCATGCGCTTTATTACTGGTCGATACGACCGCCACGTCCGGTGAAAGCTGGGTCAGCAGTTCCTTGTGATCATAAAAGACCGGCACCTTACAGGCTTTGGTTAACACGGCACGGCGTTCCGCGCGGTGTTCAGCCAGGGCCACGACTTCGAAATTCTTATTTTCCTGAAAGGCCTTGAAATGCGACAAGGCACCCTTGCCTTTACGTTTATGGTCCCAGAAAAAGCCGATATTCCCGCAGCCGATAATAGCCACACTGTATTTTTTATTCTTCGTTTTCATGACGCGGTTATTTCAAATAAAATAAAACCTTTATCCTGGCCCTTTGTGACGTAGCCGGCCTTTTCGAACGCGTGAATGGAGGCCTGATTGTCCTCTTTAACGCGGGCAATGACGCGGCCTTTGACCCACGTCAAAGACTGTTTAAGCAATTCTGTCCCGAAACCTTTTCCGCGCATGGACGGGGCCAGATTGATATTGACCTCATAATGGCCTTCGCCCAGCCAGTCATAACGCACCGCGCCGACCTTCTTTTCGCCGTTAAAAGCAATAAGCAGCAGGCGCTTCTTATCCTGCATGAGCTTAGAAAACCACTTTTCATGCTCCTTTTCGCTGACGATCTGGGGCTGAAAACTGTAGGCCCGGGTCTCCAGGTCGTTGCGCCAGGCCAGGACATCCTCTTTGTCGGAGAGTGCGGCTTTACGCAGATTCAATTTAGGAGATGTTGCGTTCATTTTGCTCCTTCGATCATGTCCAGGGACAACGGCATGCCGGCCTTGATGTCCCTGGTTACTGTTTTCCCCAAAAGATCGAAATAATATTTGGGCAGAAGTCCGTATCCGGGACGGATGGAACGGATGTTCTCTTCGGTCAATGATTCGCCTTTCTTGATATCGCGCACCGCGAAAAGGGATTTGCGGAAGACCATGCTGTTCTTTTCTTCCCGTGTGGGGCCCAGTTCGGTCGTGCCCAGGGCCTTTTCGATGCTGCGCACCGCGTTGACGAGGCTCTTCATCTCCTGCGGCTCAAGCGAAAAATGGGAATCCGGCCCCTGTTCTTGGCGCGAAAGCGTAAAATGCTTTTCAATGACTTTAGCGCCCAGGGCGACCGCCGCGATCGCGACCTCGGAGGTAAGCGAATGGTCCGAAAGCCCGGCCACCGTGCCGAATTTCTCGGCGAGGAACGGGATACTGCTTAAATTCATCTCTTCCGCCTTGGCCGGATAGGAGCTCGTGCATTTAAGCAGGATGATCTCATCGTTGCCTTCGGCGCGGATGGTGCGTACCGCCAGATCAACCTCTTCCTCGTTCGCCATTCCCGTCGAAAGCATGACCGGTCTTTTCTTTTTGGCCACGTACTTGATGAGCGGGATGTCGACCAGCTCAAAAGAGGCGATCTTGTAGACCGGGATCTGCAATTTTTCCAGAAAATCCGCCGACGAACGGTCATAAGCGGTCGAAAAGAAGACCAGCCCCAGCTGCTCGGCATAATTTTTAAGGTCCGCATGCCATTCCCAGGGTGTATAGGCCTTGCCGTAGAGTTCATACAGGGTCTGTCCGCCCCAGACGGGATGCTGAATGCGGAAATATTCGTTATCGCAATCGATGGTCAATGTGTCGGGCGTGTAGGTCTGAATCTTGATAGCGTCAACGCCGCACTCCTTGGCCTCCGCTACCAGGTCCTTGGCCCGCTTGAAATCATGCTGATGGTTGGCCGAGAGTTCCGCGATGATGAAACACGGCTGGTTCTTGCCGACCCATCGCTCTCCGATCTTGATCAGATTCATCATGGGCGTCTTCCCTCCTCTAATGCTACGGGTTCGAACAAGGACTTGATCTTCCTGGCATCACGCGCGAAATCATCTAAATTTTCTTTGGAAGATTTGGCCGTCTCGAGGACCAAAAAGGAGCAGCCGCTGCGGCGGACCACGTCCGAGATCCAGGCAAAATCGAATTCGCCTCCGCCGATGGAAAGATGCTCATCGTAGATCGTGTTCAAATGTCCATCGGAGAGATGGAGGACTTCCGGTTTGAGTTCAATGAACCGCTCGACGAATTTCTTGATGTCCCTTTCCAGATAAATAGCCGCCTTGGTCGCGTGGCAAATATCGAAACAAAAACCGATGTCGAATTTCTCGATCGTCTTCTTGATGTCCTCGAACAGCGCGCCGGGGCAGACATCGTCTTCCAGTGAAATATAGGGCATGTTCTCGATGAGAATACGCGTGTTTAAATTTTCTTTGATGAACGGCATCTGCAGGAATGTCGCCTTCAGGTCGCCGCCCAGACCCGGATGCACGACGACCGACTGCGCTTTCAGGGCCTTGTTGAATTCTTCCAGTTCCCGGCAAAGCGCCAGGTTGTCCTTTTGTTTGTCGCGCACCGACAGATTGATCTCATGCGGCGCATGCAGACGCACCGGGATATCGAGCGCCTTCCAGGCAGAAGCGGTTTCCTTGAACGATCCCGGCACCGCGTAGAGCTCGATGAACTCATACACGCCGCGCTTGAACAGCTCTGCTGCAGGCTTGATGTAATTTAAATTCGTGGACCAGACCTTTAATCCAATGCTCGGTTTCATGGTTAACCTTTTTTATATTTCTGGATAATGTTCTCGGTCGCTTTGACGACCTTTTTGACGTCGGCTTCTTTCATCAGCGGGAACATCGGCAGGCTCAGGCAGCTGTCGTAATAACTTTCCGCCACCGGAAAATCCCCCCGCTTGTACCCGAACTGTTTTTTGTAGAACGGCTGTAAATGGACCGGGATATAATGCACCTGCACACCCACTCCCGCCTGTTTGTACGCGTCATAGATCTCTTTGCGCCCGGCCTTGAATTTCTTAAGATCGAATTGCACCACAAAAAGATGGTGCGCGTGGCGGATGTCTTTGGCATCGGTATATTCCGGCCAATGCAGATATTCCTGATATTTTTTCAGATACCGTTTATAAAGATCGGCGATGGCGTTACGCTTCTTGATGAACTTCTCGACACGTCCCAGCTGCGATATCCCCAAAGCCGACTGCAGGTCGGTCAGACGGTAATTAAACCCTAACGCGTGCATTTCGTAATACCAGCCGCCGTGGTTCTCGACCAGAAACTCCGATTCCTTGGTGATCCCGTGGGAACGGAAAAGCAAACAGCGCTTATAAATCTTTTCGTCATTGGTGATGATCGCCCCGCCTTCGCCGGTCGTGATCAACTTGACCGGATGAAAACTTAAGATAGCGGCATCCGCCTTGGCGCCGGCCTGCAGACTACCGCGCCTGGCACCCAAGGCGTGCGCGGCATCTTCAATGAGCGCGAGCTTGTGTTTTTCCGCCAGGCGCCGGAACGGTGCCAGATCGACCGGATACCCCGCGAAATCGACCGGCGCGATCGCCTTGGTGCGGGAGGTGATCTTTTTTTCCGTCTCCTTCGGGTCCAGGCATAAAGTCTTGGCGTCGATATCGGCAAAGACCGGCTTTCCCTTTAAATACAAGACCGCGTTGGCCGTCGCCGCGAAGGTAATGGGCGGCACGATCACTTCGTCATGCTCTTCGACCCCGGCGCTGAACATCGCGCAATGCAAGGCGGAAGTCCCACTGTTGACCGCGACCGCGTATTTGACCCCGCAGTATTCCGCGATCTTTTTCTCGAACTTCTCGACCGTCGGCCCCTGGGTGATGAAATCCGACTCCAGGACCTGGCGCACGGACTTGATGTCCTCGGCGTCGATCCACTGCCGGCCGTAGGGAATGGTTTTGGTCGTCGCTCTTGTCATTTCAAGGCCTTTTGCTTTTCCTGTTCGACTAGAAAGACCGCTTTGGCCATTTCCAGATCATCTTCATCGTCGATATCCACGGCCGCTTTCCAATCCATGGGGAAAAAAATATGCCCCGGCCCATAAAATGTCCCGGCCTTTTTTAAGGCGCCGGTGTTGGCGATCCAGATCGCTCCCGTCGGACAATAGAGCGGCGGCAGGTCCTGTGAGCGCTGCTTTAAGGCATCCGGAAAAAGCGGCGACGGATGCTTTCCGTCAGGCAAGTGGGATGCCCACCAGGGGTTCATCCAGCCGAAGGGGAAACAGCTGACCTGGAAATCGCTGCCGGATTTCTTAAAATTCTCATAGGACGAAACGATCTCTTCACTTCCGCGCAAAGGGCAATTGGCCATTAACTGGACGACCGTTTCGTACGTTTCATTCAGATTTTTTTCCACTTGGCCCAAGGCGACCAAGGTAGCGACACTGATCGGTGTAACATCGTCGGTCGCGCCCTCACGCAGAAAAGGCACGTCCAGGCCGCAGCCTTTGGCGATCGCGGCCGCTTGCGGATCGTCCGTGCTGACCAGGATACGGTCAAAGATGCCGGATTTTTGGGCGGCCTCGATGGTCCAGGCGATCAAAGGTTTCCCGAAGAAATCGATCGTGTTCTTTTTCGGGATGCGCTTGGAACCGCCGCGCGCCGGGATAACGGCAATGGTCTTTTTCTTTAACATACCGTCCATCCTCCGTCGACGATCAGGTTGTGACCGGTCATGCTGGCCGAACCTTCCGACGCCAGAAAAGCAACCGCGCCCACGGTCTCTTCTTCGTTGAGCATCCGGCCCATCGGACAGATCTCTTCATAACGCTTCTTCAATGTATTACCCGCACGGCCCTCCACCCCGCCGTAGGAAATGCAGTTGACCCGCACCCCCTTGGCGGCCAGCCGCGCGGCGAGCTCTTTGGTCAGGTGGATCAAGGCGGCCTTGGCGACACTGTAATGGATGGGCGATTCTTTCTGCGGGTTATCGTATAATTTCGGATTGGCGGCAACAACGCCGTAAATGGAAGAAATGTTGATGATATTTTTAAGACTCGGGAATTTTTTCGTCAGCATAAGCGTCAACTCATAAGGGACGACCACGTCCATGAAATATTCGCCCTGCCAGTGGAAGCGGCTCGGGCCGGACTCGCTCATGACCACATAGTCCCGGTTGCGGGCGTTATTGATCAGGACATCGAGGTCGATCTTTTTCTTGTGCAGAAATTCATAGATCTCCTGGGCGGCGCTGATCCTTTCCAGATCGACGCTCAGAGTGTGCAATTTTTTTGACCGGCTTTCTTTGGTCAGAACGCTTAAATTTTTCGGGTCGCGCGAGGTCACGACCACCGTATAGCCTTCTTTGAGGAAATGACGGACGAATTGCCGCCCCAATTTCCCTGTCCCGCCGGTGATAAGGATCGATCTACCTTTTGACATACGCTACTCCACTTTCTATAATCTGGACCGCTTTCAGGACAAATTCCTTGGGCGGCGCCTTCTTGTCGACGAACGCCTGCAAAGCGCTTCGAAAGGCCGCAAATGTATCCTTAAAAGTCATTTCCGCGCTCCCTTTATCGCCCTTTAGCTTGATCTTAATGGGTTCTTTCGTCTCGCCCAGGGCGCTGAACTCGGTTTCCAATCCGCTTTGCCAATACACGCTTACCGTGCGGCCGTTATTTTTTATCTCTTTTATTTTCTCCGCTGCCGGAAGCATCTTCAGCACCGGCTCGACGATATGAATACCGTATTTCGCCCAATCTTTCATCACAAAGGCTTCTACTTTCTTAATATCGCCGATTTTTTTACGGATCGCATCGGTCAGTTGAAATTCTTTCGCATAACCGAGCGCCGAGCAGGTAAAAATTTGCCCCTTGTATTGTTCCAAGCCGAAAATTCTTTCCGCGGTCTCGACATCAAAGGCCAAAGGCTTGTCGATGTAGACCGGCAAGCCGGCTTTCAGGAACGGCTTGCTCATTTCCAGATGGTTTTCGGCATCATCACGCGCCAGCAAAATAGCATCGACTTTCCCGACCATCGCCTTGTAATCATCCACAATATTTTTGATATGGCACGCCTTGGCGATATGCTGCGAAATAAAACGGTCCTGTGTCCAGACGTGCGTTACTTCCCCTTCCTTGATCGCGTCGCGCGGGAATTCCTGCCGGGATAAATATTCCGGGATGGCCGGGAACGGGCATTCCGCCATGGCCTTTTTGTCATAGCCGTTGAAAATCGCCGACCATGAATACGGATGGCCGTTGCCCTCGCTTAATCCGATGATCCCCAATCTTAATTTATTCATTCTCACTTCCAATTCGTCGGCAAAATGATATTTTCGTCCTCTTCTTTGAGGCCGGCCAGCCGCGGCAAAAGGTCCTTGACCCTGAACTTCATGGCCTGGACGTTCTCTTCCAGATTTTTAAGGCTGTCGATGCCGATAATGGCCTCATCCACGTCGGGCCGGTCGAGCACGAAATTCAGGCAAATGGCCGGCAGCGGAATGCCGTGCTCGGCGGCCAGGGAACGTAACGACGCCGCCTTGTCCTTTATTTTCTTGAACCGCCCGGTCAATTCGTTGGGCGTCTTGAACACCAGCCCCTGCAAAAAAACCGAACGCACGTGCACTTCAATGCTCTTTTCCTTGAGCCGACTCAAGAACGGCACAAAACGCTGGTCCAGGACGCTCAACGGCACCTGGGCGATGTCAAAGGCGATATTTTGCTCAAGCAGATATTCCAGGTCTTCGGTCTTGTAGAGCGAGAAGCCTATTTTTTCCACCTTGCCTTCTTCTTTAAGGCGCTTGAAGGTTTCCCAGATATTTTTGTCGTCGGTGAACGATTTGAAATGATGCACGAGATACCCGTATATTTTCTTAAGCTGCAAATTCTTGAGCGACATCTCAAAACCTTTTTGAACGTCCTTCTCGTATTCCCACGGCAGTTTGGAGACGACCTTGAAGTTCTTTTTATGCTTCTGGATGAATTCGCCGATCACCTTCTCGCTGTCCTTGTAGGCAAAGGCCGTGTCCAGCACGCGCACGCCTTTTTCCCACGCGTACTGCAGGATGGCAAACACCTCATCCTTCGGGATGCGCCCGCGTTTATTGTTGATGCCGTAATCCAGCCCGAACTGGGCCGTTCCTAAAGCCAGTGAGCTCACTTGGTTATCAACTCCGAATCTTCTTCTTCCAGAATGTTCATGCTGGCCATCTGACGCAGTTCCTTGACGGTCAGCCAGCGCTCGTTCTTGTCGCTGCGGTAGACGAAATTCTCCGGGACGTTCGGATAATTGTCATAGGATTTATGGACCTCTTCGTTCTCGTAGAATTGCGGCAGGATGACGTACATATCTTTGACGATCTTGGTGTTGCGGGCCTCGTCCTCGGAAACGAGCGTCTCGTGGATCTTCTCACCCGGACGGATGCCGATGGATTTGAAACGGCATTCGGGTTCGATCGCTTTGGCCAGGTCCGTCACTTTCATCGAGGGGATCATGGGGACGAAATTCTCGCCGCCCACGGACTGTTCCAGGGCCTTCAAGACCAGCTGCACGCCTTCTTCCAGCGTGATCCAGAAACGGGTCATGCGCTCGTCGGTGATGGTGAATTCCTTGATGCCCTGCTTTTTAAAGTTCAGGAAAAGCGGGATGACGCTGCCGCGGGAGCCGACCACGTTGCCGTAACGCACGACGGAAAAGACCACTTTGCCGCCGGCATAGGCGTTGGCGGCAACGAACGTTTTTTCGGCGACCAGTTTGGTGGCGCCGTAGAGATTGATGGGATTGACGGCCTTGTCGGTCGACAGGGCGATGACCTTTTTGACCCCGCGGTCGATGGCCGCGTCCACGATATTGTCCGCGCCCAGGACGTTGGTCTTGACCGCTTCCATGGGATTGTATTCGAGGGCCGGGACCTGCTTTAACGCCGCAGCATGGATGACATAATCCACATCTTCAAAGGCGCGGTAGAGACGGCTCTTGTCCCTTATGTCGCCCAAAAAATACCGGATGGGATGTTTACTGACCGGAAAGACCTTCGACATTTCGTGCTGCTTGAATTCATCGCGGCTGAAGATGATCAGCTTCTTGGGCTTGAAACGCGAAAGCACGGCATGGGTCATCTTCCGCCCGAAGGAACCGGTCCCGCCGGTTATCAAAATGGTCTTATTGTTTAACATGGTTATTTCCTTTCCCGTTCGTTATGATGTCGTGATTTTTGGCCAGCTCTTCGATCAGATTGACGATCTTCCCGGAGGCCGGACCGTTAAAACCTTCACGGCAGATCAGGATGGTCCCGTCGCCGTTGTGCGGCATTTCTTCCGCATACGTCACTTTAAAATCATTCAAACCCCTCTCGCGGAACACCATTTCGATGAGCAGGGCAAAGTCGGATTTGCCGACAATGACAAAATGCCGCTCTCCCTTCTCATAGAGAGGGACAACGACGCTTTTGATCTGATCTTTGATGGCACTGATGGAGTGGATGGTCTTGAGGGTGTAGTTGACCGACTGCTTCATCTTTTCGGCCAACCCTTTGGGGGTCAAAATATAGCTTACTTTTTTCTGATTGAGCTGGCTGATACGCAAGAAACCCTTCGCCACGAGGCGGCGAATGAGCATATTGGTCTGCCCTAAGGAAAGGTCCAGCAGGCGCGACAGGTCTCTTTGATTTGAACCGAGTTTGGCCCCTATGATGTTAACGAGCTCAAATTCCCGTTCATCTAAAAAGTCATGGGACATAATAATTTCCGATGTTCAATTATTGAACATAGTATATATAGATATGGATTGGGCGTCAAGGAAATAAATAAAAGGGGACAGTCGCCTTTTATTGTTCAAAAATTGAACAATTCCATAAATAAAGGGACGTGTAACGTAACCCGATCTAAGATAAGGTTACGTTACACGTCCCCAGTATTGAGCGAAGCGATGAATTCTTTAAACGAAGACTTTTTAAGTTCTTGAAGTTCGACTGGATTGGCCCCGGGATGGAATAAGACCTCGGCCATCCCTTCTTTTGGAGCTTTAAAGCATTCCCGCACAACCGCTTCCGACATGCGCGCCGTGTAGAGAACGCCCAGAAAGTGGTCGCAGGTGGGGATATTGCGGCGCCTCAGCCTGTCCCGGTAGCCTAAAAAAAACGCCATGGTGTTCAAAAAATCGTGTTTGAGGAAGCTCAGCCAAAATTTCGGCTGAAAAAGGTCTTTTTTATCGACCAAAAGGAATTTTTCGACCGGAAGACGGATGTATCCGAAATTAAATTCCTTATGCAGCTCCAGCAGGCTGTCAAAAAAGACCGGCAGCATGTGCAGATGCCGGTGGCTATCGACATAGACGGGGGCGTTGTTGCCCAAGGCCGCGCACACGCGCGTAATCTGAGCGGTCAATTCTTGCTTGATCTGCTCTTTTAAAAGCGGGCGCTTCCGAGTAAAACACAGCCAGGCCCACCAGATGAATAAAATATGGTCCGGAAGGAATTCGCCCTTCTCATCTACGAGCCATTTGATCTCTGCCGGCGGGGAAACAGGCTTGCCTTGCGTCAGGTTCAGATGGACCGCCACACGGATATGGGGAAAATTCTTGAGTTGCCGGACGGCATTATCAAAATCTTCGCCGTTGGGGACGAGACTGACACTCTTGAGGATACCGCCAGAGACAGCCTCAAGGATATTGCGGGTGTCTTGGGACGTAAGGCCGAAGTCGTCGGCGTGGATAAAGATTTTCATGTTCAATATTCGATCCCCGGCTGGGCCTTGATGCCCTGATAATAGGGATGCTTGACACATTTCATCTCAGTGACCAGGTCGGCGATGACGATGAGCTCTTTGGGCGCGCCGTTCCCGGTCAGGATAACGTGCTTCAAGGCCGGTTTTTTCTTTAAGGCCGCGACCACTTCCTTCACGTCGAGAAAATTATATTTCAGGACATAATTGATCTCATCGAAGATGACGAGATAGTATTGCGGATCGGCGAGGATCTCTTTGCACTTCTCCCAGGCCTTTCGCGCGACCTTCATGTCTTCCTTGAAATTCTTGGTGTCCCAGGTAAATCCCGTTCCCATGACAAAGTGGTCGCAAAGCTTCTTGTTCTTTTTAAGAAATTCGCCTTCGCCGGTCTTCCAGTTGCCTTTGATGAACTGGACAATGCCCACTTTGTAGCCGCGGCCCATCGCGCGCAGGGCTGTGCCGAACGCGGCGGTGGACTTGCCCTTACCCTCGCCGGTATGGACGATAATGAGGCCTTTTTTCACGAACTTGGTCTGATCTCTGAACGTGCGCGGGGCACGATCATCCTGGCAATGCATAAGAGGTCCCCTTATTTATTCATTGAATTTAGCGTGCAGCAACCACAGGAAAAACGGGCCGCCTAAAATGGCCGTGATGATCCCGACGGGCATTTCCCCGGGGGCCACCACCGTCCTGGCCAGCATATCACATAAAGTCAAAAACAGCCCGCCGAATAAAAAGGTGGCCGGGGTCAGATAGCGGTGGTCCGGCCCGATCAGCAGGCGGCAGATGTGCGGGGCAATGATCCCCACAAACGCGATCGGCCCGCAGATCGCGACCAGCCGGCCGATGATAATGGAAAGAAAAACGAACAGCCCCTTGACCATACGGTTGACGTCCACCCCGCGGCTGACCGCGATCTCTTCTCCCGTCGTCAACAAGTTCAGTTCGCGGCTGAAATAAAAGATCACCACAACCCCCGCCAAAGCAAACGGCCAGACTTCCCAAAGCGGGCCGTAGCCGAAAATGGTCAGGCTGCCCATCAACCAGCGCGAAATACGGAACGATTCATAGACCCCGCTGATGAACTGGATGAACATGATCAAGCTGATAAAAAAGAAGCTGACGATCAATCCGGCCAACAGCATTTTTGCCGTCGAGGAGCCGTAACGTATCCGTGAAAGCGACCAGACAATGATAATGGACAAAAGCGCTCCCGCAAAAGCAAAAAGCGACACGCCCGAAATACCCAAGACCGCGAACGAAAGCCCCAGCCAGATATACACGGTCGCTCCGAAAGAAGCGCCCGCGGAAACGCCCAGCGTGAACGGGCACACCAAAGGATTCCTGAAGATCGCCTGGAAGACCATCCCGCAGAGGGCAAAGATCCCGCCGACGCAAAAAGCGACCAGGACCCGCGGCAGGCGCATCTGCCAAAAGATCTGAACATCGCGTTCCCCCAGCCCCGGCGTCATGATTTCCCTAAGAGAATAGGTCTGTGCGCCCCAGAACGGCGCGGCCAGGATGACCGCCGCCGAGAGAAGGCCAAGCACCGCAATGACCACCCCCTTATTCTTCATCGCGCTTGCTCCCCTCTTCCGGCACGATAACGGTCTGCCCTGTTTTCGGATTCTTAAAGAACAGGAACGGCACATCAAAGATCCTGTCCATGTTCGCCGACGTCAAAATGTCCTGCGGCGTCCCGCAACCGAACACTTTTCCGCCCTTGAGCGCGATCACCTTGTGGCTCCAGGTCATGATGTGATTGAAGTCGTGGGTCACGTGCAGGACGGTCATCCGGTAACGCCGGCTTAAATTACAGATGATGCGCTGGATCTCGACCTGATGTTTCGGGTCCAGATGCGTGGTGGGCTCATCCAGCAAAAGGATGCGCGGCTGCTGGGCCAGACTCGCGGCCAGATAAACTTTCTGCCGCTCGCCGCCGCTGAGCGTATTGATCCTCCGGTCTTCGATCTCCGATAAGCCGGCGAGCTCCAGGACTTCACGCACAATACGCCTGTCTTCCACGCGCTCGGGCTCAAAGGCCTTCAGGTACGGATAACGCCCCATCATCACAAATTCATAGACGGAAAAGGTAAAGGAATGTTCACGGATCTGCGGTACATAGCCGATGGACTGCCCCAGTTCTTTCTGGGAATACATGGCCAGAGGGCGCTGGCCGATCTCGACGGAACCATCCTCGGCCAGGACGATGCGGTTCAGGCATTTCAGGAGCGTGGATTTGCCCGCGCCGTTGGGGCCGATGACCGAAACATACTCGCCCTCTTCGATATTGAGCGTGACGCCGTGCAGGACTTCCCGGCCGTTGTAGGCAAACGAAAGATCGTGGGTCTTGATGATATTGTAGGGCATTTAATTCCAATCAGCTTCGGGATGAATGATCCGGGCAAAATCCAAAATGGTCTGCCCCATGCGCGGCCCCGGGATGCCGAGATAAGGCTGCTTCAGGATAAAGATCTTATTGTTCTTGTAAGCATCCAGCTGCGGGAGCATGTCCCAATCCGCCCGGATGACCTCTTCGGAGAATTTGGCCTCAAGGTCACTCGACATGACCTCGATGATGATGTCCGGGTTCATGCGCAGGATCCCTTCCGGAGAGACAATAGGGCTGGTGACCATCTCGGTGCCCTGGTAAGCGTTCACGGCGCCGACGGCCTCCAAAATATCGTTAAAAAAGGTGTGTGTGCCGGCGATATAGACCTCGCGGATCGCGCCTTCACCGACGGGCCGCAGGAACGTTATCAACACGCGCGGCCTGCCCAGCCCTGCGGTCTTTTGATTGACATCTTCCATGGCCTGCTCGATGCGTCCGGCGATCTCCTGGGCCTTGCCGGGTTCATCCAGGAACTTGCCGATCATCAGGATCGAGTCCAAAATGGCATCAAGGCGCCGGGTCTCGACACCGACGACATTGAGGCCCATCTTCCGGAACCGGCTGATCTGCTCGGTCTCATCCACCTGCAGAAAGACGAGGTCGGGGTCCAATCCCAGGAGGACCTCGTAATTGACGTCGAGCAGTCCGCCGATCCAGGTCTTTTCCTGGGCCTGCGGAGGATAAACGCAGTAGCGGGTGACCCCGACAAGCTTATCCTCCGCGCCCAGGGCGTAGATGATCTCCGTGACCGACGGCATTAATGAAACAACGCGCGTATAGCCCTTGTCCCTGGCGGCACACGGAGCGGCCAGCCATAAAAATAAAAAAAGGACCAAAATGGCGACGCGTCGGAATTTCATCAGAATTTCAGGTTGACCCCCACGACATAATTCCGTTCAGGGGCCGGATAATGGGCCTTCGTGTTGGAAAAAGCGGACTTGGCGACCGCGGATTCATAGAGTTCATCTGTTATATTATTGATTCCCGCGTAGATTTCAACGTTTTTATGCTCGAAGGAAACCTTGGTATCGAGCGTGTAATACGGCTTGGCCGGCGGGGTCGCATTCTGTACGTCATTGATGGCGTAACGCTCGCCCACGTAACGGCCGATGAGCGACCAGTTGTAATATTCGAAAAGGCGGGTGACCAGGCCCGTCGTCACCTGGTGCCGGGGCGCCCAGGGGATGTCCTTTCCTTCATTCGCCCCTTTGCTGAACTCCGGCGACTCCCACGTGTAATTGGTGAAGAACTCCAGCTTGTCGAACCAGCCGATATCGAAGAACCTCAAAAGGTCGATCGTATTGGAGGCCTCGACACCCCATCGCCTGGTCTTCGGATAATTGCTGTTGGCAAAGGTGACAGGGTCGAAGAAGATCTCATTGTCCAGGACCATGAAATACGGCGTTACACTGACCAGGACCTTGTCGTCGAAATTGTGTTTGATGCCGGCCTCGTACTGCTGGCCGGTCTGCTGGTCGAGATTGACATTGAGGCTGGGATCGATCCCGAACGGCGGAAAACCCGTACTGTACCACTCATCCGTCGAGAGAAAACGGAATGTCTGCTGATAATTGAAATGGGCGTTCGAGCCCTTGGCGTATTCATACTTCAATCCGCCCATATAGACCCATTCCTCGGGTTTGCGCTCGACGAAATTGACGGCATTGCGCTGATTGAACGTGTAGCGCGCCCTGTGCAGCCGCGCCCCGCCGTTGACAAAGACATTGTCGAGGGCCTCGAACTCCGCGAAGCCGAAGATCCCGTTTTCCGTCTTGGAGATGGTGATGTCATCGACGTTGTCATTGCTTCCCAGGATGTCGTTCTCATGATCATAATAATCCACGCCGGTGATGAAATTGACTTCCTTATTAAGGATCGTCCGGTCAAAGATATACTTTCCGGTCAGACCGGTCGTGTCGATGTTCCGCTTGGTGTGAAATGGGCCGAACTGGTTGAATTCATCATATGTATCGCGATTGCGGTAATGGAAATCGAACGCGAACTCGCCGAAATACGTATCTTGCGGCCAGGGATCGACGTCAAGACCGACCTTCACATAGCGGTCGGCGGTCTTGACAAAGTCGTTGTGCGTGACCGAAGCCTTACGGCCCAGACTGGCCAATTCGGCGTCCAACAATCCGCCGGGAAGTTCCTGCGTACTCTCATGCCATCCGGCATTGAAATCCATGGAGATCTTGTCGGAGAAGTCATAACCGAGCCGGGTGTTGTAATCATTGGACAAAAGGTCGCTGTTGTCCCGGTACCCGCGCTCGTCGTTGTACTTGGAATAAAAATAATACGATACGTTCTTCTTGTAACCGGAGAGCTCCAGGTCGGTCTTCTGAGAATCATAGCTCCCGTAACTCGCACCGACACGGCCCTGCAGCGGGCCTTCGCCTTTGCGGGTAATGATGTTAACGACCCCGCCCACGGCGTTGTCGCCGTAGAGGACCGAACCGCCGCCGCGGATGATCTCAATGCGCTCGACCGCCTCGACGGGAAACTGGCTCAAGTCCGCCGGGGAAATATCGATGCTGTTGATCCGCCGTCCGTTGATAAGGATGAGGACATTGCGCGAGGCCGTGTCGCCGAAACCACGGATATCGACCTGGGCGGAGCGTGTGGTGTTGTTGTCATAAACGTTCACGCCCGCGGCCTGCTCCAGGATGTCGGGGATACTGGTCGCGTTGGAGGCCTCGATGTCTTCGGCCGTGATGACCGTGACATTGCTGGCCAGTTTGTATTTCTTTTCTCCGATGCGCGTGGCCGTGACCACGACTTCTTCTTCCCTTGTTTTGATGTCGGCCCAAACGGTGTTAACGCACACCGCCACAGCCGTTACTGCCAGGATAATACTTCTCATGTTCCCTCCCTAAAAATAAAAAAGACCCTCAACCTTGAATCGATTGAGAGTCCCAGTTTCTTCTCAAAATGTATTGGCCCAACGCTGTCTTACGCAGCTTGAACACTTAACTATAACGGCAGGTCTTCTGACTCTCCCCGCGTTTGACGGTCTTCCCACCCCGCTTCAAACGGGGCAGTGGCCAAAAATATCAAAAGCGTTACGGGATCACAGCGGCGGGACCGTTCCTGCTTATCCAACCCCGCTTGAAACCGCGCGGGGCAGGCAGGATTCCCTTTTATCCCCTTGCGGGGACCGTATAGATCGCTTTCCAAAAGAGCAGAACTTGAATGAGTGTTATGTTAAAAGCTAAGCCTGCCTTTGTCAAGCCATAAAGCAAATGCTATAATGTTGCCCAATCATGGACAAGATCACCGAAACGTTCAAAAAGAAACCGGTCACTTTTTCTTTTGAGCTTTTTCCGCCCAAGACCGACGAAGGCTACAAAAAACTCCTGGAGACGGTAAAGCAGTTGGCCGCGCTTTCCCCTGACTTTATCTCCGTCACCTACGGCGCCGGCGGAGGAAGCCGCGACAAGACCTTCGACATCGTCGAGCACATTGAACGGGAACACAAGCTCACGGGGGTCGCCCACCTCACCTGTGTTCTGCATACCAAAGAAGAATTGAAAAATATCCTGGAGAACATAAAGTCGAGAAAGATCCGGAACGTCCTGGCCCTGCGCGGGGATCCGCCCAGGGAAAATCCGAATTGGCAGCCGGGCCCCGAGAACTTTAAATACAGCAGCGAACTCTGCGCTTTTATCCGCCAGACATTCAACGGGCATTTTGCCGTCGGCGTGGCCGGTTTTCCCGAAGGCCACATCCTCTGTCCTGACCGGGAGCGCGACGCCCAATATTTAAAGACCAAGATCGACAGCGGCGCGGACTTTGTCATCACGCAGCTTTTCTTCAACAATCAGGATTATTTCGATTACGTCAAACGCCTGCGCAAACTCGGCGTTCAGGCAAGGATCATCCCCGGCATCTTGCCGGTCACCGATTATCAGGGCCTGGTGCGCTTCTGCCAGGTCTGCGGAGCGAGCATCACGAAAGAAATCCACGATATCTTCCGTCCCATTCAGGAGAACAAAGAAGCCGTGCTCGAGGCGGGGATCAACTTCGCGGTACGCCAGTGCCGCGAACTCCTCAACGGCGGGGCACCGGGCCTCCATTTCTATACCCTCAACAAAGTCTCTCCGACGGATAAGATCCTGGAAGCGGTCCGAAGATAATTATAGGCGGGAAACGCGCGCGGGCTCTTCTTCTTCCTTCAAACCCATCAAAAGCGGCAGGTTGGCGGGAATGATCTGGATAATGACGGGCGCGAAGCCCTCGAGCGGCATGTTCTGCAGGTTCTCTAAATTGACCGGCACCTGAATATCAACCCCCTGACCTTGTGTCTCTAAATCCAATTTATTCGGGTTCATGTCGATACCGCCGACGCTGTCATTCCTTTTCCCCAGCATCGCGGCGTTGAACGAACCATCCGGTTCCATCCGGGTGGCGGTATGGCCCTGGGCCAAAGCGGCAAGCTCGTCCAAAGCTTCTGCCTCCGGTGTTTGACCTATGCCTTTGGCCTGTCCATAGCCGGGATCCTGCTGCAAAAGCCGATAAAACTCCAGCGCATCCTCGCGGGAAACAAAGTTGATCACAAACCGGCTTGCTTTCGGGTCGCTCAATTTTTGGTCTAATGTGGGCTCGGATCGGGCAATGTATTTGAATTCGACCGGCCCTTTAAATGTCCGGGCGGCATTCTTTACGATATTTATCAACGTCTCGAAACTAATTTTATCGGCAGGACGCAAATACAATCGCCATTTGCCTTCTTCCGCGACATCGGGATGATTTTTATCCGTTAAGAACCTGTAAATACGGTCGGTATACTGTTCCCAGAGGACCCCGGCGACTTCCGTCCGGAAGGATTCAAACCCTTCCAAATCCCCTTCCATTAATTTCAACCCTCCGACAGCTTCGGCGACGTCATAATCATAGTCACGCTCCTCGTCGGTAGCGGTGCTTAAGACCCTTAAATGAAACAGGGTTCTTTGTGCTTCATCCTGCCTGGCGGCGAGGATCTCATGGGGAACATTGTATTGCCTTCCACCTAATTCCGTTTCAATAAGGATGGTCTCACCGGAGACCGGGGCCAATCTTTGAATATCTTCAGGGCGAAGGCTCAGCATGGCGGGGTTGGCCGCCTCTTCACCCGCCGCGCCTAAGTTAACGCCGGGATTGGCTTCGCCCACATAATCAAAAAAATGCGCCTTTACATCCACGTCAGTCTCCATACCCGACTTGACCAGCTCATCCAAATATCCATGCGGAATACCGTTGAGCCCCAGCAAACGCAGCTGTATATTGATCAAATGCATCTGCCAGGAATGATTACCGTAAGGGAACATATTCCTCGGGGCGTTGATCATCGCGTCATACAAGTCCGCGACCGGCGCAAGCTTTTCCCGCAAGGTCTTTCTTTCACCGCTGACCTTGATAAATTGCTGCAAGCTTTTCATCATCTCGACCAAAAGACGCTCTGTGTAAGGCACGTCCCCCCACAGAACCCCGGCGCTGGTCTGGGCGGTACCGATATCATTATCTCCCTTGGACACATAGGCCGAATCGCCGTTTTCGCCGATCAAAAGATGCCTGTGCATTTCCTGCATCCGGCCGACAAACTCTTCGCCGTCCGTCAACTCACCGGCAGCCAGGTCCCTTATCATTCTTAAGAAATCATTGCGCACCAGCACCTGATTGCGGAGATAATTCTTCTGCTTTTCCGTCTCAGGCCTGGGTTCACGCTCCGGATCGCGGACAAGCTCTTCCCATAGAACTTCAGCGGCCTTCGTCCAATCCAAATGCGGCGCAGCCTTCTTGAATTCTCCGGCCTGGTCCGGCGAAAGCACGGCCAGCATCGCGGGGTTGGCCTCAGGCGCTTCAAGGGCGCCTTTCGCGGCCCATTGACCGTCGCGCAATTCCACTTCGCGCCAAAGCGGATGATCTTCGCTCGCCTGGTTCTGCAGATAATATGTCTCGAATCCGCCCGCAGTCCGGTCATAGATGTGCCCCTGATAAACCTTCCGGACAGGATCGACCGGGATGCCCAGCCGGCCTATGCCGCGCTTGAGGATGTTCCGGGTCTGGCGCAATTTATGTTCAGAATGGCGGACCTCCGCCACGTCTTTAGCCGGCCGGCTCAAATCCTCGTCGGCAGCCGAGTAGGCCACGATTTCCAGCGGAGATTCGTAATAGGAAAATTGGGTGCTCAAGAGATTGCGCATGGTATCCAGGAATTCATTCGGATTGCGGGGAAGGTCCTCCACCCGGACGCCCTGAACAATGAGGCTGTCCATCCGCTCTCTCGCCGCCTGCATTTCCGGGGACAGAGGAAGCACGGTCCTGATACCGTTCAAATACGAGACCCTGATCCAGTCTTCGCGGCGCATGACCAGTTCACGGTCATTGGGCAATTTGACCAAGCGGCCCTGCCGGATCTCGTAGCCTGAACGCAGCATCAGTGAGCGCTTATGACCGAGGATCTCATGGACCAAGGTTTCGGTCATCTCCTGTTCATTGTATTCGTAGGGCTCTGAGCGGAAAAAGAACCGGAATTTCTTTTTATCTCTTGTGCTGAATTGAGTGACACCCATACCGGCTCCGGCTTCCTCGTCGACAGTGGCATAAAACCCTTTTTGTCTGTCGGTGAGTTTGGTGACTTCAAACCCGATGGGTTGATCGACCTCCCAGAGCAGCTCCGCCGGGATCCTCTCCAAGGCACGCATCAGCGCCGGGAAATATTGACTGAACTTACGGTTATCCTCGGATTTGGCCATATCGATCGGACGGCTGATGACCAACAAAATATTATGACGCCGGGCCTGCTGGATAAACGGCCAGAAATACGGATCTTCCATATTGCGCAGGGCCGTCTCCCGTTTCTCACCTTCAAGATAGCGGTTGATATAAGCGGCGATGTCCGCTTTCAGCTTTTGTTCGGCGGTCAATTGTTCCATTTCTTCCGCTTCCGGGACCAGCGCGGCCTTGAGGTCGATCAGTCCCGCTGCGGTAAGCTGAAGCGCTTTTCCCTGCCCTGTCTGGCCCAAGGTGCCGGACTTTTCTTTTTGCGCAAGGCCCGTCAGGGCTGAGGCACTCCCTTCAAAATAGATGTTATAAAATGCCGATGGGGTACGGGAAACATGCTCCCTGGCCTGTTCCAGGCTTTCCCTGTCCAGGATCATGGCGCTTCTCATCAAGCGGCGCAACGCCAAGGCATAACGACCAGGGTCGGACCGTTTAATGTCGAGAAATTGGCGCAAGGTTTCCGGTACATCCAGGTCAGGCCGCAATTTAAAAATATTCTCGCCCGAAAACAGCAGATCTTCGGCCCTTTGCTGCGCGGCCGAATCATCCTCTGCCGCTTTGGACATTTCCAATAGGGCCGTGACCACTTTGGCCTCGGCTTCGCTTAACCCGGCGAGCGACGGCCCGCGGTACCAATTAAGGGACGAAACATCGCTCAGCATCGCGGGGTTGGTCTTTTCCTTTTTGATCAGGCCGGCCCCTACCAAATAATTTTCTATCCGTGCCTGGTTAGTTTCCCTGATCCATTTGGAGGCTTGGCGGGAATAATAATTAAGGACGGCCACGGAAGGCGAAGGGAAGCCCAGGATGAAAATTTCACCTTTATAACCATCCTGCTCCAATTTTTTATAAAGATCGTTGTCCGCCTCGCTCGGCGTAACGTCCTCTGTTTGTCCATGCGTATGACCGTAAGCATAACGCTCAAAGAATCGCTCGGTGCCGAAAGGCATTGCAACTTCAACCATGGATCCTTGGGAAATAAGTATAACCTGATCTTTGCGACCCACGGTAATGAGCGAGAGTTCACGAGGGCCCTGACGATCCTGAAGGCTCTTGAGCTCTTTCAGGGAAGATAAAGGCGCCGCCACAACCGTCGCGCCATTCTCAAGCAATCGCAAAGCGGAAGGGCTGGTCGCTTTCTGCGTATACCAGGCCAAATGTTTTGCCATGAGCCGGCTGAATTGCTTTATTTCTTCCGGCTCCAGAACCGCATAGATCTCTTCTATATTTTTAATCACAAGAAGATCGACACTCTGAGCGCCTCCTTTCCCATCTATCCCTCTTCGAGGCGGAAAGGTCAAAGCTGCCAACATCAAGGCATGCAAATACTCATCAAATTCAACGGAGGAAACAGGAGGCAACGCCGTAGATCCGAGAAGCTTTATCACTTCTTCTTCCATTTTTTGCGCAATAGGGTCTCCCTGGGCAAGGATTTTTCTCGCTTCAGCAGCCTTATTTTTTATCTCTAAAGTAGTGTTCTTAAAATCTTGTGGATCAGAATTATAGTGCTCGACCAAATTTTGACGCAGTCGTTTTGTTTCCATCTGGTCAAAATCGCCCTGCCCTTCTATGGGAATGAGTTGAGCAACCGCTTCCTTCGCATTAAACTCCACGGGTATACCTCTGCCAGTCAAGAAAGACACGCTGATATTGATTCCTCTGGTCCGTTCGATAGAGATGATCTCTCCGTCGCCGAACTCTGCATGCCGGACCATATCGCCGACCTTGGCCTTATGGAGCGCCAGCATCGCGGGGTTGGAGGCGAATACCCGTCGCTCTCCGGCCTTAACGGAAACATTCATTTCAAAAGCCTCATAAAGCATCGGAGAGCCGGCATAATGGGACCGGCGGATCACATTCCTCATAGGGGAACTTAATGCAAAATTTTCCCTCAAGAATTTCAACTCACTGTCCGGACGATAACCGCCCGAGAATCCTCCGCCGATATAGAGAAAATCCTTGAGAGAACCGCTGCTTTGCAATTGATAAGAAAGCTCAAGGGCCTCAATGTTGGCGCCATCCACGGGAATGTCATTGAAAATATAAAAGTTAATGTCCTCTCTTTCTGAATAGATCGCATGGGGACCGATATTGGCCAAAACCACATCAAATGGACCGAGATCCTTGAGCTGATCAAAAACCGCCTGGTCCTTAAAGGCGCCCTGGATAAAGACAATTTGATCTTCATTCACGCCGCTGTCCTTAATGGCCTGATCAAAAATTTTTCTTTGGTTTTGCTCTTTTTCCACACCCACAACTTTTTGAGCGCCGAGCTTTAAAGCAAAAATGGAAGCAATCCCCCCTCCCATTCCAAGCTCTAAAACCGTCTTTCCCTGTATCTGGTCTCGAGAACGATAAATTTGTGCCAAAAAGGGCAGGACAAAATTAAGCAACCGAGGGGAACCATGCTGGGCAGCAATATTTATGAAAATCACTTTATCATGAAACTCGGATGGAATGGCGTCGCGCAGCACGGGATCGGCAATGGCAACGTCTCCGAAACGCAAGAATAAACCGCTATTTTTTTCATCGACTAATACCGATAAAGCAGCCATATCATCCGCTTTTCTTTCCGGATTTCTTGGTCTTTCCCCTTTATGGTTCTCAACAGTATCATCAACATAAAAACCATCATGGCGGTAATGTCCATAACCGTAATAATCCAAAGTAACATGGTAACGTTCCCTCAGGGTCTCTTCCAGCTGGACTAACGAAGAAGTTTCGATTTTTCTCTGCGTTTTCCCAAACTTTTCTTCCAGGCGCTGCGATCCTTCTTCCACGTAGACAGAATACAAATCCGCATCAAAATCGCCGGTTATGTCGATAACATCGATGATTTTTTCCTGCTCCTGCTCGGACAAATCTGCACTGACGACCCCCTTCTTGATAGCCTCGAACAATCCCTGCAGCGTCAAATATCCTTGTCCAGGGTGTTCGTTTAACAATTTCAGATAAAAACTAAAATGCCTTTTACTATCGGCTTGGCGACCATGAAGGTATTCCAGGATCCCCGTATCCTTAAATTGCTGGGCAAAATTGCCCGGATCGTTAATTTTTGTGCTTAAAGCAATAAATTGCTCGATTTGGTTTGCCCAATATGGGATCTGGTCGATCGAATCAAAAAGCAGGACAAATTCGGACAGCCATCCCAATACCGCGATACCCTTGTCTTTCCCGGCCAATTCGGCCAAAATTGTTCCAAGCCGATTTAAGTCATTCGGGGTTTTGATCAACTCTTTATAAACATACAATCCTCTGAATATTAGATCGGCCTCCTTGCCTCCTGCGCGCTGTATATCCATAAAAGCATTTTTAACATCCTTAAGGTCGGCGGAAGTCTTTATGACATGCTTTACATGCGGCAATCCGTAACGCAACAAAACATACCCTGCGGGGGATTTACCTAAATCAGCGAGATCGTTCCAATTCTGCTCAATAAATTCCTGCCCGAATGCTTCCTTAAGCGCGGGTAATCCTGCTTCAAAAAGGTCCCAGCCAAAAGGCGTGGCTGACAGGTCCATCTCGACCAAATCATCCCAATGGACTGTTACAAATCCTTTCCCGAAGGTCTTTATTAAGGTGGAAAAGCCATCGTTAAATAGATAGGATGCCCCTGATATTTCGCTCAATTTCCGCACGCTGCCGTCACTCCAGAATCTCTGAATAACCCATTTCGTCTCATCCGATAATTCTTCCCAGGGAGGCAAGCCTCTCCTGACTACCAGAGCATCCTCATAAATTTTTCGCGCTTCAAGCTCGCTGAGCATCGCGGGGTTGGCCCGCCCAACGTTCGTGATCGGATCCAGCGCGGCTTCGACAACGAGCGACTCGCCGGTCGTTTTTTGGGCGGCCTGAAGGAATTCGGTATCGCTCACCCGCCGGGCCAGCATGGCGGCGTTGATCGCCTTGCCTTCAAACTGCATCCCGCCGGAGAAATATTTTTTGGGCACGACCTCCTGGGTCCCCGGGTCATATTCTTCTTTGATGTAGTTGTACACGCCGACCCTGAAGGCCTCGAGATACTGGTCATAAATTTTCTGCTTAACTTCCCTGTCCTCAACGTCGACCCCGCTTACTTTATTCCCGCCCACGTAAACCTTCCCCAGAATGCTTTCTCTCAGATTGCGCTTGAACCACGTGGCCAGGATCATCGAGTGATAGATCTGGCGCAACGCGGCAAAATTTTCGCCGTGATTAATCTCCTTCTCGATCTCGGGGACAACGACCTCGCGCATGATCTCGGTCATGGAATTATTGCCTCTTACCTCTGACCTCTGGTCACTGGCGCGCAGCGCGATATAGTCCTCCTCCATCATGACCTTCAAATGGCTTTCAACGATATAGGCCATGTCGCCGTTTTCATACACGACCGCCTTATCGGGCACGACCCAGACTTTATTGAAGGTATCGACCGGGATATCGTCCTTGCCGTAGAGCGCTTGGATTTTAGCCCGGACTTTTTCCCAAAACATCTTGCCCAGGTCCTGTTCCGGATAAATGAGCGAGGCGGTGAGCTGCTTGAGGATATAATCCTGGGCCAACAGGTCGCGGCCCATTTCGGTCACGCCGAATTGGTCGGGGATAATGCGGTCTTTTTCGTAAGGCGATAGATTGACCCATAGGTCATCATCAGGGACGGTCAGGGTGGCGAGAAAATATTTGATGAGCTTGGAGGATTCTTCTTCCAGACCATCGCCTTCCAGCCGGCTGTTGCCGGTATCGAGAATAAAATCGAATTTAAGCGGATCATTGGGGAAAATTTTGATGCCCTTCAAGATGGGCGGGATAAAGACAGGGCTGAGGGTGATCATTGTGCCCGGCTGCGGCAACACCAAGGGTTGGGCGTACGCCGGCGGAATGACCGTGGTCACGGAAAAGACAACAAGAATGATGAATGTGGTAAGGCGTCGCAGCATCTTATTTACCTAATTTTGCTATTAATACTACATATGTAAAGTATATCCCATAAAAACAAAACAGCCAGTTACCTTTCGATAACCGGCTGTTTTTACTATAACCTGTTGAAATTTATTAATTTATGTCTTTAATCCGTAGAAACGCGTTTGCTTTTCCAGCGCCGGTGCATCCACCCGCCCCATTCTTCCGGATAACGGCGAATATACCCTTCGATCACCTTGGAAAGCCGTGAGACATTGCGGACGAGGTCTTCTTCGCTTTCTCCGCTCCTCTCCAGCGCGACCGGCGGGTCGATGATGATCTTGAAATTTTTGCCGTCGCGGCGGATAAAAACAGGCAGAATAGGCGCGCCCGAGCGCAGCGAAAAAATGACGGGACCGGTCGCGGTCGCGGCCGGCTGACCGAAAAAATCCACGAACACTCTGCCGTCGTCGCCGAAATTCTGGTCCAAAAGGATGAACAGTGTCTGGTTTTCTTTCAACCGCTGCAGAGAGGTCTGCACACAGTCCCGGCGGGGCCAGGCATAGATGGTGTGAATGCCGTTGGCATTACGGAAAGCGGAAATGTATTCTTCAAAATTCTCATCGCGCATGCGGCGCATGATACAGTTGGTCTTATACCCTTCCAGGGCCATGCGGATGAACATGAGGATGAAATTGCCGAAGTGGGCGCTCAAAAGGACCGCGCCCTTGCCTTTTTTAAGCGCTTCATCGAGGTGCTCTTTCCCTTCGAACGTGACCTTGGCCATGACGTCCCGCGGGCGGTCCAGAAAATAGATCAGCTCGATCATGCCCAGCCCGAAGTTATCGAACGCTTTGTCGGCGATCGCCTTGATCTCTTCCGCCGTTTTTTCGTGGCCGAAAGCGGCCTGGAGGTTCTCCATGGCCAAGCGCTTTTTTTTGTGCAGGAACGGGCGGCCGATGACGATAAAGGCGGCCGTAAAGAGCTTATAAACAGGATAAGGCAGCCGGCTGATGAGCCAGCGGGTGGACACAAGCATACGGTGCCCTATCGCGCGAAGGACCCTCTTCT
Organism: uncultured Planctomycetales bacterium; assembly: GCA_964499685.1. Classification (GTDB taxonomy): domain Bacteria; phylum Omnitrophota; class Gorgyraeia; order Zapsychrales; family GWA2-47-8; genus CAZCLW01. Next base: position 82,276 of record CAZCLW010000004.1, read on the forward strand.
GCCAAGGTACGGCGGTATCGATCGTAGAATTTTTTTCCGGCATACTCACAAACAAAAATAGCCAGCTGGCCCGGGGACAACTGGCTATTTTTTTTCAAACTGAAACGACGTTATTTTGCGGAAGCAATATACCGCACAAAATCGACGGTTTTATTCGAATAACCCCATTCGTTGTCGTACCAGGCCACAACCTTGATGAAGGTGTCGTTCAAGGCAATACCGGCATCGGCATCGAAAATGGAGGTGCGCGGGTCCCCGATAAAATCGCTGGAGACGACCGCTTCTTCGGTGTAGCCCAAAATGCCTTTGAGCTCATTTTCGGAAGCGCGTTTCATTTCCGCTTTGATCTCGTCCCACTTGGCCGGTTTGGCCAGGCGGCAGGTCAGGTCAACGACCGAAACGTCCGCGACAGGGACGCGGAACGACATGCCGGTCAATTTGCCGTTCAAGCTCGGGATGACTTTCCCGACGGCCTTGGCCGCGCCGGTCGATGACGGGATAATGTTCTGATAAGCGCCGCGTCCGCCCCGCCAGTCTTTCTTGGACGGGCCGTCCACGGTCTTCTGCGTGGCTGTGACCGCATGGCACGTGGTCATCAAACCTTCCACAATGCCCCATTTGTCGTTCAACACTTTGGCCACAGGCGCCAGACAGTTGGTGGTGCAGGAAGCGTGCGAGACGATGCTCATGTCCGGCTTATAGGTCTTTTCGTTGACGCCCATGACGAACATCGGCGCGTCGGCCGACGGAGCGGAAATGACGACCTTCTTGGCCCCGGCGGAGAGGTGCCCTTTGCAGGGCTCCATGGTGGTAAAAAGACCGGTCGACTCGATGACGTATTCGGCGCCCACGTCTTTCCATTTCAAATTGGCGGGGTCTTTCTCGGCGGTGATGCGGATCTTCTTGCCGTTGACCACGAGGTGGCCGTCCTTGGCCTCGACCGTGCCCTTGAATTTCCCGTGCGTGGAATCATAGGTAAGCATATAGGCCAGATATTCGGCATCGAATAAGTCATTGATACCGACGACCTCAATGTCCTTGTGTTGTAAAGCGGCGCGAAAAACGAGCCGTCCGATACGTCCAAAACCGTTGATACCTAATTTCACTGACATGATAACCTCCGTTTTGTTAGTTGCACTACGAACTCCCAACTACGAACTATGAACTCCTGTTGCTTCCCTTAAATATTTGGCCGCGAGCGCCGGCGACGTCTTGACCACGTAGAATCCCGTCCCCCATTCGAACCCCGCCACACGGGTCAGATTAGGCAGGACCTCGATGTGCCAGTGGTAACTCTCATACCCTTCGTGGTTGACGGGCGCCACATGGAAATAATAATTGTACGACGGGTTGGACAGTGTCATCTTGAGCCGCAAAAGGACCTCGCGTAAAATGGCGCTCAAATGCAGCTGCTCCCCTTCCGACAAAGAACCGAAGTCCGACGAATGCTTTTTGGGAAGGATCCAGCATTCGAACGCGAACTGCGGGACAAAAGGGCACAGCGCCACAAAATGTTCGTTCTCTAAAATAATGCGTTCTTTGTCCTGATATTCCTGATGGATGATGTCACAGAACACGCACCGGCCGCGGAACTCATGATACACCTGCGCCCCTTCGATCTCCTCCAGAACGTTCTTGGGCACCATGGGGAGCGCGATGATCTGGCTGTGCGGATGCTCGATGCTCGCCCCGGCGGATTCGCCGAAATTTTTAAATATCATAATATACTTAAAACGTTTGTCCCTGGCAAGGGATAAATAGCGGTTCTGGTACTGCTTGATGACGCCCAGCAATTCCTGATCGGTAAAGTCCGCCATTTCCTTGAAATGGTCCGGCGTTTCGATCACGACCTCATGGGCGCCGACGCCGTTGGCCGTATCGAAAATACCGAAACCTTTCTTGTCGATGTCGCCTTCGATGCGCAGCGCCGGGAATTTGTTGGGGACGGTCCGCACCGACCAGCCCGGGCTGTTGGGGGCGGTGTGCGCCGGCCGGATGCAATCGACTTCCGGGGGCGTGTGCCTTTCTTTCCCGTAACAGAACTGGCAAATTTCCGCCTGCGAATAGACGTGCTCGGCTTTTTCAAACCCGTCGGGGCCGAGCGAGTCGTCGGTGTTGACGACCACCCAGCGGCCGATGATGGGATCACGCCTGAGTTCAGCCATGGATGTTCACCCCTCTTAAGAATTCCGCCATGTTTTCCGGCGGGACCGGGCAGATATAAAAGCCGGTCCCTTTTTCAAATCCGGCCACACGCGTCAAACGCGGCATGACCTCGATGTGCCAGTGATAATCGTCCTCGATGGTGCGCCACTTGGCGCCTTTGTGCTCGCGGCGCAACGGCGCGGAATGGATGACATAATTGTACGCGGGATCATCCAGCCCCACCTTGATCCGCCGCAGCAGGGTCTTGAGCATCCACGCGAGGTCTTTTTCAAACCCCACCACCCCTTGCGCGAAATCGCAGTGATGTTTTTTGGGCAGGATGAGGATCTCGAACAAGAACCGCGCGGCAAAAGGCGTGACAGCCACAAAATGGTCGGACTCGATGATGAGGCGCTCGCGCGATTTCAGCTCCTGGTTCAGCATGTCGCAGTAAATGCAGCGGTCGCGGTAATCGAAATATTTTTTGGCGCCGCTGAATTTCTCCTTGGCATGCAGAGGGTTGACGGGAGTGGCCACGATCTGGGAACGTGAATGCGCGATCTTGCGGCTGCCGGCCACCCAGCCGTAATTCTTGTACGGTAAAGCGAATTTAAAATTGGGGTTTTGCCTGAGATCATTGATGCGCGCCACGTAGGCCTCGATCACCATCCGGACC
>CAZCLW010000005.1:0-4520 GCA_964499685.1 uncultured Planctomycetales bacterium
CCACCGGTGAAAATTTTGTAGAAAATAATTTCAAAAACGGAACAAGTAGTGGCAAAAATTAGTGATCAAATTGATGTTCATTTTCTTCCAGATCTTACCTTAAAAGTCTATTGGGCACTGGATCGGTTAACTTCTCTAGATAAAGACCGATTTACGGTTCCAGAGGTAACAGCATATCTGGTCGAAAAGGCGGAGGTTAATTGCTATCAGCAATTAGTAACCCATGCCTTGAAGAAATCTAAAACTGCGTGTCACCGAAATCAACTCGGATATAAATTGATGCAAGCTGGTAAAGATGAGTTAAAGAAGCATTTTGTCAAAAACGAAGTTGTCTTTGTAAACGCCAATATACCATTTTCCGCCAAAAATTTTACAGTAAAAAGAATTTTGGGTGACAATTATGGCGAACTTGCCATCTGCGACCCATATTTTGACCAGAATACTCTCGATGTTATTTTTAAAAATTTTAGAAAAAAAATCCCTATCAGAGTCCTAACCCAGAAAATTATCGATAAGCCAGTCGGTATCGTGAAACGTCAATTAAAAGATTTACAGCAGGAGGGCTTTAACATAGAGGTTAGAATCTATGGAAACAGCACCCTGCATGACCGTTATATTATCAACGAAAAATATTTTTGGTTTTCTGGGAATAGCTTAAATTATTTGGGAACTAAAGAAAGCTTTTTAATCTTATTGGGTGAGGATACCCGCCAAAGTATGTTAGCGATGTTTAATTCTCGTTGGAAGTCTGCAACGGTTTATTAATTGTATAACCCTCAAAATTAAAACGTGCAGTCCTTTTGGGGATCTACGGCTGCCGATGAACGACTATGACATGTGTATTTTTTATGTATAATGTCGCAACTATTCATCTGCCAGAATGAACGGCTACGACAGACTATTTTTTTATGTGTAAAGTCGTACACATTCATCTGACCACCGATGAACAGCTACGATATAAACTTTTATATAACTCATTATGAATAAAGAAATTACAAAAAAGTCAGTCTTTTTGGAAACCTACGGCTGTCAGATGAACGAGTACGATACGCAGCTCGTGCGGGCGATCCTGGCCAAGGCCGAGTACGCGTTCGTCCCGACGGAGTCCGAGGCGGACATCATCATGCTCAACACCTGTGCTATCCGCGAGAACGCCCACCGCAAGGTCTACGGCCGCATCCATGACATCCGCCACCGCCGTAAAGGGGCACCGGTCATGATCGGGCTGCTGGGCTGCATGGTCACCAACTTACGCAAAGAATTACTGGAAGACAAGGGGCTGAATATTGATTTTATCGCCGGGCCCGACTCATACAAGCGCCTTCCTCAATTAATAGAGGAAGCGCTTTTAGGCACAAGTCACATGCCACAAGACACACGGCAACAAATATTCGACGTCACACTCAGTGAATTTGAGACATACTCGGATATCTACCCGCAACGAGAAAAAGGCGTCAACGCCTGGATCGCTGTCAGCCGCGGATGCAATAATTTCTGCACGTTCTGTGTTGTGCCGTATACGCGCGAGCGCAGCCGCTCACCGGAGAATATCCTGGAAGAAGTCAAGCGCGTGGCCGACGAAGGGTTTAAACAGGTCACACTTCTGGGCCAAAATGTCAATTCTTATCAGCACGAGGGAAGCGACTTCGCGGACCTCATTGAAAAAGTTTCGCGCGTCAACGGGATCGAACGCATCCGCTTCACGTCTCCGCACCCGAAAGATTTTCCCGAAAAACTGCTCAAAACAATTGCCGCAAATCCCAAGGCCTGCAAGCACGTCCATCTTCCGGTCCAGGCCGGGAACAGCCGCGTGCTGGAACTGATGAACCGCACCTACACACGTGAAGAATTTTTGCAGCTTACCGATAAAGTGCGCACTTTGATCCCCGGCGCAGGCCTGACCACCGACGTCATTGTAGGTTTCCCGACGGAAACAAGGGAGGAGTTCGAAGATACATTGAGCCTGATGCGGCAGGTGGAATTCGATTCCGCCTTCACGTTCAAATATTCCGAGCGAAAAGGCACGATCGCTTCCCACAAACACAAAGACGATGTCCCCGAGGAAGAAAAAACGGAGCGCATCACGCGGCTCGTGGAATTGCAGAGGAACATTTCGCTTAAGCGCAACCGGTTGCGTATCGGCAGCACGGTGGAAGTGCTGATAGAAGAGAAGGGGCTGAAGAACACGCCCGATGACTGCCAGGGCCGCACCGATGAGAACCAGCTCGTCATTTTCACCGCCCCCTCCGCGGCGGCCGGCGATATGGTCAAAGTGAACATTAGCGCGGCCAGCCCATACGCCTTAAAAGGCCACGCCCTTCCATAGGTTGAACTTTCCGCAAAATTCATCTATACTTATCTACTAAACTCAGGAAACAAATGCTGACCAAAGAACACATAACCGCCGAACAATTATACGAACGCCTGAAGAACATCAAGGTCGGGGGAAGCGTGTGCCAATATTCCCTCAAGAAATGCGAAGAGCTCGCTCCCTTGATCAATGAGATCAACGACCTCAAAGAAGCGCAGGACGCCATTATCCTCGCGCATTCTTATGTGAGCCCCGAGATCACCTACGGGGTGGCCGACCATGTGGGCGACTCCTATGAATTAAGCAAGAGCGCGGTCGCCAGCCGGGCCAAAAGAATCGTGTTCGCGGCCGTGCGCTTCATGGGCGAGACCGCGCAGATTCTGAATCCCGAAAAAGAAGTGCTCATCCCGGGCTTGCTCGACGGCTGCACGCTGGCCGATGCCATCACCGCCGCGGACGTCAAAAAACTGCGCCAGGAATTTCCCGATCATACGTTCGTCTGCTACATCAACACCTCGGCCGCGGTCAAGGCCGAATGCGATGTCTGCGTGACCTCCTCCAACGTTTATAACATCATCCAGAGCATCCCCAGCGACAAGATCTATTTTCTCCCGGATAAATTCATGGGCCAGAACATCATCAATGAAATGAAGAAGAGGGGCGTCAAAAAGGACATTCGGTACTACCACGGTATTTGCTATGTCCACGAAGAATACGACGCCGAACAGATCTTCCGTATCCGCACCGAATATCCCCAAGCCAAGATCGTCAGCCATCCCGAATGCAACACGCAAGTGACCGGCGCCTCGGATTTCGTCGGAAGCACCTCACAGTTGCTCAAGTACATGAAGGAAAGCCCGGCCAAAGAATTCCTGATGCTGACCGAATGCGGGCTGTCTTCGCGCCTGCGGGTCGAATTCCCGGACAAAAAGCTGGTCGGTTCCTGCACGCTCTGCCGTTATATGAAATCCAACACCCTCGAAGATATCCTGCGCGTCCTCAAGCACCCCACGGCCCGCGACCGGGTCACGATCGATGAAGCGACCCGCCAAAGGGCCCAGAAATGCATCGAGGCCATGTTCCACTACGCCGAAACACGCCCATGAAACGAAAAAACAAAACAATAGCCATTTCACTAACAAGCATTGCCCTTGCCGTTTCCACAATCTTCTGCTGTTGCCTGATAACCACCGAGACAACCCTTATCCAGAAAGACCTTTCGCCTTGCCATGCGCCGCAGTCACAGGACGCACATGCTTCACATGGTTCCGGTGAATGTAAGTGCGATCAGTCGTTTGCAGCCGTAAAGAAGGCTGTACCTTTTCCGGACATAGACCTAAAGAGTGCCGTATTCGGCTTCAGCCAGCTTGCCGTCCAGCCTTCCATCGTTTTTGTTGCGGCCACGCTCCAGGCGCCGCCGATTATTTACGCCGATTCACCTCTATACATCCTGCATTCTGTCCTTCGCATTTAATACTCTGATCTTTGTTCATTCCTTTAAAATATAAGAAAGGATTTTCTATGAACAACTGGATCAGAAGTACTTCTGCTTGCTTTCTAAGTATCGCACTTTTAAACACGGCACCGGCAGCCGAGGCGCGTCCCATCGCGTACGCAGGCGGGTGGAGCCTTATGCAGATGAACGATGGGGAAATGAACGCCCTGCATGTATTCTATTCTCCTGCCCCGAAGTTCTCGTACGGATACAACTTCACCCATTGGCGGGAATCCGACTACGAGACGCATTCGCTTCAGCTGAACAATCTCCTCAAACGCTGGAATAACCCCGATTCCCAGGCCAACATGTATTGGCAAAACGGGGCGGGGTTCGCCTATGACTCAAGCGGCGATCTCTCCGATAATGTCGAGCCGCATCTTTTCACGTCCTTTTCGATAGATTGGGAAAACCGGAGATTCTATACCCAATATGAAGGTTCCTATCATTATTCCAACGGGATCGAACAGGAATTCATGGAAAGCGTGAAATTAGGCGTTACACCCTACATCGGCGAGTACGGCGACCTGCACACCTGGCTGATGGTAAAAGTGGCCCACGAGCCGGAGGCCGCTGATAATTTCTATGTAACGCCGTTAGTGCGGTTCTTTAAAGGGGAATTTCTGATGGAGGTCGGATATTCCACCAATGAAGAACTGTTGTTAAACTTTGATATCATTTTCTAAAAAATAAAGGAGAACATCATGAAACGGT
>CAZCLW010000005.1:4530-12244 GCA_964499685.1 uncultured Planctomycetales bacterium
ACAGTATTAACCCTGTCAGCAACTAATATCTTTGCAGCAGAGCCGCAGTTTGCCGCCGGGACCTATGACCCGCAGGGAGAGCTGATCTCGGTCATAGCCAAAGGCCTGGTGTGCGAATTCTGCGCCAAGTCCCTGGAAAAGGTCTTTTTGCGCCGCGATGAAGTGACGGCCATTAACCTCAATCTGACCACCAAGGAGATCCTGATCAACCTCAAAAACGGAGCGTCGCTTGACGACGCGACCGTCGAGAGTCTGATAAGTTACGCGGGATTGGACATCGAAAGGATATCCCGGAAACCCGGCCAACCCTTAATTGACATCCCCTGACGCTATGCTATAATTCTGCAACCATGACCACGACGAGCAGCTTAGGGATAGTTGAGACCAAATTCTTCACGTTTGCCGAACCGCCCGAAGAGCTTACGCTCAAAAGCGGCGTCAAATTGGGCCCCATTACGGTGGCCTATGAGACCTACGGCGAGCTGAACAGGGACAAGTCCAACGCCATCCTTGTTTTCCACGCCCTGACCGGGGACGCGCACGCGGCCGGTTTCCACAAAGACGCCAAAAAACCCGGCTGGTGGGACGACATGGTCGGCCCCGGAAAAGCCTTTGATACCAACAAATATTTCATCATTTCTTCGAATGTCCTGGGCGGATGTAAAGGGACAACCGGCCCGGCGTCGGTCAACCCCAAGACAGGAAAACCCTACGGCCTGAGTTTTCCCATGGTCACGATCGACGACATGGTCGTCGTCCAGAAAAAGCTCATCGACCATTTGGGCATCAAACGGCTTTTATCCTGCGCCGGAGGATCCATGGGCGGGCTGCAGGCCTTAAAGTGGTCGGTCATGTATCCCGAAGCCCAGGCTTCCGTCATTTTGATCGCGACCAACCACCGTCATACCGCGCAGCAGATCGCCTTGCATGAGGTCTGCCGTCAGGCCATCATGTCGGATCCCGACTGGCAAAACGGCGATTATTACGGAAAATCCATTCCGGCCCGCGGCATGGCCCTCTCGCGCATGATCGGCCACATCACCTACATGAGCGAAAAGTCCATGGACAATAAATTCGGACGAAAGCTCATCAGCAAAGAGCGGGTCGGCTATGATATCTCCCATGATTTCGAGGTGGAAAGTTATCTCAAATACCGCGGCGATAATTTTGTCCAGCGTTTTGATGCCAATTCCTATCTGTACCTGACCAAATCGCTCGACTATTTTGATATCGCGGAAGAGGGAGACCTGGTCAAGGCCTTCGGCAAAGCGACCGCCAAATTTTTTATTATTTCCTTCACCTCGGATTGGCTGTATCCGTCGTACCAGTCCAAGGAAATGGTCAAGGCCCTGAAGGCCTGCGATCTCGATGTGTCATTCATCGAAATTCAGTCCGACTACGGCCACGATGCCTTTTTGGTGGAAGTGGAAGGCCAGTCCAAACTGATCAATCACTTTCTGGAGAGGATCTTTAGGGAAGAAAATGGAAAACGTTAATACCCTCGATATCGCCAAACCGAGCCGGCTCGACCACAAGATCATTCTAAGCGTCATCGAACCCAATGCCCGCGTCCTGGACTTGGGCTGCGGCGACGGCACATTGCTGAACCTTCTTATCAGGAACAAGCAGGTCAAAGGGACCGGCGTTGAGATCGACGAGAAGGCCATTTATCAGTGCATGGCCAGGGGGCTGACCGTCTCGCACGGCGACATCGATTCAGGCTTGACCGATTATGCCAACAAGCGTTTTGATTATGTTATTTTGAATGAAAGCCTGCAGCAGGTCCTGCATCCGCGCAAAGTCATTCTGGAAGCCCTGCGCGTGGGGAAGAAGGTCATCGTCGGCATTCCTAATTTCTGCCACATTGCCGCGCGCATTCAGCTGTTCTTTCTGGGACGCGTTCCCGTCACCAAGGAGCTGCCGTACGAATGGTACGACACGCCCAACTTGCGTTTTTTAAGCTTGAAGGATTTCCGCCGTTTCTGCCGGATGAACAAGATCACCATTCTCAAGGAATACGGCCTGGCCAACCAGACCAAGGTCATCCTGCCCAATCTGTTCGCCAACATCGGGCTTTACGTGTTGGCCAAAGAAAATTAAATTTATGCCAAAAGAAAATTCAATCCGTTACCAGCCGTACATCATGGAGGCCGAACCGCGCAATTACGCGTGGTGTTCGTGCGGGGAATCCAAAAAGCAGCCGTTCTGCGACGGCTCGCATAGCGCGGTAGGAAAATTTCCCAAGGTCGTCGAGATCACCGAAAAAAAGACGGTCGCCTGGTGCGGATGCTAGGCCACCTCGACCCCGCCGTTTTGCGACGGCACCCACAAGAAGTTCAATAAATAGGGACAGACCCTATTTATTAAGACGGAAATTAGGGTCTGTCCCTATTTATCGCATGAACCGATCCTACGACTACATCATCATCGGCGGCGGCATCATGGGCCTGGCCATGGCCCGGCGCCTTAAAGAGATCAAACCCCGCGCGAACATACTGATCCTTGAAAAGGAAACGGACGTTGCCGCCCACGCGTCCGGAAGGAACAGCGGTGTTCTGCACGCCGGATTTTATTACACGGCCAACAGCCTTAAAGCGCAATTTACCGTCATGGGCAACCGCCAGATGAAGGAATTCTGCCGCCGCCATGACCTGGCGGTCAACGAATGCGGCAAACTGGTCGTGGCTTCCGACGAGAAAGAGCTCGAGCAGCTTCATGAACTGGAGCGCCGCGGCAAGGTAAACGGGGCCAATGTCCGCATGATCGATGAAAAAGAGGCAGTCGCCCTCGAACCCAACGTCCGGACCTACAAGAAGGCTCTGCTGTCTCCCGACACCGCCAGCGTCGATCCCGTGAAGATCTGCAATGTCCTCAAGCACGAGCTTGACCGTGCCGGCGTGCAGTTTCAATTTTCCACAAAATATCTCAGGCGAAGCGGGGAAGGGGTGGAGACGACCGCCGGGAATTACGCCGGAAGGTTCATCATCAATTGCGCCGGCTTATACGCCGAAAAGATCGCCCAGGATTTCGGCTTCGGCGGGAAGTACACGATCATCCCGTTCAAGGGGCTGTATCTCAAATATACGAAGAACAAAACCGATGTCCGCATGAATCTTTATCCCGTGCCCAACCTGAAAAATCCCTTTCTCGGCGTACACTTCACCAAGATGGTCGACGGCACGATCAAAATCGGCCCGACCGCGATCCCGGCGTTCTGGCGCGAAAATTACGGCCAATGGGAAAATTTCAGCCTGGAGGAATTATGCTCGATCGGTTATTACGAGGCCAAACTGTTTTTGACCAATGCCTTCAATTTTCGCGAGCTGGCCAACGAGGAAATAAAAAAATATAACCGCGATCATTTCATCAAGCTGGCCGCCAAAATGGTGCAGCACATCGATCCCGAAGGTTTTACGGAATTTACCCAGCCCGGGATACGGGCCCAGCTCTTGAATAAAAAGACCCTGGAGCTGGTGCAGGATTTTGTGGTGGAAGGGGATGGAAAAAGCCTGCACATTTTGAACGCCGTTTCACCGGCTTTTACGTGCGCTTTTCCTTTCGCGGAATATGTGGTCAACCGCCATCTACTGACCTAAATGGCTGTCCTTCAAGGGCTTAGTTAAATACGTCATAATCCGAAGTATTTACTTGACAAAAATGTGTATTCGAGTACTATACTTATATTAGAAGGGCACTCCGAAATATGTCAAAAAATAACTTAGAAGGACAAAACATGGACATCCGATTACAAATACAAAGCACACCCAATCCGAATGCTTTAAAATTCGTCCTGAACATTCCGGTCCGGACTGACGGAAAGGTCACTTACCGCAGCGCGGAAGAATGCAAGGACAATCCCCTGGCCCAGGCCATCTTTACCATCGAACATGTGAGCGAAGTTTACTTTTTCGACAACTACATCACGGTCACGCAAAACGGTGAAGGCGACTGGGAAGTCCTGGAAGAGAAAGTGCGCAAAACGATCCTGGAAAAAATCAAAGACCATGATCCGAATTTCAAGGTGGCGGAGGCCCCGAAACCGGTGGCCGCCGGCAACAGTCCCGACCTGGAAAAGATCAATGCCATTCTCGACCAGACCATCCGTCCGGCGCTGCAGATGGACGGAGGGGACCTGGACATCGTCGAGCTCGCCGGAAACGTGCTCAAAGTGAATTATCAAGGCGCCTGCGGGTCCTGCCCGAGCTCGTCCATGGGAACGCTCAAGGCCATTGAAAATATCCTCAGGGATGAATACAATCCGGAGATCGTGGTCGAATTAGCCGGGGGGTAACGCCTATGAAGACCAATACCTTGATCCAAAAGAAATGCCAGCCCTGCGAAGGCATGGGAAAACCGCTGACGGCCGCCGAGGCCAAGGAATATTTACAGCAAATTTCCGGGTGGAATTTGAATTCCGACGGAAAGCTCATCTCCAAAGAACTGAACATGAAAAATTTCATGGCGGCGGTGCGTTTTATCAACAAAGTCGCCGAGATCGCCGAGAGCGAGGACCATCACCCCGACGTGCATTTGACCGGGTACAGGAAACTCCGTATTGAGCTGAGCACGCACGCCGTGGGCGGATTGTCGGAAAATGATTTTATTCTCGCGGCCAAGATCGATGAGATACCTGCGGAATTGAAAACATAGTTTTAAGTATCAAGTTTCACGTGTCAAGTTACGGCCAAACTCGATTTCCCCGGAAAGGGTAAATGAACAGCGAAAGGTATGAATTCGATTTTGAAAGATTAGAGGTTTACCAAAAAGCACTAAAATTCACCCACGAAGTCTTTAATGTTTCAAAAAACTTTTCAAGAGAAATACAGTATTCTCTGGGAGATCAGTTCAGACGCGCATCATTGTCAATATGCAACAATATAGCGGAAGGAAGCCGCAAGAGCAGTAAAGCCAAGATACAATTTTATAATTATGCATTTGATTCTGCGCGGGAATGTATTCCGATGATAAGCCTCGCGGTTCTCCAGATGCAAATTGACAAAAATAAAGAAGAAGACCTGCGAGACAAGTGCACGCAAATATGTAAGATGCTGTATAAACTAAGCGCATCCGTTATGAATTGATTTTACTTAAAACGTAACACCGAAAACTTAAAACTATGTTTAAGATCAACCGTAAAATCGAATACGCCCTGATCGCGCTCAAGTACATGAGCGCAAAGACGCAGGGACAGCTCTCGACGGCCAAAGAGATCTGCGACATTTACCACACGCCGTTCGATCCGACGTCGCGCGTCCTGCAGATCATGGCCCAGCACGGGATCCTGCGCGCCGAACAAGGGGCCCACGGCGGGTACCAGATCATCAAGGACCTGTCCAAGATCCCCTTGTCGGACCTGACCGACATGATCACCGGCCCGATCGAGATCGCCAACTGTTTTCACGGCGATTATTCCCACTGCGAGCTGACCGCTTCCTGCAGCGTGATCGGCCCGATGCTCAACCTCAATGAGCGTCTCAGCAAGATGTTCCGCACGCTCATGGTGAGCGAGCTCATCCAGTCGCGCCATCAGGCCGAGAAAGACATCAAATTGAAACCCGTCGCTGCCGGCAAAGAACCGGCCGGTGAATAATTACAGGTGACTTATGACCAAAGCCCAAGAAAAAGTCCTTAACGAAAAGACTATCCAGGAGAACACGCTCTCGAGCCGTGACTATAAATACGGTTTTTACACGGATATCGAGGCCGACCGCATACCCAAGGGCATCAATGAAGACGTGATCCGCTTGATCGTGGAGAAGAAGAATGAACCGGCATGGATGCTCGAATGGCGCCTGAAGGCCTACCGCCACTGGACCACCATGAAGGAGCCGCATTGGCCGAACTTCCATTACGACCCGATCGATTACCAGGCGGTCAGTTACTATTCCGCCCCCAAGCAGAAAAAGGCCGGCCCCAAAGACATCAAAGAGGTCGACCCGGAACTCATCAAGACTTTTGAACGCCTCGGCATCCCGCTGACCGAGCAGAAGCGCCTGACCGGGGTCGCGGTGGACGCGGTCTTTGACAGCGTTTCCGTCGGGACAACGCACCAGTCGGAACTGGCCAAACTCGGCGTTATTTTCTGCTCCATGACCGAGGCCATCCACAATCATCCCGAGCTCGTCAAAAAATACATGGGCTCGGTCGTTCCGTACACGGACAATTTCTTTGCCGCGCTCAATTCCGCCGTGTTCAGCGACGGCTCGTTCTGCTATATCCCCAAAGGCGTCAAATGTCCTTTGGAACTGTCCACGTATTTTCGTATCAACGCGGCCGAGTCGGGCCAGTTCGAACGGACCCTCATCATCGCCGAGGATGCGAGCTTTGTCAGCTATCTGGAAGGCTGCACGGCCCCGATGCGCGACGAGAACCAGCTGCACGCGGCCGTCGTCGAGCTGATCGCGCTGGACAACGCCGAGATCAAATATTCGACCGTCCAGAACTGGTATTCCGGCGACAAGCAAGGAAAAGGCGGCATTTATAATTTCGTCACCAAGCGCGGGAAATGCGCCGGAAAGGCTTCCAAAATTTCCTGGACGCAGGTCGAGGCGGGGGCGGCGATCACCTGGAAATACCCGAGCGTCATTTTGCAGGGGGACAATTCCGTCGGAAAATTCTATTCGGTGGCGCTCACCAATAACCGCATGCAGGCCGACACCGGGACCAAGATGATCCACATCGGCAAGAACACGAAAAGCACGGTCGTTTCCAAAGGCATCTCGACCGATGAATCCAATAATAATTACCGCGGGTTGATCAAGGTCATGCCCTCGGCGGACGGCGCGCGCAACTATTCGCAGTGCGATTCCATGCTCGTCGGGAACAAATGCACCGCCAATACGTTCCCGTATATCGAAGTAAAGAACAATTCCGCGGTCCTCGAACACGAGGCCTCGACCTCCAAGATCAACCTCGAACAGCTTTTTTACCTGCGCTCACGGGGATTGGACATGGAAGGCGCGGTGTCGCTGATCATCAACGGTTTCTGCAAGGACGTCTTCAAGGAGCTCCCCATGGAGTTTGCCGTCGAGGCGGTGCGCTTGCTGGAGATGAAATTGGAAGGAAGTGTTGGATAAAACAGTGTCAGGTGTTAAGTGATAAGTGAAAATCGATTTGCTTAAAACTTGACACCTAAAACTTAACACGAAGGATTAAATCATGCTAGAGATCAAGAATTTACACGCAGGAATAAACGGAGTGCCCATCTTAAAGGGCGTCAATTTGACGATCAACGCCGGCGAGGTGCACGCGATCATGGGCCCTAACGGGTCGGGCAAAAGCACGCTTTCCAAGATCATTGCGGGCAGCCCGGAATATGAGGTGACCGACGGCGCAATCCTCTACGAGGTCAATTTCAAGAAGATCAATCTCCTGGAACTGGAACCCGAGGAACGCGCCCGCGAAGGGCTGTTCATGGCCTTCCAGTATCCGGTGGAGATCCCCGGCGTCAACACGTCCGTATTCTTGCGCGCCGCCTTCAACGAGATCTGCAAACACCAGGGCGCCGAAGAAATGGACCCGCTGGAGTTCGACGAATATATCCGCAACAAAATGAAACTCCTGGACATGGACGACCGTTTCATCAGCCGGGCCGTGAATGTGGACTTCTCCGGCGGCGAAAAGAAGCGCAACGAGATCCTGCAGATGGCTGTCCTCAATCCGCGCATCGCGGTCCTCGACGAGACCGACTCCGGCCTCGACATCGATTCGATGA